>NZ_JARNTV010000027.1 GCF_029433115.1 Sphingomonas sp. AOB5 | reverse complement strand
GAAGCCGGGATGGCCCCAGCCTCCGCCGAAGCCGCCGCCAATGCCGCGTCCCCGGCCCATGCCGCGCGCGGCACAGTCGCGGCCCTTGCGGCCGCCATGTTGAAATCCAAATCGCATCTTGAAATCCTATATTGAGCGAATCACGATGCGTCTAAGATATATCTTGATAGAGTTTTTGCAAGAGGTTTTATGTCGCGCCTTCGCAAAGCACCGCATCCGGGCCTATCTAGGCGGCGATGGCCGATCTCTTCGCGACCCATGAAACCACCGCCCCGCCCGAGGAATTGCCCGAGGGCGCGCCGCTTGCTGATCGCCTGCGTCCGCGGAAACTCGAGGACGTGGTCGGACAAGAGCATCTGACCGGGCCGGAAGGCGCAATCGGCCGGATGGTCGCCGCCGGCCGCCTCTCCTCGATCATCTTCTGGGGACCGCCCGGCACCGGCAAGACCACCATCTCGCGCCTGCTCGCCGACGCAGTGGGCCTGCGCTTCGTTGCGATCAGCGCGGTGTTCTCGGGCGTTGCCGATCTGAAGAAGGTCTTTGCCGAGGCGAAGGAACATGCCCGGATCGGCCGCAAGACATTGTTGTTCGTGGACGAGATCCACCGCTTCAACCGCGCCCAGCAAGACGGCTTCCTGCCCTTTGTCGAGAACGGCACCGTCACTTTGGTCGGTGCCACCACCGAGAATCCGTCGTTCGAACTGAACGCCGCGCTTCTCAGCCGCGCGCAGGTGCTGATCCTCCACCGGCTCGATGCCGCCGCGCTCGACCGGTTGCTCCAGCGTGCCGAGGAACTGGAAGGCCGTCCCCTCCCCCTCGACGAAGCTGCCCGCGCCGCGCTGATCGCCAGTGCGGACGGCGATGGCCGCTTCCTGCTCAATCAGGCGGAGACGCTGTTTTCGGTCAACCTGCCCGCGCCGCTCGATCCCGCAGGACTTTCAGCACTGCTCCAGCGCCGCGTCGCGGTCTATGACAAGGATCGCGAGGGTCATTACAACATCATCTCGGCGCTGCATAAGTCGATCCGCGGCAGCGATCCGCAGGCCGCGCTCTACTATCTCGCGCGCATGCTCACCGCGGGGGAGGAGCCGCTCTACGTGCTGCGCCGCCTCACCCGCGCCGCGGTCGAGGATATCGGGCTGGCCGACCCCAACGCGCTGGTCCAGTGCATCGCCGCCAAGGATACCTACGACTTTCTGGGCAGCCCCGAGGGAGAACTCGCCATCGCGCAGGCCTGCCTCTATCTCGCCACGGCGCCCAAATCGAACGCAGTCTATACCGCGCAAAAGGCCGCATGGCGCAGCGCGAAGGAAACCGGCTCGCTGATGCCGCCGGACAATATCCTGAACGCCCCGACCAAGCTGATGAAGGACATCGGCTATGGCAAGGATTACGCGTACGACCATGATGCCGAGGACGGCTTCAGCGGCGCGAACTATTGGCCCGACGAACTCCCGGCCCAGAGCTTCTACACCCCCACCGAACGCGGGATGGAGAAGCGCATCGCCGAACGCATGGCATGGTGGGACCAGATGCGCCGTCAGCGGCGTGGGGAATAGCCGCTACATGCCGTGATTGCGGGCGAACCGCTCGAACAGGTCCGGCCAAGGATGCGGTTTGCCCCGCTCGTTCAACGGCAGGCCGTGCCCGCCCTTTTCGAAGACATGGAGTTCCGACGGGATTTTCGCCGCCTGTAGCGCCGTGAACATGGTCAGGCTGTTGGCGACACCCACCACCGGATCGTCCGCCGCATGCGCCACCAATGTCGGCGGCATGTCGGCAGGCAGACCATTCTCGGCCGAATAGCGCGCGATCCGCTCGGGCGTGGCGTTCCCGCCCAGCAGTTCGCGCTTCGAATGCGCATGGGCGTTCGGTTCGGTCATGGTGATGACCGGGTAGAACAGTCCCACCATGGTCGGCCGCGCCGATTGCGTGTCGGCGGCGTCCACCGGTTCATAGGTCTTCAGGCCCGAACGGCCGGCCAGCCGCGCGGTCAAATGCCCGCCCGCCGAAAAGCCCATCGCAGCGACCCGCGCCGGATCGATCCCCCATTTGGAAGCGCCCGCACGGATCAGCCGCATCGCGCGCTGTGCGTCCTGTAACGGCGTGTCCGGCCCCGCCGCCCAGCCGTCGCGCGGCAGGCGGTAGAGCAATTCGAACACCGTATATCCCCGCGCCGCGAACAGCCGGGCGATCCCCGATCCCTCGCGCCCCACTGCCACCCGGGCATAGCCGCCGCCGGGGATATAGAGGATCGCGCGGCCATTGGGCTGTGCGGGCGGCACGACGTTGAGCATCGGCGTCGCGACACGCGGCCAGGCGATGTCGTCAGGCGGACCGTCCGGCGATCGCTTGACCGTCTCATCGCGCACGCTGAGGCCCTCGCCGCCGGGCGGCGAACCGGGCCAGATCGGAAAGCGTTCGATGGGTGCGGCGGCCAGCACAGGCATCGGCAACACCGCCGCAGCCCCGGCCGCGACCGATCCGGCCAGCAAGGTGCGGCGGCTGACGCCCGGTCCCGGTAACTGCATCTCGCGCCTCTCCGCCCACTATTATCAGAATTGTCTTATCATTCGTGCCGCCAACAATGGAACCGAAAGTTGCAGGCACCTGCCGGTTGGGCCTTCCAAAACGCGAAACGCTCTGCTTCCTTGCACAGCATGACCTTCGCCCGCCTCCGCATGGCCGCATGCGCAATCGCCGCCTTCGCCATCGCCACGCCTGCCGTCGCCCAACAGCGCACGCCGACCGCTTACGAACGCAGCATCGCCGCGGGCTACAAGGCGCTGACCATCTGCAGCGCGATGTTCAACGGCAGCCGCACCCAGGCGCAGATCGACGGGCTGGAGCTGACCGGCATCTACACCGACTATCAGCCGCTGATCCCGATGCTCGCGGCCAGCGTGACGCGTTACATGACGAAGAACGCCACGCCCCAGCTCTGGGGCGCCAGCGTCACCGTCCGCTTCGACCAGAACCTGCCGCCGCGCCGCGCCGACTGGCGCCATGACCGCGGCTGCACGATCCTGCCCCCCGGCTCGACCGCGCCATCGCTGGCGGCCAGCGTTCCCACCGCACCTTTCACCCCCTTCGCCGGCAGCATGGATGCCCGTCCCTGGCCGATGGGCGAAGCGGGCCTCGTCCCGCGCGTGATCCCCGCGCTCGAGGATCCGGTGCGCAAGGCGCTGAGCGGCGGCTATCAGGGCCGCACCACCTCGGTCATCGTCGTGCAGGACGGTCAGATCGTCGCCGAACGCTATGCCTCGGGCTTCGGCCCGCACTCGACCCAGCGCACCTGGTCGGTGGCCAAGAGCATCACCGGCACGCTGGCAGGCATCGCCTCCCGTCAGGGTCTCGTCCGCACCAGCCAGCCCTCGGGCCTGTGGCGGGGCGATACCCGCGCCACGATCACACTCGACAATCTGCTGCGCATGGCCAGCGGGCTGCACACGGCCTATGCGGGCAACCGCACCGACGCGCTCTATTTCGGCGGCACCACCGTCGACGAGGAGATCGCCTATTGGCCGATCGAGGCTGCGCCGGGCTCACGCTTCCGCTACGCCAATGTCGATATCGTGGCGGCGATGCGCGTGGTGCGCAGCGCGATGAAGAACGATGTCCGCTATGCCGCCTATCCGCGCACCGAATTGTTCGCGAAGCTGGGCATGACCCGCACCGTGGCGGAGCTGGATGCGGGCGGCAATTTCGTCCTCTCCAGCCAGGTCTGGTCCTCGGCGCGCGACTTTGCGCGGCTCGGCATGTTCTGGATGGCCGATGGCGTCTGGCAGGGCCAGCGCATCCTGCCCGCCGGCTGGATGAAGTACATGACCACGCCCAGCGGCCCGCAGCCGACCAGCGGGGCCGGCTATGGCGCCACCCTGTGGCTGTTCGGCCCCGAACAAGGGCTGCCCGCCGGCACCTATGCCGCGCAGGGCAATCGCGGCCAGGTCATCTTCGTCATCCCCTCGCGCAAGATCGTCGTGGTCCGCCGCGGCGAGGATGCGGTGGGCAGCGCGTTCGACGCACCCAAGTTCGTGGCGGACGTACTGAAGGCGCTGCCGTGAACGACTGGGACGACGCGGTCGCCTATGCCTGCTCGCTCCCGGACGTGGTGATGGAGAAATGGTGGGGCACGCCCTGCCCCAAGATCAACGGCAAGGGCTTCATGTCCCCCGGCCGCGAGCCGGAGAGCTTCGCACTTTCGGTCACCCATCCGGAAAAGCAGGTCCTGTTCGAAACCGATCCCGAGACCTTCTGGCAGACCGATCATTATCACAACTATCCGATGCTGCTGATCCGCTACGGCACGTCGGCACGCGAGCGGATCGAGCTTTATATCCAGCGCGCCTGGTGGGATCGTGCGAAGAAGCCCCAGCGCCTCGCCGCGGGGATGGCGGAGCGGCCTTGAACGCACCCACCCACTTCACCCGCTTCGCCGCGATCGACTGGTCCGGCGCGAAGGGGGAGCGCCAGCGCGGTATCGCGATCGCCATGTGCGAACTGGGGGATGATGCGCCCGTCCTGATCCCGCCGCCGGGCCGCGCATGGTCGCGGGCGCAGGCCCGTGAATGGATGCTCGATCAGGCAACAAACGCTTCGCCGACCCTAATCGGGCTAGATCTGTCGCCCGCACTGCCGTTCGACGATGCCGGCTGCTATTTTCCCGAATGGGACGAAACGCCCGCCGATGCGCGCCGGCTTTGGAAACTGGTCGATGCGATGAGCGCGGAGGATCCGCACGAAGCCGCGATCAGCTTCCTGCGTCATCCCGAGGTCAGCCGCCATTTCCGCATCCAGCAGATTGCCGGCGACCTGTTCCCTGGCGGCCGTGGACGATTGAGACTGTGCGAGGAGCGGCAGCGCGACATGCAGCTTCTGCCGTCGAGCTGCTTCAACCTTGTCGGCCCTGCGCAGGTGGGGAAGTCCAGCCTGACCGGCATGCGCGTTTTACACCAGCTTGGCGGTCGCCTGCCGGTATGGCCGTTCGACGCCGCTCCCTCCGCCGGACCGCTGATCGTCGAGATATACACCTCGCTCGCCGCCCGCGAGGCCGGGTTGCCGCGCGGCCGATCGAAGATGCGCGACGCGTCCTCGCTGGCCGATGCGCTTCGCAAGCTCGGCGTCACACAGGATCATGCTCCCCTCGCCCGCTATGACGATCATGCCACCGATGCGATCCTCACCGCGGCCTGGATGCGGCGGAACGCGCAGAGTGCCGCACTCTGGAATCCCGCCGGTCTCGACAAGGTCGCATCGACGGAAGGCTGGACCTTCGGCGTCTCCTGACGCAAGGAGACGCCCGTGCCGGTTTAGCTCAGCTGGTAGAGCAGCGGTTTTGTAAACCGAAGGTCACGGGTTCGATTCCTGTAACCGGCACCATAATCCAGGGGGGATGGCATGCTCGATACGCTGACCGCAGACACGTTCGAGGCCCATCTCGGCAGCGCCTTCGCGGTCAATGCCGAGGGGAACGAGGATGTTCTCACCCTGATCGAGGTCGAGCGCTACACCCTGCCGGGCAACCGCGACCGCGCGCCCTTCGCACTGACCTTCCATGGCGGCCGGGATGACGCGATGTACGATTCGCAGGTGCTGCCGATGGACCATGCCGAACTCGGGCGGCTCGATATCTTCATCTCGCCCTTCGGCCGGAACGAGGACGGCACCTTCTGTTATCAGGCGATCTTCAACTGACCGGCTTCCACGTCATCGCCACATCGGCGCCGGTGGTGCCGGTCTCGACGAACCCCTTGCGCAAATAGAGCCGCCGCGCCGGATTATAGGGCCGGACGCTCAGATGCACCGGCCGTCCCGCCGCCTGCGCATCGGCCAGCACCCGATCCAGCAGTGCCGCGCCCAGGCCCTTGCCCTGCCACTGCGGCATCACCGCGATATCGACCAGGTGCCGCCCGTCCATCGCCCTTGCGAGATAGAGGCGCCCTACCGGTTCGCCGCGATGCTCGACCACCGACCAGTCGGCATCGGGATAGGCCGCGCGGTAATGGCTGCGCTGCAGGTTGAATTGCTGGGCCAGCAGCATTTCGATCTGCGCATCCGGCATGCCCGACGCCGCGAACTCGTCGCGGCGCCCGGCCACGAACAGCCGGCGCAGGAACGGCTCGTCCGTATCGGTCTCGGGCCGCAGGCTGAACTTCACGCCTGCACCACCTGCCCCTCGGCCACCCGGATCACCTGATCGCACCAGCTCAGGCTCTCCTCGCGGTGCGAGATCATCAGGATCGTCGGGCCGGGATCCAGCGCCTTCAGCCGGCCGAGCAACGCCGCCTCACCCGCCGCATCGATGGCATTGGCCGCTTCGTCGAGTACCAGCAGCCGCGGCTTGCGCAGCAGCGCGCGGGCCAACCCGATCCGCTGCCGCTCGCCGCCGGACAGCAAGGTGCCGCGCTCGCCGACGACCGTATCCAGACCATGCTCCAGCCGCGCCACGATCTCGGTCGCCCCCGCAAATTCCAGCGCGGCGGCGATTGCCTCGTCATCCACCTGCGGATTGCTCCACAACAGGTTGCGGCGGACGGTGTCGTGGAACAGGAAACCCTCCTGCGAGACATAGGCGATCTGCCCCGCCCAGCCCGCCAGCAGCCCATCCTCGAGCAGCTTGCCACCGACGCTGACCGTCCCCGATTGCGGCGACAGCAGCCCGACGATCATGTCGACCAGCGTAGTCTTGCCCGCCCCCGAAGGCCCCGCCACGCCCACGAACACACCCGGCTCGATCCGCAACGTCGCATCGCGCACACCACGGCCGCCGGGATGCTGATAGCTGGCACCGGTCAGTTCGATCGCTCCGGCGGGCGGCGGCACCGCATCGGGCAGCGTCGTTCCATCCCCGCGCAGTTCGTCTTCCAGACCGCGCACCGCCTCGAAGCTGGGCAGGGTGAACACGAACTGCTGCGCCGCCTGGTAGAGCTGCATCGCCGGGGTGCTCATTCGCCCGAACACCAGCACCAGGGTGATCAGGATCGCGGGCGAGACCTGCATGAAGCCGAACCCCGCCAGCACCACCCCCGCGCCGAGCAGGCTGGAGACGATCGCGAAGATCAGCCGCCCCTGTGCCTGCCGCTGCTGGAAGATCAACTGGCCGGCGCGGATATCGGTCTGGATCGCTTCGAACTCGGCGGCGAAGTTCTCGCGGGCATTCTGCGCCGCCGCTGTCTTCAGGCCGGTCAGAAAGCCACCGGCATTGCCCATCATCGCCTGACCCGAACGGACCAGCTTCGTGCCCAGCTCGTGCGTCTTGTCCTGTGTCGCGAGGAACACCGCGCCGCCGATCCCGAACAGGAGCAGGGCCACCGCCGCCAGCCCGGGCGCGAGCGAGAAGGCGATCACCACCTGGATCACCAGCATCGCCGCGGTCACCACGCCCTGAACCATGGAGAAGGAGGATGAGGTCAGCCGCTGCACCTCGGTGGTGATGAGGTTGGTGACCCGGGCATGGCGCAATCCGACAACGCGGTGCCACGGCGCCTCGGCCAGCGCGCGCATCGCGCGGTTGCGCTCGGCCTCGATGAAACCGGTCTGGAGCCGGGCGATCACCATATCGCGCGCATAAAGGGTGAAGGCGCGCACCATGCTGAGCGCGACAAAGGCAGCGATCAGCACGCCGAGTTGCTGAAGCTGTGTGACCAGTCCGGCACCGCGCAGCAGCGTCGAGATATAACCGTTGCCGCCTTCCACCACGACGCCGATGATCGGCACCAGCAGCAGGACGCCCGCACCATCGAGGATCGCCGCGGCGAGCAGCCAGGCGCCCGCGTGCACGCCACGCCACCCGGCATAGCTTATGAACGCCCCCACCATTGCCGAAACCGCGCGTGACAGATCGCGCATGCGTGAAACCGTACCCCCGCTCATGCCTGCGGGCTTAGCGGGCCACGGGCGGGCTGCCTAGGGAGATGGCCAGGCGATCCGGCATTTACCCTTTCGGGGAAGCAAGAGTCACAAGAGTCACACTGGCATGGCGTTTCGCGAGAGCGGCGGTTTGGCTGTTGGATTTTACCCTTTTGGAGACAGGATTCTGCCGGGGGTGGTGGCTTGTCAAAGAGCGGCCGGGTGACGATCCGGCGTGCCGAGTGCAGCAGGCGAAATCCTACATTGCAAGGTGGGTGAGCATGGAGATCCGGGCGTGTCGGCATTCAATTCCTCCCCCGGAGGGGGAGGTGGCAGCCGCAGGCTGACGGAGGGGTATTATCCGCGAGCGACATCGCCTGTGGAGACTACCCCTCCACCGCTTCGCGGTCCCCCTCCCCCTCCGGGGGAGGATTTGATTGTGGATGCGTCTACCGCTTCCCAGCCGCGGCGTCGGCAAGCCAGTCCTCGAGGTTGGTGATCCCGTCGCCGTTGCGATCGGCATTGCCGTCCGCCGCACTCTTCGGATCCAGCTCGTGCGCGCGTTCCCAGGTGTCGGGCATGCCGTCGCCGTCGCTGTCCACAGCCGCCTTGCCCGGTGCCAGTTCGGGCCAGCCGCCGACCTGTGCCTGGCTGTCGATCAGGACGCCGCCCTTTGTGCGGACGCTCTCCACGATCCGCGTATCGACACTGTCGCGAAACAGCGACGCGCCGGCGCCGGCCAGCACGCGATCGAACGCCGCCGGATCGTCCTTCACCGGCTTGACCGGGAGCGGGGCGGACAAGCGGTTCTCCGGCGCGGCCAGCCCGCTCACCAGGCTCCACGGATCGGCAGGTACCACGCCATCCATGCTGTTCCCCGCGAACCAGCCGCGACCGCCGTTGCTGCCTTCGTCGAACACGATTCCGCCGCGGCTGTCCGGGCCGCGCAGGTAGAAATTGCCGACGAAATTATAGTTGGAGCGGCTCGCCTTGTCGGCATTGTAGCCGGCATGGCCGCCTGCCCAATTGTAGAAGATATTGGCGCGGATATCGTAGATCGGGCCGTTCGGGTCGATCGCCGGATCGTTGTAATTGCCCGGCCGCGGCATGCGCGCGCGGTGATGCGCCCATAGATTGTGGTGCATGCTGATCTCGGCACCGAAGCCCGAGCGCAGCAGCGATCCATAGCCATGCGCGCCCTTGGCATGGCCCGAGCGATTGAGCGATTCGCCGATGATCGACCATTGTACGGTCACGTCGCGCACGACCTTTTCTGGGTCCGTCCCCGGTGCGCCGACCGACAGCGTCTCGTCGACCGACCAGCTGGCCGAGACATGGTCGAGGATGATTCGCCGTCCGCCGGTGATCGAGATCGCATCGGCCTCGACCTTGGATTCATCGCCCAGCCGCGAGCGGATGAAGCGGATCACGACATCGTCCGCCGCGATCAGCAGCGGATGATCGCGCAGGGTGATGCCGCCGCCCGGCGCGGTCTGGCCGGCAATGGTGATACGCGGCTCGCTGATCTTGAGCGGCTTGGCCAGCCGGATCGTGCCTGCGACCGCGAACACGATCGTCCGCGGCCCCCTGGCCTCCACCGCTTCGCGCAGCGTGCCGGGTCCCGAATCCGCCAGGCTAGTCACGGTGAACACCCGTCCCCCGCGCCCGCCCAGCGCATGCGCGCCCGCGCCTTCCGCACCCGGAAAGGCCAGGGGTGCGGTCTGCGCTGCCGCTTCGCCACTCGCCAGCAGCGCCGCCGCCAGCATCATCATCTTACGCATCCAGGTCTCCAGACAAGGCTGCGGCGCAGCACCGGGGGAGGCTGTCCGGCACTCCCCAGGCGCTACGCCGCAGTCTCCCCCTTGGGTTAGAAGATCATCCGCACGCCGGCCGTGAAGATCCGGCCGGTGCTCGCATAGGTCTGCGTCACCGGATTGGCGGCGTACATGGTGCGATACTGCGGATCGTTGGTCAGGTTGCGACCCTCGATCGTCAGCTTGGCGAACTTGGTCACGTTCCACGCCAGCGCCACGTCGACGTTGAGCGTGTCCTCGTTATAGCCGAAGTCCGCCAGCACCGGCGAGTTGCATGCGGCGCCCGCATTGGTGGTGGTGCCCACGCTGCAGGTGCCGGTCGCCAGCGGGAAGCGGTTGACGTAGCGCTTGCGATACGCACCCGACACGCGCGCCGACCACACGCTGTTCTCGTAGTAGAGCGTCGCGTTGAACGAGTCCGGCGAGGTGTTGAGGAACGGCCCTTCGGCGAAGGTGTTCGACGCGGTCGAGGCGGTGCCCGTCTGGGTCGTCGAAAGCGCCGTGCCGGTCAGGTAGCTCAGGCTCGATTCGATGTGCGTGTAGTTCGCGGTCACGCCCATCTTGTCGAACGGCGCGGGCAGGAACCAGAAATCGGTCTGCAGATTGATTTCGAAGCCCTTGATCGAGCCGCCCGGCGCATCCTTGAACTGACGGATGCCCCAGGTGCCGCCGTTCAGCGTGTAGGTGTACAGCGTGGACGGCGTCGGCCCGGTGCCCTTCAGGCTTTCGAGCAGCTGCGCATAGACTTCGGGCTCGAACACCGACGACAGCGGCGCTTCGCCTGCCACCTGCTGCGGGAAGGAACCGATGTCCTTCTTGAAGAAGGTGACCGAGATCAGGCCGTTGTTGCGGAAATAACGTTCGAAGCTGAGGTCGAGATTGGTCGCCCGGAACGGTTCGAGATAGGGATTGCCCACCGTCACTGTCGGCGCGGCACCGCTTGTGGCGAGCGCGGTGGTGAAGGCCGTGGTGCCCGGCGTCAGGCTGGCCAGCTGCGGGCGCGACATCACCTTCGATGCGGCGAAGCGGACGAGGAAGCCGCGTGCCGGTTCCCAGGTCGCATTCATCGAGGGCAGCCAGTCCCAATATTCGTTGTGCGCGGTCACCGGAGTGCCGGCCACGCCATCCGCGCCGCCGACATTGCCCATCCCCGTCACGCTGGTGTTGGCGACGCGCATGCCTGCATTGCCGCGCAGCGGCGCGCCGAGCAGGTCGAAGTTGAAATCGACCTGGAAGAAGCCCGAAAAGTCGGTTTCGCTCACCGCACTGCGCTGGCGTCCGTCGACCACGGCGCGGAAATCGCCCCATTTGTTGACGCAATTGCAGTTGATGCCGAACTTGTTGATGAACTTGTCGAGGTCCGGCGCATAATAGGAGGTCGGCGTGCCCGCGGTCACGTTGATCCCCTGACCGAAGCCGACGGTCTTGCCCAGATCGGTGATGCCCAGACCGGCTTCGACCAGCGTCGGGTTGATCGCCTCGATGCCCTGGTTGCGGCGGCCCTGATCGCCCGAATAATCGAACTTCTTGTAGGTGCCGCCGAAGCGCAGCGTCATTTCCGGCGTGGCTTCGAGGGTGAAGTTCAGGCGGGCGACGCGGAATTCGTTGGTCACTTCGTTGGTGAAGTAACGGATCGTCGACAGGCCCTTCACCAGCGTCCAGTTCGCCGGATTGGCGACGTCGAAGCCGGGGTTGAAGATCGGCATCTTGGTGCCGCCGCGATCGTCGAACGTATAGCCGTCACGGTCGATCGCGTTGAATTCGACCAGATAGCCGACCGCGGTGAATTCGGACTTCGACCAGCCCACCGTGCCTTCGACCTTGAACGTGTCGGTCAGGTCCTGACGGAAGTTGAGCGTCGCCTGCTTGAACTCGGTCGAGCCGAACTGGGAGTCGCTGTAGCTGCGCCAGTCGACGTCATCTAGGACGAGATAGTCGGCCTGGTTGGCGCCGTTGACATGCGCCGCGCGGATCTTGGTGTTCGGGCGGCCGATCAGCTCTTCGTAATAGCCGGTCTGGTTGGCGGTCGCGACATAGCCCGGCGACGACGGATTATTGTAGTAATCGAACGGGTTGAGATTGTTCGGGTTCATGCTGTTCAGGTAACCCGGCAGCACGACGTTGCCGGTCAGCAGGCCGTCGCAGTCGACGATCGCGCTGGGCACGCAGTTCGGATAGAGCGCGACGCGATCGGCATTGCCGTTGGTCGTGCCGGGCGCGCGAAGGCCCGCGGTGCCGGTCTGCGCGGCGCGGGCGTTGGTGCCGTTCCGGTTCAGGCCGATCGTGGTGACGCCGGTATTGTCGCTGTTCTGGTCGTAGCGCGAATACACGAAGTCGGCGATGATCTCGGTCCGGCTGCTCGGCTGCCACTGCAGCGTCGCGGTGCCGCCCAGGCGCTCATAGTTCAGGTCCTGACGGCCGATCGAGGGCAATGTCGGGATGATGGTGGTCGGGGTGATCAGCGCATAGGCCGCCGGATCCGAACCGAAGGTGACACCGCTGCCGCCCGGACGGGCAAAGCCATAGGTCACCGGCGTGACGCCGTTCAGCTGCGAGTTGCGATAGGTATATTCGAACGCGCCGATGTTGCGGCGATAGGCGTCGATCTGCTGATCCTGCTTCTGGTACGCGGCCGAGACGAGGATGCCGAAATTGTCGGCGACGCGGACCGAGGCGAGGCCGGTCAGGCGCGGGTTCCAGCTGGTACCGTTCTCGCGATATTCAGCCTCGGCGCCCAGCGCGAAGCGGTTGTTCTTGTACGCCAGCGGACGGCCGGTGGTGAGATCGATCACCGCGCCGAGCGAGCCTTCGTCATTCTCGGCTGCCGTGGTCTTGGTGATCTTCACGCCGCCGAACAGTTCGGAAGCGAAGGTGTTGAAATCGAAGCCGCGGCTGCGGTTCGCGCCGGCGTCGGATTGGTTGCCGCCCGCGACGTTCTGGGCATCGGCGCCGTTCAGGCGGGTCGCCTGGAAGTCGCCGCCCAGACCGCGCACGGTGATGGTGCGGCCTTCGCCGTTATCGCGATCGATCGAGATGCCCGGCAGGCGCTGGATCGATTCGGCCAGATTGGCGTCGGGGAAGTCGGCAATGTCTTCGGCGGTGATCGCGTCCACGATCTGATTCGAGGTGCGCTTCACGTTCAGCGCGTTGCTCAGCGAGGCGCGGAAACCGGTGACCACGATCACCTCGCCCTCGTCATCCTGCGGCGCCGAATCCTGTGCGTAAGCGGTACCGCTCATCGCCAGCGCCACGCCCAGCGCGCCAAGCGCACATGCGCCGCGCAGCATCGTCTGCCCCCGGCGCACCCGCGCCATCTTGTTGAATCCCAGCATTAAAGAGCCTCCCCTGGCCGCAAAAAAGTGCGCCAGACCGCCGTCCTGCATGCGCCGGGTTCGAGTCGCGGGTGGGATTTGGCCTGCGCCGGTACCGCTAACGCGATCCGGCGACTTTCTGCCCGTTCATCCTCCCCCGGCGCTCTTGCAGGTCTGTCGCCCGCTATGGCGCAAGCGTGCCGTCACGCCTGGTCGACGCTGTTTCTGACATGAGCCGGACATAAGTCAACCGGTGTCATAACAGTTTCGCGCAATATCGGCGGTGCTGAAGCAAACGCGCAACACTGGTGAAAGTGGCAGGCAGCGAGTCTGAGCGTCCCTGCCCGGCCCTCTATCCGGCCCCTTATCCAGCCTTGCGCGGCGGGGCCACGGAGGCGCGGTGGATCAGGGTCGAGGGGAACAGCGACGGCTCCTCGCTGGCCAGATCGTCGCCGAAGAAATCGGCGAGCAGCTTCAGCGCAGCCGATCGCGCCATCGAGATGATCGGCCAGTGGACCGTCGTCATCGGTGGCCAGATATGCTGCGCGATCGCGGTATCGTCGAAGCCGATGATCGACAGATCCTCGGGCACGCTCATGCCCCGGCGCCGCGCCGCGTGCAGCGTCGCCGCCGCCATTTCGTCGTTCGACGCGAAGATCGCGGTAGGCCGCGGCGACAGATCGAGCAGGCGGTCGGCCGCTGCAAGTCCCGTCTCGAACGTGTAATTGCCGTCGGCGATCAGGCTGCGCGGGAGCTTGATATCGGCCTCTGCCAAAGCCTCCTCGAACCCCTTGCGCCGCTCGCGCGCGGAGCGGAATCCATGCGGGCCGGCGATCAGGCCGATCCGGCTATGACCCAATGAAATCAGATGGTTGACCGCTTCCTTCACCACCTCGGCATCGTTCGAGGCGACCATATGTTCGGGCGTGTCGAGCGTGGTCGACCCCATGCGGACATAGCGGCAGCCAATGTCCTGACAGAGCTCGGCCAGCATGTCGTTTTCCGACACCGGCGGCAGGATCAGCACGCCATAGAGCCGCTGGCGCTCGAGGAAATTCTTGACGTCCGCCAGCATGGTCGAGGAGCCGCGATCGATCGGGCGGACGATCAGCTCGAACTCGGTATCGCGGATCGCCTCGAGGATGCCCGCCTGCACGTTCATCACCATCTGCGCATTGGGATTGTCGTGGATCAGCCCGACCAGAAAGTTGCGGCGCAGCGCCAGCGCGCGCGCCTGGACGTTGGGGACATAGCCGATATCGGCGATGACCTTCTCCACCTTGGCGCGGGTGTCCGCGTTGAGCAGCGGGGATCGGTTGATCACCCGGCTGACGGTCTTCTTGGAAACGCCGGCCAGACGGGCGACGTCGTTGATGGTTGGCTTGCCCACGCTCTTCATGCGGACACGCTACACTGTCGCGCGAGACAAAGCGAGACTGTCCGGTGGACAATGCGGCGGACATGCTTTGCAAGTCGCGATTTCGGGGGTAAACCGCGCTGGTAACCGGTATCAGTAAATCCGGATGGAGAGGTCCGAATGTTCAAGTTGCTTACGCCTGCCCTTGCCGCAATCGCCTGCATGATTGCGGCGCCCGCGAGCGCCCAGACCGCGGCACCCGCCTTTCCCGGCGCGGTCGGCCCGGCGGCGGAGACGCCCGGCGGGCGCGGCGGCCAGATCATTCGCGTGACCAATCTGAACGCCGATGGCCCCGGCTCGTTCAAGGCAGCGGTAGAGGCCAAGGGTCCGCGCATCGTGGTGTTCGAAGTGGGCGGCGTGATCGACATGGGCCGCGAGACGATCGAGATCCGCGAGCCTTTCCTGACGATCGCCGGCCAGACCGCGCCTTCGCCCGGCATCACCCTGATCAAGACCGGCATCGACGTGCGCACCCACGATGTGATCATCCGCCACATCCGCGTGCGCACCGGCGCCGACAACCAGCCCAAGCGCAGCGGCTGGGAAGCCGACGCCTTCTCCACCGTCGCCGCGCGCAACGTGATCATCGATCACAATACCTTCACCTGGGCGATCGACGAGAACATGTCGGCCTCCGGCCCGCGCTTCACCGGCAACACGGTCGAGGAATGGCGCGCCGGCACCAGCCGCAACATCACCTTCTCGAACAATCTCGCCGCCGAGGGTCTGGCCGATTCAAGCCATCCCAAGGGCGAGCATTCGAAGGGCTCGCTGATCCACGACAACACCACCGGCATCGTCTTCTATCGCAACATCTGGGCGCACAATGTCGAGCGGCATCCGCTGGTGAAGGGTGGCGCGCAGGTGCTGATGGTCAACAACCTGATCTACAATCCGCAGCATCGCGCGGTGCATTACAACCTGATGGCGCTGGAATGGGCCGGCCATCCCTATGTGACGGGCGAGATCACTGCGATCGGCAACGTCATGCGCGGCGGCAACGATACCGATGAGGGCCTGCCCTTCCTGATGATCGGCGGCGACGGCGACCTGAACTATTACGGCAAGGACAATCGCGCGGTGGACCGCCACGGCGTGAAGCTGCCGATGTTCGGCCGCTATGGCGAGACGCGCGCGAAGATCGTGGAGAGAAAGGCGCCGATGATGGCCACCACTGGCATGACCGTGCTGCCCTCGGGCGACGTCGAGACCAGCGTGCTTTCCACCGCCGGCGCCCGTCCGTGGGACCGCGACGGCGAGGATATCCGCGTGCTGTTCTTCGTGGCCGAGGGCCGCGGCTTCATCATCGACGACGAGAAGGAAGTCAGCGCCTATCCGGCGTACAAGCCGACCGCGGCGCCGTTCGTGGAGGGGGACTGGAACCTCGACACGATGGAGCCGAAGTCCGGCCGCTATCCGGGTCAGACCGGACCGGTGCGCGAGGCGCTCAGCCCGCGGGACCGGGATATGCGGACGGGGCAGTAATCCGGCGCTTACTCCTCCCCCGGAGGGGGAGGGGGACCGCGAAGCGGTGGAGGGGTAATCTCCACGGGCGACATCGCTCGCGGATAATACCCGTCCGTCAGCCTTCGGCTGTCACCTCCCCCTCCGGGGGAGGATTTTGACTATCGCTCACGGAATCACGATCTCCGCCCCCGTCTTCAGTCGGTCCAACGCGATCAGGCTGCGGAAGCTGGCCACGCAGTCATTCTGCTGGAACAGGCGCCGGGTGATCGCTTCATATTCGACCATGTCCGGCGCGACGATCACCAGCACGAAGCTGATCCCGCCGGTGACGTAATAGCATTGCTGCACCTCGGGCGCGGCGTGGAACAGCGATTTGGCGCTGTCCACCGTGGGCAGCCGCTCGTCGATCAGCGTCACCTCGACGATCGCGGTGATGGTCATCGCCACCGCCCGGGCATCGACGATCGCGACGTTGCGCTCGATCACCCCGTCCGCTTCCATTGCCGCGATCCGACGCTGCACCGCCGCGGCGGAGAGGTTCACCGCTTCGCCGATGCTGCGCTGGGGCGTCTTGTTGTCGCGCTGGACGATGGGCAGGATCGCGCGGTCGAACCCGTCGAGCGTGCGGTTTCCGGAGGAGTTTCGCGCCATGAGCGGGTTTTTGTTGCATTTCGGGCCACAAAGTCGAGCGCAAATCCTGCTTCGGCGATGATAGGCCTCGTCACATGAAGAGCGGCACCCATCTCGGCATCCTGTGCGGCATCGGCGCCGGTGCGCTGTGGGGGCTGGTGTTCCTCGCGCCCGAGCTGACCCGCGACTTCACCCCGCTCCAGCTCGCTATCGGCCGCTATCTGGCGTTCGGCGCCATCGCCGCCGTACTGATCGCGCCGCGCCTGCGGACGCTGGCCGCTGCCCTCACCCGCCGCGACTGGCTGTCGCTCGCCTGGCTCGCGCTGGCCGGCAACACGCTTTACTATGTCCTCCTGTCCGCGGCTGTGCAGACCGGCGGGATTGCGATGACTTCGCTGGTCATCGGCTTCCTGCCCGTCGCCGTGACGATCATCGGCAGCCGCGATTCCGGCGCGGTGCCGCTGCGGCGCCTTGTCCCCTCGCTGCTGCTGTGTGCGGCCGGGGCGTTCTGCATCGGCTGGCAGGCGATTGCGGCACCGGCATCGGGCGTGGCGGGCAAGCAGATCGTCGGACTGTTCTGCGCCATCGGTGCTCTGGCTTGCTGGGCGGCCTATGCGGTGTGCAACAGCCGCTGCCTCGCGCGCCTAGGCCATGTCTCGGTCCATGACTGGAACCTGCTGACCGGCATCGTCACCGGCGCGCAGGCAGTGGTGCTGATCCCGTTCACCCTCGCCTTCGAACCCATGCGCCACGATCCCGCCGCGTGGCTGCGCTTTGCCGCGGTATCGGGCGCCGTCGCGGTGTTTGCCTCGATCCTTGGCAACGCGTTGTGGAACCGGATGAGCCGCCTCCTGCCGCTCACCATGGTCGGCCAGATGATCCTGTTCGAGACGCTGTTCGCGCTGATCTATGGCTTCATCTGGGAAGGGCGCCTGCCCGAGCTGCTGGAAGTGGCGGCGTTCGGGCTGGTGGTGGCGAGCGTCCTATCCTGCATCGCCGCGCACCGCCGCCCGGCCTAGGATCCGTACTCAATTAGATTTCAGATCAAGGCACTGAGATCGAGGGATAACCCTTCTCCCTCGATGGGAGAAGGAGGGGCCCGCGCCCGAAGGGCGTGGGAGGATGAGGGTGAGCTCTCCTCATACGACTGTCCCATGAGGAGAGTTCACCCCACCCAACCCTCCCCCATCAAGGGGGAGGGCTATCGCCTAGAGGCGTGGTAGCGAGCTTGATTGAGTACGGACCCCTAGCTCCCCGGCTGGATATAGGGCACGCGGGCGAACAGCTCGCGCTCCCATTTGCGCGGATCGTTCACCGCGCGGCTGTTCACGTCGAATAGCATCGTCGCCCGCTTCGGCAGCGTATAGGCGGGCCATAGCGGAACGCCCTTCCCCACCGGCTTGCCCGTCCGTGCCAGTGCGGCGAAGGCGCCCATCACCTGCCGGCTCAGCCGCTGCGCATCCGGCCCGATTCCGGTGATCGAACCCTCCGCACCCAGCGTGCCGAACGCCAGCGCGATATCCCCGGTATGCGGCGCCCCGCGTTCCGGCTTCACCGGCGACTGATAGTCGAGCTGATAGACCCAGGTCGCCTTCGCGCCCGCCGCCGCGCGCGCATCGGCTTCGATCACCTGCCCCGGCCAGCTTCGTCCGGCGGTGGTTGCACGGTAGAAGATCTGTTCGGGCGTATCGCTGGGGAAGTGCGCGCGATATTCGCTCACGATCCATTCGGGCAGCAGGTCCATCCGCAGCTCTGGTGCCATCGCCGCGGCCAGATTGTCCCAGTTCAGCCCCTTCACCTTGGCCGATTCCGCGGGCACGAACGCGCGGGTCTCGTCGCGGGTGTTGCCCAAAATCATCGGGATATGGTTCGATTGCGGATTCGGATCGGGCCAGAAGGGGTGACGCACCAGCCACTTCATGTCGAGCACCGGCCCGAAATAGACGCCGCCGCCCAGGATCGGATCGGTCGCGTCGGTCGCCTCGATCAGCCGCCCGACCGGCAGTTCCAGCAATGCGCCAAGGTCATTCTCGCGTACGCCCAGCTTCGCCAGATAGGCCTGTGCGCGCCGGTGCGCATTCATCGGGCCGGAGGCGGTCACCTGCTGCCCGCTCATCGTCGCGGCCGAGTGGAACAGGCCCTTCGCGGCGGGCATGCCCATCATCGTCGCGATCTTCGCGCCGCCGCCGGACTGGCCGAACACGAACACCCGCTTCGGATCGCCGCCGAACGCCGCGATATTATCGCGCACCCATTGTAGCGCCACGATCAGGTCGAGTTGGCCCAGATTGCCGCTGTCGGCGAAACGCGGGTCCATCCGCGCGAGATAGAGATAGCCGAGCGCATTGAGCCGGTGGTTGACGGTGACCACCACGACATCCTCGGTCTCGGCCAGCTTCGCGCCGTGGTTGGTCGGCACCGTCACCGTGCCGTTCGAATAGGCGCCGCCATGGATATAGACCATCACCGGGCGTTTCGCGCGGGCATCGGCGCCCGGCGTCCAGATGTTGAGCCGCTGGCACGCCTCGTCCTGCAGGCCCGAACCGCCCCGCTGCGGCGCGATCGGACCGAAGGCCTGTGCGATCACCGTTTCGGTCGCGCGCGGCATCGCCACCGGCGCCATGAAGCGCGGTGCGCTGGCATAGCGGATATTCTTGAAGGTCGAGATGCTGCCCGACTGGAAGCCCTGGAAACGCCCCGCCGGCGCATCGACCACCGGATCGCCGGTGGTCCCGGCCCGCGCCACCAGCGGCATCGCCGCCAGCACCAGTCCGCCTGCCACCACCGCACGCCGCGACACGTCACTCATTGGGTCACTCCCGTCATGAAGGCGCCTGCCTTCGCTTCGATCAATTGCAGTTCGTCGCCGGCCGCCACTGCCTGCCGCCCGGCATCCTCCGCCGCGCTGGCCAGCAGCGCCACCCGCTCGCTGATCGTCGCGATCAGCGCCGCAATCTCGCGCGAGGAGACCGCCGTCTCGTCGATCGAGGCGAGGATCGCGGCGACGGTCGCCACCTGCTCCTCCATCGCCGTGGAGAGGCCGCGCACCCGGTCGAGCAATTCTCCCACGGTGGTGCGGATCTTCCGGTTGGTCTCGGACACGATTTCGCTCGCGCCCTGTGCGTCATGGATCGTCGCGGTGATGCCGCCGGTGGCGTCCGCCGCCTGATCGGCGAGGCTGCGCACTTCCTGCGCGACGATGGCGAAGCCGCGTCCGCTTTCCCCGGCGCGCGCGGCCTCGATACTGGCGTTGAGCGCAAGCAGCTTGGTCTGGTTGGCGATGCCCGCGATCAGCGTGACGACAGACTCGATCCGCGCGGTGTGCACGGCCAGCGAAGCGGCATTGTCCGCGCCCTGCTGCGCGATGGCATCGGCCCGGCCCGCGACTTCCGCCGCGCCGGTCACATGCTCGCGGGCGCGGTCATAGGCGGCGATCAGGCCCGCTGCGCTCTCGGCCGAACTCGCCATCGCCGTGGCGGACTGGTCCGCCGCAGCGGAGACTTCCGCTGCCGGGACGCGCAATTGCTGAAGTTCGCGCGCGGTCTGTTCGGTGAAGCGCGCCACGTCGCGGCTGTGCCCCGCGGTGCTGGCGAATGCCCGCGCCAGATCGGCCCGCGCCTTCGCCGCTTCCTCGCGCAGCGCCGCCACGTTTCGCGCGCGGGCGATGGCGCGCAGGCGGCTGGCGATCAGCTCGAATTCGATCACCGCCAGCTTCTGCGTCGCGCGCGTCACCCGCTCCAGCGTTGCGGGATCCCGGGTCAGTTCGAAGAACAGCGCATGCACCCGCCTCTGCGCCACCACCATCGACGAGGCGACCAGCGAGAAATCGAACTCGCCCTGACCGATCCGGTCCGCCTCGGCGATGATCGTGTCGATCCAGTGCCGGTCGATCGGCCGCGCCATCTTGGCTTCGGCATAGGCAACGCGCGCGCGAACCATGTCGTCGGTCACCGCAGCGCCGCCTGCCCGCCGTTCCAGCAGTTCGCGCGCGATGCCGGGGATATGCTGCCCGATCAGCCCCCAGGCTTCGTGAAGCTCGGCTTCCCACGCGCCATCGACGCCATAGGTCTTGCGGAAAATCGCGAGATCGGGTGGCGGCAATGCCGCCTCACCCGCCGCAGGCATGCTCCCCTTCATCGGCACCTCTCCAAAAGGGCGATGTTTCGCCTCTATTGTCTCGCCGCGACCGCTATCTACGAACGTCGAGGCCCTCCCCGAACGCATCCAGATCCGCGCGCGTGAACAGGCTGGCATCGCCCGGCAGCGAATGCTTGAGACAGGTGAGCGCCAGGCCCGCTTCGGCGGCCGCCTTCGCATCGCCGCCCTCGGCCAGACCGTGCAGCACGCCCGCCGCAAAGGCATCGCCTGCGCCGATCCGGTCGACGATGCCGGCCACGAGTATTTCCTTGGTCTGGTGCCAGCTCGACCGCATATCGATCCGCGCCGCGATCCGGTGGCTGTCGGCATCGTCGACATGGCGCGCGGTGGAAGCGATGATCTGGAGCTTCGGAAAGGCTTCGAACGCTGCCTGTGCTGCCTCGCGGCGCCGGTCCGATCCGTCGCCCGAAAATTCGCGGCCGAGCAGCAGCGACACGTCGCGGTGATTGCCGAACAGGATATCGGCATGGCCGATCAGCCGGGTCAGCACGGAGCGCGGATCGCTGTCCCATGCTTCCCACAGCTTCGCGCGGTAATTGCCGTCGAACGAGACCGGGATGCCCTTGGCGCTCGCCGCTTCGGCTGCGGCGATGGCGGCGGCAGCGGTGTTCGGCCCGAGTGCCGGGGTGATGCCCGAAAGGTGCAGCCGGGTGGCGCCTTCCAGCGCCACATCCCAGTCCCATGCGCTTTCCGCCCGGTCCGCGAACACCGAATGGGCACGGTCATAGACGACTTCGGATGCGCGCAGGCCAGCGCCCGGCGTAAGGAAATACAGGCCCAGCCGCCCGGCCTCGACCGCAACGGTGGACGTATCCACGCCGCGCCGCCGCAGCTCGCCGATCACTGCGCCGCCCAGCGGATTGTCCGCCACCGCGCTGATCATGCGAACCTTATGGCCGAGACAGGCAAGGCCCGTCGCGACATTGGCCTCGGCCCCGCCGACATTCACTTCCAGCTTCGGCGTCTGGAGCAGCAATTCGCGACCCGGCGGCGAGAGCCGCAGCATCAGTTCGCCGAAGAATGCAGTCGTCATCGTGCCAGCCAGCCCCCGTCAACGGCAAGGATATGGCCCTGAACATAGTCCGAAGCGCTGGACGCAAGGAAGACCGCCGCGCCGCCCATATCCTCGGGGCTGCCCCAGCGTGCCGCCGGGATGCGCTCCATGATCGAACGGTTGCGGTCCGGATCGGCCTGAAGCGCGGCGGTATTGTTGGTCGCGATATAGCCCGGCGCGATAGCGTTCACGTTGATGCCCTGGGCCGCCCATTCGTTCGCCAGGATCTTGGTGAGGCCGCCGATGCCGGACTTGGACGCGGTATAGCTCGGTACGCGGATGCCGCCCTGGAAGGTCAGCATCGAGGCGATGTTGATGATCTTGCCGCGGCCCTGCGCCGCCATGTGCTTGCCCGCGGCCTGGCACAGGAAGAACACCGATTTCAGGTTGGTATCGACCACCGCGTCCCAATCCTCCTCGGTGAAGTCGAGGCTGTCGTTGCGGCGGATGATCCCGGCATTGTTGACGAGGATATCCAGCCCGCCGAGCTTCTCCACGGCTTCGTCGACCACGCGGCCCACCGGCTCGATGGTCGAGAGATCGGCCGAGATGATCTCTGCCTTGCGGCCCAGCGCGCGGGCCTTCTCGACCGTCTCGGTCGCGGCGCTGCGGCCGACCGCGGCAATGTCCGCGCCTGCTGCGGCAAGCGCCAGCGCGATGCCCTGCCCGATACCGGTATTGGCGCCGGTGACGACCGCGACGCGGCCGGTGAGATCGAAGGGATTGGTCATGGTCTAACTCTCTCCCCTCCCGCTTGCGGGAGGGGCCGGGGGTGGGCGCCCGCCATCCGCGAGCGATGCACCGGGAGGAGAGCGGGGGCCCACCCCCCGACCCCCTCCCGCAAGCGGGAGGGGGAGTTCAAGGTTACGCCAGCTGGCAGATGTCCAGCACGTTCATGTCGGTATAGTCTTGGTTCTCGCCGGCCATCGCCCAGATGAACGCGTACGCCTTGGTGCCCGAACCCATATGGATCGACCAGGGCGGCGAAATCACCGCTTCCTCGTTGCCGATCACGATGTGGCGGGTCGCTTCGCCTTCGCCCATGTAATGGAACACGCGATCCTTATCGAGATCGTCCAGCTCGAAGTAGAAATAGATCTCGCTGCGACGCTCATGGATGTGCGGGGGCATGGTGTTCCACACCGAACCCGGCTTCAGCACGGTGAGACCCATGACGAGCTGTGCGCTGTCGCACACGCCCGGGATCACCAGCTGGTAGATCGAGCGCTCGTTCGATTCCTCCAGCGTACCGCGATCCAGCCGGTTGGCGTCGGCGATCGAGAGCTTGCGGGTCTGGAAGCCCTTATGCGCCGGGCACGAGGCCAAATAGAAGCGCGCACCGGCGCCCGAGAACTCCACGTCCTTCGCGCCCATCGTCACGTACAGGCAGTCCTTGTTGCCCAGCGTGAAGCTCTCACCATCGACGGTCACGGTGCCTTCGACGCCGCTGACGTTGACGATCGCCAGTTCACGGCGCTCGAGGAAGGGATGGCCCGCCGCCGAAGCCGGCTCGGTCTGCGCGGGCAGCTTCACTGCGGCCGAACCCACCTGCACGCCGCCGATCACGAAGCGATCGGCATGGGTGTAGTTCAGGACGCATTCGCCTTCGCGGAACAGGCCCTGGATCAGATAGCGGTCGCGCAGTTCCTCGTTCGAAACGCACTCCATCATGTCGGGGTGCGTGGCGTAATAGGTGCGGTCGAACATGGTCACTCCGTTGGTTCAGGCAGCCGCCGCGACGGGCGCGGGGGCGGGTTGGTCGAGTTTATAGGCCTTGCGGACAAGGCCGTTGGTGAGATCGTGCGCCAGCTCATGCGCTTCCCAGTCGAGCAGGCGGCCTTCGGCGACCAGCTGCGCGAGGAAGCCGCAATCGATGCGCCGTGCGACGTCGTGGCGCGCGGGGATCGACAGGAAGGCGCGGGTATCGTCGTTGAAGCCGACGGTGTTGTAGAAACCAGCGGTCTCGGTCACCTGCTCGCGGAAACGGAGCATGCCTTCCGGCGAGTCATGGAACCACCACGATGGCCCCAGCTTCAGGCACGGATAATGCCCGGCCAGCGGCGCCAGCTCGCGCGAATAAGTCGTCTCGTCCAGCGTGAAGAGGATGATCGACAGATCGGTCGAGGTGCCGAACCGGTCGAGCAAGGGCTTCAGCGCGTGGACATAATCGGTGCGGGTCGGGATATCCGCGCCCTTGTCACGGCCATGGCTGTGGAACAGCCCGCCATTGTGATTGCGGCACGAACCCGGATGGATCTGCATCACCATGCCGTCATCCGCGCTCATCGCCGCCATCTCGGTCAGCATCTGCGCGCGGAACAGCTCGGCATCCTGCGGGGTCCAACTGTCGGACAGGATCGTGCGGAACAGCCGCTCGGCCTCGTCATGATCGAGGTTGGCGGTCAGCGCGGTGGGGTGGCCGTGATCGGTCGCGGTGGCGCCTGCCGCACGGAAGTCCGCCCGGCGCTTGCGGTGCGCAGCCAGATAGCCGTCCCACGACCAGACATCCTCGCCGGTCTTCTCGGCGAAGACCTTCATCGCCCCGGCGAACTGCTCATGCTCGACGTCGATCACCGCGTCGGGGCGATAGGTGGTGACCACCCGGCCCTGCCATCCGCTGTTGTGGATCGCATGATGCGGCGACAGGTCGTCCTGCGGCCCCTCGGTGGTGGCGAGGAACTCGATCCCGAACCGGTCGAACAGCGCGCGCGGCTTGAACGCGTCCGACGCCAGCTTCTCGTTGATCCGGTCGTAATAATGATCGGCGGTGGAGGCATCGAGCGCCACCTCGAACCCGAACACTTCGCCGAACACATGGCCCAGCCACATGCTGGACGGCGTGCCGCGGAACAGGTGGAAATGCTCCGCGAACAGCCGCCACGCCGCGCGCGGATCGTGGGGCGGTACGCCATTCTTGTCGGGCACGCCCAGATCGGCCAGCGCGATGCCCTGCGAATAGAGCATGCGGTAGAGATAATGGTCCGGCGCCAGCAGAAGCTCGGTCGCGTTCGACCAGTTCTCGTTGGTCGAGAACCAGGTCGGATCGGTATGCCCGTGCGGGCTGATGATCGGCAGCCCCGCAACTTCCGCATAGAGCGAACGCGCAATATCGCGCGTCCGCCCGTCTGCGGGGAACAACCGGTCGGGATCGAGCTTCAACGGACGTGTCATGCTTAGGCCTTGGCCTCCACGGTTACCGGCGCCAGCTTCGGGCTGAGCAGATGGATCGACAGCACGGCGAGGAAATACACCGTCGTGCACGCGGCGAAAATCAGCGTGTAGTTGCCGCCGGTCGCATCGAGCACACGCCCCACCGAGGTGGACATGATCATGCCGCCGATGCCGCCTGCGAAACCGCCCAGCCCGATCACCGATCCGACCGCGCGCTTCGGGAACATGTCGGGCGGGATCGACAGGATGGTCGACGAAAAGGCCTGATGCCCGGCCAGCGCGATGCCGATCAGGGGGATCGCCAGCCAGATATTGTCGACATGGGTCACGAACAGCAGCGGCAACACGCAGCAGCCCGCGCCCAGCATCGTCGCCTTGCGCGCGAAATTCACGCTGCGCCCGCTCTGGATCAGCTTGGACGACACCCAGCCGCCTGCGATGCTGCCCACGTCGGACAACAGGTACATGATGATCATCGGCAGCAGGACCACCTTCAGATCGACGCCGTACGTGCTGTTGAAATAGCTGGGCAGCCAGAACAGCATCATGAACCAGACCGGATCGGTCAGGAACTTGCCGACGGCGAATGCCCATGCCTCGCGCTTGGTGACGATCTTGGCCCAGCCGATGCGCTCGATCTTCTCGGGCGGGTCATGCTCGATCCAGGCCAGCTCCGCGTCGCTCACCTTCCCGCTCTCGCGCGGGTTGCTGTACACCTTGATCCACAGCACCAGCAGGATCACGCCGAACAGGCCGGTATAGATGAAGGTCTCGCGCCAGCCCAGGCCCAGCCAGGTCATGAACAGCCACATGGTCGGCGCGGTCAGGATCACGCCGATCGTGGTGGCGCTGTTGACCCAGCCGATCGCGTAGCTGCGCTCCTTCTGCGGAAACCACTCGCTGCTCGCGCGCACGACCGAGGGGAAATGCCCCGCCTCGCCCACGCCCAGCATCGCGCGCGCCGCCATGAACGACGCGACCGAGCCGGCAAAGCCGTGCGCGACATGGCCGATGGTCCAGATGGTGATGGCGATGGAATAGCCGATCTTCGGTCCGAACCGGTCGATCAGCCAGCCCATGATCAGGAAACCGAACGCATAGGCGCACTGGAAGGCGGTGACGATGTTGCCGTAATCGGTCTCGCTCCAGCCAAGCTCGGAGGAGAGCTGCGGCTTGAGAAGCCCCAGCATGGTGCGGTCGATATAATTGACCGTCGTCGCCACGAAGAGCAGCGCCACGATCATCCATCGATACCGGCCGGTACGGGCGGGCAGTGTGCCGCCTCCGGTCTCTCCAATCGTGGCCATTCCCCTCTCCTCTTTAAATCTTATCTATCATATCAGTCTTGGCGGCTCACACCTATCGCACAACGCACCGTCATGTCATCGCCGAAATGGGCCTCCACCACGGCGCCGGGGCGGACGGGGTGGACGCCGGTAACGGCACCGGTCGAGATCCACTGGCCCGCGGCCAGCGGCAGGCCGCGATCCCGCGCCAGCTCGAACAGGAAGCGCACCGCACCGAACGGCCCGTCGAGCATATCCGCCGCGGTTCCCGTCCCGGCTTGGATTCCGTCGATTGTTAGCGCTACCGGAAGGTCGAGGAAACCCTGTCCGTCGCCCAGTTCGGTGCCGACCACCAGCCCGTTATTGTTGCCGAAGTCGGACACGGTCACGGCGGGGCCATGCTCGTTGATGCCCGGAAAGGGCGAGCTGGCCACTTCGATGCCGATGCACACCCGGTCGACATGAGCGGCCACCGCGCCATTGGTCCAGGCCCGCTCGAAGCTGGCGGGCAGATCGCCCAGCTGCAGCAGATATTCGGCCTCGGCCGCAGCAAAGCCATCGCCGAACACCGGCATTTCCGGCACATCGCCTTCGCTCGCGTAAACGATGCCATTGTCGAAGATCGGGCCGGTCAGCCGGTTCGCGCCATAGGTCGAGACCAAAGGATCGGCGATGCGGCCGACCTTCCAGCCCGCCACGCGCCCGCCATGCAGGCCGATTGCGCGTTCCTGAATCCGATACGCCTCGTCGAGCGATGCGGGCAGCTTTCCGCCCGGATAGTCCGCCAGCACGCCGCCCGAATGCCGCGCATCCACAAATGCGCGTGCGATCGCTTCGGCGCCAGCCTGTCCTTCACTCAAAATGCCGGCCTTTCGAATCGCTCTACCCTGCCTCCCGCACCTGTTCCCGATGGACGGGCGGGTAAGCGGCGGCAATGCTACCGGTGTCAGAGATACAGGTCAATGCGACAATCATTGCTGATCCTGCATTGGTGATGCTGCGGCCGCCATTGCCGCGGGCGAATAGAATCGATGACTCGCCGGTCGCCGCGCCCTAGGGGCAGCCACGTGAATCGCCTCGACTTCCTCCAGACCGATCTTGCCAGACTGAGCGAACAGGGCCGCCGCCGCGCGCTGATCGAGCGCCGGGGGCATGACTTCGCCTCGAACGACTATCTCGCGCTGGCCGCCTCACCGCGTCTTGCCGACGCCGTGCGCGAGGCAATGGCGCGCGGCGTGCCGATCGGTTCGGGCGGATCGCGGCTGCTGCGCGGCAATCACGCAGAGCATGAAGCGCTCGAAGCCGAGGCCGCCGCCTTTTTCGGAGCCGAAGCCGCACTGACCTTTTCCAGCGGCTTCGCGGCCAATGCCGCCCTGCTCGCTACTTTGCCCCAGCGCGGCGACCTGATCGTCCATGACGAACTGGTCCATGCCAGCGCGCACGAAGGCATTAAGCTGAGCCGCGCGGAGTATCTGTCGGCGACGCATAACGATCCCAACGCGTTCGAAGGCGCCATCCTGCGCTGGCGGCGCGGCGGCGGCACCGGGCGGCCATGGATCGCAGTCGAGACGCTGTACAGCATGGACGGCGACCAGGCGCCGCTGACCGCACTGGCCGAAATCGCCGACCGGCACGACGCGATGCTACTGATCGACGAGGCCCATGCGACCGGCGTGTTCGGGCCGAAGGGGCAGGGATTGGCGCACGCGCTGGAGGGTCGCGACAACGTCATCTCGCTCCACACCTTCGGCAAGGCGATGGGCTGCGAAGGCGCGGCGATCTGCGGACCGGCGCTGGTGCGCGACTTCCTCGTCAATCGCGGCCGCCCGTTCATCTTCTCCACCGCCCCCTCCCCGCTGATGGCCGCCGCCGCACGCGAGAGCCTGCGTATACTCGCCGACGAACCGCAGCGCCGCGATGCGCTTTGGGCACTGATCGCCGAAGCCGAACGCCTGCTCGCGCCATGCGGCGTTGCTCCCACTGGCTCGCAGATTCTACCGCTGATCATCGGCGATGATCGCGAGACGATGCGCGTGGCGGAAGCGGTGCAGGCGGCGGGCTTCGACGTGCGCGGCATCCGCCCGCCGACCGTCCCGGCGGGCACGTCGCGCCTGCGCATCTCGCTGACCCTCAACGCCAGCACCGCCGATGTCGCCGCGCTCGCCGAGGTGCTGAAAGGCGCGCTTGCATGAGCCGCACCATTATCGTCACCGGAACCGATACCGATGTGGGCAAGACCGTGTTCGCGGCCGGTCTCGCAGGCATGCTCGGCGCGCATTATTGGAAGCCGGTGCAGGCGGGGCTGGAAGGCGGCAGCGACAGCCTGTCGGTCGCGGCGCTTTCGGGTCTGCCGCCCGAGCGCATCCTGCCCGAAGCGTACCGGCTGAACACCCCCTGCTCCCCCGATCGCGCGGCCGAGATCGATGGGGTGGAGATCGACCCCGCTCGCCTCGTGCCGCCCGTCGTGGATGGTCCACTGATCGTCGAGGGGGCAGGCGGCGCGATGGTGCCGGTGAACCGCGATCTCGTCTTCGCCGATCTGTTCGCCCGCTGGGGGCATCCGGTCGTGATCGTCGCCGGCACCACGCTCGGCACGATCAACCACAGCCTGCTGACCATCGAGGCGCTTCGCCGCCGCGAGGTGCCGATCCTCGGCGTGTCGTTCATCGGCGAGCCGGTGGAGCATAGCGAAGCGACCATCGCGCGGCTTGGGGACTTGAAGCGTCTCGGCCGCCTGCCGCACCTTTCGCCACTGAACGCGCAAACGCTGGCGGATGCGTTCGCGCAGGCGTTCGACCCGGCGGACTTCGCATGACCTCCCCCGTCTGGCATCCCTTCACCCAGCACGGCCTGAACGAGCCGATCCCGCGCATCGTCCGTACCGAGGGTGCAGCGCTCCACACCGATGACGGCCGCCGCATTATCGATGCGATCTCGTCCTGGTGGGTCACCACGCACGGCCATTCGCACCCGCGCATCATGGCCGCCATCGCCGATCAGGCGAGCCGCATGGACCAGATCATCTTCGCCGGCTGGACCCACGAACCCGCCGAGACGCTCGCCCGCGAGCTGACCCGGATCATGCCGCCCGAGCTGACTCGCGTGTTCTTTTCGGACTCGGGCTCCACCGCAGTCGAAGTCGCGCTCAAGATGGCGCTCGGATACTGGGCCAATCGCGGCGAACCGCGCCACCGCATCCTCGTCCTCGAACACAGCTATCATGGCGACACGATCGGCGCGATGTCGGTCGGCGCACGCGGCGTGTTCAACCGCGCCTATAGCCCGCTGCTGTTCGACGTCGGCACGCTGCCGTTCCCGGTGCAAGGCGCGGAACAAGCCATGCTCGACGCCCTCGAAGCCGCGTGTCGCGAACACCCCGCCGCCTTGATCGTCGAACCGCTTCTGCTCGGCGCGGGCGGCATGCTGATCTACAGCCCCGAAACGCTCGCACAGATGGCCGCCATCTGCGCGCGTCACGGTGTCCTGTTCATCGCCGACGAAGTGATGACCGGGTGGGGCCGCACCGGCACCCTGCTGGCCTGCGAACAGGCGGGCGTGGTCCCCGATATCCTGTGCCTGTCCAAGGGCCTGACCGGCGGTGCCATCCCCCTCGCAGTGACGATGGCGCGCGAACCGATCTTCGAAGCGCATCGCTCAACCGACCGGTCGACAATGTTCTTCCACTCCTCCAGCTACACCGCCAACCCCATCGCCTGCGCCGCCGCCGTCGCGAACCTCGAAATATGGCGCGACGAGCCAGTGTTGGACCGCATCGCCGACCTGACCGAACGGCAAAGCACCCGCCTCCCCGCCCTCACCAATATCCGCAACGCGCGCCAGATCGGCACCGTCACCGCGATGGAGCTGGGCGCCCCCAGCAGCGCCTATCTCTCCGACCTCGGCCCGAAACTGCTCGCCTTCTTCCGTGAGCGGAACCTGTTGCTCCGCCCCTTGGGCAACACCGTCTATGTCATGCCGCCCTATTGCATCGGCGACGACGATCTCGACGCGATCTATTCGGCGATTGCGGACGCCGCAGCCTCTTGTGCCTCCGGGAGTTTCGGCTAGAGCGAAATCTCCCCAGGATGATCGTGAACCCTTGCCCGAGGAGTATCCTGTGGAACGTGCCGGCCTGATCATCGACGACCTGTTGGCCGAATTCATCGAGCGTGAAGCCCTGCCCGGAACCGGTGTGGACCCCGCGTCCTTCTGGACCAGCTTCGTCGCGCTGCTGACCGATCTCGCCCCGCGCAACGCCGATCTGCTGGCCAAGCGCGACATTCTTCAGGCCCGGATCGACGGCTGGTATGCGGATCGCGTTGGCCAGCCGTTCGACGTGGCCGCGCACAAGGCGTTCCTGACCGAGATCGGCTATCTCGTCCCCGAACCCGCGCCGTTCGCGGTCACCACCGCCAATGTCGATCCCGAATTCGCCTCGATCCCGGGACCCCAGCTCGTCGTGCCGGTCACCAATGCCCGCTATGCGCTGAACGCCGCGAACGCGCGCTGGGGCAGCCTGTACGACGCGCTTTACGGCACCGATGCGCTGGGCGATCTGCCCGCGGGTAAGGGATACGATCCCGCCCGCGGTGCCCGCGTCGTCGCCCGCGCCAAGGCGTTCCTCGACGAAGCCGCACCGCTCGCCAGCGGCAGCCATGCCGATGCGACCCGCTATGCCGTGGTCGATGGCGCGCTGGTTCCCGCGCTCGCCGATCCGGCAAAGCTCGCGGGCTATCGCGGCGATGCCGACAATCCCTCGGCGGTGCTGCTGAAGGACAATGGCCTGCACATCGAGATCCTGATCGACCGCGCCCATACGATCGGCGCCACCGATCCGGCGGGGGTCGCCGACGTGACCCTCGAATCCGCCATATCGACCATCATCGATTGCGAGGATTCGGTCGCCGCGGTCGATGCGCAGGACAAGGTGGTCGCCTACACCAACTGGCTCGGCCTGATGAAGGGCACGCTCTCGGCCAGCTTCGCCAAGGGCGGCAAGACCGAGGAACGAACGCTCGAACCGGATCGCGTCTATACCGCGCCCGGCGGCGGTACGCTGACCCTGCCCGGCCGCTCGGCTCTGCTGGTCCGCAATGTCGGCCATCACATGCTGACGACCATCGTCACGCTGGACGGCCAGCCGGTGCCCGAAACGCTGATCGACGCGGTCGTCACCTCGCTCTGCGCGATGCACGACGGCAGCGGACCGTATCGCAACAGCCGGGCCGGATCGGTCTATATCGTGAAGCCCAAGCTCCACGGACCCGAGGAAGTCGGTTTCGCCTGCGAACTGTTCGGCCGGGTCGAAGCGCTGCTCGGCCTGCCGCCGCTGACCCTCAAGATCGGCATCATGGACGAGGAACGCCGCACCAGCGTCAACCTCGCCGCGTGCATCCATGCCGCGCGCGAGCGCACCGTCTTCATCAACACCGGTTTCCTCGACCGCACAGGCGACGAGATCCACACCGCGATGGAAGGCGGCCCGATCGTCCGCAAGGAAGCCGTCCGCAACACCGGCTGGATCAAGGCATACGAGGCACGCAATGTCGGCATCGGCCTCGCCTGCGGGCTGAAGGGCAAGGCGCAGATCGGCAAGGGCATGTGGGCCGCGCCCGACCGGATGGCGGACATGCTCGCGCAGAAGATCGGCCACCCCAAGAGCGGCGCCACCACCGCCTGGGTCCCCTCACCCACCGCCGCGACGCTGCACGCGATGCACTATCACGCCGTCGACGTGCTCGCGCTTCAGGACGAGATGGCCAAGGCCCCGGTCACCGGCGAACTCGATACGCTGCTTACGCCCCCGCTGGCCACCGGCACCAATTTCTCGCCGGAGGAGATTGCGCAGGAGCTGGACAATAACTGCCAGGGCATCCTCGGCTATGTCGTGCGCTGGGTCGATCAGGGCGTCGGCTGTTCCAAGGTGCCCGATATCCATGATGTGGGGCTGATGGAGGATCGCGCCACGCTGCGCATCTCGTCGCAGCATATCGCCAACTGGCTGCGTCACGGCATCACGACCGAGGCGCAGGTGGACGAGACGCTGCAGCGCATGGCCACGGTAGTGGACCGCCAGAACGAAGGCGATCCGCTGTACCGGCCGATGGCCCCGGGCTTTGACGGCTATGCCTACAAGGCCGCCCGCGCGCTGATCTTCGAGGGCCGCGAAGCCGCCAATGGCTATACCGAATTCGCCCTCACCGAATGGCGGCAACGCGCCAAATCGGCCTGAAAAGGCCAGGCACCTCCGGGATCGCATGCTAAGCATCGATCCCGGAGGTGCCGCATGCCGATTCAACTCACCTATCCGGGCGTCTATGTGCAGGAACTGCCCAGCGGCACGCACACAATCAGTGGTGTTTCGACCGCGACAACGGCGTTTGTCGGCTATCTCCGCCGCGGGCCGCTCAACACGCCGGTCCAGTGCCTGAACTTCGGCGATTTCCAGCGGGTGTTCGGCGGCCTCGACGCCACCAGCCCGCTCAGTTTTCAGGTCAGCCAGTTCTTCCTCAACGGCGGCACCGAAGCCTGGGTCAGCCGCCTTTGTGCTGCCTCGCCCGCGCCGGTGCAGCCCGCCACCGCCTTGCCCGGCGCGACTTCGCTCGCGGCAGCGACGGGAGCACCCGTCCTCCCGCTCCAGTCCGCAAACCCGGGCACTTGGGGCGAGGATATCTACGTCACCGTCGACTATCTGTCTGGCAAACCCGACTGCTTCGATCTGAGCGCGACGCTCTATTCGATCACCGCCAATTCCAGTCAGACCGCCAACAGCTATTCGGCGGTCTCCACGCAGCATGTCCCGGGCGTCACCCTCGACCCCGCCCAGCCGAACAGCCTCGCCGAGGTAATGGAATCGGCGAACACGAACACCGCGTTGCTCGCCATACCGCCGCTGGACGCCCCGGCCGGTGCGATCCCGTTCGCCAGCGGCACGCTCCTGTCCTTCACCCCGTCACCCACACCCGCTTCGGGAGTCACGCTCGCCGTCACGGTCACCCCACCCACCGGCAGCGCGTTCAGTGCTACGGTCGCAATCGGCTCCGCGATCGCAACGCAGTCCGATCTCATCGCCGCGCTCCAGCAGGCGCTTGCGAGCGCGGCGGCACAGACCGCCTTGCCCGGCCTTGCCTCGGCTATCGTCCGCGCCTGTACCTCGCCCTTCCCCGGCGCCGCGCCGCTGATCCAGATCGTCGCCCCCGATCCCGCTCTGGCTGACTATCGGATCGGTGTGACGTGCAGCGATCCCGCGCTGTTCGAAACGCTCTCCGTCAATTGCCAGGCGTGGCGCCTCGCCGCACCCGCCGGGGCGACCAACCCCGACGGCCTGCCGCCCGCAGGGTTCGAGGTGGCGGGCAATTCCGGCAAGCGATCCGGCATCTACGCGCTGGATGCGATGCAGATCGTCAACCTGATCGCCATCCCCGATATCGCGCAGATGTCCTCAGCCGATTACCTCACCGCCGCCACCGCAACGCTGAACTACGCGATCCAGCGCAAGGCCTTCGCGATCCTCGATCTCCCGGCCAGCATCCAGACGCCCGCTCAGGCCGTGACATGGGCAACAAACACCCCGGCCAGCTTCGGCAATGGCATCATCAGCGCCGCAGCCTATTTCCCGCAGGTCGCGGTCCCGTCGCCCTTCTCGACCGATCCGATGATGCTCGGCGCCAGCGGCACCATGGCAGGGATCTACGCGCTGACCGACCAGAATCGCGGCGTGTGGAAGGCGCCCGCCGGGATCGGCGCCCCGCTCGCCGGGGTCCAGCAGCTCCAATATGTGATGAACGATACCGAGAACGGACAGATCAACCCGCTGGGCATCAACGCGCTGCGCACCTTCCCGATCTACGACAATATCGTCTGGGGCGCCCGCACGCTGGCTTCACCCAATGTTGCCGACAATGACTGGAAATATGTCCCGGTCCGCCGCCTCGCCCTCTATCTTGAGCAAAGCCTGATCCAGGGCCTGCAATGGGTGGTGTTCGAGCCGAACGACGAGCCGCTCTGGGCGCAGATCCGGTTGGCCGTGAACAGCTTCCTGCATCCACTCTATCTACAGGGCGCGTTCGTCGGATCGACGCCCGCCCAGGCCTATCAAGTGATCTGCGACAGCTCGACCACCACAGCCACGGACATGGACAATGGCATCGTCAACATCCTGATCCTGTTCGCGCCGGTGAAGCCGGCCGAGTTCGTGGTGATCTCGCTCCAGCAAATGGCGGGGCAGACAGCAAGCTAGAGCGGCAGCCCGACGTAATTCTCGGCGATCACCGTCTGCATCGCCTCGGACGACGCGACATAGTCCAGTTCGGCGAACTGCATGCGGTGTTCGAACGCGCCGTCCTCGGGGAAGCGGTGCATCAGCTTGGTCAGGTACCAGCTGAACCGCTCGGCTTTCCAGATCCGCGCCAGCGCCTTCTTCTCATAGGCTGCCAGCCCAGATTCATCGCCGCCGCGATAATGGGCGATCAGTGCGTCGGACAGATACGCCACGTCCGACGCGGCAAGGTTCAGCCCCTTGGCGCCGGTCGGCGGCACGATATGCGCGCTGTCTCCAGCCAGGAACAGACGGCCATGCCGCATCGTCTCGAACACATAGGAGCGCAGCGGCGCGATCGACATTTCCAGCGCCGGACCGCGGGTCACGCCGCGTTCCGAGATGGGATCGAAGCGCAGTGCGAGTTCGTCCCACAACCGGTCTTCCGGCCAGTCCTCGACCTTCTCGGTCAGCGGCACCTGAATGTAATAGCGGCTGCGCGTGGCTGAGCGCATCGACGCCAGCGCAAAGCCGCGCGGGCCATTCGAATAGATGAGTTCCGGATGGCACGGCGGCACATCGGCCAGGATGCCGAGCCAGCCGAACGGATATTCCCGCTCATATTCGCGCACCAGATGCGCCGGGATCGCCTTTCGCGAGGGGCCGTGAAACCCGTCGCATCCAGCGACGAAGTCGCACGCGATCCGATGCTCGATTCCATCTTTCGAATAGCTGACCGAAGGCGAGCCTTCGAGGTCGTGCAGCGCCACGTCCTTCGCCTCGAACACGATCTCCAGACCGCGGTCAGGCGCGGCGGCGATCAGGTCGCGGGTCAGTTCGGTCTGGCCATAGACCGTGACGTGCTTGCCGGTCAGGCGGGTGATGTCGATGCGGATCAGCCGCTCGCCATCGGCAAGGTTGAAGCCTTCCTCGATCAGCCCTTCGGCATTCATCCGCGCATCGACACCGAGCTGCTTCATCAGGTCGGTCGTGACCGTTTCCAGCACGCCCGCGCGGATGCGGCTCTCGACATAGTCGCGGGTCTGGCGTTCGAGGATGATGCAATCGATCCCAGCCGCACGCAGCAGATGGCCGAGCAACAGGCCCGAGGGACCCGATCCGATGATGGCGACTTGTGTCTTCATGAAAGCGCTTGTCATGCGCTTGCATCGCGCGCGCCAATCGGAATGGACGGGGAGCCATCCGATTTCCGGAAGTTTTGGTGGATGGGGAAGATCTGTTAAGTGAATCCTCCCCCGCTAGGGGGAGGTGTCAGCGCAGCTGACGGAGGGGGGGCAAGCGACGAACAAGCCGCGATGCTTCCTCTCCCTCCGTCGCCTTCGGCGCCACCTCCCCCTTGTGGGGGAGGATCAATAGATCAAATCTCCCCCCAAACCTCCGTCGCAACATCGATCACCAGCTTCAGCTTGTCCGCCTGCTGGCCGAACGACACGTCGTTGCCGTGCACCGTCGACGAGAAGCCGCACTGGGGCGACAGCGCGGCCTGTTCCAGCGGCATGAACTTCGCCGCTTCGTCGATCCGGCGCTTCACATCGTCCTTCGATTCCAGCTCGCCCAGCTTGGTCGTGACCAGACCCAGCACCACCGTCTTGCCCTTGGGCACATGGCGCAGCGGGGCGAAGTCGCCCGAGCGGGGATCGTCATATTCGAGGAAATAGCCGTCCACATTCAGCGCGTTGAACAGCACTTCGGCGACCGGCTCGTAACCGCCCTCGGCTGCCCAGCTCGACCGGAAATTGCCGCGGCACAGATGGACGCACACGGTCATGTCCGCAGGCTTGTCGCGGATCGAATCGTTGATGATCCGGGCATAGAGCTTGGGCAGCTCGTCCGGGTCCATGCCGCGACGCTTGGCATTCTCGCGCTGCGTCTCGTCGCACAGATAGGCGAGGTTCGTGTCGTCGAGCTGGAGATAGCGGCACCCGGCATCGGCCAGGCTGGCGATCTCGGCGCGATAGGCCGCGGCCAGATCGTCGTAGAACTGGTCGAGATCGGGATAGGCCGCCGTGTCGATCGCATCGCGGCCGCCGCGGAAGTGCAGCATCGTCGGCGAGGGGATCGTCACCTTCGGCGTCGCACTGGTGCACGAGGCAAGGAAATCGAAATCGGCGCGCTGGATATCCTTTGCACGCGCGATCTTGCCCGTGATCTTCATCACCGGCGGAGCATATTCCAGCTCCTTGCCGCCATGCTGATGGAACTTCACCTGCGTGCCGCCGGCTTCCTCGACCCCGTCGAGCTGCAGCAGGAAATCGGTGTGGAAATAGGTGCGGCGGAACTCGCCGTCGGTGATGCCCTTCAGCCCCAGATCCTCCTGGAACTTCACCACGTCGCGGATCGCCTCATCCTCCACCGCACGCAGCGCGGCGGCGTCGATCGCCCCTTCCTTGAACTGCGCACGCGCATCGAGCAGCGCCTTGGGGCGCAGGAAGCTGCCGACATGATCGGCACGGAATGGCGGCTTGGCGGTCATTGAACCTCTCCCACTTGACGAGTGATTATTTGTACGTGTTACATACAAATATATTAGCCCGGTCAAGAGGCAGAGGAGTTCGAGTCATGACCTTCATTCGCAATCGCTGGTATGTCGCCGCGTGGGACAGCGAAGTGGATCGCGCGCCGCTTGCCCGCACCATCTGTGGCGAGCCGATCGTGCTGTGGCGCAAGCTGGATCGCAGCGTGGTTGCGCTGCGCGATGCCTGCCCGCACCGGCTGCTCCCGCTGTCGATGGGGATCAAGGAAGGCGATTCGATCCGCTGCCGCTATCACGGGCTGAAGATCGGGCCGGACGGCGTGGCCGAGCAGATGCCGATCAAGTCGGAACGGGTGAACAAGGGCGTCTGCGCCACCGCTTACCCAATCGTCGAGCGCCATCGCTATATCTGGATCTGGATCGGCGAGGCGGCGAAGGCCGATCCCGAGTTGATCCCCGATTTCTGGCCGTGCAGCACGCCGGGCTGGACCTTCGACGGCGGCTACAGCCACATCGCCTGCGACTATCGCCTGGTCATCGACAACCTCATGGACCTGACCCACGAGACCTATGTCCATTCCGGCTCGATCGGCCAGCACGAGATCAACGAATCGCCGCTGGAAACCGAGACGCGCGGCGACGAAGTGATCGTCCGCCGCTGGATGCCGGGGATCGAGCCGCCGCCCTTCTGGCGCGACGCGCTGCGGGCGGAGGGGCCGGTCGACCGCTGGCAGATCTGCCATTTCCTGCCGCCCTCTTCGGTGCTGATCGATGTCGGCGTGGCTCCGGTCGGTGCCGGTGCCACACCGGAGAAGCATGATCAGGGCGTGCGCGGCATGGTGATCGACGCGATGACGCCGGAGAGCGAGACCAGCACCCATTATTTCTGGGGCATGGCGCGCAATTTCGACATTAACGACACCGGCTTCACCGCGCGCTTCAAGGCGCAGCAGGGCCAGGTGTTCGACGAGGATGTCGAGGTGCTCGAAGCGCAGCAGCGTTCGATAGACGCCAATCCGGACCTGAAACTTCGCGCCTATTCCATCGACCAGGGCGGCGTTCGTGCTAGGCGGATCATCGACCGCCTCATCAAGGAACCTGCGCTTGCCGAATAGCTTGGACGATGTTCTTGGGCTCCACCTGCGCCTCGCCCATGGCGCGGTGCTGCGCCATTTCACCGAGCATTTCGCCGATCTGGAACTGACCCAGAAGCAGGTTTCAGTGCTGTGGCTGGCGCACGATCATCCCGGCATCGCCCAGACCGATCTGGCGGCGAAGCTGCAGATGGACCGCGCGACGACCATGGCCATCGTCCATGCGCTCGAGCGCCGCGAGCTGCTGGTGCGCGGCCATGCCGAGGGCGACCGCCGCCGCGTCGCCTTCACCCTGACCCCCGAAGGCGAGACCGCGCTGTCCGAAGCCCGCAAGGCCATCGCCACGCACGAGGCATGGCTGAAGGCCCGGTTCACCGCCGCGGAAGTCGCCCAGCTCACCGCCCTGCTCCGCCGCATCCACGACTGAGCCGCGGCGCGTCAGCCCGCCTGCGCCGCCTTTGCCGCGAGGAAGGCCGGGCGCGTGCTCAGCCGTTCCCAATAGGCCGCGACTTCCGGGCTGAACTTGTGCTCCAGCCCAAGCGTCCGCGCGAACAGCAGCGCATAGCCCACGCACAGATCGGCCATGGTGAAGCGCCCCGCGCACAGCCATTCGCGATCGCCCAGCGCCCGCGTCACATGGCGCAGGCGCGAGAGGAACCACTGGGTGTAATCGTCCACCGCCTGTTGCAGCCGCCGCTCCTCCGGCTCCAGCTGGGTGTAACGCAGCACGATCGTCTGCGGGAACGTCAGCGTCGCTTCGCTGCGATGGAGCCAGTCGAGCCACAGCGCATAGTCCGGCTCGTCCACGTCCACCGCCAGCGGCGTCGGGCCGTATCGCGTCGCCAGATATTGCGGGATCGCCGCGGACTCGGTCATCCGCACCGGCCCGTCGATCAACAGCGGGATCGTGCCCAGCGGGTTCTGCTCCAGATAGTCCGGCTGCAGGATGCGCGGCGGAAACGGCAGCATATGCAGCCGGTAGGGCAGCCCCATTTCCTCGAGTGCCCAAAGGGCGCGGAACGAGCGCGCATCGTCGCAGTGATAGAGTTCGATCATCGTCCCTGCCCTTAGCGGCCGGCGCAGGCGCTCGCCAGTGGTGCTACGGGATACAGCTTTGGCTTATACCCCCCATAGCGACTGACTGTTATCCTCAAGGAAATGGCGGGTTTAGCCTCTCCACAAACGAGGAGAGGCATGATGGCGACTTTACCCGATTGGGACCCCACGATCGAACAGGACGTGCCCGCACGCTACGCCCAGATGGCCGACCAGCGCGCGCGATGTCCGATGGCCCGCGCCGGGCGGCATGGCGGCCAGTGGGACGTGCTGCGCTATGCCGATGTGATCGAGGCTGCGGGCGATCCCGACCGGTTCAGCAACGGCCTGCAAAGCCGCTACGCCAAGCCGATGCCGCCGCTGGAATACGACCCGCCCGAGCATCGCGACTATCGCCGCATGCTGGCTGTGTTCTTCACGCCCAAGCGCATGGCCGAGCTGGAACCCATCGTCCGCCGCAACGCCCGCGAACTGCTCGCGCCGATGGTCGCGGCGGGCCGCGGAGATCTGGCGCAGGGCTATAGCTACCCCCTGCCCGCGCTCGGCCTTTGCGCCCTGCTCAATATCGACGGCAACAGCTGGGGCCAGATCAAGGAATGGTCCGAGCATACCCTGCTCAAGGACTCCGAGGATCCGGCCGAGGAAGCCATCGCCGACGCCGGCCATGCCCGGATCATCGAATATGCCCACACCATGATCGCGGACCGCCGCGCCAATCCGCTGCACCCGGAAGAGGATATCGCCTCGGCCCTGCTCGCCGCGCGGGTCGGCGGCGAAGCAATGGACGACGACACCATCGCCCGGACCCTGCGAATCCTGATCTCCGCCGGGCATAATTCGACCACCAGCGCGATCGGCAACATGGTCCTCTATCTCGCCGAAAACCCCGATGCCCAGGCCTGGCTGCGCGCCGACCTGTCGCGCATTTCGGCAGCATCCGAGGAAATCCTGCGCGCCGATACGCCGGTGCAGGAAATGCCCCGCGTCGCCACGCGCGACACCACCCTTGGTGGCTGCCCGGTCAAGGCCGGAGACCGGCTCGGCATGTTCTGGGCCGCGGCGAACCGTGATCCCGAGGCATTCCCCGAGCCGGACAAGATCATCCTCGATCGCAAGCCCAATCGCCATGTCGCCTTCGGCCATGGCATCCACACCTGCCTCGGCGCGCCGATGGCCCGGATGGAGATGCGCGTGGCGATGGAGGAGCTGTTCGCGCTGACCAGCCACTTCGCGCTCGAAGCCCCGGCCAAGCGTGCCCGCTTCCACCGCATGGGCGTGGTCAACCTGCCCCTCGTGCTGGAGGCCGCGAAATGATCAGCGAGGACCAGATCCAGCAGTTCGAACGCGACGGCGCGATCATTCTGCGCGACGTGATCGGCGCGCACTGGATCGACCGGATGCGCACCGCCATCGACAAGGTGATGGCCGATCCCGGCGGGCTTTCGTCGAATATGACCGGCGAAGGCGGTGGCCGCTTCTATGGCGACTTCTTCCTGTGGCGGCACAATCCCGAGTTCCGCAAATTCATCTTCGAATCTCCGCTGGCGGGCCTCGCGGGCGAGATGATGCGCTCGAAGAAGGTCAATTTCTTCTACGAGCAGCTGCTGGTGAAGGAACCGGGCACCGCGGCGGTGACGCCGTGGCATCAGGACCTGCCATACTGGTGCGTCGGCGGGTGGCAGGTCGTCTCGGTATGGGTCCCGTTCGACCGCGCCACGCCGGACAATGGCGTCGTCACCTACGTCAAAGGATCGCACAAATGGGGCAAGCTCTACCGCCCCAAGTCGTTCGGCCCCCAGCCGCGCAACAATGGCGAGGATGACGAGGCAGGCCTCGAGGAAGCCCCGGATATCGACGCCCGCCCGCAGGATTTCGAGTTCGTCACCGGCATCCTCGAACCTGGCGACGTCTTCGTCCACCATGCCCGCACGCTGCACGGCGCCCCGGGCAATGCCACCGCCGACCAGCGCCGCCGCGCACTCGCGACCCGATGGACCGGCTCCGACGCCTATTTCGAGGACCGTCCGGGCAATTTCCTTCGCGGCAACAAGTTCGGCTGGCTGCGCGAATTCGCCCCCGCAGCCCCCGGCGAGCCGATGGACTCGGACCTGTTCCCGGTGGTGATCCAGTAACTGCAACTAAGCCCCTCCCCTTCAGGGGAGGGGCTTGAGAAGAATTTACCCGGTGACCCTCACCCACTCACCCTCGGTGGCAAGCGTCACCGGCAACCCGGCCTCCTCCGAACACCAGCGCACATAATCCGCCACCTTGGCGAAGCGCTCGTCCCCGGACTCCAGCGGCGCAGGCTGGGCGTTGGAATTGATCCACGCAGGCTTGAACGCCAACGTCCCGATCCCCTGCTTCGTCAGCTCCGCACGGACGAACATCGTCATCCGCGAATCCGGCGGGAAATTGTAGAGCGAGTCGAAGTCCGGCTCCCAGCCGGGCGACAGCGCCTGAACTTCCTTGAACCCCTTCCCCTGCGCATGTTCGGGCGTCATCGGCAGGTCGATCGCGAAATTGCCGAGCGAGTGGAAGATCGCCTTGCCGCGATACATCTCGATGCCCTTCAGGATATGCGCATGGTGGCCCAGGATCAGGTCCGCCCCGGCGTCGATCAGCGCATGACCGACCTCGCGCTGATAGTCGGCGATGGTCGCCGGCACGAAATGGATGCCCCAGTGCAGCGAGACGATCACCACGTCCGCCCGCTCGCGCGCCGCCTTCACGTCCGCCACCAGCGCCGCCAGATCCTCGCGATGCGCAAAGCTGTGGATGCGCGCCGGCGTCCCCGGCTGGTCATGCTCGATCTGCTCGTACAGCGTGTGCGCGCGCATCGGCACGCATCCGGCCCGCTTGGCATCAGCCCAGAAGCCCATCGGCAGGATCGACGACGCGGCAAGGAACGCTACCCGCACGCCATCCACTTCGCGGATCACCGGCACGCGGGCCTCGGCAATGTCCGCGCCCACGCCGACCACGTCCATCCCCGCGCCCTTCAGCGCGCCGATCGTGTCGAAGAACGCGTCCGCGCCCCAGTCCATGCAGTGATTGCCCGCGAACGAGACGACATCGAACCCCGCCCCGGCAATATCCACCGCCGATTCAGGCGGTGAGCGGTGCGTGTGCCGCACCTGCGGCAGCCGCGCGCCGCGGTTGGTGAGGTTGCACTCGAGCTGGGTGAAGGTGATGTCGCCGGTCTTCAGCAACTCGCGCGACAGGTCGAAGCACTGGCTCGACTCCGGGCGATTGGGGCCGATATCGCCCACTGCGATCAGGACGGCCATCAGCCGATCACCAGCGGAAAGCGTTCGCCCGACAGCAGCTCGCCTGCCGCCAGCGGCGCGCTGGCCAGCACCGGATCGGTGCCCGGCCGCGGATCGAACCGCACGTCCGCGTCGGCCCAGCGCGTCGACAGCGCGCGCCGCCGCACGCTCAGGCTCGAATTGCCACTCGCCCCGTGGATCGCGAAACTATTGTGCACCAGGCAATCTCCCGCCTTCATCTCCCAGTCGAGAAACTCGTACGCGCCGGGATCGGCGTCGATATCGGGCATCACATGTTCGTCGACCGATGCTTCGGAAACCTTGCCGTCGCTGAACCCGATCGGCTTGTAGCTCTTGCCGCCCAGATGCGATCCGCGGACATAGGCAAGCCCGCTGGTCTCGCGCGTCACATCGTCCAGCGCGAGCCAGATCGACACCACCTGCCCGCCCTTGGCCGGCCAATAGGGCATATCCTGATGCCACGGCGTCGGCGCCTGCGCGCCGGGTTCCTTGACGAACAAATGGTCGAAATAGAGCCGCGCGCTGTCGCTGCGCATCATCGTGCGGGCGAGTTCAGCCGCAGGGGATTCGAACACGAACGCGCGGAAGTCCGGATCGGTCATCCACATATCGCGATTGCGGGTAAAGCCTTCGGTCGAACGCGCGGTCTCGTTCGAGATCGCCCGCTCGGTCGCCTCGCGCAGCCGCTCGACCCAATCGGTGAACAGGCCCGGCAACATGATCGCGCCATCGGCTTCGTAGCGGGCGATCTGGTCTTCGCTGATCATCGAAACCGCCTCCTCACAGGAATTTCAGGGGGACGGAGATCGCGCCAATCTCCGGGAAGGGCGCCACGACCGGCTCGCCCGCCAGATCGAAGCCGCTGGTACGCGCCAGCAGTTCCTCCAGCGCAACGCGAAGCTGCATCCGGCCCAGATGGACGCCCGGGCAATTATGCGGCCCCCGTCCGAAGGCGAGATGTTCGGCGATGTTCGGCCGGTCCATGATGAACTCGCCGCCATCCGGGAACACGGTCTCGTCGCGATTGGCGGAAGCATAGACGAGCGCGATCGGCTCGCCCTCAGGAATCGTCCGGCCGTGCAGCGTGACCGGGCAGGTCGCAGTGCGGGCAAAGCCGCGATAGGGCGAGTAGAGCCGCAGGAACTCCTCCAGCGCCGCCGGCACCAGCGAACGGTCTGCCCGCAGCCGCGACTGCAGCTCGGGATCGCGCGACAGATGCACCGCGATGCTGCCCATCAGCACCGTCGGCGCGACGATGCCGACCACCAGCACCTGCCGCACCGTGCCGAGGATCATCTCGTCGGGCAGCGGATCGCCATGGGCATCGCGTGCGGCCAGCAGCGCGCTGGTCGGGTCGATTGCCGGGTCCATCGGATTGGCCTTGCGCCGCTCGATCAGGTCGCGTGCCATCTCGTAAAGGCGGAGGCTGGTGACCTTCATCGAATCCGGCTGGGCGGAACGCACCGCCATGATGAACGCCTGCCCCGCCTCATGCAGCGTGCCGAGCAGATCCTCGGGCATCTTCATCCACGCGCCGAACACCTGCACCGGCAAATGGCTCGCGAACTCCTCGCAGATGTCGCCGCCGCCCTTCGTCACCATCGGATCGAGCAGATCGGTGACGAAGCCGCGCGTGGTCTCGACCAGCGCCTCGGACCGCTCCATCGACAGCAGCGGATTGAGCGCGCGGCGGTACGGCGTGTGCTCGGGCGGATCGAGATGCAGCGGCGGCCGCCGCCCGGTGAACGCCACCCGCGGCACGACGTTCTGCACCGAGGTGATGTACGTCTTCGCGTCCGACGCAGCGCGCTTCACATCGTCATAGTTCATCAGCGCCCAGAAGCCGCCCCAGGCATCGGTATGCGCCACCGGGCATTCGCGGCGCAGCCGGGCATAATCCTCGTGCGCGCTGCCGAAATGCTCCGGGATCAGCGGATCGAAATCCTGTTGGGATTCACGGTTCGACATATACTTCCCCCGATTTACTCGAATTCAAATTGCCAGCGCGGGCTATCGATGCAAGCGCTATCATTCACTCACCGCTTCCTTGGCCATTTCACGCCGCGCGGCGTGGCGCGGAGCGAGCGACAGGATGACCAGCGCGACGATCAGCACGCCCGCGCCCATGAACTCCGCGCTCGACGGCATCTTCCCGCCGAACCAGCTCGCCAGGATGATCGATCCCGCAATCCCGGCCAGGATGCTCGCGGTCCGCTCCAGCGGCACGCAGAAGCTGTTCTCGCGCCCGTCGAGCAAGATGATCGCCGAGAAGACGCCGGTCAGGCACACCATCGCGCCGCAGATCGCGATGTAGAACAGCTGCGGCGTGCCCCAGATCTGCGTGAAGCCCCACGCCATTTCGCGCGCCTGCTCGGTCCCGCCGATCAGCGCGATACTGCCCATCGCGATCAGCGCGATCGGGAAGGCGACGATCTTCTCCTCGCTGAAGAAACGTCGCAGCGTCGCCGGATCGTCATTCTTCGACACCTTCGACATGATGTAGAGGCGCCCGAAATAACCGAATGTATACAATATGATGGTCGCAATCGCGATCGGCGGCAGGCCCAGCCCGCCGCGCGCCTGGAAGTTCACCAGCATCGCGATCCCGACCAGCACCAGCGCGGTCCACGACCACCAGCGCACCCGCCGCCCGAACAGCGAATCGACGATCGGCGCGATGATCAGCAGGTCGCCGCGCATCAGCAATTGCATGAACGGCACGCTGACATTCTCGAACGTGTAGGACAGCGGCACCGTCACCAGGATCAGCGCGGTGAACACGCCCGACCAGAAGGTCCATTTGGTCGCGAACGGCAGCGAAAGGCCGGCCACCCGCACCCGGTGTACGCCCTTCGCCCAGCCCGACCACAGCATGAAGGCATAGGTTGCCAGCGCGCCGGTGATCATCATCGCCGGCAAAATCTCGAGCCCCGTCAGCGGACGGCCCAGCGCAGGATCGGCGATGGTCGCCAGCATCCGCGTGATCACGACATAGGGCAGATAGGACATCGCATAGAGCAAGGTCGCGAATTCGATGGAAATCAGCCGTTTCGGCACCGCAGCTCTCCCGTTCGCGCCTTTTAGCAAGCGCTTTCATTCTTCCCTTCCTAACGCTATACGCTATATCACACAACAAATATCGGAGAGGGGTCGGCAATGGCATCCACGGATAACGCCGGGAACATCGAACGCGTCGTAGGGCGGCGCATCATGTGGCGGCTCGTCCTGCCCTCGGCGCTGTTCATCCTGATGGGCGCGATCGACCGCGCCAATGTCAGCTTCGCCGCGCTTCAGATGAACAAGTCGCTCGGCTTCACCGCGGAGCAGTACGGCTTCGGCGCCAGCATCCTCTTCCTCGGCTTCATGTTCCTGAAATTCCCGAGCATCTGGCTCTACGAAGCCATCGGGATGCGCAAATGGCTGACGCTGATCACCCTGTGCTGGGGTGCGGTGGCCACCGCCCTCGCCTTCATCCACACGCATGAAGCCTATTACGCGCTGCGCTTCCTCGCCGGTGCGGCCGAGGGCGGCCTGTCCTCGGGACTGATGATCTATCTCAGCATGTGGGCGACCGAGCGCTACCGCGCCTCGATCCTCGCCATCCCTATCGTCGCCATCTCGGTCTCGCAGGTGATCGGCGCGCCGCTCTCCGGCCTGTTGCTCCAGAGCGAGAATCCGTTCGGCTGGGAGGGCTGGCGCTGGATGTTCTTCGTGGAAGGGCTGCCCTCGATCGCGCTGGCCGCGGTCGCCTGGTTCGGCTTCCCGGACAGCCCGAAGGAAGCGCGCTGGCTGAACGATGGCGAACGTAGCTGGCTCGCCGCCAACACCCATGCCGCCGCCCGCCCCGCCAAGGGCCAGCCCGGCCGCTGGTCCGTCCTGCGCGATCCGACGATGTGGCTCTGCTCGGCGCTCTGGTTCCTGCTGCTCGCGGGCAATTATGGCGTGATCTTCTGGCTGCCGCTGATCGTCCATGGCCTGTCGGGCTTCACCAGCTTCGAGGTGGGCGTGATCGTCGCCCTGCCCTGGCTGGGCAGCGGGATCGGCCTGCTGATCAACGCCTGGCATTCGGACAAGACGCAGGAGCGCGCGCTCCACGTCGCCATCCCCGCCAGCCTCGCCGCCTTCGCCCTGTTCGGCGCCTATGCCGCAGGTCCGGGGCCGCTCGGCCTGCTCCTGCTGGTGATCGGCGGCGCGTGCATGGGCAGCACCGTCTCGCCCTTCTGGGCGATCCCCAGCAAGCTGTTGCCGTCCACCGGCATGGCGACCGGCATCGTCGTCATCAACATGACCGGCAGCTGCGCGGGCCTGATCATCCCGTGGCTGATGGGCCGGCTGCGCGATTCGACCGGATCGTTCGCAGCCCCCACCGCGCTGGTGGCCGGAACGCCGCTGATGGCCGGCGTGCTGGCACTGGCGATCCGTTCGCGGGCCAGCCAGCCCGCGTGAGCGCCGCGACGCTCAGCCGCCCGCTGATCCTGCTCCTCGCCGCGGTGGGCGCGCTGGGGTCGCTCGCGATCCATCTGTTCGTGCCCGCAATGCCCGCCGTGGCGCGCGATCTGGCGACGTCGCCCGCCACGGTGCAGCGTGCGGTGAGCCTGTACCTGCTGGGCCTGGGCGGCGG
>NZ_JARNTV010000026.1 GCF_029433115.1 Sphingomonas sp. AOB5 | reverse complement strand
AACCTGCGCTGGCCCAGCCGGCGCCATCCAACGATCCGCGGGCGGCGGCGCGCGAGCGCGTGCGGGCGCAGCGCAACTACGATCCGCAGGCGAAGGTCGCGGCGAACCGCATGCCCGCGGCGGTGACCGTCAATCCGGAATGGGACCGGATGTTTCGCGACCAGTTCCCCAAATTCTTCCCCGGCCACACGCTTATCCGCCAGGCGCTCTACAGCCGCGACTGGTATGTGAAGCGGCACGAGGTCACCAACCAGATCGAGTATCGCCAGATCGGCACCAATTTCGGCGTGCGCGCGCCCGACGGGAAATGCTTCGTCGTCGCGCTCGACTATTATCAGCGCTATGCCAATGGCCGCTACGATTCCGGCTATTTCCAGGACGGCTTCAAGCGCGAACCGATCCTGTGCGAGAATATCTGAGCGGTCAGCCCAGCCCTGCCAGCCGCCGCGCCTCGCGATAGCGGTCGCCCGGGACGAACAGGCGCGGGATATAGTTGCCGGGCCGGGCATCGTCCGGCCGGTCGTTCCGCTGCGATGCGATTCCGGCGCCTTCCAGAGCGCGCTGCAATGCGTCGGCGGCCGCCGCATCCGGCAGATCGGTGAGGTGCCAGTATCGCGTATCGACCAGCGCCAGATAGGCGCGGCACGCGTCGCTCTCGTCGGCCCAGCTTCCGTGATCCTCGATCACCTCGCCGCGTTCGGTATCTGCGACCGACCATGTGGATCCGTCGCGCCGTATCTCCAGATCGAGCATCGAAAGTGTGGCGCTGCCCTCTGCCCACCACAGATGGCGGAAGCCGCGTTCGGCGAGTTCGCGGTGGAGGTCGCGGAGGGACATGCGGGGATCATTCGGTGGCGGGCATGCTTTGTAAAGCGCGCAGTCGCACCGCCGGATACCGTCTGATCTTTATTTATTAATCAATTAATATTGACAGGGTGCACCGATCATGATGTGCCTCCGGCATGGCGGCAAAAAGCGCCGCGCAGGAGAGGTCAGTCTATGCCGTTCGTCCAGAGCAGTGGCGCGAAAATCCATTGGGACTCGCAGGGCGAGGGGCCGCCGGTCCTACTGATCATGGGCCATCTCTACAGCAGCAAGATGTGGTACCCGCTGCTGCCCGAACTGACCAAGACGCACCGCGCCATCTGGTTCGACAATCGCGGCACCGGCGAGAGCGATACGACCAGCGGCGTCACCGTCGAGCAACTCACCGCCGATGCGCTGGCGGTGCTCGACGCGGCGGGCGTGGACAAGGCGCATGTCTATGGCGTGTCGATGGGCGGCGGCATCGCAGCGGAATTCGCGATGCGCTATCCGGAACGGACGCTTTCGGTGACGCTCGGCTGCACCATGCTCAAGACCGAGGGCATCGCTTTCGCCGGTGCGCAGAAGCTGATCTACAATCTGCCGCGCTGGCTGGTGCGCGCGATGTTCAAGCGGACCAAGCCCGAGAATTACGGCACCAACGCCCCCCGCGACGCGGCGCTGCACGATATCAAGATACTGGGGCAGGACCGTTTCACCATGAAGGGCGTGCGCGAGCAGGCCAAGGCGATCGCCGCCTACGCCACCACCCGCGAACGCGCGGTGGCGACCATCACCATGCCGGTGCTGGTGCTGCATGGCGATGAGGACACCGCCGTGCCGGTCGAGAAGGGCCGGGAGCTGCACGCGCTGCTGCCGCACAGCAAATATGTCGAGTTCAAGGGCGCGGGGCATAATTACCTTGTCGCCAACAATGCGGGATCGACCACCGCCTTTCTCGATTTCATCGACGGCGTCGACCGCGGACAGGGAGGCGAATGATGGCGCGCGTCCGCATCGCCGGGGTGGGCATGATCCCCTTCGCCAAGCCGGGGCAGAGCGAGGATTGGGACGTGATGGCCGAAAAGGCGATCCGCCTCGCGCTGGCCGATGCGGGCGTGGGGTATGAGCTGATCCAGCAGGCCTATGCCGGCTATGTCTATGCCGACAGCACGGCGGGCCAGTCGGCGCTGTACCGCGTGGGATGCACCGGCATTCCCATCGTCAACGTCAACAACAACTGCTCGACCGGATCCACCGCGCTGTATCTCGCGCGGCAGGCGATCGAGAGCGGGGCGATCGATTGCGCGCTGGCCTTCGGCTTCGAACAGATGCTGCCCGGCGCGCTGGGCGCGGTGTTCAACGATCGCAAGCGTACGCTCGACCATCATCTGACGCGGCAGGAAGCGATATTGGGGCAGGACGACACCTCGCCCTTGGTCGCGCAGCAATTCGGCGGGGCGGGGCTGGATTACCAGTCGCGTTACGGCACCCCGGACGAAGTATTCGGGATGATCTCGGTCAAGGCACGGGCGCATGCGGCGAACAATCCCTTCGCCTTGCTCCGCGCGCCGATCACGCTCGACGAGGTGATGGAATCGAAGCATCTCTACGGCCCGCTCACCCGCTTCCAGGCCTGTCCGCCGACCTGCGGCGCGGCCGCGGCGGTGCTGGTTTCGCCGGCCTTTGCCGCGAAACATGGGCTTAACGCCGGAGTGGAGATCGTCGGTCAGGCGATGACCACCGACTATGCCTCCACCTTCGAAGGCAGTTCGATGATGAGCGTCGTCGGATACGAGATGACGCGCGAGGCGGCGCGGATGGTCTATGACCAGGCGGGCGTGGGCCCCGGCGACATCCGCGCGATCGAGCTGCACGACTGTTTCACCGCGAACGAGCTGATCAGCTACGAGGCGCTCGGCCTGTGTCCGGAAGGCGGCGCGGAAGCCTATATCCGCAGCGGCGGCAACACCTATGGCGGCACCCATGTCACCAATCCCTCGGGCGGGCTGCTGTCCAAGGGGCATCCGCTCGGCGCCACAGGTCTGGCGCAATGCTATGAGCTGACCCAGCAGCTGCGCGGCAATGCCGATGCGCGGCAGGTGGAAGGCGTACGCTTCGCCCTGCAGCATAATCTGGGCCTTGGCGGCGCCTGCGTCGTGACGATGTACGGCCGCGCCTGAGCGGTTCGCGGGCCGCGCTTTACGCACGGCCCGCGTCCCCCTTTTAACCCATCGCCGGGATCATCTTCGCGTCCGGATCGCGCGCGACCGGCTCCGGCGCGCCACGCATCGCGAACCAGAAGCCGATCAGCGAGATGAAGCCGGTCACAACGCCCAGCACCGCGATCGCTTCGCCCAGCCCGCGCGGGCCGCTATTGTAGCTGGCAATCCAGCCGATCAGCGGCGGCGCCACGCCCGCCACCACGAAGGTGTTGACGATCTTCATGCCCGCCAGCGTGATTGCGCGCTCCTCGTTCGGGATCAGCACGGCGATCGATGCGGAGCACACCAGGTTGATGATCGTGCCGCCGGTCAGCAGCGCGAACAGCACCCAGGCGAAACCGGTCACCGTCGGCATGATCGAAAAGGCACCCGCCGGAATGGTCAGCGCGGTGGCGATCAGCGCGGGCAGCAGGATGCCGCCGCGCATCTTGAGCTTGGTGCCCGCATCCGCCGCGAAGCCGCCGATGATCGATCCGACAATGCCCGAACCGAGGATGACGAGGCCGACCCATGCGCCGAAATCGCCGGGCGACTGGCCATATTGGCGGACCAGCACCGCGCCCATCCAGATCGCCGCCGCACCCTCGGCGAGGCCACCGGTAAGCTGTGCGAACATCAGCGGGCCGAGAAAGCCCTTGCGAAGCCACAGCGCCTGCATCGCGTCGCGGATCGACACGCTGGCACGCTCGACTTCGTAGCGCGGTGGTTCCTTGAGCATGAACAGCGGCAGGACGAGCAAAGCCGCGCCGATGCCGACGAGCAGATGGACTTCGCGCCACGCGGTCATGCCGAGCAGCCCGGACCCCGGATTCTTCGAGAGATAGCCGAACAGCGTGCCGCCGATCGCGAACGCCGCCGCGACGCCGCCCCAGGCGCCGATCGACACCAGCAGCATGCTGCGCCCGCGCCGTTCGGGCATGCAGACATCTGCCAGGATCGAGACCAGCACCGGGAAGGCGCAGCCGCCGCCGATGCCGGCGATCAGCCGTGCGAGGAAGAAGGTGGTGAAATCGGTCGCGAACGCGGTCCCGATGGTGCCGACGGCCCAGCATGAGGCAAGGACGATCAGCAGGCGCGTGCGCGTGCTGTGATCGACCATCCACGCAATCGGGATCGACAGGACAGCGGTCGGGATCAGCGTCGCCATGCCCGCGAGCAGGCCGAGATCCCAGTCGGACAGTTTGAGATCCGCCTTGATCGATTCGAGCAAAGGCGCGGCCAGCCCGCCCACGGTCAGCGCCGAGAAGATGGTCAGCGTCAGCAGCCAGATCACGCTCCATTTGGTCGGGCGGAAGGCCGTTGCGGGCGCTGGCGGAGTACCGGCTTCGGTGGTTTGGAGCACGATCGGTCCTTTGGTCTGAAGGCCACCGGACGGCGCGTGCCGCCCGGTGGCACGCGTCTAGAGGTTGAAGAAATTGTCCCAGATATAAGGCGCGGCGTCGATCGGGGCCTTGTCCGGATCGCTGCCGAACTCGTCATAGCCATTGTAGAGCACATGCTCGCCATTCGCGATCGTCACCAGCGACACGCGGACCCCGGCGGCGCAGCTGCGATATTCCTCGCGCCGCGATCCGGCATAGCGGGTGCCGTCCGGCAGCTGCTCGCGGAAGAGATCGTCGCTGCAGCTGTTGATCAGCTTCCATGCGGCAAAGCTCTCGCGCGCACCCTGGATGCCCAACGGCACGCCGGCGATGGTGCCGGGCAGGAAGGGCAAGGGCGGCGGGTTGCCGTAATAGGAAATGGTGCCGTCGGCAGTGCCCGCAATCTCGGCGATGGTGATCGGCCGCGCCGGGCTGCAGCTTGCGCGGTTCAGCGGATAGGAGACCGAGACCGATGCGCGGACCACGTCCGCCGCTTCGCACGCCATGCGCTGTGCCATGCCGCCGCCATTGGAGATGCCGGTGACGAACACGCGGGTCTCGTCGATATTCGCGCGGCCCTTCATCGCGGCGATGATCGCGCGCGAGAAGCTGACATCGTTGATGAACAAAGTGTCGGCCAGGAAGCAGCAGCCATAGGCGTTCCACGCGAGGCCGAAACCGTTGGGCCATACCGCGATGAACCCGCGCCGGTCGGACTCGGCCAGCTGCCCCGAATAGCGGCGCTCGTTGGACGCGTCCTTGCTGAAGCCGTGATAGTCGAGCAGCAGCGGCACTGCGGTGCCGCCGGTATAGCTGGCCGGCACATGCACCAGATAGTTGCGGATCAGCCCGCCGTGCAGCGTGGTGATCGAATAGTCGCCGGGCGTCAGGCAATTGGTGACGCAGGGTGCCGCGGCGGCAGGCGCGGCGGTCAGCCCCACGCCCAGCGCCGCGAGCAACAGCAGCTCGATGCGCTGGCAGAAACGCCTAAGACTGGCCTTCATTGCGGTTTCTCCTCTCCGTTTTCTGATCCCCCCGGATCGGTGCGGCGCGCGGGCCGCGGCGGCAGGGGCTTGAGGCCCCCGTCCTGATTGAGTTCGGCCGGCAGTGGCGGATCGGTGAAATCCTTGCGCGTCTGCATTTGGGCCGGTGGCGCCGCGCTGGCCGGTTCCGGCGCGGAGGCCGAGTCGGGCAGGCGCTCGATATGGTCGGTGGATAGGTTGGCGGCGGGCGCAGAAGGCGCCGCCTGCACGACGGCATTATCGGCCGGAACGACGATCACCGCATTGCCCTGCGAATCGCCATGGTCGCAGCCGGACAGGGCCGGCATCGCCAGCACGGCCATGGCCAGCGGCCACGCATTCCGGCGCGATCGTCGATCTCCCACGCACGCTCTCCCAGTGGCGCCATGTGTCCGGCGCTTCGGTGCCGTGCATAAACCGGTCGCAACAAATTCACTAGAAAATAAATCAAGATTGACAGCGCGACGGAGCCGATGCCATCCAGCCGACAACGAAAATCCGCGTAATCAGGAGAGTGTGGCCATGGCCGAGGGGCAGCCGCAGCCGGGGAAAATGCAGGACGAACGGGCGGGTGCGATGACCGCACCGGGCCCTTTGCAGCCCTATGAACTGACGCTCGACAAGCTCATCGATCATGCCGGCAAATGGCATCCGCGGGGCGAGGTGATCACCGGCGGCGGTGCGGGCACGGTGCCGACGCGAATCGATTTCGCCGCGATGCGCGATCGCAGCAACCACCTGTCCGGCGCGCTGCTCGCGCTTGGCATGGCGCGGGGCGATCGCATCGCGACGCTGGCGTGGAACAGCCAGGGCCATATGGAAATCTGGTACGCCGCCTTCGGGATCGGGGTCAGCAGCCACACGCTCAACCCCCGGCTGGGCATCGCCCAGATCGCCGACATGATCCGTCAGGCGGGCGATCGACTGCTCGCGATCAGCGCTGATCAGGCGGCGGTCGCCGAAGCGCTGGTACCGTTATGCCCGAAACTCGAATCGGTGCTGGTGCTCGACGAGCCGGGCGGCGACGCCTGGCCGCTGCCCGCATGCACGGTGCCCGTATGGACGCAGGCGCGGCTGCTCGCGGAGCTCGGCGCGCCGGCCGAATGGGGCGGCTTCTCCGAGTCGCTCGAGGCCGGACTCTGCTTCACGTCGGGCACCACCGGTGCGCCGAAGGGCGTGCCGTACAGCCATCGCTGCAATTACCTCGTCACGCTCAATCTGCTGCAGAGCGACGTGATGGGCATCAACGCCCGCGACACGATCCTGGCCGCGGTGCCGATGTTCCACGCAAACGGCTGGGGCCTGCCGTTCGCGGCGCCCGCGGCTGGCGCGCGGCTTGTGTTCCCCTGCCGCCACAATGACGGCGCCAGCCTGGCCGAACTGATCCGCAGCGAAGGCGTGACGCTGGCGGTCGGCGTGCCGACGGTGTGGCTCGGGCTGATCGAGCATCTCGAAGCGACCGGCGAAACCCTGCCTTCGTTGCAGCGCGTGCTGCTCGGCGGATCGGGCGTGCCGCAGGCATTGATCGACCGGATCGAGTCGCGGCTGGGCGTTTGCGTCCAGACGAGCTGGGGCATGACCGAGCTTTCACCGCTCGGGACGGTGACGCCGTCGGGGTCGCCCGGCCGGGCCAGCACCGCGGGGCGTCCGCCGGTTGGCGTCGACCTGCGCCTGATCGATGCCGAGGGCCGGGTGCTGGGCGAGCAGCGCGGGGTCGAGGGCCATCTGCAGGTGCGCGGATCGAGCACGATCGATCGCTATCTGGGGCAGGATGAATCGGTCACGCATGACGGCGGCTGGTTCGACACCGGCGATCTCGCGGTGATCGATGCCGAGGGCAATCTGGCAATCACCGGACGCGCCAAGGACCTGATCAAGTCGGGCGGCGAATGGATCAATCCCGGCGAGATCGAAGCGATCGTCGGCGGGTTGCCGGGCGTGTCGCTGGTCGCCGTGATCGGCCGCGCGCATCCCAAATGGAGCGAGCGCCCGGTGGTGGTGGTCGAATCGGAAAAGGGCGCGAGCGTTTCCGACGCCGCGATCCGCGCCGCACTGGATGGCGCCGTCCCGCGCTGGTGGATGCCCGACGCGATCCTGCGCGTCGATCCGATGCCGCTCGCCGCGACCGGCAAGGTCGACAAGCAGGCATTGCGGGCGCGGTTCGGTGCGGATCCCGACGCGGTCGCGGCATAATCTTGATTTACTAATCAATGAATATTGACGCCGATTTTGGAATCGGTATGTTTGAAGCGTGAAGGCACCCAAAGAGTGCCTCCAGTTCGGAGAGGATCAATGAAGGCATTCTGCTTGCTCACCGTCTCGGCCGTTGCCCTGATGAGCGTCGCGTCCGCACAGGCGCAGACCACCGACCCCACACCTGCCGCGACCGTCCAGTCTGACGATGGCGCCACCAATGACGAGATCGTCGTCACTGCCGAGCGCCGCTCGACCAGCCTGCAGCGCACCGGCGTCGCCGCGACCGTCCTCACCGGCGAGGATCTGGTCCGCAAGAGCGTCAACGGCGTCGAGCAGCTCCAGTTCGCCACGCCGTCGCTGACCGTCAACACCACCGGTCAGGGCAATGCGTTCAACATCCGCGGCATCGGCAAGACCGAGCAGACGAGTGCCATTGGGGTAGGCGTCGTCACCTATCGCGACGGTGTCGCCACGCTGCCCGGCTATTTCCAGTCCGAGCCCTATTACGACATTGCCAGCGTCGAAGTGCTGCGCGGTCCGCAGGGCACGTTCGCGGGCGGCAACGCCACCGGCGGTGCGATCTTCATCACCCAGAAGAACCCCGATGTGAACAGCGTCAACGGCTACGTCATGGCGCAGTATGGCAATTACAACGACATCAAGGTGCAGGGCGCGATCAACCTGCCGATCAGCAGCACGCTGGCGCTGCGCGTCGCAGGCAATGTCGAGCATCGCGACACGTTCTACACCGTCACCGGCGCCTGGACGGGCAACCCCGGCGACCGCCGCGATTATAGCGGCCGCGCCAGCCTGCTCTGGGAACCCAGCGCCAATTTCCGGGTGCTGCTGAAGGGCGATTACAACAATATCGAATATGGTGGCCTGCCCGCCAGTGCCTCCAATATCGGCACTGCCGCCGCGCCGATCCCCAACACCAGCGATCCGCTGGTCGTTGCGAACAACGCCTATCTGAACGGCCGCGACGAGTTCGGCCGCGTCGTGCTCAACATGGCCTACACGACCGACAGCGGCATCGTGTTCCGCTCGATCAGCGGCTTCCAGCGCGGCACCACGCAGATCAACTATGACGGCGACGGCACTGCCGCGACCGGCACCGCAGCCGTGCCCGCGAACGAATTCCGCGACAATATCAGCGAAGAGATCTGGTCGCAGGAATTCAACATCGTCTCGCCGGACACCGGCCGCTTCACCTGGGTGATCGGCGGCTATTATCAGAGCGACAAGATCTTCATCCCGCCCAATGGCGGCTATTATTCCGACCTGACGCCGAACACCTTCACCCAGTTCGACATCGAGATCGTCGGCACCAATCCCAAGACCGCGCTCGCCGCGTTCGGCCAGGTCGGCTACAAGCTGACCGACAGTCTGCAGGTGACGCTGGGCGGCCGCTGGTCGCGCAGCAGCTCGGCCAACGACGCCGTCGCCCGGGCCTATTTCACCGGCATCGCCGCGCCGGTCGCGCAGCTCGTCCAGGTCGACAAGACCGTCAACAAGAAGTTCAACGGCAAGGTCGCGGTGAACTGGACCGTCGACGCGAACAACTTCCTCTATGCCTTCGTCGCCACCGGCACCAAGGCGGGCGGTCTCAACGGCCCGAACCTCGCGGGCCTTGCGCCGCTGGCGTTCGCGCCCGAGGACGTGACCGATTTCGAGCTGGGCTGGAAAGGCACCTTCATGAACGGTCGCCTGCGCACGCAGCTGGGCGGCTATTACAACCTGTTCAAGAATTTCCAGGTCAACATCATCGATCCGCGCTCGCCGGGTCTCTCGTCGCTGTACAATGTGCCGGGCGAAACCAAGCTGTACGGCCTCGAGGCTTCGGCACAGGGCAATTTCGACGGCTTCTCGTTCGACATGTCGATGTCGGTGTCGAATTCCGAACTGGCGACCTTCTACGCCATCGATCCGCGTGCGGGCACGCCGCCCGCGGCCTGCAACCCGACCGCAGGTCCGGTCACGGCGCGCTGCATCAACCTGACCGGCCGTGAGCAGAATTATGCGCCGAAGTTCACCTTCAGCGGCGGCGTGCAATATGCGATCCGGCTGGGCGACAACGCGACGCTGACCCCGCGCCTCGACTTTGCCCATATCGGCGCGGTGTGGGGCACGCTGTTCCAGGATGCGGCGCGCGGCGACCGGATCGAGGATCGCAACATCCTCAACGCCCAGCTCACGCTGACCACGGGCGACTGGTCGATTGCGGGCTATTCGACCAACCTGACCAACGAACATTATGTCGGTGCGATCAACGGCGCCCGCCGTCTCGCCGGTGCGCCGCGCCAATATGGCGTGCGTGTCAGTCGCAGCTTCTGATCCCCTTGGCTGCGGGCCGGCGCGGGCCGGTCCGCAGCATAGTTATTGGCATCCGTTATGAAGATCGACAAAAGCCATGGATCATGCGGGACTTACTTTGTCGGCAGCCATTGCTGACCGGGTGCGTCCGATCGATGGAGCGACAATGACCGAAGCCAAGCCCAAGCGGCGGACCAAGGCGCAGCAGCGCGCCGAGTCTCTCGAGCAGATTCTCGACGCCGCCGAACTGCTCTTCTCGCAGCGTGGCCTGTACGGCGTCACGCTGAAGGACGTCGCGCAGCAGGCGGGCGTCCACACCTCGCTCCTCCATTATTATTTCGAGGACAAGAAGGCGATGTTCGACGCGGTGTTCGCCCGCCGCGCCGCGGTCACCGCCGATCTGCGCATGGCCGCGCTCGATCGCTATGCTGGGGAATGCCGCGGCAAGCCTACGGTGGAGGGTGCACTGCGCGCCTTTCTCGACACCGATCTCGATCTCTACATTCAGGGCGGTGAGGGCTGGCGCAATTTCGCGGCGCTCGGCGCGCAGGTTGCGATGGCGCCGAAATGGGGCGCCAAGCTGTTCGACGATCATTTCGACGCGGTGGTGCTCAAGCTGATCGGGCTGCTCAAGCAGGCGCTCCCCGATTGCCCGGAAGAGGATATCTTTTGGGGCTATCATTTCGTGACCGGATCGCTGGTCATGACGCTGGCCCGCACCGGCCGCATCGACGAGCTGTCGCACGGCCTGTGCAAGTCGGAGGATTTTCCGGCGGTCAAGGCGCGGATGGCGCGCTTCCTGGCCTTCGGCTTCGAAGGCATTTGCCGCGATCGTGCGGAGGCGCGGGCCGCGGCCAAGGGCTGAGGGTTCCCCTCGGTCCGGGCGATACGAGTTTCATTTCAGCCAGGACCGAGAATGATGGACAGCATTGCCGCCGCATGGCGGATCAGGGATTTCGTGCCCGGCGAAGGGCTGGCGGCTGGCGCTGCGCTGGGTGAAGGCGAAGGCTGGATCCCTGCCGAAGCGCCGGGCGACACCTATCGTGCGCTGATCGCGGCCGGGCGGCTGGAAGATCCCTATCGGGGCCGCAACGAAGCGGCGGCGGCCTGGGTGCGCGACCGCGAATGGTGGTGGCATTCGACGCTCGAGCTTGCCCCGTCACAGCCGGGCGAGAAGCTCACGCTGGTCTTCGACGGACTCGATACCTTTGCCGACATCTATCTCGACGGCGCGCTGCTGGGGCAGGCCGGCAACATGTTCCGCAGCTGGCGGTTCGATCTGAGCGATGTGGCGCCGGGCGCGCATGCGCTGGCGATCTGCTTCCATCCGACCGCGGCGATGGTCGCGGGCGCGCCGCTTCCGGCGTGGAGCAGCTTCACCGACCGGATCAGCCGCTCGCGCCGCACATTGATGCGCAAGGCGCAGTTCGGCTGGGGCTGGGACTGGGGTCCCGATCTGCCGACGATCGGCATCTGGCAGCCGGTGCATGTCGAGCGGCGGCGCAGCGCGGTGGTGCGCAGCGTCAACTTCTCGACGCTCTCGATCGACGACGGCACGGCGCAGGTGACTGCCGAAGCCGAATTGTCGGGATCGGCCGAGGTGGTTTTCGAACTGATCGATCCCGACGGCGTGACGGTCGCCAGCGCAACACGCCATGGCTCGGGCGGTGTCGCGATGACCGTGCCCGACGCAAAGCTGTGGTGGACCGCCGATCTGGGCGGGCAGCCGCTCTACACGCTGGTCGCGCGGATCGAAGGCGCGCCGGAGCATCGCACCCGCGTGGGCATCCGCACCATCGCCATCGATCAGTCGCCCGATCCGGACGAACCGGGCACGACCTTCTTCCGCTTCGTCCTGAACGGCGTGCCGATCTTCGCCAAGGGAAGCTGCTGGGTCCCGGCCAGTTCGTTCGTCGGCGCGATCCCCGATACGGCCTATCGCGACCTGCTGGCGCGCGCGGTCGAAGCCAACATGAACATGATCCGCGTGTGGGGCGGCGGCATCTACGAACCCGATCTCTTCTATGACGAGTGCGACCGGCTGGGCCTGCTGGTGTGGCAGGACTTCATGTTCGCCTGCGCGCCCTATCCCGACAACGACCCGGCCTTTGTCGAGAATGTCCGGGCCGAAGTGGCCGAGCAGGTCGCGCGGCTGCGGCACCGCGCCTGCCTTGCGCTTTGGTGCGGCAATAACGAGAATCAGGCGATCCAGTTCTTCGACGATTATGTGAAGGGCGTGCAGACCCCGCTGGCCGGCCTGAGCTTCTATGACGAGCTGATCCCCGCGATACTCGGGCAGCTCGATCCGGTGACGCCTTACTGGCCGAGCAGCCCCTGGGGCGGGCCGACGCCTAACAGCATGCGCGGCGGCGATGTGCACAACTGGACGGTGTGGCACGGCATCCCGCTGGTCCCCGATGCCGATCCGGTCGGTGCCTACGAGACTGCGCCCGAAGGCGTCGCCTTCACCCGCTATGCCGAGGACATGGCGCGCTTCGTCAGCGAGTTCGGGCTGCAGGGCGCGCCGGATATCGGCACGCTGCGGCGCTGGATGGCGCCGGAAGACATGGTGCTGGGCAGCGAGGGCTTCCTCGAACGCATCAAGGATGTGGCCGACAAGGCCAGCGCGATGATGGCGCCCGTCACCGGCGCGCCCGCCACGCTGGAGCAGTTTGTCGACTTCACCATGATGGCTCAGGCCGAGGGACTGAAGTTCGGCATCGAACATTATCGCCGCCGCAAGCCGCATTGCTCGGGCGCGTTGATCTGGCAACATAATGATTGCTGGCCCTGTGTGAGCTGGAGCCTGATCGACTATGATGGCGTGGCAAAGGCCAGCTTCTATTCGACCATGCGGGCCTTCGCCCCGGTGATGGCCTCGTTCCGGCGCGATGGCGATGCGGCCGAGCTGTGGATCACCAACGACGGGCTGACGCCGGTCCATGGCGAGGTGGTGGTGGCGCTCGTGCGACTCGACGGCGGCGCGGCGTGGCGCAAGACCGTATCGGCCGATGTCGCGGCCAATGCCAGCGCGTGCATCTGGCGCGGGACCGTGATCGATACGCCCGATCATGTCCTGACGGTGCGCAGCCCGGACGGGCTGTTCCCGGACAACCGGCTGCTGCTGGCGCCGATCAAGGCGCTGGCCCTCACCGATCCCGGGCTTCGCGTGACCGGCGAGCAGGTGGATGGCGAACTCCGCCTGACCATCACCGCCGATCGCTATGCGCTTGCCGTGCGGCTGCGTTCGGACGAGGCTGACCTGCGCTTCGACGACAATCATTTCGATCTGGCCGGCGGCGAGCGGCGCACGATCATCGTGATCCGCACCGGCGGCGGTGCGGTATCGCCGGACAGCGTCGAAGTGACGAGCTGGAACGAGAGGTATCCCGTATGAGCGACCCACGCGATCAGGTGGACCCGGAGCTGCTCCCGCTGCTCGACCTGTGGCCGCAGCTCACGCTCGACGAGACGACCCTGCCGCTGTTGCGTCAGCCCGGCCGCTTGCCGCTCGGCGAGATCGTCAATCCCGAACGGGTCGAGCGCGGTGAGGCGGTGGTGCCCGGCCGCGATGGCGCGCCCGACGTCGCCCTGGTCCATTACCGCCCGGCTGGGCGTGCTGGCGAGTTGCTGCCCTGCATTTATCACATCCATGGCGGCGGCTATGTCGCGGGCACCGCCGGATCGCTCGAACCGATCCATCGTGCGATGGTCGAGCGGCTCGACTGCGCGATCGTGTCGGTCGAGTACCGGCTGGCGCCCGAGACGGTGTTCCCCGGTCCGCTTGAGGATTGCTATGCCGGCCTGCTCTGGCTGTTCGCCAATGCCGAAAAGCTCGGCGTCGACGCACGCCGCATCGGCCTGCGCGGCGAGAGTGCGGGCGGCGGGCTGGCGGCGGCGCTGGCGTTGCTGGCGCGCGACCGGGGCGAAGTGACGCCGGCATTCCAGCAACTCATCTATCCGATGCTCGACGATCGCACCTGCACCGCCGATCCGCACCCTCATGCGGGCAGACTGGTGTGGAACCATGGCAGCAACTGCTTCGGCTGGCGCAGCTATCTGGGGGGCGAGCCGGGATCGGACGGTGTATCGCCCTATGCCGCGGCCGCGCGCGCGGAGCAGCTTGGGGGCCTTCCGCCCGCGTTCGTCGCGACCGGTTCGATCGATCTCTTCGTCGACGAGGATATCGCCTATGCCGCGCGCCTGATCCGCGCGGGCGTCGCGACCGAGCTGCATGTCTATCCCGGCGGTTTCCACGCCTTCGACGTCGATCCCGCGGCCGATATCGCGGTGCGCATGCGCCGCGACAGCCTGCACTGGTTGGCCCGCCATCTGAGGCCCGCAGCGGCGAACTGAGCCGCCGGATTTCGCGTTTCCCGTTGCCCGTTTCGCGCCGCCGGCAATGCCGGGATGGCGCGATGAATCATGTCAAAACGGCGCGCGACACGCGATTCGATTGCGCGAATTGCAAAGATGTCGCGCCTGATGCCCGTTCGGTGACCGATCTATCACATTATAATATCGTGATTTTATGAGAGCGCCGTCATGCGCGCATTCGCAATGATTTCATAATTGACACTGCGTCTCACAGGTGGCACGAATGCACCGCGGCCACGAAGAGCCGGAATGTGGAGGGGATATGCGAGACATGAACATGGCGAAGCGGATGCGCAGGATGCTGGCCGGTACGGCCGCTTGTTCGGCGATTGCGATGGTTGCGCTTTGGGCGCCCCAGGCCGCGGCGCAGACCAGCAAGGACGAAAGCGCGGAAGCGCAGGACGGTCAGGAGATCGTCGTCACCGGCTATGCCGCCAGCCTCGAACGCGCGCTTCAGAACAAGCGCAACGCCGACGTCGTCAGCGATGGCATCGCCGCCGAGGATATCGGCAAATATCCCGAACAGAATGTCGCGGAGTCGCTCCAGCGCGTCACCGGCGTGCAGATCACCCGCACGCTTGGCGAAGGCCAGTTCCTTTCCGTCCGCGGCCTCGATCCGAAATTCACCAACACGCTCTATAACGGCCGCCAGCTGCCCTCGGCTTCGGGTACGCGTGCGTTCGACTTCCAGGTGCTGACCGCCAACTTCGCCAGCCGCGTGGACGTGTACAAGTCGCCGACCGCCGATCTGATCGAGAGCGGCCTTGCCGCGACGGTCAACATGCAGACGATCAGCCCGCTGACCGTGGGCCGCAAGTTCGCGCTCAGCGTCGAGGGCAATTACGACCAGCAGCTCGAAGGCGGCATCGATCCGCACATCTCGGCGCTGTACAGCGACACGTTCTTCGACGGGCGGCTGGGGATCAGCGTTGCGGTCGACATCAACGATCGCAAGTTCAACAGCCAGACCTACAGCACCGACGGCGTCGTGGCCGACGGCACCTATGCCGGTCCGGGCACGCGCTACCGCATCTTCGGCCTGCATCAGAACGACATGATCGGCAGCAACAAGCGCCGCAGCGCCGCGGGTACGATCCAGTTCAAGCCGACCGACAATCTCGAGCTTCGGCTCGACGGCATCTATTCGCACTTCGGCCAGAAGTTCGACATGTACCAGGGCAATAACTGGTATACCGGCGCCGGCGCGCTGGGGCCGTCGCCGACGGATACGACCACGGTCGACGGCAATGGCGTGGAAGTCGCGTGGCGCGGCACCAACGTCTTCGCCTGGGTTCAGGCCAACCGCTACGAGTTCGTGCAGGACATGTATTCGACCGCCTTTTCGGGCGCGCTCGATCTCGGCAAGTGGAAGGTGAGCGGCGAACTTTCCTATGGTCACGCGATCGAGCGGACCACCCAGGCATTCGTATCGTGGGCAACGCGTTCGCCGGGCGCCAGTCTTTACTACGACACCACCACCGATCCCGGCGGTCCGGCCAGCTTCGGCTTTTACAACGGCTTCAACCCGGCCGATAAGAACAACTATTATTTCTTCGGCGTGCAGGGGAATTACCGCCAGCCGACGACCGACGAGATCTGGAACGGCAAGGTCGACGTCGCGCGCACCTTCGATGGCGGCTTCCTGCGCGGCATTCGCGCGGGCATCAACATCCAGGATCGCATCCTGGCGACCACGCCCAACTATATCAGCAACTCGGCGGCAGGCTTGCCGACAGACATGAGCGGCTATCTCTATGTCCGGCGCAATCCGAACTTCTTCGCGTCCTATGACGGCGGTTCGGATTTCCCGCGCACCTTCCTGACGGTCGATCTTCCGGCACTGTTCGCGGACTTCCCGCTCGACAAGCTGGCGACGATCAATCCCCCGATCCAGTCGCTGACCACCACGACGCGGGTGCAGGAAAAGTCGCAGGCCGGCTATGTCCGCGCCGACTTCGCGTCGAGCAACGATCTGCTCAAGATCAACGCCGGTGTCCGCATCGTCCGCACCGAGCAATTGTCGGCGGGCTATGTGCCTTCGCCGGGCGCGACGCTGATCTATGGCCTGTTCGGCGGCGGCAACTCGCTGAGCTACAGCGACGCGGCGGTGCAGGCACAGCGTAACGTCTACACCTATGCGCTGCCTTCGCTGAATGCGCGCTACCAGATCGGCAACGACTTCCTGGTCCGCATCGCGCTGGCGCGGGTGATGCAGCGTCCGGACATGAACCTGCTGGCCGCGGCCAGCAGCCCGAACGCTTCGTCGGGTCCGCCGCCCTCGGGCACGTGGCGCGGCACGCTGAACCGCGGCAATCCGGACCTGAAGCCCTATCTGTCGGATCAGGCGGACGTGTCGCTGGAATGGTATTTCGGGCGGCAGAACATGGTCGGCGCCGCGGTGTTCGTGAAGCGCGTGCAGAACCTGGTCCTCACCAACTATTCCGACCAGACCGTCAACGTGACGCTGAACGGCAGCAGCACGGTGTTGCCGATGCTCCTCTCGGTGGCGCAGCCGGTCAATGCCGAGACGACGACGATCAAGGGTCTCGAAGTCGGCTATCAGCAGTCGTTGAGCTTCCTGCCCGGGCCGCTGGGCAAGCTGGGGGTGCGCGCCAACTGGACGCATATCTGGTACGGCAATGTCGTGCTGAACCAGGGTTCGCCCGCGGTGCCGCTGACCGGCATCTCGAAGGACACCTATAATGTCGGCGCCTATTATGACGACGGCACCTTCAGCCTGCATGCCGGCTATAATTACCGCAGCCGCTGGGTTCAGGATCCGCTGAGCTACTTCGGCGACGGCATCTTCACCGAAGGCTATGGCCAGCTCGATTTCGCGGCGAACTATCGCATCACGCAGAATTTCAGCGTGAACGCGTGGCTGATCAACGCCACCGAATCCGCCCTGCGCCAGACCAACCGCTACGGCATCACGCGCCTCTATGAACTGAGCGGCCGACGCTTCACCATCGGCGCCCGTGCCACCTTCTGAGGCACGGTCCCGCGCAAGCGGGATGAACGGCTCCCCCGTGCCGCCGGCAATCCTGCCGGCGGCCAACCGGGGAGCGACAAGAGGAATTGAGGGCGTCCCATGCATCATGTGATCGATCCGGCAGCCGATGACGGCCCCACCGGGATCGCCGCGGGCAGCGGCAATCTGTTCTACGTCACGCTCGTCAGCCTGGTCTCCGCGCTTGGCGGGTTCCTGTTCGGCTACGAGACGGTGGTCATCGCCGGTGCGCTGTCGCTGGTGAAGGCACAGTTCGGATTCGGCGCGGTGATGGAGGGCTGGTTCGTCACCTCCGGCCTGTTCGGATGCGCCGCTGGCGTGCTGATCGCGGGACGGCTGTGCGACAGCCTGGGCCGCAAGAATGTGATGCTGATCGGCGGCGTGCTGCTGGGCCTGTGCGCAGTGATCTGCGCGCTGGCGCCGACCGCGGACTGGGTGATTGTGGGCCGCATCGTCGGCGGTCTGGGCGTCGGCGTCGCGTCGATCGTGTCGCCGCTCTACATCTCCGAAGTGGCCCCGCCCGACGTGCGCGGCCGCCTCGTCTCGCTGTTCCAGCTGACGATCTGCATCGGCATCGTGACGGCGATGCTCGTCAATGCCGAGCTGCTCAACTTCGCCCTCGCCGCCGATGCGGTGAACGGCACGGGTGTGTGGCACTGGCTGCTGGTCGGCGAGGCCTGGCGCGGCATGTTCCTGACCCAGCTGGTGCCGTCCTTGCTGTTCTTCGGCCTTGCGCTGCTGGTCCCGGACAGCCCGCGCTGGCTGGCGCTGAAGGGCAAGACCGAAAAGGCGCTGGGCGTGCTCGCGCGGCTGCGCGGCAGCACCGAAGTCGCCTCGGCCGAACTGCGCCAGATCGAACAGTCGATGAAGAACGAGGAAGTCGCGGTCGGCGCATGGTGGCGCGGGCCGCTGCGCAAGCCGCTGTTCCTCGGCGTGTTCCTCGCGGTCTTCTCCGAACTAAGCGGCATCACCGTGGTGATGTATTACGGCCCGACCATCCTCGAGCGGGCCGGCATCACCGGCGGCGCGTCGCTGGGCGGCCATGCGGTGATCGGCATCGTGCTGGCGAGCTTCACCGTGCTGTCGCTGTTCGTGGTCGATCGCTTCGGCCGCCGCGCGGTGCTGCTGGCGGGATGCGCCGGCGCCGCGATCGCGCTGACCGCGACAGGCATCTGCTTCGCGGCGGGCGTCACCGATGGCGCGGTGATCATCGCGCTGCTGTGCATGTTCGTGGCCTTCTTCGCCTTCTCGCTCGGCCCGATCAAATGGATCGTGATCTCGGAAATCTTCCCGACCAGCGTGCGTGCCCGGGCGATGGGCGTGGCGACGGTGGCGGTGTGGATCACCGATATCGTCATCAACCAGGCCTTCCCGGTGGTGCGTGATCTGTTCGGCGTGTCGGCGATGTTCCTGGTGTTCGCACTGTTCCTCGTCATCCAGTTCGTCGTGGTGCTGACCAAATTGCCCGAGACCAAGGGCATGGCGCTGGAGGAGATCCTGTCGCTGTGGAGCGGCAAGGCGGGGAGGACCGGCGCATGAGCCCCGACTTCACCGGAAAGACCGTGATCGTCACCGGCGGCGCGGGCGGCCTCGGCAAGGCCTTCTCGCTCGAATTCGCCCGGCTGGGTGCGCAGGTCGTGGTCAACGATCTGTCGCCCGAAGCGGGTGCCGAACTGATCGCCGAAGCGCAGCAACTGCCGGGCAAGATCCACTTCGTTGCGGGCAGCATGGGCGAGACCGCGACCTGCGACCTGCTGGCGGCGAAGGCAGCCGAACTCGGCGGCGTCGACGTGCTGTGTAACAATGTCGGTATCCAGCCGCCGACCAGCTATGTGCCCGCGCACGAACTGGACGATGCGTTGTGGGACGCGATCCTCACCATCAACCTGAAATCCTATTTCTGGATGGTGAAGCGTTGCGTGCCGCAGATGCTGGCCAGGGGCGGCGGCGTCATCCTCAACACCGGCAGCGTGCAGGGCATCCAGTCGCAAAAGGGTGCGTCGGCCTATGCCGCGTCGAAGGGTGCGATCCTGTCGCTCACCCGCCAGCTTGCGCTGGAATATGCCGAACAGAATATCCGCGTCCTCTCGATCGCGCCCGGCACGTTCGACACGCCGCTGATGAAGCAGGTCGAAGAAGGGATCGCGGACAAGACCTATATTCCGCGGCTGCGCAACGCCTACCCCATGAAACGCTTCGGCCGGCCCGAGGAACTGGCGCGCGTAGTCGCCTTCCTCGCCAGCGACGGGGCGTCCTTCATGACCGGCGAATGCGTGACCGTCGATGGCGGGATCATGGCCCAGGGCGGCTGGGCGCAATGACAAAAGTATCAGTGAAAAGGGATCGGCGATGAAACTGACACGTAAGGACTTTCTGCGCGGCGGTGCCGCCCTTGCGGCGGCTTCCAGCCTGCCCGCGCTCCCGGCGAGCGCACGCGGATCGGCGCCTGTACCGGCACCGGGTAATGGCCCGGCGCTGAAGCCCAGTGCCGCGGGGATCGACAAGCTCAACCCGGTCCTCCGCCTCTACCCTGAAAAGTCGGTGTTCCGCAGCGGCGACATCCGGTTCGGCGTCGGCGAGCTGGAGATGATGCTCCCCTTCATGGGTACCGGCGAGATCATCTGGAGCGTCAACGTCACCGAGCCGGGCCGCTATCGCATCGCGCTCTGCTATTCGACGGTGAAGGAAGGCCAGCCGGTCACCATCACCGTGAACGGCAAGCAGGACCTGCAGTTCGCGGCACCCGTCACCAAGGGCTATTTCATCCCGCACCCGGAAGGCCCGGTCGACAATCCGGGCGATCCGGACAGCGACGGCTTCTGGCGGATGCGCGAATATTATCTGTTCGAGCGCAAGCCGGTGGAAGGCGAGGTCGATCTGGTCCGCGGCGTCAATGTCGTGAAGCTGACGGTGACCGCGCCCAAGGGCAAGGAAGTGTTCCGCCTGCGCTCGGTCGAGCTGACCCCGGTGGCCAAGCTCGCCGAGATCGAAGCCGAAACCCAGCGCCAGCGCGCCAATCGCGCCAACACCGACTGGTTCGCCGATGCCGGCTACGGCATGTGGTTCCACTTCCTCGATCTCACCACGCCGCGCAGCGGTCCGCGCAAGCCCTATGAGGAAGCCGTCAACGCGCTCGACGTGAAGAAGATCGCGAAGATGGTCGACGATTGCGGCGCGCGGTACCTGATCTGGACGGTCAATCACGGCAACCCGACCTGCCCCGCGCCGATCAAGTCATGGGAGCGGCTGCACCCCGGCACCACCACCAAGCGCGACCTGATCATGGAGCTGGCCGACGAGCTGGCCAAATACCGGATCGAGCTGATGCTGTACCAGAACTGCCCGGGCACGGGTAAGCTGATCCAGCAGCACCAGCGCGCGATCGACACCCCCACCTTCAGCGAAGCCGAATATGCCGCGCAGCTGATCGAGGTCTTCAACGAATTCGGCGCGCGCTACGGCACCAAGGTGAAGGGCTGGTGGCTCGACAGCTGGTTCCAGACGATGGAGAGCTATCCCAACCTGCCCAACGAGGCGATCGATCGCGCGATCAAGAGCGGCAACAAGGACTGCATGTCCTCGTTCAACGGCTGGGCCTTCCCCAACGAGGTCGAGTGCCAGGATTACTGGTGCGGCGAGATCACCGATCTGCCCGCCAAGCCGTTCGGCTCGCGTTACCTGAAGGACGGTCCGGCAGCGGGGATGCAGGCGCATTCGGCGATCAAGCTCGACGCGCCTTGGTTCCACGTCACCGACAATGCCGAGATGGAGCCGCCGCTCTACCCGGCGCCGCAGCTCGCCGAATATATCCGCCTGTGCCAGCGCGACCGCGCGCCGGTGACGATCGGCGTCGGTATCTTCCAGGACGGCACCATCGGCGAGAAGTCGTACGCAGTGCTCAAGGAGCTCAAGGGCCTGATCCGCAAGGGCAAGCCGCGCCGATGAGCGACGACCGGCCGGTGATCGTCCTCTCGCCCGGCGATAATGTAGCGATCTGTCGCCGCAATATCGCCGCCGGCGAGGCACTGGCGATGGATGGCGACACCGCCATCGCCCAGTCGGACGTCCCGCTCGGCCACAAGATCGCCCGGCGGTTCATCCCGTCGGGCGGCGAGGTGGTCAAATACGGCATGTCGATCGGATCGGCGACCGCGGACGTGCGTCCCGGCGAGTGGGTCCATCTGCACAATCTCGAGAGCAATTACATCTCGACCCACACAAGGGATTCGGAAGCGCGTTCATGATTATCGCCGACGGGTATCTCCGCACCGACGGCCGCAAGGGCATCCGCAACGTGGTTGCCGTCGTCTATCTCGTCGAGTGCGCGCATCATGTCGCGCGGCGGGTGGTCGATCGCGCCGACGATCCCGATGTGCATCTGCTCGGCTTTCCGGGCTGCTATCCCAACGATTATTCGCTGCGGATGATGAAGGCGCTGACGACGCACCCCAATGTGGGCGGCGCGGTGCTGGTGTCGCTGGGTTGCGAGGGGTTCGACCGCGAGGGCCTCGCGACCTTCATCGCGAACAGCGGACGCCCGGTCGAGACCATCGTCATCCAGGAAGTCGGCGGCACCCGCTCGGGGATCGACGTGGCGCTGGAGGCGGTACGACGCGTCCAGTCGATCATGCGCGAGATCGAGGTCCGCGTGCCGATGACCATGGCCGACCTGTCCATCGGCACCATCTGCGGCGGATCGGACGGCACCAGCGGGATCGCCGCCAATCCCGCGGTCGGCCGCGCGTTCGACCGGCTGATCGATGCGGGGGCGACCTGCATCTTCGAGGAGACCGGCGAGATGATCGGCTGCGAAGGCGCGATGAGCGTCCGCGCCGCGACGCCCGACGTGGCCGAGGCGATCAACGTCTCGATCGCCAATGCCGAAAGCTATTACCGCGCCATGGGCTATGGCAGCTTCTCCCCCGGCAATGCCGAGGGTGGCCTGTCGACGCTCGAGGAGAAGTCGGCGGGCGCCTATGTGAAGTCGGGCAGCCGACCCATCGACGGCGTGATCCGCCCGGCCGAACAGCCCGACCGGCCGGGCCTCTATCTGCTCGACGTGGTGCCGGCGGAAGCACCGCGCTTCGGCTTCCCCAACATCGCCGACAATGCCGAGATCGTCGAACTGATCTCGTGCGGCGCGCACCTGACCCTGTTCACCACCGGGCGCGGCTCGGTCGTCGGATCGGTGATCGCGCCGGTCATCAAGATCACCGGCAATCCCGAAACCTATGCGCGGATGCACGAGGATATGGACGTGGATGCCGGCCGGATCATGCTGGGCGAAGCCACGCTCGACGATGTCGGCGACGAGCTGTTCGAGCTGGTGCTGGCCATCGCGCGCGGCGAGCACAGCAAGTCCGAAGCGCTGGGGCATCGCGAGTTCATCCTGAACTACAAGTCGATCGATGCGGTCGGCCCCTCCTGCCATCCGGGAGGCCGCTGATGGGACGGCTCGCGGGCAAGACTGCCATCGTCACCGGCGCAGGGCAGGGCATCGGCCGCACCGCCGCCGAACTGTTCGCCGCCGAAGGCGCGACCGTCTGGGCGACCGACCGCAATGCGGCGGTGCTGGAAGGCATCGTTGGTTGTGAGGCCGCTGCGCTCGACGTGACCGATACTGCGGCTATCGAAGCGCTGCGCGACCGGATCGGCGGGGTAGACGTGCTGTTCAACTGCGCTGGCGTGGTCACCGCGGGCACGGTGCTCGATTGCTCGGACGCCGACTGGTCGCTCGCGCTCGACGTCAACGTGACCGCGATGTTCCGCACCATCCGCGCCTTCCTACCGGGCATGCTGGATCGTGGCGGCGGATCGATCGTCAACATGGCCTCGATTGTCGGCGCGCCCAAGGCGGCACCCAATCGCTTCGCCTATGGCATGTCCAAGGCGGCGGTGGTCGGACTGACCAAGTCGGTCGCGGTCGATTACGTCACGCGCGGCATCCGCTGCAACGCGATCTGCCCCGGCACCATCGAGACGCCGTCGCTCCACGAGCGGCTGCGCGAGACCGGCGATTTCGAAGCGGCGCTGGCCGCGTTCAGGGCGCGCCAGCCGATGGGGCGGCTCGGCCAGCCCGAGGAGATTGCGGCGCTGGCGCTGTACCTCGCCGCCGACGAATCCGCCTTCATGACCGGTCAGGCCGTGATGGCCGATGGCGGCTGGTCGATCTGATCCGACCACAAGCAACGACAAGAGAGGGGATTGCCATGATACGGACCATCTTTGCCGGCCTGGGTGCGTTACTGCTGAGCGTGACGCCTGCCATTGCTGCGCCGCGTGACCTGAACGTCCAGACCGATTGCGGCGCCAAGGGCGATGGCGGTTCCGACGATACCGACAAGATCCAGGCCTGTATCAGCCGCGCCGCGCACAGCGGGCAGGCGGTCTATATCCCGGCCGGCGTCTATCGCCTGAGCGGCCAGCTGCGCATCGCCAACAACCATACCACCATCTATGGCACCAGCAGTTCGACGACGACCTTGGTCCAGACCAACGGCACCGCGCACATCTTCAACATCTCGAACGACGGCCATCCGATCGACCGGATCCAGATCCGCGATCTGGAGATGTTCTTCTCAACGCCCAACCCCAAGGGCTTCGGCATCCTGTGCAACAATTGCTGGCGCACCTATTTCCAGCAGCTCAACATCGGCCGCGCCGCGACCAATGCCTATATGGGCACCGGCATCTGGGTGAACGACGGCAATCAGGTGTTCGTGCAGGACAGCGTGATCACCTATGCCAGCCGCGAGAGCCTCTACTTCACCGAAGTGGGCGACGTGTTCCTCTCCGACGTCGAGATCAATCAGTATGACGACAGCACCAGCTCGGTCGGGGCGGTGTTCGATACCGGCGTCGGCGGCATCTATGCGATCAACGTCAACATCACCGGCGGCCATACCGGCTTCCTGTTCCAGAATACCCAGAACAAGGTGCCGCCCAATTTCGGCTTCTTCACCAATTGCCTGGCCGACACGCTGAACGGCGTGGGTTGGAACTTCCAGTCGGCCCAGTCGATGCGGCTGACCAACAGCTGGTCGGCGACCGCGGCACTGCACGGCGTCATCGTCAAGAATGTCGACGGGCTGAGCATCACCGACTCGCGCATCTACAACAATGGCGGCGACGGCATTCTGGTCGAACCGGGCGCGCGCAACCTGACGATCAAGGATTCGACGATCACCGGCAATTCGCGCGGCGCGCCGCGGCGGCATTACGGCATCAACGTCTCGCCCGGCGTCAGCGATTTCCAGATCATGGGCAACATGATCGGCCAGGCGGACGGCTTCGCCAATTCGCAGGCCTATGGAATCTATATCGCCCCGGGCGCGTCCGATAACTACATGATCGTCGCCAACGAGGTTCGCCGCAATCTGGCCGGCGGGCTTCAGAACGGCGCGACCGGCGCGAACAAGGTTGTGGCCAACAACCTGTAGGGAGGGGAAGCGGGCAGGCATGCACGTCATCGATACGCACGCGCACTTCTGGGACGTCGATACCCTTCACTATCCGTGGATCGAGAAGGGATCGCCGTTCGACCGGAGCTTTCACCTGGCCGACTATCAGCGGGTTTCCGCCGAAGTGCCGGTCCGGCGGATGGTGTTCGTCGAATGCGATGCGCATGCCCGCTGCTCGGTGGCCGAGGCCGAATGGGTCGCGGGTCTGGCGCAGGCCGATCCGCGTATCCAGGGCATCGTCGCGCGGGTCTCGTTCCTCGACGACGAATGGGAAGCGACCCTCGCCCGGCTCGCGGCAATGCCGCTGGTGTGCGGCATTCGCGACAATATCCAGGACAAGCCCGCCGGCTTCGCGGTGGCGGACCGGTTCGTCGCGGGGGTGCGCGCGGTGCATGCTCGCGGCCTGCATTTCGAACTGTGCCTGAAGCATCACCAGATCGGCGAGACGATCGAGCTGGTCCGCGCCTGTCCCGAGGGGCAGTTCGTGCTGGATCACTGCGCCAAGCCCGGCATCGCCGCGGGGCTGCGCGAACCCTGGCTCACCGGCATGCGCGAACTGGCGGCTTTGCCCAATGTGGTGTGCAAGATCTCCGGCCTGCTGACCGAAGCCGATTGGGAAAACTGGGTCCCCGACGAGATCCTCTGGTACGCGCGCGCTTCCGCCGAGGCCTTCGGGCCGGAGCGGATCCTGTTCGGCAGCGACTGGCCGGTCAGCGAAGTCGCGGGCGGCTATATGGTCTGGTTCAAGCTGGCGCAGGCGCTGGCGGCGAACTGGAGCGAGGCGGACCGCGAGCGTTTCTTCTGGCGAAACGCCGAGCGCGTCTATCGCCTCTCCGGAGAATGACATCGAAGTGATTGCCCTTACGGCCGCAAGTCGCCTAGGTGTTGGTGGAGCGCGAGATCGGCGCAAACCAACGGACAAGCGAGAGAATTAGGGGATGCCGAGAGAGAAGTCTGCGCAGAAGACTGTCGTCTATCATGCGCCTGCGCTGGAAAAGGGCCTCGATATCCTCGAATTGCTTGCGACCGTGACGCGGCCGATGGGCCTGTCCGAAATATCCGCGGCGGTCGGCCGGTCGAAGAACGAGATCTTCCGCATGCTTCAGGTGCTGGAGCGGCGGCAATATCTGGAGCGCCCGCCGGGCACCGACTATTACCAGCTGACCAACCACCTGTTCCTGCTCGGCATGGAACGGCCGCCGCTCAAGCGCCTGCTCGATATCGCGCTGGTGGTGATGCACGAACTGTCGGACGAGACGCAGCAATCCTGCCACCTCGTGGTGCCGTCCGAGGAATATATGGTGGTGATCGCGCGGATCGACCCCCCGGCCGATCTGGGACTGGTGGTGCGCATCGGCCATCGCCGCCCGATCCTGGCCGCGACTTCGGGGCTGGTGCTCACCGCCTTCCAGCTCGGCTCGGTGCGCACGCGCTGGGTCGAGGAATATGGCGCCGACCTGACGAAGAAGGCGCGGGCGGAGCTGACCCAGAAGCTCGAAGGCATCGCCGCCGCGGGCTATGCCGCGATCGACAGCTCGGTGGTGCCCGGCGTCACCGATATCTCGGCGCCGATCATCCATAACGGCGTCGCGGTGGCCGCGCTCACCATCCCCTATATGAACCGCAGCGGCGTCCCGGTCTCGCAGAGCGAAGCCTCGGCGCTGATCTGCGCGCGGGCGGAAGCGATCTCCGAAAAGCTCTGATCGCTCCCGCTTCGCGCGGCGGGATCAGCCGACCACGTCCTGCCGCTGGTCGCCCAGCTTCTCGATCCCCAGCGTCATCACGTCGCCGGGCTTGAGGAACCGCGGCTCGGGCTTCTGACCCATGCCGACGCCCGGCGGGGTGCCGGTGGTGATGATGTCGCCGGGCAGCAGCCGCATGAAGCGCGAGATGTAGGAGACCAACGTCGCCACCCCGAAGATCATCGTCGCGGTGCTGCCGGTCTGGACGCGCTTGCCGTTGACGTCGAGCCACATCGACAGCGCCTGCGGATCGCCGACCTCGTCGCCGGTCACCAGCCACGGTCCGATCGGACCGAAGGTGGGGCAGCCCTTGCCCTTGTCCCACGTGCCGCCGCGCTCGAGCTGATACTCGCGCTCGGACAGATCGTTGATCGTGCAATATCCGGCGACATGGCTGAGCGCATCGGCTTCGGACACCTGCCATGCGGTCGATCCGATCACCACGCCCAGCTCGACCTCCCAGTCGGTCTTGACCGATCCCGGCGGGATCTCGACCACGTCGTTCGGCCCCTGGATGCAGCTCACCGCCTTGGTGAACAGGATCGGCTCGGCGGGCACCGGCATGCCGGCTTCGGCGGCATGGTCCGAATAGTTCAGCCCGACGGCGATGAACTGGCGCGTGCCGGTGACCGGCGGGCCGAACCGCTCGGGGCTTTCGACCACACGCAGCGTGGACAGGTCAAGCGCGGCCAGCGCGGCAAGGCGCCCGGGCGAGAGCTCATCGGGGCCGAGATCGGCGATCACACCGGACAGGTCGCGCAACCTGCCTTCCGCGTCGATCACGCCGGGCTTCTCGGCGCCTGCCTTGCCGTAACGGCACAATTTCATGCTTTCTCTCCTGTGACTTGGGTTCGGTGATTCTTCAGGCGGGATGCGCCGCCGATACCGGGGTTGAACCGGTTGGCGGGGTCCAGCCCGGCATGGAAGGCGAGCAGTTCGGGCGGCGCCTTGTAGAGATGGCCGAAATTATGCTCGGCCGGATAGCGCGCGCCGCGTTTGTCGAGCAGCGCCAGCATCGCATCCTTGATCGCACCGCAATCCGCGCCCGCCGCCACGACATAATCCTGATGCAGCACATGGCACAGGAAATGGCCGTAATAGATGCGATGGACGATCTGCCGGTCGATCTCCGGGGGCAATGTCTCGAACCAGTCGCGATCGTTGCGGCGCAGCGCGATGTCGAGCGCGACGATCCCCGCGACATCGCGCGGGTGGACCGCATGATAGCGCACCGCAGCCCCGGCGATGACGAAGCGATGGAGGAAGGCCTTGCGCGCTTCCTCGTCGCTGCATTCGAACCAGTCGCCGCCGCTTTCCGTCCAGCGGCCCAGCAGCGCGAGCATCTCGTCCGCGGCACCGGCCGGGACCTTGAGGATCAGATGGTGCGGAAAGCGCGCGCGCCATTCGCGCAGCCGCCTGGGCAGATGGTTCGGCCACAGCCTGCTGACGGCATAGAGCGCGCGGTCGATCAGGTTGGCGGGGAGCAGCGGCACGCGCGCCAGCGCACCGTCGATCCGGCTCTTCAGGTCGAAGAAGCGCGGCAGCCGGTCGGTGCCCAGCCAGTCGATCAGCAGGAACTGGTCCTTGCCATATCGCTCGGCCAGATCGAATGCCTCGGCATGGAGATACTCCGCCGCGATCGGAAGCTGTTCGCAGTCGCTCAGGATCGTGCGGCGCAGCTCGGCCAGCGGCGCGGGATCGTTGCAGCCGAGATAGAAGGTCCGCGTCGCCGTCTCGCGCGCGAAGGTGTCGAGCCGCACCGCGAACACCATCAGCTTGCCCGCCGAGCCCGATGCCTCGTGCAGGCAGCGCGGATCGGCATTGTAGCGCGCCGGGCTGTCCGCATCCACGTCGCGGACATGGGCGGCATAGCGGCCATCGCTGGCATGGGCGTCGCTCGCGGCGGTGCGAACGAAGTCGCCGCTCTCCAACCGGCGCAGCATCTCGACCGGATCCGCGCCCAGATCGATGCCGAGATGATTGACCAAGGCGATCCCGCCCTCGTCGGTCGAGCGGGCAAAGAGCGCATATTCGGTATAGGCCGGGCCGCGCTGCACCAGTGCGCCGCCGGAATTGTTGCACACGCCGCCGATCACCGACGCGCCGAAGCAGGACGATCCGATCACCGAATGCGGCTCGCGGCCCAGCGGGCGCAGCATCTGTTCCAGCTCGTGCAGCGTCGATCCGGGGAGGCATACGACCTGACGGCTGCCGTTGATCGCGAAATTGCCGCGCAGCCGCATCATCGCGATGATCACGACCGGCCGGTCATAGCCCTCGGGCGCCGGGGTCGATCCGCCGGTCAGCCCGGTATTGGCGGCCTGCGCGATGATCGCGACATCGGCGCGGACACAGACTTCCAGCACCTGCCACAGTTCGACCAACGTGCCCGGCCGCACCACCGCGAGGGCATCGCCCCCGCCGGTGCGGAAGCCGAGGCGATAGCGCCGTGTCTTGCCGGAATCGGTGAGGAGGTGGCGCGTCCCGACGATCGCACGCAGCGCCGGCAGCAGGTCTTGCGGAGGTGCTGAGGTGCCGGTCACGCCCTTAATCCCAAAACTGGTCGCTCGATCCCAAACTGGTGGCCCGGCTGCCCACCGCGAGGCGCGATCTATATATGGAACGATATTTTGTCAATGGAACGATGTTTCAGCCGTGCAAGGTGGCTATACACGCTTCGGATCGGCGGGTCCCGCGCGAAAATGCGTGAGAGGCGAGGCGTGTCACGCCACCTTGTTTAAGCAAACAACTACATCTACGTCCGGTGCTACGGCGACGGCAGCGAAAGGGGGGGCATAGCGTGGCAGGCACGGCGGACCGGCTCCTCGACGCGACCAGCGCGCTGATGATCGATCGCAATTCGGTCGATATCAGCTTCAGCGACATTGCCGCGAAATCGGGCGTGAATGCCGCGCTGATCCGCTATCATTTCGGCAGCAAGAACGGGATGTTCATGGCCCTGCTCGAACGCGATGCGGGCGGCACGTTCGACGAGCTGGAACAGCTGATCCGCGCGGACATGGGTGCGGCACAGAAGCTGCGGCACCATGTGCATGGCATCATCAAGGTCTATTTCCGCTTCCCCTATATGAACCGGCTGGCGGCGGCCCTCGCGATCGACGCCGATTCCGAAACGGCGCGGTTCCTCTCCGAACGATTCACCCGGCCGCTGGCGGCGGCGCAACGGGCTATCCTCGAACAGGGCGTTGCGGAGGGCGTCTTCCGGCCGGTCGATCCGATGTTCTTCCACTTCTCGCTGATCGGCGCGTGCGAGCATCTGTTCGTGGCGCGCCACTCGCTCCACTATGCCTTCGGCATCGATGAGATCGATGATGCATTGCGCCGTGGCTATGCCGGACACGTCACCGATATGCTGATGCGCAGCGTGCTGATGGTGCCGGAACGTTGAGCGTGGCGCGAAAAATCGAAACCGGACCGGTGCCCGCCGCATGGCTCGACCCTGTCTATCGCTGGTCCGCGATCGCGCTGGTGGCGATCGTCTGGCTCAGCTCGGCGATCTTCGGCGCCTATATCATCGCCCATTATATGGGTTCGCTGGCGAACGGCGATGCCGGGGCGTGGAACAGCACGCTGCCGCACCTCTATGTCGCGGGATCGCTGGCCGCGAATATCGGGATCGGCGTGCATTTCCTGCTCGGCGCGGTGCTGCTCCTGCTGGGGCCGGTCCAGTTGATCGCGGGCGTCCGCAATCGCTGGCCGCGTGTCCATCGCTGGATCGGGTGGAGCTACACCATCGCCGCCTTCGTCACCGGCGCGGGCGGTACCTTCTATATCCTTGCCCGCGGCACCACCGGCGGCTGGGTGATGGATCTCGGCTTCGGCCTTTACGGCGCGCTGATGATGCTCGCGGCGGCGCAGACGCTGCGCCACGCCATCGCCCGGCGGCTCGATCGGCACCGCGGCTGGGCGATCCGCCTGTTCGCGCTGGCGATCGGATCCTGGCTTTACCGGATGCAGTACGGCTTCTGGTTCCTGATGTTCGGCACCTGGGGCCATGCCAGCGATTTCCGCGGCTGGTTCGATATGGTGATGGTGTTCTTCTTCTTCGTGCCGAACCTGCTCGTGGCCGAAGCCTTCATCCGCTCGCGCGGCGAAAGCGTCTCGGTGCCGGTCAGGGCCGGCGGCGCATTGGTGCTGGCCGCCGCCGCCGTGCTGGTGGCGCTGGCGACCTGGACCTTCACCACCAAATTCTGGGGACCGGCGATCCTGGAGCGGATCGTTTGAACCTCGCCGGGAAACCGCCTCGGCTTAGCGCGGCGCCATGCGGATCGCGCCGTCCAGCCGCACATCCTCGCCGTTGAAATAGCCATTCTCGATCATGCACAGCGCCAGCTTGGCATATTCGTCGGGTTGGCCCAGCCGCTTGGGGAAGGGGACCGATGCGGCCAGCGCATCGCGCACATTCTGCGGCGCGGCGCCCAGCAACGGCGTATCGAAAATGCCCGGCAGGATCGTGTTCACCCGGATCGCCTCGCCCATCAGATCGCGCGCGATCGGCAGAGTCATGCCCACCACGCCGCCCTTCGAAGCCGAATAGGCCGCCTGGCCGATCTGCCCGTCCTCGGCGGCGACGCTCGCGGTGTTGACGATCGCCCCGCGCTCGCCATCCTCCATCGGGTCGAGCGTCAGCATGCCCGCCGCCGATTTGGCGATGCAGCGGAAGGTGCCGACCAGGTTGATCTGGATGACCCAGTCGAACGCAGCCAGCGGGAAATGGCGGATGCTGCCGTCTTCCTTGGCGCGGCTGGCGGTCTTCACCGCGTTGCCGGTTCCGGCGCAATTGACCAGGATGCGCTCCTGCCCATGCGCCTCGCGCGCCTTGGCGAAACCGGCATCGACGCTCTCGTCCGAAGTCACGTTCACTTCGCAGAACACGCCGCCGATCTCGGCCGCCAGCGCCTTGCCCTTCTCTTCCTGAAGATCGAAGATTGCGACCTTCACGCCCTTCGCCGCCAGCGCGCGCGCGGTCGCGGCCCCCAGTCCCGATGCGCCGCCGGTGACGACCGCGGCTACGCTTGAATCGAGCTTCATAACCCTCTCCTTTTCTGGTTTCGCGGTGCCGTCCCGCTCCCCCACCCTGCCTCCCATCCAGCATATTCTGTGGGAGGCCGGGTGGGGGAGCGGGCTGGTGCCGCCTGTCGCCGTCAGGCGATCAAATCAAAGCCGCTCCACGATGGTCACGTTGGCGATCCCGCCGCCTTCACACATCGTCTGCAGTCCGTATTTCTTGCCGCGCTTGCCTAGTGCGTGGATCAAGGTCGCCATCAGCTTGGTGCCCGATGCGCCTAGCGGATGGCCGAGCGCAATCGCGCCGCCATTGACGTTCAGCTTCTCCGGATCGCCACCGACATGCTTCAGCCACGCCATCGGCACCGGTGCGAAGGCTTCGTTGACTTCGTACAGGTCGATATCCTCGATCCGCATGCCCGCACGCTTCAGCGCCCGGTCGGTCGCGAACAGGGGTTCCTCGAGCATGATCACCGGATCGCCCGCGGTCACGGTCAGATTGTGGATGCGCCCGATCGGGGTCAGGCCATGTTCCTTCAGCGCCGCTTCGGAGACGATCATCACCGCGGACGATCCGTCGCAGATCTGGCTGGCGTTGGCCGCGCTGATCATGCCTTCGGGGCTGAGCAGCTTGACCGATCCGATGCTCTCCATCGTCGCGTCGAAGCGGATGCCCTCGTCGATCGAATGCAGCACCGTGCCTTCGGGCGTCTCGACTTCCAGCGCGACGATCTCGCCCGCGAAATCGCCCCGTTCGGTCGCCGCAGCGCCGCGGCGATGGCTTTCCAGCGCATAGGCGTCGAGCATGTCGCGGTTGAACCCATGCTTCCGCGCGATCATCTCCGCGCCCATGAACTGGCTGAACTGCACGCCGGGATAGCGCGCCTCCTGACGCGGCGATTTGGGCAGGCCCATGCCGGCCTGTGCGTAGAGCATTGCGGTCGATCCCATCGGCACGCGGGTCATGCTCTCTACGCCTGCCGCGATCACAATATCCTGCGTGCCGCTCATCACCGCCTGTGCCGCGAACTGCATCGCCTGTTGCGAGGAACCGCATTGCCGGTCGATCGTCACCGCGGGCACGCTTTCGGGCAATTTCGACGCCAGCACGGCGTTGCGGCCGATATGCAGCGCCTGCTCGCCGCCCTGCATCACGCAACCCATCACCACATCGTCGATCGCCGCCGGATCGATGCCGGTGCGTTCGACGATCGAGTCCAGCACCGCGCCTGCCATGTCGGCGGGATGCCACCCGGCCAGCTTGCCGCCGCGCCGCCCTCCTGCCGTGCGTACGGCGTCGACGATATAGGCGGTAGGTGCTGCCATGGTCCTGCTCCCGTTCGATTTCGAATCATCGGTATCAGCGCGGCCTGTCTCGATCAACGTCGTTCACGAATTACTCAAGTGACTAACTAATTCTTAGGTAGCTGCCTTTCTGTAGGCGATGTTCGTCATGTTCGACCATGGCGGCCGGATGCGCTATCGCGGGCCTCATGACGAAGCACCGCATCTATTCGATGAGCGTCGCGAGCGTGTATCCGCATTATCTGACCAAGGCGGAGAAGAAGGGCCGGACCAAGTCGGAGGTGGACGAGGTCATCCGCTGGCTGACCGGCTATGATCAGGCTGCGCTCGACGCCGGACTGGCGGCAAAGACGAACTTTGAGGATTTCTTCGCGAACGCGCCGGCGTTGAACCCGGCACGGTCGCTGATCACCGGCACGATCTGCGGGGTGAAGATCGCCGAGATCGAGGATCCGCTGATGCTAGAGGTCCGCTATCTCGACAAGTTGATCGACGAACTGGCCAAGGGCCGGCCGATGGAGAAGATCCTCCGCAGCTAGTCGCGGAAGCTCGCCCATTCCTCCAGCGGAGCGCGCGGTACCTCGAAACCGTTCACCGGCGCGTCGGAATCGCGCCAGCCGATCGCCATGCCGGTGAACAGCATCTGATCTTCCGGCGCGTCGAGGAACTTGCCGATCGTCTTGTGGTGCACGGTCCACGCTTCCTGCGCGCAACTGTCCAGCCCGGCCTCGCGGAGCAGCAGCATCAGCGTCTGGAGGAACATGCCGCAATCGGCCCATTGCGGCGGCCCGTGATCGCGGCGGACATAGCAGAACAGGCCGACCGGTGCGCCGAAGAACTGCCAGTTGGCCGCGAACCAGCGCAGCCGCGCCGCCTTGTCCTCGCGCGGGATGCCCAGCGGCTCGTACATCGCCTCACCCACGCCGAAGCGGCGGCTGCGATAGGGTTCGCCGAGCGGCTGGGGATAGACGCTGTATTCGGGCGGATCGCCGAACGCCGCTTCGGCCAGCCGCTCGCGCATGATCGCCTTCAGCCGCACCATCGCCTCGCCCGAGACGACATGGACATGCCAAGGCTGGAGGTTGCCGCCCGAAGGCGCGCGTCCGGCGCGTTCGATCAGGTCGCGCAGCAGGCCCATGTCGACCGGCCTGTCGAGAAAGGCGCGGATCGAGCGGCGCGTGGCGACGGCTTCGCTGACGTTCATCGAATGATCGGCCCCCTCCGCAACATCCTCCTCCACAGTCGGGCGCCGCGCAACCCGTCAGCGCCCTCCCATGAATTGGGGATTGCCGGTCAATCCGGTTGCCGCGTGGCCGGGAATCGGGCCTAGTCCGGGGCAGAGGATGCGCGGACGGATGATCGGGAGGGACAACAGGGCGGTCTGGCTGCGCGCACTTGCCGCGATCGCGGCTTCGCAGCTGATCTTCTGGCTGTTCCTCGGGCTGGCGGAAAAGGCCGCTTTGCCCGCGGGCATGCAGCATCGGCCCTATGTCGAGTTCACCATCCTAGACGAAGCCGGCAATCCGCTGGCGGACGGGCGCAAGTTCCGTGCGCCATACCGGCCCGATCCCAACTACAAGGTCTCGATTACCGAAGGATCGGCGCGGGCGCTGTTCGAGATCCCGTTCACCGTCGCCGATCCGCAGGAAGAACTCGGCCTCTATCTCGCGGTCCGCCGTTCGATCCAGGAAGTGCGGGTCAACGGCGTCGTGGTCCAGCCCAATGTGCCGCTCGACAGCTTCACCGGATCGGCGGGCTGGGAATCGGTCTTCTACGTTCTGCCGAAGGACGCGGTGCGCAAGGGTGGCAACCGCATCACCGCGCTGGTCGAGAATGAAGGCTATTCGCACGTCTTCCCAGTCTTCCATGTCGGCCCGGCGGACGATCTGGTGCGCGCGTTCGGCTGGGGCGGTTTCTTCAATGTCGATCTGCCGCTGGCCGCGATTGCGATCCTCGTCTTCACCGCCTTGCTGTGCCTGATCGTCAACTGGCCGGCCGAGGACCGGCGCCGCGTCAACGCGCTGATCGTGCTGCTGCTGGTGTGGGCACTGCGCGACTGGTCGCTGGCATTCACGCCGCCCTTTGCGATGAGCAAGCTGGTGTTCTGGGTCGTGTTCTGGACCCTGTCGTTCGCGATCATCTTCGCGTCGGCACGCTATGTGCTGCGCGATGCCGGGGCGCCGGATCGCTGGGTGGCCTGGCTCGGCCGGGGCTGGATCGCGGCGCAGCTTTCCTGCTTCGGCATGCCGTTGCTCGAAGGGCGGATCGGGCCCGATGCGGGCACCTGGTTCCGGATGATGACGCAGGTGGAATTGTGGCTGACCTTCCTGCTGTGCGGCGGATCGGTGCTGCTGCTGGCGCGCGAGATCGGGCGGTCGGGCGGCGAGCGCTGGGGCGAGCGGTTGATGGTGATGCTGTGCCTGACGGCGCTGATCGTCGACATCGCCGATGGCGTGTTCAAGCTCACCATCCCCTTCGCGCCGGGGCTGCCGCTGACCTTCTATGTCGCGCCGATTGCGGGCGTGCTGCTGGGCATGGCGATGATCACCTCGCTGGCGCGTCAGGCGACCGAAGCGCGCCGTGCGGTGACTTCCGCCAACGAAAGACTCGCCGGAAAGCTCGCCGCGCGCGAAGCCGAACTGGCCGAGACCTATCGCCAGCGCGAGGCGATGACCCAGCGCCAGACCTTGCTGGAGGAACGCCAGCGGATCGTGCGCGACATGCATGACGGGATCGGCGGACGGCTGGTCGGCTTGATCCTGCAGGTGCGCGGCCGGGCGATCGAGGCCGATGGGGTGGAGCGTGCGCTGGAGGACAGTGTGTCCGACCTGCGCCTGATCGTGGACTCGCTCGATCCGGCCGAGGACAGCCTGTCCGCCGCACTCGCCTCGTTCGAATATCGCATCCGCGCCCAGGCCGAGGCGGCGGGGATCGCCTTCACCGCCGCGATCGGCGACCTGCCCGGCGGGCCGGGACCGCGCACTACGCTGCAGATCTTGCGGGTGCTGCAGGAAGCCGTGACCAATGCGCTGCGCCATGCCGGGGCGAAGTCGCTGCGGCTCGAAGCCGGGGTGGTCGATGGGCAGTTGAAGCTGGCGGTGATCGACGACGGCAAGGGGTTCGACGGCACACCCGCAGGCGGCCGCGGCGTGGTGAGCATGCAGGCGCGCGCGAGGACGATCGGTGCGACGCTGGCGTTCGAGGGCGGCAAGGGCGGCACCGCGGTGCGGCTCGATCTGCCGCTCAGCGATGCGGGTGAATGAGACCCGACTGGGTCGCCTCGAACACCGCCTCGGAACGCGAATTGACCGACAGCTTGCGGTAGATCGACTTCACATGATCGCCGACCGTGTGGCGTGAAATGCCCAGCGCCTGCGCCGCCTCGCGATAGCTCAGCCCGCGCGCGAAAATCTCGAGCAATTCGGTTTCGCGAACGGTCAGCGCGCGTTCGTCGGGCACCGGCGCGCGCATCGCTTCGAAGCGCTGGAGCAAATGGCGGGCCGCCTCGGGGCTGATCGGTGCGCCGCCGTCCAGCGCGGCGCGGATCGCGGCGACGACCTGATCGGGCGTCGAATCCTTGAGCAGATAGCCGTCCGCGCCAGCCTCGAGCGAACGCATCACGCTGTCGCGGTCGCGGAAGATGGTGATGACGATCGCCTTGGCGCTCGTCGCCTTCTGCAGCCTCGCGATGAACTCGATCCCGCTGCCATCGGGCAGGCCGAGATCGACCAGCGCGACATCGGGCGCCGCATCGATCAGCACATCGGCATCGGCCAGCGACCCGGCGCTTGCCGCGAGCACGAGCCCCGCCTGGCCGCGTACCGCATCCTCCAGATGCCGCCGGATGACGGGATCGTCTTCCAATATGGTGATCCTGACCTCGGGATCGGTCACTGCACAGGTCCCCCAATTCTCGCGCAGACCATAGCGGGACGGCGTCGCGCCACCCACCCCCAAAGTCATGGGATGGGTCCCGCCCCGCCAAGCCGCGACAATCCGCCGACACGTACAGCGTTCGGGAGGATGAAATGGCGCGCACGACACTGGCCCGCACGATGCGGATGGGGATATCGGTCACGGCCCTGCTCTGGGCGGGTTCGGCCTGGGCACAGAGCTGCACCGTGACGGGGACCGGCACGCTCAACGATCTAAATGCAGGCGATACCGTGACGTGCGGCGGCACGATCAGCGGTCCGATCGTCAGCAATGGTCAGGGGACCAACGAGACCGGCATCTCGATCGTGATCGACAATGCGACCGTCACCGCGGGCATCTTCTCGCTCAACGCCGGTGCGCCGGGCAGCCAGATCACCGTCAGCAACGGATCGGTACTGACCGACACCGGCATCGACATCAGCGGCGATTTTTCCAGCCTGTCGATCGACGCGTCGACGGTGAATATCGGCAACGGCTATATCGAGCTGTTCGGTTCGAACACCGGCGTTACGCTGAGCAACGGCGCGGTGATCAACACGCTGAGCGGCGGCACTGGTGTGCGGCTGAGCGGCAACGAGAATTATCTCGAAATCGATGCGAACTCGGCGATCCGCGCCGCGAGCGGCACCGGTGTGCTGGGCGGGAACGGCATTCAATATGTCGTCGTGCGCGGCGTGATCGATGCGACCGGTGGGACTGCGGTCTCGCTCGGCGGCGGCAACGATCTGCTCGATATCAGCAATGGCGCGGTGATCATCGGCGCGATCGACATGGGCGCGAACAATGACGTGATCCGCATGGCGGGCAGCGGCACGGTCGCCGGGCCGGTCTCGGGCGCCGAGGAACTCTATGTGCTGTTCGGCAGCTGGTCGATGGGAGAGGTCAGTGGGGTCGACTATGCCGAGGTATCGAGCAGCGGCACGCTGACGCTCCCTGCCGCGTCGCAGTTCGGGAGCACGGCGACCACCATAAACGTCGCGCAGGATAGCGTGCTGCGCGACGCCAATCTGGGGCAAGGCCAGCAACAGATCCGCGGGGAGATCACCGGCGACGGAAGGCTGGAGGTGCATAGCAGCGACGGGCTGGTGATCGGCCGCGCCAACGGCTTCACCGGCGGGACGACCATCGCCGGCGGCGGCTTGCTGATCCTCAACCATGGCGACGCGCTGGGCAGTGGCGGGGTGGTGAACAACGGCACGCTGCGGCTCGGCAACATCGTGTTCCGCAATTCCATCGACGGTTCCGGCGGGGTCGAGGTTACCGGCGGCGGTACGGCGGAACTGACCGCGATCAACACCTATTCCGGCGGGACCCACATCATCAACGGCGTGCTGGTCGTGTCGAACGAACGGCCGCTGGGTACGGGCGCGATCGTGATCGAACAGGGTGCCGCGCTGCGCCTTACGCCGTCCGATCCCGAAACCTTCACTCTGGGCATTTCCGGCGGCGGGTGGCTGGAGGTGGCAGGGACCGGGCAGATGACCTTCAACACTGCCAACAGCCATAGCGGCGGCACCAGCATCATATCGGGAACCGTGGTCCTGAACCATGCCGGCGCGCTGGGTACCGGGGCGGTGGTCAACAACGCCACGCTGCGCCTGAACGGGGTGAGCTTCACCAATGCCGTGTCGGGCACCGGCGCGATCGAGACCAGCGGCATCGCGTCGCTGTCCGGCGCGAACACGCACAGCGGCGGCACCCGCGTGACCGGGGGGACACTGAGCATCGCGAATATGGGGGCGCTCGGCACCGGCACCACCACGGTTGCCGGCGGGGCGACGCTCGACGCCACCGTCGCGACCAACACCACCCATGCCGGCGCCTTTTCCGGCAGCGGTGCGCTGATCAAGCGCGGCACCGGTACGCTGACCCTGACCGGCGGCGGCACGCTGGGCAGCGTGACGATCAACGCGGGACGGATCGCGCTCAATTCGAACCTGACCGGCAGCTTCACTGTCGCTTCGGGCGGCACGCTGGGCGGCACCGGCCGCGCAATCGGCAACGTCTCGAACAGCGGCACGCTGGCGCCGGGCAATTCGATCGGGACGCTGACGGTGCAGGGCAATTACACCCATGCCTCGAATGCTGTGCTGGAGATCGAGTTTGATGCCAATGGCGGGATCGACCTGCTCGACGTGACCGGCAGCGCGACTATCAATGGCGGGACGCTGCGCTTCGTGTCGCTGGGCGGTGCGGAGGGGCAGGGTGGCACCTTCCTGCGCGCAGCCGGCGGCGTCACCGGCACCTTCGCCACCGTCGAGACGCTCGGCGCGCAGATCCCGCTCGCGGTGATCTACACCACGACCACCGGGCAGATGGCGCCATCGATCCTGAGCGCCCGGCCCTCGACCTTCGACAGCCAGGTGCTGGGTTCGGCCGATGCAGGCCTCGCCTTTGCGGGCGGACTGATGGCCGCCGAGCGGCATGGGATGCCGGGCCGCGGGCGATTGTGGATCCAGGGTGTCGGATCGCAGGCCAGCCGCGATCCTGGTGCCGCGACGCTCGGCTTCCGCCATAACAGCTGGGGTCTTGCCGGTGGTGCGGACTTTCCGCTGTCCGGCGGGCTGTCGCTGGGTATTGCCGGGGGCGGATCACGCGGCGACATCACGCTGCGCTCGGGCGGCGGGGGTGGCGATATCGACAGCCTCTTCGGCGCGTTGCACCTTCGCTACGGGAATGACGGGCTGATCGCGCGCGGCGGCGTGATGATCGGGTCGCAGGACCAGACCACGCGGCGCCATGTCTCGTTCAACAGCTTCTCCGAAACGGTCACCGGATCGACGGATTCGACCGTCTATGGCGGTTTTGCGGGGCTGACCGCACCGGTCGGACGGATCGGCAACTGGACGCTGTCGGCCGACCTTTCCGGCGCATGGGTCCACCAGACACAGGCTGCCTATCGCGAGGACGGCACCAGCCCGCTGCGGCTGTCGGTCGCGGCGCGGGGCGTCGATACGGTCGAGGGGCGGCTGGGTTTCGATCTGGCGCGGGCGCCATCGGCCGAGCGGCAAAGTTTCCAGCCGGGCCTGCGCGCGGGCGTCCGTTATCTCGGCGCGCTGGGCAGTCGCGAGATCCCGGTGACCTTCGTCGCCAGCGGTACGCCGGTCGTCCTGCAGGGCGACGACCGCGATCGCTGGGAAGGCTATGCGGGTGCCTCTGCCCGATGGGAACTCCGGGGCGGTATCGCTCTCGAACTCGGATATGACGGCGCGTTCGGCGGATCCTCCCGGCACGAAGGTCGCGCATCTCTCGCCTTCGGGTTCTAGGGGGCGGACGGGCCGGGATGGCCAGTCCCGGCCCGTCCTTTCACCGGAAAGGACAGCATCATGAAATCGATCATCGCCTTTGCCGCCATGCTGCTGTGCGGCTCCGCCTTGCCCGCTCAGGATATTCCGATCCCCGGCGGCAAGGCGCGCACCCCGCCGGTCAAGCCCGCCACGCCGCGCACCGGCGGGCCGGGCGCCGATCAGGGGATCACCGGCCCGCTGCACGCCGCCAATGTCGGCAAGCTGGTCTTCACCCGCACCGATCTGGAGCTGCGCGCGATCAACGCCGGTTCCTTCGCCAGCGGTTTCGGACTGGGCGATCCGATCTATTTCCGCGCCTATATGGCGAAGTCGAGCGTCAATGCGGTCGCGCCGATGATGGGCGGGCAGGGCAATTACGCGCATCGCATCCGCTACCGCATGATCTTCCGTGTCGATGGCGGCGCGCCGGTCGAGACCTCGATCCGCGCCTGGGGCACCGCCAAGGAGCATGCGGAATGGACGACATGGCGCGGCCAGTTCCTCGATCGCACCGGCAGCAAGGTACCGGGCAATGATGCGTTCCGCGAGCTGTTGTCGAAAGCGATGGCACGGGGCCAGCTCGGCCCCGGCAGCCACCAGATCGAGGTCGAGCTGATCCCCACCGTCGCCAATGGCGATAATCCGCCGATCGTCGGGCCCGTCGTCGCCAGGGGCAGTTTCACGTTGAGCGTTTCTGCAGGTGCGGTGCGGCCGGACGATCCGCAGATCTGCCTGCCGCCCGCGGCGATGCGCAATGCGGGAATAGAAAACGCGATCCTGAACCGCGCACGCCAGACATGGAAGGATAGTGCGACCCGGCCCGAGCGGGTGTTGATCACCCATACCGGCTGGACCTTCTATCGCCATCCGGTCTCGGGGATCGTCACGCGGCGAGCGATCGATGCGCGAATACTGGCGCGCGGATCGACCTATTGCACCGTCCAGGGCTATGCCTATTCGCAGGCCGCGGTCGGCTCCGGCTTCGAGAGCCAGGGCGATTTCTCGGGTGCCGAGGAATATACCAGCTACCTGCCCTGTGCGTGCCTGAAATGAGGGAGCGGGGCCTGCGGGTCGGTCCGCGCTGGTGGTGGATTCCCTTCTGCCTCGTCAGCATCGCGCTTGGCGTCTCGCTGCTGTGGTGGACGCCGAATCCCTTTGCCGGACTTGCACCGGGCGAGCGGCCGATCCGGGCCGCGATGTTCTTCAAGGTCTCCGGGGGCATATTGGCGCTCGTGTCATTCTATCGCCTGCTGGCGCTGAAATGGGTCGAGGTTGAGCATGAGGCGCTGATGGTCGCGACGTTGCTCACCAAAAGACGGCATGGCTGGAGCCGGCTGACCGACGTGCAGGACAGTGCCGCGCAGTACCGGCTCGTTTTCCGCAGCGGCGCGGTGGTGCTGCCCCGGCGCGAATATCGCCCGGCCGACATCGCGGTACTCGATGAGGAGGTGAAGCGGCGGCGAGGCTAGGCGCCGCACCGATTGCTGGCCTCCAAATATGCGATTTCCCTCCCGGGCTCCGATCCGGCTATCGCCCGGTGTCAGGAGAGGGAGTGATATGGCCGCTGCGAATTTGAAGATACTCGTCATGGGCGGGGGGATCGGCGGGCTGAGCGCCGCGATCGCGCTGCGTCAGCGGGGGATCGAGGTCGATCTGGCCGAGATCAACCGCGAATGGACCGTCTATCAGGTCGGCATCATCATCCAGGCCAATGTCATCCGCGCGATGAAGGAACTGGGGCTGGCCGACGAACTGGTGAAGGTCGGCTATCCCTATTCGGGTTTCGAAATGCAGGATCCGGCGGGCGAGACGCTGTTCCGCTTTCCCGGACCGAAGCTGGCTGGCGAGGATTATCCCAGCGATCTGGGCATGGCGCGGCCTGCGCTGCACGACGTGCTGATCCGCGCGGCGCGTGCCGAGGGCGTCAACGTCCGGCTGGGCGTCACCTTTGCGAAGATCGACAATCGCGCCGATGGCGTGTCGGTGACCTTCACCGATGGCACCACCGGCGACTATGACCTGATGATCGGCGCCGACGGCCTCTACTCCAAGGTGCGCGCCGCGATCCTCGATGCCGATGCCCGGCCGCACTTCACCGGGCAGGGCGTGTGGCGATACAATCTGCCGCGCCCGGCCGAGCTCGATCACGCGGTGATGGTCGACGGCATTGCCGGGGGGAAAGCCGGCTGGGTGCCGCTGACCGAAACTTCGATGTACGTCATCTATGTCGGTGCCGAACCGGGCAATCCGCGCTTTCCGGAGGAGACGCTGGCCGACGAGTTCCGCAAGCGGCTGGCGCCCTATGGCGGACAGATCCCGGCGCTGCGCGAACAGATCACCGATCCGGCTCAGGTGGTTTACCGCCCGCTCGAGGCGATCCTGATGCCGCCGCCCTGGTATCGCGATCGCGTGGTGCTGATCGGCGATGCCGCGCATGGCACGACGCCGCATCTGGGACAGGGCGCGGCACAGGCGGTGGAGGACGCGCTGGTCCTTGCCGAGCTGCTGGCCGAAGGCTCGGTCGACGACGCGCTGCCCGCCTATATGGAGCGCCGCTTCGAGCGGACCAAGTTCATCTGGGAAGCGTCGCTCCAGATCGGCAAATGGGAGCAGGACCATTCGCCGGATGCCGATCCGGGCGGGCTTACCCGGCGGATGCTGGAAGTGGTGTCCGCGCCGATCTGATCAGCGTGATCGCTGCGGCACCCGCCGCAGCATAGCCGAGCCAGGCGAAGGCCGAGAGCATCGTCCCCGTCTGGCCGGCAATGCTCGTCACCGCGAGCGGGCTGAGGAACTGGCCGAAGGCGAACGCGCCCTGCCACATCCCGGTCCCTCGCCCGCGCACGTCGAACGCGAGCTGGTTCATCGCCCATACCAGCAAGGTGGGCAGGATCAGCCCGGCGCCGATCTGGTTGATCCCGCATCCGATCAGGAAGGCGGTCGGCGTGGTCGCGAAGCCCATCACCACGAAGCCGGTGGCGAGGATCGAGAATTCGGCGAGCAGCAGACGGCGGACGGGGATCGCGAACAGCTTCTGGTAGATCAAGGTGCCCGCCGGAACGCCCAGGCTGGCGATCGAGGTGAGGAAGCCGATCTCGGCCGGATTGGTCACGCCCAGCACGCTCAGCCCGACGCTTGCATGGATCTGCACCGTGTAGAACAGCACCGATGCGAAGATGGTGATGGCCAGGATGCCGCTCATCCGCTTCCACGGAAACGGTGTCGAGGATTCCGCCGCGGCGGTCTCGACCAGCTGCTCCGGCTCCCAGGTGAACAGCAGTACCGCGCCGAGCATCGCCAGCGCCGAGGAATAGACCCAGAAGGGCGCCTGCCACCCGAACGTCCCCAGCCAGCCACCAAGGTTGAAGAACAGCAGAGCGGAGAGCGACGCGGTGGCGGTCTGCAACGCAAGCCAGCGGTTGCGCGCCTCGCCCCTGTAATAGTCGCCGATCAGCGTGGTGGTGAGCACGATGATCATCGCTTCGGTGATGCCCACGCCGATGCGCGAGATCAGGATCGCGGTCAGATCGGTCAGGAACACCGGCAGCACGCCGACCATCGCATAGATCAGCAGTGCCGCGATCAGCAGCCGCCGCCGTCCCAGCCGGTCGCCGAGCAGCCCGGCGATCGGCGAAAGCAGCGCGACGCACAGCGCCGGCACGGTCAGCACCATCGGCACCAGATAGTCGTGATAGGGAACGTGGCTGAACTGTTTCAGCAGCATCGGCAGGATCGGCGCGAGCAGCACGATCGCCATGGTGGAAAGCGTGATCGGCACCAGCAGCGTGATCCCGGTCGCGATCCCTGCTTGCCTTGCCTGTACTTCGGACATTCCACACCCTCCCCGGCCCGAATTCCGGGCTTTGCGCCATCTGCGCCTGCCGGGGCGGGCTGCACAATCGGGTTCGGTCGATAGCCGCTATCGGAATGCCCGTTTTGACACCTGCCGCGACGCGCAGCATTTCCGCAGCATGACAGGATTTCCCGCGCTGTTCCGCCTCGATGGCAAGGTCGCAATCGTCACCGGCGCATCGAGCGGTATCGGCTTGGCGATCGCCGAACTGTTTGGCGAGGCCGGGGCTTCGGTGGTGATCGCTTCGAACGATGCCGCGGGATGCGAGGCCGCGGCCGCGCGGATTCCCGGCGCGCTGGCGGTGACCTGCGACGTGACCATCGCCTCCGATCTGGAAGCGCTGGTCGCGCGGACGATGGAAGCGTTCGGCGGGATCGACGTCCTTGTCTGCAACGCCGGAGCTGCACCGCATTTCGGGCCGCTCGGTTCGGCCAGCGATGCCGAGTTCGACTTCACCATGGACATCAATTTGCGCCATGCATTGCGGCTGACCTCCCTCGCAGCGCCGGTCATGGTCGCGCGCGGCGGCGGGGCGATCGTGCTGACTTCGAGCCTAAGCGGCTTGCGCGGCAACAAGGCGATCGGACTGTACGGCCTGTCCAAGGCGGCGCTGGCCCAGCTCGCGCGCAACCTCGCGGTCGAATGGGGACCGTCGAACATCCGCGCCAACGCGATCTCGCCGGGTCTGATCCGGACCAACTTCGCCAGCGGCATCGCCGACAATCCAACGGTGCTGGAACGCCGCCTGCAACTCACCCCGCTGCGCCGGATGGGCGAGGCTTCCGAAGTGGCGGGCGCCGCCCTGTTCCTCGCCTCGCCCGCGGGCGCCTTCGTCACCGGGCATAATCTGGTGATCGACGGGGGCACGCTGATCACCGACGGTAACTAGCGAGCAACAGCTGTTATTTCCCCTTCGACGATTTCCGGAACAGGATCGTCAGCAGGAAGAACACCGTCTTCACGTCGAGCAGCTTGAGCGCCGCGCGTGCCTCCTCCGGGGTCAGCAGCGCGGTCATCGGCATGGTGCCGAAGATCTTGCCCTTGAGGACGAGCGCGTTGCCGTCGCGCTCGATCTTGCTGACCTGCATCAGCTCCTTCTTGGTCTTGTCATAGATCTTCATCACGAAACCACCTTGTCGAAATCGATATCGAGCTCGTCGAACACGCGGATCGCCGTGGCGCGGCCCGCGCCATAGACGCCGCCGCCGGGATGCATGAACGGTCCGCACAGATAGAGTCGGTCGATGCCGGGCACGGTGTATTGGCCGAGATCCGGCGTCGGGCGGTGACCGACGGTCTGGTACATGAAGGGCGCGGCGCCGTGCATGTCGCCATTGACGAAGCTGTTGGGCGACGAGCGCTCCATGTCGAGCGGCGACCAGCTGGAGCGCATGATGATGTTGTCGTCGGTCAGGCTGGGCGTGAACTTGCGATAGGCCGCAAGGTTCTTGTCCGCGACCTCCTCCTTGATCTCGTCCCAGCGCGCCGCGCCGCCATCGGCCAGCTTGTAGGGCGACATGGTGATCGCGTGGAACATGCCCGCGCCCGGCGGCACGCGATCGGGATTGGCATGGCTCTCGTCGCTGCCGCCGGTCAGCGGCCGTTCGGGCAGGCGGCCGCGGCGCAGGTGGTCGAAATCGTCGAGCATCTCGGCCAGCGTGTCGAACTGGTAATATTCCAGCATCGTCGCGGTCTCGATCTCGTCGCCGGCATAATATTTGACCGGCGATTTGAGGTCGTAATGGCTGACGAACAGCGAGAAGGTGGAGGTGTTCACCCGCTCGGCGCGCTTGAGGATCGGCTCCTCCACTTCCTCGACGAACGCGCGCAGCTTGTGCGGGTGCATCGATCCGATCACCGCGTCCTTGCCCAGATACTCCTCGCCATCCGCGAGCCGCAGGCCGACCGCGCGGCCCGACGAGACCAGCACTTTCGAGACTTCGGCATTGCAGCGCAGCTCGCCGCCATAGGTTTCGAGGCACTTGACCAGCGAGTCGGTCAGCGCGCCCGATCCGCCTACCGGCTGCGACACGCCATAGGTGTGGATGATGCCGGGCATCAGATAGATGCCCATGCCGGTGCCCAGTTCGTCGGGCATCTGGAGATTCTCGGTCACCAGCTTGAGCAGGTGCATCTTGACCCGGTCGTTCTCGAACGCGGAATCGATGATGTCGAGCGAGGAGCGGCTCATCGCATCGAGCATCTCGCGGCCTTCGTCCGAACTGTCGAGCATCGCCACGAACGGCCCCATCGGCAGCGGCGGCGAATAGAGGCCCGATACGAACATCGGCATCATCCGCATCGAACGCTCGGCGAATTCGCGATAGGTCTCGGCGTCCTTCGCGGAGAGCCGCGCGATCGCCTCGCACGAGCGGTCGAGATCCTTGTAGGTGATCAGCGCCGTGTTGTCGGCGAAGATGCTCGCATAGGGGACGTCGGAATAATTATACTTCAGCCCGAAGCGCGAGAATAGGCCCAGCTCGTCCTCGCGGATCATCGGGTTGCCCTGGATCATGATGTGCACGCTGGAATGCAGGTCGTGCTTGTATCCGGGCGTGTTGATCTCCTGGGTGACGACCCCGCCGCCCGGAAATGCCTGGCGCTCGAGCACCATCACCTTCTTGCCGGCCTTCGCCAGATAACAGGCCGCGATCAGGCCGTTATGCCCCGCGCCCATCACCACCACATCGTAATTGTTCGCCATCATCGGCTCCTTCTTCTCGTGAAATTCAGTGCGCGTTGGCGCGGGACAGCCCTTCGAAGCCGGGCACATGGCTGGCGGTGCCGCCATCGACGACCAAGGTGTGGCCGGTGATCGATCGCGCCGCGTCGGAAGCGAGGAAGACGACCGCGCTCGCAATATCGTCGGGCTCGCCGAGATAGGGGAGGAGGGTCTCCGCCAGCACCGCATCGATATGCGGCTGGGGCACATTGTCGCGGACCGACTGGGTCAGGGTCAGGCCCGGTGCGACCGCGTTGCAGCGGATGCCCTTGCGGCCATGCGATGCCGCGACCGAGCGGGTGAGCTGGATCAGCGCCGCCTTCGAAGCCGAATAGGCGACCTGCACCAGATTGCCCTGGAGGCCGAGGTTCGAGACGGTGTTGACGATTGCCCCGCCGCCGCCCGCGACCATGTGTGGCAGCGCGTACTGGCAGGCGAGCGCGGTACCGCGGACATTCACCATCAGCGCGCGCTCCCACACATAGCCGGGCGTACGCTCGACATCGGTGTCGAACCGCGGCGACATTTCCGGCGCCTGGTCCGCGGCATTATTGTGCAGCACGTCGATCCGGCCGAAATGCGCCATCGCGCCTTCGATCATCGCCGCGATCTGCGCTTCGTCGGCCAGATCAGCGCCGATCGCGATCGCCTCGCCGCCATTCGCCAGAATCGCGTCCGCGGTGCGCTGGCCATAGTCCTGCGATATGTCGGCGCAGACGAGCTTCGCGCCGCGGCCCGCGAACATGCGCGCGGTCGCTCCGCCGATGCCGCCCCCGGCGCCGGTCACGATGACGACGCGATTCTGGAAATCCTGCACGTGCCTCTCCTTGTTGACGGCCGGGCTAATTCGCCTCGACGGAGCGCGGAAGACGGCACATATTTGTGCCCGTGAAAGAGTCCGAAATCCTCGAGGCGGTGCGCGGCGACGATGTGCCGCAGATGCAGGTTGACGCGCTGATCGCGCTGGTCGGCGACATGGAATTGCACGGCCGCGACCGCAGCGATCCGATGCGCGAAATCCCGGCGCGGATCGGCGACCGGTGGAGCCTGTTGCTGCTGCTGCTGCTGCGCATCGGCAGCTTCCGTCATGCGACGCTAAAACGGCTGGTCGCGGCGACTTCGGCCGAAGGCGAGATTTCGCAGCGCATGCTGACTCTGCGCCTGCGCACGCTGGAACGCGACGGGCTGATCGACCGCACCGTAACGCCCAGCATCCCGCCGCGCGTCGATTATGCGATCACCGGGCTGGGACTGAGCCTGCTGGAGCGGGTGGAGTCGCTGATGGACTGGGTGCGTGAGAACAACCCCGCGATCCGCGCGAGCCGAGACCGGTTCGACGCGCTGGGGGAGGACTAGAAACCGGCTACCACCGTCTCGACATGCTGCACCCTGGGCGGCGCAGCAAAATGAGGTCCGGCCAGCGCGCGCCATTGCTGGAACGCGGCGCTTTCGCGGAACCCGACCATATGGTCCTCGACTGTGTCCCAGCAGACCACCAGCAGGTAGCGCGTCGGGCTTTCGATCCCGCGTTCCAGCTTCATGCTGCGGCACCCGGCGGCTTCGCGGAACAGGGGCAGCGCTTCGCTTACCGCCGCTTCGAATGCCGCCTGGCTGCCCTCGGCCACTTCGATCTCGGCGATCTCGAATATCATGCGTCTTAACCCGTCACGGTACCGAACGTCTCGGCGATCCAGTCGGCGATATAGTCGCGCGCGTTGGCCAGATTGTCGACGCTCGTGTGCTCGACGCCCTGTTCGCGATCGGTGAAGATCTTCAGCTCGCGCTTGGGGCTGTTGACCAGCGCCTCATAGCTTTTGTGCGCATATTCGAGCGGGATCTGGCGGTCCTTCTCGCCATGGGTGACGAGGAAGGGCACCTTCACATTCTGCAGCACGCCGTCGAGCGTCGCCTTGCCGGACAGCTCCATGAACTCGTCCTGGTCCTTGGCACCCCACACCCAGCGGACATGCTCCCAATAATGCGGCACCGGATTCTCGCCCTCGCGATTGAGGCGGCGGCGTTGCACTTCGGCCCAGTCATGGTTCGCGCCCCACACGGCGCCCAGCGCAAAGCGCGGCTCCATCGCCACAGCGCGCGGCGCGTAATAGCCGCCGAGCGAAATGCCCATCATGCCGATCCGCTTCGGGTCGATGCCGGGATGCTGCTGGAGCCGGTCGACGATCAGGCTGGCCCAGGCTTCGGTATTGTAGACCGCGGGCAGATTGTGGGTGCGCAGCGATTCACCGGTACCCGGCTGGTCGACATGGAGCACCGAGACCCCGCGCCGGCGCAGCTCGCGCGACATGCGGGTCCAGTAGAGCATCTCCTTCGAGCTATCGAGGCCGTTGCAGAACACCATCACCGGCGGCGGATTGCCGTCGGTGCTTTCGGCCAAGGTCAGGAAGCCCGGAACCTTGCCGTCCAGATAGTCGATCTCGATCCGCTCATAGGGTTCTTTCGAGAGCGCCATCGCCTTCTGGAAGGTGGCGATGCCCTTGCGGAACGCTTCCCAGCGCGGGGCATAGGTGCGCGCCTGCATGCGCTCGGCGGTCTGGTAATAGAGCGCGGCGCGATGCAGCTTGGTCGCGGCGCTGAAGGTGCGGCCCTTCGCCTCGTCCTCGTCCGCCAGCATCACCAGCTTCTCGGCCATCGCGTACCATGCATCGAAGAATTGCGCGGTGCCGGCATCGGCGCCCTTGGCCGCGGCCTCGCGGATCGGGCGGCAGATCTCCTCGATCTCGCCGATCTGGGCGCCGCTCTCGATCGCGATGTCGACCGACAGGTTCCAGATATAATTGCCCGGGAAATATTCGAACATGGCCATGGAAAGGGACTCCGAAGGGTCAGACGATGTCGGCGTCGAACACGCCGTCGATCAGGATGAAGGCGATGCGGCAATTGGCGCCCGAATGGTTCGCCCAGCCATGATTGGTGCCGCGCTGGACGACGATCTCGCCCGCGCGCACCACCGTCTCCTGCTCGTCGAGCAGCAGGGTGATCTCGCCTTCCAGCACGATGCCATAATCGATGCTGCGGGTGCGGTGCATCGTCGCGTGGCGCTTGCCGCCATGATGCGCGTCGCCACCGCCGATCGCCTCGAACACTTCGCGCGCGGCTTCATCGTCGAACTCGTCGGTGTCGGGCGGAATGTCGAGCACGCGGATGCGCGTGCCGTGCGCGGGCGGGGCCAGCGTCAGGCTGGCTTCGCCTGCTTCCGCAGTATCGCGGTCGATCTGCGCGGGGGTCTGCTGCGTGTTCCAGATCTCGTGGAAGACCAGCCCCGGCTGGCCGAGCTGGTCATAGACGCGCGCGGGCGATCCGTCCGCGACGATGATCGCCTCGCCCTTCGCGTCATGCCCGGTGACGATGCGGCGTACGGGCCTCACCATGCGGTCGCTCCTCCGTCGATGTGATGGTCGCTGCCGGTGATCCAGGCGGATTCGTCGGAAGCGAGGAAGGTCGCCAGCCAGGCCACATCCTCGGGCTGGCCGAGCCGCTTGATCATCTTCTTGGCAAGGATCGTCTCGCGCATCGCCGGATCGGCGACGACCGGGGCGGTGGCGGCGGTGACGATCATGCCGGGCGAGATGCTATTGGCGCGGATGCCGTGCGGCCCGCCTTCCATCGCCAGCTGGCGGGTCAGCGCGAGTACGCCGCCCTTGCCCGCGCAATGCGCCAGCGCACCGCTGCCGGGCAGCGCCTGATAGGCATTGGCCGACGCGAAGTTGATAATCGATCCGCCGCCCGCCGCGATCAGATGCGGCCACACCGCCTTGGTCAGCAGGAAGACGAGGTCGAGTTCGCCCGAAAGCGTCCGCTTCCAGTCGTCGAAGCTCATTTCCTCGATCAATTTGAACACGCCGAACGCTGCGGCATTGACCAGCACATCGATCCGCCCGGCCTTCTCCACCGCGAAATCCGCCAGCGCCTGTGCGCCATCGGGCGTGGTCAGGTCGCAAGGGTGCAGGCTGTGGAACGAGAGTCCTTCGTTACGCGCTTCGGCCAGCGTCGCTTCGGCGGCGGCATGATCGATATCGCACCCGATCACCCGCGCGCCGTGCCGCGCGAACATCAGGGCCACGCCCTTGCCGATCCCGTTGCCGGTGCCGGTGACGATCGCGACCTTGCCTTCGAGACGGTTGGACAGGGTCACAGCGATCCCGGCAGCCCGCTCGGCACCGGCTCCTCGACGAACTCGATCAGATTGCCCGAATTGTCGCGGATGAAGGCGTTCGATCCGTGCGGCATCTTCTTGACCCACACGATGTCCGCGCCGCGGCTCTCGATCTCGGCAGCGAACGCCGCGGCGTCCTGCACCACGAAGGCGACATGCTTGTTGCCCTGGGTCTGAAGGTCGTCGTCGGGCACGCGCCGGTCATGCGGCAACGCCTTGGATCCCGGCACTTCGAACAGCTCGAAATAGAGGTCGCCGTTGCGCATCATCGCAATGTCGGCCGGGATCGTCGGCACGTGAAAGCGCTTGTCCAGCTCGAAGCCCAGCACATCGCGATACCAGGCGATCGATGCATCGAGATCGGCCACGCTGACGCCGCCATGATGATACCAGAAGTTCATCTCAGATCGCATGCTCGTCTTCGCTGGTCAGGCCTTCCAGCCCATCCGGCAGCTTGCCCGCGGGCGGCTTGACCTGCGCGTTGGGCGGCCGCCGGAACGGCTCGAGCGAGGATCGGTCGGCGTCGAACTTCATGTCCCATTCGACCTCGCCGGCCCAGAAGCTGGGGATGGTGGTCGCCCACATCAGCGATCCGAACTTCCAGTCCCACACGCGCGGCACCCACTGATCGTCGAGATAGTCGGTATCGACATGATACTCGGCCTCGCCGCCCGAGGGATTGTCGAAATAATAGTAGATCGCGCTGGAGATGCGGTGCCGCGAAAGCCCGCCCGAGCTGTTGACGCTCTGATTCTTCCAGCCCTTCTTCTCCATGTAATTCACGCCGATCATCAGCTCGTCGATATCCTCGAGGCCGAAGGCGATGTGCATGAAGCCGGGTTCGTCGGGCGCGACCGGCAGCGCGGTCGAGACCCAGAAGATCGAGTGATGCTCGTTGGTGCCGTCGGCCCGCGCGAACGCACCTGCGCCGCGCGAATGGTCGACATAGCGGAAGCCCAGCCGGTTGATGTAGAATTCCAGGCTGGCGACATAGTCGTGCGCGAAGAAGACGATGTGGTTGATCGTCTTGGGCAGCGCGCGCGGGCGCCATTTGCGCATCACGTTCAGCCGCTGGATATTGCCCGGCGCGTTGACCGGATCGGGTTGCGACACGACCTGCTTCTTGGCCCACAGGCGCAGTCCGATCGGCGACCCGTCGTCGCAGGCGAAATGCGCGGTGCCATCGGGATCGACCGTCACCTCGCGGTCGGTCTTCAGGTCCGCGATCAGCGTGTCGAGCGCTTCCTGCGTATCGACGCCCCAGATCGTCTCGTGCACGCCGACCTTCGCCGAATAGAAAGCGGGCAGGCGCGGATCGCCGCGGCGGCGGACCACGATCTTCGATCCGCTGGGCAGCTCGAACACGCTCTCGTCCGCATCGCGCGACTTCAGGGTGAGACCGAAATCTTCCCAGAAGGTCGTGCAACGATCGAGATCGTCGACGCCGAAAATTGCGCTCTCAACACCCAGGATTGCCATTTCAGTCCCCTCGTCCTGAGATCAGCCCTCCCACAGCCTTGCCGCCGGGAGAAATCCAAGTTTCGGATCGCAGCTATTGGCCAACCGGGCCCTTTGGGCCCGGATCTCCACTAGGGCGCCGCTTCCACCACCTGCTGATCGATCTTGCCGAACACCGGCGTGCCGTCGCCAAGCGTCACTTCCATGCGCACGCGGTCGCCGAACGCCATGAACGGCGTCTTCGGCTCGCCCTGATCCTCGATCTCGATCCCGCGCCGCTCGGCGATGCAGGACGAGCCGACCTCGCGATAATTCTCATTCGATACGGTGCCCGATCCGATGATCGTTCCTGCCACCAGCCGGCGGCTGTGCGCGGCATGGGCGACCAGTTCGTGAAAGCCATGCCCCATCGCCCCGCCCAAGGCGGCGCCGAACTTCGCTTCGTTCCACCAGACGTTCAGCGGCAGATGGACGCGGCCGTCCGCCCATGCCGCGCCCAGCTCGTCGGGCGTCACGGCTACCGGGGCGGCGCTGCATGGCGGCTTGGCCTGGATCCAGCCGAAGCCGGTCTTCATCTCGATCGGCGCCAGCTTGCGCAGCGACCAGTCGTTGATCTGCACGATCAGGCGGATGTGCCGCATCGCGTCCGCGGGCGCGGTGCCCATCGGTACTTCGTCGACGATGATGCCGAACTCGCCCTCGAAATCGATGCCTTCCTCGGCATTGCGCATCGGCACGTCGGCGGTGGCGCTCAGGAACTGATCGGACACGCCCTGATACATCAGCGGCCGGTCGGTCTTGGGCGGGTCCATCCCGAACACCTTGTCCATCAGCGCGCCATGGCTCTTATAGGCCGAGCCATCGAGCCACTGCCACGCGCGCGGCAAGGGTGCGAGCGCCTGCGTGGGGTCGAAGTCGAATGCGCCTTCTGCTTCGTCTGCCTGAAGCCGGTTGAACAAAGCGCGCAGCGGGGCCTCGACCTCGCTCCAGCGTTCGAGCGCATCCTGCATCGTCGCGGCAATCCCGTCGGCGGAAACCGCGCGGGTCAGGTCGCGCGCGACCACCACCAGCCTGCCATCGCGGCCATCCGATTTGAGCGTTGCGAGCTTCATCCGTCTCTCCTCAATCGGCGGTCCAGCCGCCATCGATCACCATCGATGTTCCGGTCATCAACGCCGAGGCATCGGACGCGAGGAACAGGATCGCGCCCATCAGATCCTCGACCTGCCCGATCCGCCCCAGCTTGATCTTCGCCAGCACGCTCGCCTTGAACGCCTCGTTCTCGAAGAATGGCCGGGTCAGCGGCGTCTCGATAAAGGTCGGTGCGATCGTGTTGCTGCGGATATTGTGCGCGGCAAGATCGAGCGCGAACGCCTTGCTCATCCCCTCCAGCGCCCATTTCGACGCGCAATAGAGCGATCGGTTCGGCCCGCCGACATGGCCCATCTGCGATCCCATATGGATCAGCGATCCGGGTACGCCCTGCGCCAGCATCGCCTTCACGCAATGCTGCGCGACGAAGAAGGCGGACTTGAGGTTGAGATCGAGCACCGCGTCGTAATCGGCTTCGCTCACATCCTGCATCGGCTTCGGGCGATTGGTCCCCGCATTGTTGACCAGGATATGGAAGGCCGGCCGCGCGGCGAAGAACGCCTCCACCGCGGCAAGGTCCGACACGTCCAGCACTGCGGCCTTCGCATTGCCCCCGATCGCGTCCGCCCCGGCTTCGATCTCGTCGCGCGAGCGCGCTGCCAGCGTCACTTCGGCCCCGGCGTCGGTCAGCGCCGCCGTTGCCGCCAGCC
>NZ_JARNTV010000025.1 GCF_029433115.1 Sphingomonas sp. AOB5 | reverse complement strand
GGCAGCGAGGGCAGGGTGCCCGGCGCGAAGCTGCGGATCGCCTCGGGCAGCGATCCGGTCTGGAGCCAGAGGAACGCGATCCGCCCGCCGATCCATGCGAGCAGGACCAGCGCGAGGAAACGCAGCGGCCGCCCGCGCCCGGTGGCCAGCGCCGTCATCCGGCTGCCAGCTCGGCATCTTCGGGGAAATCATGCTCGGTCTTGTCCCATTGCGGGACAGCGCCGGCCAGCATGGCCAGATAGCGCAGCATCGCCAGCCGCGCCGCGGCCAGCGCCACCATGTTGCCGACCATGAGCCGCAACGGCGACCAGCGTGCCTCGCGCCAGCCATAGGCGCGGGTCACGAACAGGGTGCGGATTGCCACCCGCCAGCCCAGCAGCGCGAAATTGAACCCCAGCAGCCAGCCGATCCATGCGGGATAGGCGGGCAGCGGCGATTGCATGGCGATATGCCCTGCCAGCGAGAGCGCCCATGTCGCCAGCGCCAGATAGGCCAGCGCCAGCACCGGAATCTCGAGGATCGCACGCCGGTCGCGCATCCGCATCCAGTGATCGCCGATCGCGCCTGCGCGGCTCCATCCGGTGCGGTCCCAGCCCGCCAGTGCGATTCCGGTCATCCATCGCGCCTTCTGCTTCGCGGCGGCATCGAACCGGTCAGGGAAATAGGCGCGAACCGCCACCGGCGGACCGCCCGGCGCTTCCGGCGTGCGCGTAAATACCGTCCGTCCGCCCATCGCGGCGATGGTCAGGCCCAGCTCATAATCCTCGGTCAGGCTTTCGGCATCGAACGGCGCCCCGCCGCGTACATCGGCGATCCGTCCGATCATCTCGCGACGGATCGCGCAGCCGGTCCCCGCAAAGGGCAGCCCGGCGCGCAGGGTCTGACGCACCGGCATTTGCTTGGCGTGTGCCTCGGCGAACTCGTCGCAATAGTGACCCGAGACCAATGGCGACCCCGCCTTGCGCAGCGGCATGACGGGCAGCTGGACCGCATCGTACCCGTTCAGCTCGTGCGCGAAGACCCGCAGCTCGAGCCGATGAACCATATCCTCGGCATCGTGGAGCGCGATCGCCATCACCCGCTCGCCGTCGCGGGCCTCGTCGCGCAGCAGCGCGCGCCACAGGGCGTTCAGGCAATCGGCCTTGGTGGTTGGGCCGGGATTCGGACCGATCACCAGCCGCACCCGCGAGTCGTGCTCGGCAATGGCCGCAACCGCATCGATCGTCGCGGGGTCGTTGGGATAAGTACCGACGAAGATACGATAATCGGGATAGTCGAACCGCGCGAGCGCTGTGCCCAGCATCGCTCCGATCACCCGCGATTCATCCCAGGCAGGCACGAAGATCGCGATCCGGCCGGGCGCTGTCGCCGGAGGCAGGACCGGTTCGGGGACAGGGCCGCGCCACCACAGCTGCAGCCGCCGCCAGCCATAGACCAGATCGACCATCAGGTCGTCGATCCCGCCGGCCAGGAACCAGATCGCCGCGAACAGCGTCGCCTCGCGCGCAATCGCGTCGATCCCGGCGATGATGCCGGCAGCAATGAACGTCGCTGCCCCCAACGCGACCCCTCCGATTCGGAGCGATGACTATCCGGGCCGTGGCGAGCGCGCTCAAGGACTTGGCGCGACTATTCAGTCCATTATGGCGGCTATCGTAGATGCCGACCGCCAAGCGCGCGGTCGCGATGCCCGCTCACGTCGCGCCGCGTTCGTCCAGCCAAATGTTCGCTGGACACGCCATGACGTCGCACTATCGTCGCGCCCGGCCTTAGGGGAAAGATGCCATGAAGCTCGGTGCTCGCTTTGCGTTGCTGGCTCTGGCGCTCGCGCCAATCGGTGCGGTCGCTGCATTCGGGGACAATAGTCCCCAGGTCGAAATGGCCACCCCCGGCATCGGCGACGGCGCGATCGAGCGCTTCACCGTGCGCTTCACCCATCCGATGGTGCCTCTGGGCGATCCCCGCGCGGCTTCGCCGTTCAAGGTCGAATGCCCGGTCGCGGGCGAGGGGCGCTGGGTCGATCAGCAGACCTTCGTCTATGAATTTGCCAATCCGCTGCCCGGCGGCGTGACCTGCAAATTCGCCTTCCGCGACAAGCTGAAGACCCTGTCCGGCTATGATCTGGTCGGCCAACGCGAATTCACCGTCGATTCGGGCGGCCCCATCGCCCGCGCCGTGCTGCCCAGCCGCTATTCGAGCGAGATCGAGGAAGACCAGGTCTTCATCGTCGCCGCGAACATGGGCGTGGATCGCGCCTCGGTCGCCACCGGCGCCTATTGCGCGGTCGACGGCATTGGCGAGAAGATCCCGGTCGAGGTGCTGGGCGGCGACGTGCCCGCCAAGCTGCTGACCGATCTCGGCACCGATCGCTGGGAAGTGCGCAGCTTCCTGACCGATGCCGGCCTGCCCCAGACGCTGCCCGCAAAGGCCGAGGATCGCGCCAAGGCGACCGAGAGCCTTGTCGCATTGCGCTGCAAGCGTGCCCTGCCCGCGGGCAAGGACATGGCGCTGATGTGGGGCAAGGACATCAAGAGCCCCACCGGCCGCGTCGCGGGCGCCGACCAGCGTTTCGACTTCACCGTGCGCAAGCCGTTCACGGCGCGCTTCGAATGTTCGCGGGTCAATCCGCAGGCCGGGTGCAGCCCGGTGCAGGAAGCATGGGTCCGCTTCTCCGCGCCGATCCCCAAGGCGCAGGCCGAGGCGATCCGCATCACCCTGCCCGACGGCAAGGAACTCACCCCGATCCTGAGCGACAGCGACAAGAACAAGGCGTTCGTCGGCGACGTGAAGTTCAAGGCGCCGCTGCCAGCCGATATGACCGCCAAGCTGGTGCTGCCCGCGGGCATCGCCGACGAAAGCGGCCGCAAGCTCAGCAATGGCGAGCGCTTCCCGCTCGAAGTGCGTTTCGACCAGCCGCCGCCGCTGGTGAAGTTTGCCGCGACCTTCGGCATTCTCGAGCTGAAGGAAGGCGGCACGCTTCCCGTCACCGTCCGCAATGTCGAGCCGCAGCTGGCCAGCAGCCGCCTGATGCTGTCGGGCCAGACGCTGAAGGTCGACAGCGACGGCGAAGTCGCCAAGTGGCTGCGCACCATCGACGATGCCGACGATTACAAGTCGGACGAAGTGAAGCGCGGCAAGGAAACCGTGCGGATCAACCAGACCGGCGCCAAGTCGATCCTGGCGGGCGTCGCGGGCGCCTCCAATTATCAGTTCGGCCTGCCCAGCGCGGGCAAGGAATTCGAAGTCGTCGGCATCAATCTGGGCAAGCCCGGATTCTATGTCGTCGAGATCGCCAGCCCGCGGCTGGGCGAGGCGCTGCTCGGCCGCAAGGCGACGCGCTATGTCGCTGCCGGCGCGCTGGTCACCAACATGACGGTCCATTTCAAATGGGGCCGCGAAGGCTCGCTGGTCTGGGTGACCGCGCTCGATAGCGGCGCGGGCGTGGGCGAAGCGAATGTCCAGATCACCGACAGCTGCACCGGTCAGCTGCTGGCAAAGGGCACCACCGATGCCTCGGGCCGTCTCGGCGTGCCCGCGGGCCTGCCCGAGCCGGAAAGCTGGTCGAGCTGCGACGATGGCGGCGCGCATCCGCTGATGATCTCGGCGCGCAAGGGCGACGATTTCAGCTTCAACCTGTCGAGCTGGGGCGAGGGCATCCGCCCGAGCGATTTCGACCTGCCCTATGGCTGGGATCCGGCCGGCGACATCTTCCACACCGTATTCGACCGCTCGCTCGTCCGTCAGGGCGAGGCGATCCACATGAAGCACATCGTCCGCAAGCCGGTCGCCAAGGGCTTCGGCCCGGGCACCGCGCTCACCGGCACGCTGCGCCTGTCGCATCGCGGGTCGGACACCAAGTTCGAACTGCCGATCGCGATCGACGCCAACGGAAACGGCGAGACCGACTGGACCGCGCCGCAGGGCGCGCCGATGGGCGATTACGATCTGCAGGTGGTCTACAAGGACGCAGCAGGCACCGAGCAGACGATCTGGACCGACCAGTCGTTCAAGATCGACGAATATCGCCTGCCGACGATGCGCGCGAGCGTGACCGGGCCCAAGGACGCGCTGGTCCGCCCGACCACCGTGCCGCTCGATCTGTTCGCGGGCTACCTCTCGGGTGGCGGGGCGTCGAACCTGCCGGTCGAGCTGCGCGTCGGCTATTTCCCCGGCTTCCGCACCCCTGCGGGCTATGAAGGCTACAGCTTTGGCGGCCAGCCGCTGACCGAGGGGGTCAAGCCGATCGACGGCAATGACGAGGAATATGAGTCCGGCCCGGCGCTGCCGCCGACCCAGACGCTGCCCTCGACGCTGAACGGCGAAGGATCGGCGCGCACCAGCGTCGATGTGCCGCAGACGCTGACCGACACCACCTCGATGGTGGTCGAGATGGATTATCAGGATGCCAATGGCGAGATCCTGACCGCCTCGCGCCGCATCCCGATCTACACCTCGGCGGTGCAGCTGGGCGTGAAGACCGATGGCTGGCTGATGAAGCAGGACGATCTGCGCCTGCGCTTCGTCGCGCTCGATACCTCGGGCAAGCCGATTGCGGGGCAGGCGATCTCGGTCGAGCTGTTCAGCCGCGAGATACTGACCGCGCGGCGCCGCCTGATCGGCGGCTTCTATGCCTATGACAATCAGATGCGCACCACGCGCATCGCCGCGACCTGCTCGGCGACCACCGATGCGCAGGGGCTTGCCACCTGTCAGGTCAATCCCGGCGTGTCGGGCGAAATCTATGCCGTCGCCAGCGCCAAGGACGCCAACGGAAACGTCGCACGCGCGGTCCAGTCGGTGTGGCTGGCAGGCGAGGACGAATGGTGGTTCGGCGGCGACAATGGCGACCGCATGGACGTCATCCCCGAGAAGCAGGAATATAAGGCAGGCGAGACTGCCAAATTCCAGGTGCGCATGCCGTTCCGCGAAGCGACCGCGCTCGTCACGGTCGAGCGCGAAGGCGTGCTCAGCAGCTTCGTTGTCGGCCTGACCGGCACCGATCCGGTGATCGAAGTGCCGATGCCGGGCGATTATGCGCCCGACGTCTATGTCTCGGTCATGGCCGTGCGCGGCCGTGTCGACGGCTGGCAGGCATGGCGCGCCGATACCGCGCGCGACTGGGGCACCAACATCTTCTCCAAGGATGGCGGCAAGCCGACCGCGACGGTCGATCTCGCCAAGCCGAGCTACCGCGTCGGCATCGCCCGGGTGAAGGTGGGCTGGGATTCGCATCGCCTCGGCGTCGCGGTGAAGGCCGACAAGGAGAAGTACGCCGCGCGCGACACCGCGACCGTCGAGGTCGAGGTGAAGACGCCCGACGGCAAGCCCGCCGCACAGGCCGATGTCGCCTTCGCCGCGGTGGACGAAGCGCTGCTGATCCTCTCGCCCAACGAAAGCTGGGACGTGCTGACCGCGATGATGGGTAGCCGCCCGCTCTCGGTGCTGACCTCGACCGCGCAGATGCAGGTCGTCGGCAAGCGGCATTACGGCAAGAAGGCGGTCGAGGCTGGCGGTGGCGGCGGCGGCGATCTCTCGGGGCTGAACCGCGAAAATTTCCAGCCGGTGCTGCTGTGGAAGGGCAAGGTCGATCTCGACGCCAATGGCCGCGCCAAGGTCCAGGTGCCGCTGTCCGACGCGCTGACCAGCTTCCGCCTGGTCGCAATCGCCACCAACGGCACCGCCCAGTTCGGCACCGGCGAAGCGGTGATCCGATCGGCGCAGGATCTCAGCATCTTCTCCGGCATCCCGCCGCTGGTGCGCACCGGCGACCGCTACAGCTCGGTCTTCACCCTGCGCAACGGCTCGGACAAGCCGATGAAGGTCACCGCCACGGTGAAGCTCGATCCGGCAGTTGCCACCGGCAATCCGCTGACGGTCGATATCCCCGCGGGCGGCGCCGTGCCGGTCGCGTGGAACCTCACCGCGCCTGCCAATGAGGGCAATCTCAACTGGACCGTCGAAGCGAAGAGTGCCGACGGAAAGGCAGTCGACAAGGTTTCGGTGACGCAGCAGGTGGTGCCTGCCGTGCCGGTCGAAACCTGGGCGGCGACGCTGGCGCGGGTCGGCAGCGGCACCAGCTTCAACATCGCGCCGCCTGCAGGGGCGCTGCCGGGCCGCGGCTCGGTCGATGTGCTGCTGGCCGATACGCTCGCCCCGCCGCTTACTGGCGTGCGCGATTACATGCTGCGCTATCCCTATAATTGCCTCGAGCAGCGCACCTCGCGTGCGATCGCGACGGGCGATTCGGGGGCGTGGAACCTGATCGCCGCCGAGCTGCCCGCCTATATCGATGGTGACGGGCTGGCGCGCTACTTCGTCAACGACAAGCTGGCGGGATCGGAAGCGCTGACCGCCTATCTCCTCTCGATCACCGCCGAAGCGGGCCTGCCGCTGCCGGATGGGCCGAAGGCGAAGATGATCGATGCGCTGAAGGCGGTGCTCGATGGCCGCCTGCGCCGCGAGGATTATGGCGATGTCCGGCTCCAGCGGGTCGCTGCCTTCGCGGCGCTCGCCCGCAATGGCGCCGCGACTCCGGCGATGCTCGGCCAGCTTGGCATCCCGGCGACGGAAATGCCGACCGCCACGCTCGCCGACTATATCTCGGCGCTGCAGCGCGTTCCGGGCCTTGCCAATGGCAACGCCCTGCGCGCCGAGGCCGAGAAGGTGCTGCGTACCCGCCTCGTCTATGAAGGCACGCGCGTCGATCTGTCAGACAAGGGCAACAGCCCATGGTGGCTGATGTCGTCGGACGACGAAGCGGCGCTCAAGGCCGTGCTGGTCACGCTCGGCCGCCCCGGCTGGGAGAATGACTCGGGCAAGATGATGGTCGGCGTGGCGATGCGCCAGACGCGCGGCCATTGGGACACGACCACGGCCAATGCCTGGGGCACGGTCGCGGCGCGGCGCTTCATGGCGCTCTATCCGGCCGAAGCGATCACCGGGATCACCACCGGCACGCTGGGCGGCCAGACGATCAGCCGCCCCTGGCCGCTGATGGAACCGCAGCGCAGCTTCAGCTTCGCGCTGCCCGCCGCCAGCACGCCGCTGGTGATGACCCAGTCGGGCGGCACCGGTCCCTGGGCTTTCGTCTCGGTCAAGGCGGCGGTGCCGCTCACCCAGACGCTGAACGCCGGGTACAAGATGACCAAGACCACCGAAGTGATCCAGGCGTTCAAGCCCGGCACACTTTCGCGCGGCGACGTGGTCAAGGTGACGATCACGGTCGAAGCCAGTGCCGAGCGCAACTGGGTGGTGGTCAGCGATCCGGTGCCAGCGGGTGCGACCGTCGTCAGCAATCTGGGCGGCCAGTCGGCGATGCTGGGCGATGCGGCCGGATCGGGCGAGGGAATCCAGCCCAGCTATATCGAGCGCGGGCGCGACAATTGGCGCGCCTATTTCGGCTGGGTCCCGCGCGGCAGCTTCACCGTCACCTATGTGATGCGCCTGAATGCCGCCGGTACCTTCAACCTGCCCGCGACCCGGGTCGAGGCGATGTATTCGCCCGCGATCCGCTCGCAGGTGCCCAACCAGCCGGTGACCGTGGCACAAAGGTGACGTGAGCGACGCGGAAGGTAGCCAGGGTTCGTCGCCGTCCCCGCGAAAGCGGGGACCCACCTTTGGCGATCTCCGCAATCGGATTGCCGACAGCTGGGGCCGGCTGCGGGGTCGCACCTCCGCCTTCGCCGGGAGCGCGATCCGGTGGCTGCGCGAACGGACCGCGCTGCTCGAGCAGGATTGGGACGAACGCGGCTGGCGCGGCATCCTCACCCCGCCGCGGATCGTGGCGAGCGTCGCGGCGCTGCTGGTCGGCGGCTATGCCACACTCGACTGGATCACCTTCCCGCCGCTGCTGCCCGATTATGCCCAGCAACGCGCGCGCTATACCCCGTCCGAAGCCTGGCTGTACGATCGCAATGGCGTGCTGCTCGACAGTTCGCGCATCGATTATCAGGTCCGCCGCCTTGGCTGGACGAAGCTGGGCGATATCTCGCCCGATGCACGCGAGACGATTCTCGCGGCCGAGGACCGGCGTTTCCGCGAGCATGGCGGGGTCGACTGGCTGTCGCTCGGCGGCTCGATCCGCGACCGGTTCGAGGGCAAGCGCTCGCGTGGCGCTTCCACTTTGTCGATGCAGGTCGCGGGCTTCCTCGCGCCCGATCTCGCCGCGCCGGGCCAGCGCGGCACCTGGGACAAATTGCGCCAGATGCGCGCTGCCTGGGCGCTGGAGGCGCGTTGGAACAAGGACGAGATCCTCGAAGCCTATCTCAACCTTGCCGGGTTCCGCGGCGAAGCGCAGGGGATCGGCGCGGCGGCGCTCGGCCTGTTCGGCAAGACCCCGGCGGCGCTGACCCGCGACGATGCGCTGTTGCTCGCAGCACTGCTGCCCGAACCGGGTGCGCCCGCGCCCAAGGTCGCCCAGCGCGCCTGTGCCTTGTCGAAGGAAAGGGACTGCAGCCGCTTCCTGCCCGCGGCCGTCGCGATGCTCGGCCCGGCGCGCAGCCTTGCGCTCGATCCGGGGCTTGCGCCGCATCTGGCGGACATGCTGCTGCGCAAGCCGGGTCTGAAGATCACCACCACGATCGATGCCCGCATCCAGCGTGCGGCGATCGAGGCATTGCGGCGGCAGCTGCAGGGCCTTGGCGGCACCCGCGCGCGCGATGGCGCGGTGGTGGTGGTCGATAATGCCAGTGGCGACGTGCTGGCGCTGGTCGGCGGCATCGGCGGCGCCTCGACTGCGCCCGCGGTCAATGGCGCGACCGCCTATCGTCAGGCCGGGTCGACGCTGAAGCCGTTCCTTTACGCGCAGGCGATCGAGAAGGGCTATCTGACCGCCGCGTCGATCCTCGACGATTCGCCGGTGCAGCTCGACACCGCTTCGGGCCTCTATGTGCCCCAGAATTACGACAAGGGCTTCAAGGGGCCGGTCTCGGCCCGCGTCGCCTTGGCCGGATCGCTCAACGTCCCCGCGGTGCGGACCCTGTTGTTGGTCGGGGTCGAGGCGTTTCGCGACCGGCTGTTCGACACCGGCTATGCGGGCCTTGTCGAGGATGGCCAATATTATGGCTTCAGCCTTGCGCTGGGATCGGCCGAAGTGACTTTGGTCGAGCAGGCCGCGGCCTATCGCAGCCTCGCGCTGGGCGGGCGCTGGACCCCGCTGCGGATGGTGAAGGGCGAGAAGATCGAGCGCCAGCGCCGCACGACCACGCCCGAGGCGGCATGGATCGTCGGCGATATCCTGTCCGATCCCAATGCCCGCGCCGCGACCTTCGGTCTCGATTCGGCGCTGCGCCTGCCTTTCTGGGCCGCGGTGAAGACCGGCACGTCCAAGGCGATGCGCGACAATTGGTGCGTCGGCTTCTCCGACCGTTTCACCGTCGCGGTTTGGGTCGGCAACATGGAAGGCGATCCGATGCGCGCCGTCTCGGGCACCAGCGGCGCGGCGCCGGTGTGGCGCGACGTGATGATCGCGCTGCATCAGGGCAATCCCGGCAAGGCACTGCCCCGCCCGGGCGATGTCGAGGAGCGTGCGATCCGCTTTGCCGGCGGACTGGAGCAGCCGCGCCGCGAATATTTCCTGAAAGGAACCGGGCTGACGCTGGTCGCCAGCGCCCCGCCCGAATCGCGCCGCCCGCGCATCGTCAATCCGGCCTCGGGCAGCGTCTATGCGATCGATCCCGATATTCCCGCCGACCGGCAGAAGCTGTCGATCGCGGTGTCGGGGGACGTGCTGGGCCACCGGCTGATCCTCGACAAGACCGATCTGGGGCTTGCCAGCGCTGGTCCGATGATCGCCGCGGGGCGGGGCCAGCACAGGCTGCGGCTTGTCGATTTGTCAGGCAAAGTCGTCGACCAGATCGTGTTTACGATCCGTTGAGCGGTTCAGCACCGAAACTGCTTCAAAAACGCTGAACCAAAACGACTCTCCCGCGTTTCGCGAATTGGTCCCTCCCCCCTTTCGGGACCCGCGTCTTGGCCAATCATCATGGTTGCCAGACGTGACGAGGCCCCGGAGCGGCTTCGCGCCGCTCCGGGGCCAGTTCGTCTTGTCCGCTTACCAGTAGAAGTTGCGGATCACCCGGATGACGCGGCCACGGCGGGTGTCGACCAGCAGCAGATCGTCATAGTGACGCACCCAGGCCTGGTTGTAGCCCGGCTGCGGCAGGCGATAGCGCCACGGATCCGAGATGCGATAGCGCGGGCCATAGAAGCTCACGCCGATGCTCACGCCCGGACGGAAGCTGTTGTAGCGGAACGGGGCCCGCCAGCTGCCGCGCGAATAGAGGCTGCGGTTCGAATTGCGCCAGCCGCGCCAGTCGTCATTGCCCCAGCGGCGGTTGCGATCGGCGCGATCGTCGCGGCGGTCGTCACGCCGGTCATCGCGATAGTCCCGGCGATCGTCGCGACGCTGGTCCCGATAATCGCGGCGGTCGTCGCGACGGTCATCGCGGTAATCGCGGCGCTGTTCGCGCGACTGGGCCTGAGCGGCCGGAATGACCACCGGCATCGTTATGGCTGCGAGAACCGCAGCACCGATAAACTTCTTCATTGTCCGTCCTCCTGACATTTCCCGACCGGAGGACGCCTGGACGTCCGCCGGTTGAGACTGTTCTAGAAGGGCGACACTGAACCGCGCGGGAACGCGCGCTTCATGCGCCAGACAGGAAGGTTACTGGCCCTGGCCGCCGCCCGGACCGCCAGCGCCCGGCGCGCCGACCGTGCCGATATTGCCGAACAGATCGTCGAAGAAGCTGCGGCTGCGGCCCAGCGTCGGGGTCTTCTTGCCGGTCGGATCGATGTTCGATGCCAGCTCGATGCCGGTACGATCGACCGAAGCGACATTGCCCGCCGAATCGAAGCGGATGCGCAGCGTCAGCTGTTCCTTCGCGGTCGGCGAGTTGAAGCCGTAATTGCGGCTGTCGCGCGAGATATAATACCACTCGCCTTCGTTGAACTGGCTGGTCAGCGTCGGACGGCCGAGCGTCTTGAGCACCGAATCGCGATTGTCGACGCCGGGCTGGATCGAATCGACCAGCTCCTTGTCGACGATATAGCCCTGATGCGTGCGCACCGGCGCGCAGGCGGACGTGCCCAGAAGCGCGAGGACCGCGGCCGAAGCCAGCACGCGGACGGGAAAGATCGACATCAACTTCTCCAGGCAATAACGCCGCATACGCGCGTTGCATCGCGTATCGAACGCCTCAATATGCGTGGAATTGCGGCCAAACAAGGTCGATGCGCGCCAGAACGGGGCGCGGCATGGCTGATTCAGGGAATGAAATCGGGATGAGCATCTTTCAGCGACTGTTCGGCAAGCCCGATCGCGGCACCGCGCCGCTGCTGTACGACGCCGTCGTCAAGCGGGCGCGCCAGCCGCACTGGTATGTCGAAGGCGCGGTGCCCGACACGGTCGACGGCCGGTTCGACATGATCGCGGCGGTCATGTCGTTCGTATTGCTCCGGCTCGAAGGCGAACCCGCGGCCACGCTGCCCAGCACCCAGCTCGCCGAAGTCTTCATCGAGGATATGGACGGCCAGCTTCGCGAGTGGGGCGTGGGCGACATCATCGTCGGCAAGCGCATCGGCAAGATGATGGGCATGATCGGCGGCCGGCTCGGCGCCTATCGCACTGCTCTGGAATCGGGCGATCTCAAGCCCGCACTGGTGCGCAACGTCTATCGCGGCAATGCGCCCGCCCCTGAAGCGCTGGCACATGTCGAGGCGAAGCTGATGGCGCTGCATCATTGCCTGGTATCGACGCCGGTCACGACCCTGCTCGACGGAGAGCTGCCCGAGTGACTGTGCCCGAATTCCACAGGCCGCACCGGCTGGACCAGATCGGCGCGGGCGAGAGCAGCCTGACCGTGACCGCCGATGCGGCCGAACGTGCCGCGCTGGCCGAACGGTTCGATCTGCAGGCGATCGATTCGCTTCAGGCAAGTTACAAGCTGCGCAGCGAAGCGGGCGGCGTGCGCGCGACCGGCCATCTCTCGGCCAAGGTCGTGCAAAGCTGCGTCGTAACCGGCGATCCTGTGCCCGCCGCGGTCGATGAGGATTTCGACATTCGCTTCCTGCCTGAAGGCAGCAGCAGCGACAGCGATGAAGTCGAGCTGTCCGAGGACGAATGCGACACGGTATTCTTCACCGGCGGCGCGATCGATCTGGGCGAGGCCGCGGCGGAAACGCTCGCGCTGGCGCTCGATCCCTTTCCGCGCAGCCCCGCGGCTGGCGAGACGCTCAAGACTGCGGGCGTGATCAGCGAGGATGAGGCCGAAGCGCTGAAGGCGAAGGAATCCAGCCCGTTCGGCGCGCTGGCGGGGCTGAAGGATCAATTGTCGAAGGACTGACGCTCACTCCTTCGCTGCGATTCCCCGTGCCAGCATCGATGCGACGGTATCGGCGATCGCCTCGGGATCGGCATCGTCGGCCCACACGCTGTAGCGCAGGCCCAGGAACACGTTCATCCCCATGATCGCCCAGGCATGGACCTCGGAAATATCGTCGCGCACCTCGCCGCGTTCGGCCGCGGCGCGAAGGCGCGCGGCGATACGATCGGCGGTGGTCGCATAGTGCATGCGGAAGCTTTCGGGATCGACGAATTCGGCTTCGTCGATGATCCGGTAGATTTCCTTGTGCGAGCGGGCGAACTTCATGAATTCGAGCAGGCCGGCGCGCTCGGCGTCGATCTGGCCGGATGCGGCGCGAATCGCCGGGCCGACATGTTCCTTCACCTGTTCGGACATGTCGCGCACCAGCGCGCGGAACACATCGTCCTTCGAATCGAAATAGGTGTAGAAGCTGCCCAGCGCGACGCCGGCGCGGCGCGTGATCCCCGCGATCGATCCTTCGTGGAAGCCCTTCTCGCCGAATTCCACCGCTGCCGCATCGAGGATGGCGCGCAGCGTCTTGCGGCCGCGCGCGGTGCGCGGCTCCTTGCCTGCGCTCGCTTCGCTGGTGCCGATGATCGCTTCGCCGGGCTGCGTGCCCGCGATCTCGTCCGCCCCAGGTGCCGGTGATGTGGCCGTGATGCCACGCCCTTCGGCCATTTTCGCTCTCCCCTCAATTTCCCAAGTTGAAACCTGGTTCATGTTTCAGTATGTCATCCGGCAACGACCTGCAACCCGTCCAGTAGAACGGGTCATAATTGGGGAGGACTACCTGATGTCACGCATGATTCCGTCCATTCGCACGATTCTCTACGCCGGCGCCGCCTTCACTGCGCTGTCCGCCGTTCCCGCCTATGCGCAGGACGCCGCCGACGAAACCACCGCCGCCGAAGATACCGGCGAGATCGTCGTCACCGCCCGCCGCCGCGAGGAATCGCTGCTCAACGTGCCGATCGCGGTCACCGCGTTCAGCAGCGAGCAGCTCGAAAAGAGCGGCGCGATGGACATCACCGATATCGGTACGACGACCCCGAACGTGACCGTCGAAGTTTCGCGCGGCACCAACTCGACCCTGTCGGCGTTCATCCGCGGCGTTGGCCAGCAGGATCCGGTCGCCGGCTTCGAAGCGGGCGTCGGCCTCTATCTCGACGACGTGTATCTGAACCGCCCGCAGGCCGCGGTGCTCGACATCTATGACGTCGAGCGCATCGAAGTGCTGCGCGGCCCGCAGGGCACGCTCTATGGCCGCAACACCATCGGCGGCGCGGTGAAATATGTCACCGCGCGCATCGGCAACGATCCGACGGTCAAGGTCCGCGGCACCTATGGCACCTACAACCAGGCCGATGTGGTCGTCAGTGCGTCGACCCCGGTCGGCGATACCGGCTTCAAGGTCGGCGGCGCCTTCGCCCGCCTGTCGCGCGGCGGCTTCGGCAAGAACCTGACCACCGGTCAGGACAATTATAACAAGGACATCTGGGCCGGCCGCGCCACGCTCGAGTTCGAACCGGCGACCACCGCCTATTTCCGCGTCACCGGCGATTATACCAAGGACAAGAGCAACACCCGCGGCGGCCACCGCCTGATCCCGGGCATCGCCAGCGGCACCCCGGTGCTCGCGGACGTCTATGACTCGCGTGGCGGCCTGCTGCTCCCGACCCAGGACGTTGTGAGCTGGGGCATCACCGGTCTCGCCGAGCTGAAGCCGACCGACTGGCTGACCTTCCGTTCGATCACCGGCTATCGCAAGGACGACAGCGCCTCGCCGATCGACTTCGACGCGCTCGCCGCGGTGCAGGTCGACGTGCCGGCCTATTACAACAACAAGCAGTTCAGCCAGGAAGCGCAGTTCCTGATCGATACCGGTGCCTTCTCGGGCCTGGCCGGCATCTATTATCTCGACGCCAAGTCGCGCACCGTGTTCGACGTGCGCCTGCCCGGCGGCGTGACCGCGCTGACCTTCGGCAACGTCTCGACCAACACTGTCGCGGTGTTCGGCGACTTCACCTACGACTTCGGCGACATGTTCAGCGTGTCGGCCGGCGGCCGCTACACCTGGGATACCCGTCGCGCCACGGTGATCCGCAACACCTATCTGGGTGGCGGCTCGCCCTATTTCGGCGGCACCGGCACGCTGTTCGCGCAGACCTCGAACTTCTCGGGCGTCGGCAGCTTCGAGGAATTCACCCCGCGCGCCTCGCTCAGCTTCAAGCCGAGCTCGGATCACCAGCTCTATGCAAGCTGGTCGAAGGGCTTCAAGGGCGGCGGCTTCGATCCGCGTGGCCAGTCGAGCGCGTGCCGCACGCCCGGCGGCGGCACCTGCAACGACCAGCAGGTCTATGACTTCATGTCGTTCGATCCGGAAAAGGTGACCACCTACGAAATCGGCTGGAAGGCATCGATGTTCGATCGCCGCCTCAGCTGGGCGCTGGCGGTGTTCAACTCGGATTATATCGATGTGCAGGTTCCGGGCTCGATCGGCACCACCACGATCATCGGCGGCGTGCCGACCCAGACCTTCATCGGCGTGACCACCAATGCCGGCAAGGCGCGCATCCGTGGCATCGAGTTCGAAGGCAATGCCGTGCTCGCCCGCGATCTGGGCGCCACCGGCGGCCGCCTGAACCTCAGCTGGTCGCTGGGTTATATGGACGCCAAGTATCTGCGCTTCATCGATGCCCGCGGCATCGACGTCGCCAGCAAGCGCAAGATCCAGAACACCCCGGACCTGACCGCCAGCGCGACTTTGGGCTATTCGGTCCCGGTCGGCGACGGCTCGATCTCGCTCAGCGGCACCTGGTCGTACCGCAGCGACTCGCAGCAGTTCGAACTGCGCACGCCGATGCTCGATCAGCCGGCCTATTCGCTGTTCGACGCCAACTTCGTGTGGGACATCAACGACAACTTCTCGATCGGCGTCCACGGCAAGAACCTGTTCGACAAGCGCTACATCGTCGCCGGCTACAACTTCCTCAGCCAGAACCCGGACACCGGCAATTTCAACCTGACCGGCACCGGCGCCTATATCCCGACGCTGGGCACCGAAGGCGTGCTGACCGCCTATTACGGCAATCCGCGCCAGGTGTTCGTGACCGGCACGATCAAGTTCTGATCCGGCAAGTTCTGACGCGGCTCCCACAAAACGCGTAACCTCCCTGGGCCGGGCGTCTCACGACTCCCGGCCCTTTTCCTGTCAAGGAAGCCCGATGGCCGATTCTACCGCTCCCGCTGCTGCCCCCGCCACGCCCGCCTATCGCGGCGTCGTGCTGGCGATGCTGCTGCTCGTCTACACCTTCAATTTCGTCGACCGGCAGATCCTCAGCATCCTGGCGCCCGGCATCATGGCCGAGCTCCAGCTGAGCAAGAGCCAGATGGGGTTGCTCGGCGGCATCGCCTTCGCTTCGGTCTATTCCACACTGGCCATCCCGCTTTCGATGCTGGCCGATCGCACCAGCCGTACCTGGGTGATCACCGGCAGCCTTGCGGTGTGGAGCGGCTTCACCGCGCTGTGCGGCATGGCGAACAGCTTCACCCAGCTTTTCCTCTACCGACTCGGCGTCGGCGTGGGCGAGGCAGGTGGTGTCGCGCCATCCTATGCGGTGATCGCCGACTATTTCCCCGCCGGATCGCGCGCCCGCGCGCTGGCGATCTACTCGCTCGGCATCCCGATCGGATCGGCGGCGGGCGTGATGCTGGGCGGGCATATCGCCAAGTCGATCGACTGGCGCACCGCGTTCATCGTCGTCGGTGTTCTGGGCGTGGCGATCGCTCCGCTGTTCCGCCTGATCGTCCGCGAAGCGCCGCGCGACCGCAATGCCGTGAAGGCGACGCCGTTCGGCGATGTCTTCTCGATCCTCGCGAAGAAGAAGAGCTTCTGGCTGCTCGCCTTCGGTGCGTCGGCCAGCTCGATGCTGGGCTATGGCCTCGCCTTCTGGTTGCCGACGCTGATGAAGGAGAGCTTCGGCCTCGATCCCGCGCAGACCGGCAATTTCTACGGCGCGATCCTGTTGCTCGGCGGTATCGCCGGCGTGCTGGCGGGCGGGTTCATCGGCGACCGGCTCGGTGTGCGCGACCGGGCGGCCTATGCGAAGCTGCCCGCGATTGCCTTCGTTCTGGCCGTGCCGTTGTTCGCGGGCGGCATCCTGTCGTCCACCGTCACCGCCGCTTTCCTGTTCTTCGTCGTGCCGCAGGCTTTGGCCTATATCTGGCTCGGCCCGGTGATCTCGGCGGTCCAGCATCTCGTGCCCGCGCATATGCGCGCGACCGCTTCGGCCAGCTTCCTGCTGATCAACAATCTGATCGGGCTGGGCGTCGGTATCTTCGTGCTGGGCGGACTGGCCGATATGCTCGAGCCGAGCTTCGGCACCGAATCGCTGCGCTATGCGATGCTGCTCAGCCTCGTCTGCTATCTGGTCGCGGCGCTGCTGATGTGGCTGGCGGCCAAGCCGCTGCGCGAGGAATGGGTGGACTGATGGACGCTGCCCCGCGGCTGTGACAGCATCCGGCCGGACATTCTTGGAGTCGGCCGGTGAGCGGGATCAGGGCAGGTGTGACGTCTCTGGCGGCGGTTGCCCTGCTGGCCGGGCCGAGCGACGGCCATGCGCCGCAGATCGAGGAGGCGGGCGCGCTGTGCCCCACCGTCCGCAGCGCGATCGACCTTGCGCGGATCGATCCCGATTTCGTCCGGATCCAGGCCCGCCCCGTGACCTTTCAGGACAATGAGGTGCCCGCCACGTTGCGTATCGATGGGTTCGATTGCGAGGTCTATGTGCCCGTGGTCGGCATCGAGGACGCGGACGTTGCGACGATGAACGGCATGGACGATGGCACCCGATATCCGCGCGCCATCTATGCCTGCAGCCGCTACGATCTGCCGGACGGCAAGGGCGGGGCCGAGGCCGAGCGGCTGGCGCTGCAGCTCTCGCAATGCCTCGATATCGTGCCCGAGCGATCGGCATATCCCGGCAGCAGCGCGTACAGCTTCACCCTGCCGGGTACGCCGGAGACCGGCGTGTTCGTGAGCGGCAACGGCCTGAAGAACGAAGGCGTGCTGGTGAACGTGATCCGTTATCTGGATCAGCGCTCGCGCGTGGCGGCGAACTTCACCTTGGAATAGCGGTCGGCGATATAGCCGACTTCCCAGGCCGATTTCGCCATGAACACCGGGTTGCCGTCGCGATCCTTGGCCATGGCGCCGCGGTTGATCTCGACGAATTCCTTCATCGCCGCCGGATCGTCCGACGAGATCCAGCGCGCGGTCTCGAACGGCGCCATCTCGAGGCCAGCCGCGACCTTGTACTCGGCATCGAGGCGGCTCAGCAGCACGTCGAGCTGGAGCTGCCCCACCACGCCGATCACCCAGTTCGATCCGATGTCGGGATAGAAGACCTGCGTCACCCCTTCCTCGGCCATATCGTCCAGCGCCTTGCGCAGCTGCTTGGTCTTGGTCGGGTCCTTCAGCACCACGCGGCGCAGGATTTCCGGCGCGAAATTGGGCAGACCGGTGAAGCGCACGTCCGCACGTTCGGAGAGCGTATCGCCCACGCGCAGCACGCCATGGTTGGGGATGCCGATGATGTCGCCGGGAAAGGCTTCGTCGGCCAGCTCGCGCTGCTGGGCGAAGAACAGGATCGGTGAATGGATCGCGATCGGCTTGCCATGGCCGGTCGGCGTCAGCTTCATGCCGCGCTTGAAGGTACCCGAGACGAGCCGCATGAACGCGATGCGGTCGCGGTGATTGGGATCCATGTTCGCCTGCACCTTGAACACGAAACCGGTGACCTGCGCCGCATCGGGCGAAACCGGTGCGGGTTCGGCGGGCAGGGCATGCGGCGGCGGGGCATGTTCGGCCAGGGCGTTGATCAGCGAATCCACGCCGAACTCCTTCAGCGCCGATCCGAAATAGACCGGCGTCAGGTCGCCGTTGCGATAGGCTTCGCCGTCGAACGGGACATAGCCGACCCCGGCCAGCTCGATCTCCTCGCGCAGCTTCGCGGCGTTCTCCGGCGAGACCAGCTCGTCGAGCTGCGGATCGTCGAGACCGCTGAGCTGCACCACCTTGCCCTGAAACTCGCGGCTGTCGCCCTCGGGCAGCAGCAGGCGATTGTTGGCGAGGTCGTAAATGCCCTGGAAGGTGCCGCCCATGCCGACCGGCCAGGTCATCGGCGTCACGTCGAGCGCGAGCAGGTTGGCGATCTCGTCGAGCGTCTCGAACACCTCGCGGCCTTCGCGATCCACCTTGTTGACGAAAGTGATGATCGGCACGTTGCGCAGGCGGCAGACCTCGAACAATTTCCGGGTTTGACTCTCGATACCCTTGGCGACGTCGATCACCATCACCGCCGAATCGACTGCGGTCAGCGTGCGATAGGTATCCTCGGAAAAGTCTTCATGGCCCGGTGTGTCGAGCAGGTTGAAGGTGATCCCGCCGCGCTCGAACGTCATCACCGAGCTGGTGACCGAGATGCCGCGCTGCTGCTCGATCTTCATCCAGTCCGAACGCGCGCGCCGCGCCTGTCCCCGCGCCTTCACTTCGCCGGCAAGATGAATCGCGCCGCCGAACAGCAACAGCTTTTCGGTCAGCGTGGTCTTGCCCGCGTCGGGGTGCGAGATGATGGCGAAGGTACGGCGATCGGAAACGGAAGGCATGGCGCGCGTCCCTAGCGGGTTACGCGGTGGGCGTCACCCTCAACCGCGAACCCGCCGCCACGCGTCGATCACCGCGTCCACCGTCACGTCCGCTTCGGCCATGGTCGTCGCGATCGAAGTGACCGACACGCGCATCACCCATTGCCCGCGCCATTGCGCCGATCCGATAAAGGCGACGGCATCGTCCTGCACCTGCCGCACGGTGGCCAGCGTCAGATCGTCGCTGTTGCCGAAGCGGACCATGAACTGGTTGAGTTCGACCGGCGCGACCAGTTCGATTCCGGCTTCGTCGGCCAGCCGCTCGCCCATGTGCCGCGCGATCTCGCTATGGCATTCGACCATATGTGCGATGCCTTCGCGGCCCAGCTGGCGGATCATCGCCCAGGTCGCGAAGCCACGCGCGCGTCGCGACAGCTCTGGCACATAGGCGGAAGGATCGCGTTCGGCGCCCTCGGCGGGCGGCAGATAGCTGGCCGAGATCGCCATCGCCCGCCGGTGCGCCTCGGCATCGCGGACGATGGCGAAGCCGCAATCATAGGGCGTCTGCAGCCATTTATGCCCGTCGGTCGCCCAGCTGTCCGCCGCTTCGACGCCCGCAGTCAGATGGGCTTTCTCCGGCGAAGCCTGCGCCCATAGCCCGAAAGCACCATCGACATGCAGCCACGCGCCTGCCTGCTTCGCGATGGGCGCGATTTCGGCAAAGCGGTCGCAGGCGCCCGTGTTGATCTGCCCCGCCTGCGCGATGGCGATCACCGGTCCGGTGCAGGCTTTCAAGACGCGCTCGAAATCGCCGGCGATCATCCGGCCCGAAGCATTGCTCTCGACGATCTTCACCCGTTTCGCACCAAGGCCGAGATATTTCAGGCCCGAATAGACCGTCGCATGCGCATCGGCGCCGATCACCACCTCGACCGGCGGCGCGCCGAACATGCCGTCGGCCTCCACGTCCCAGCCGGCCCGCGCCAGCATCTCGCTGCGCGCCGCGGCCAGGCAGACGAAATTGGCGACCGTCGCCCCGGTCACGAACCCGACCGAGCTGGCGGCGGGCAGGTGCAGCAGGTCGAGCAGCCAGTCGGCCGCGACCTTCTCCACCGCCGAAGCCGCGGGCGCCGCGATCAGGTTTCCGCCATTCTGCCCCCAGGCCGAAGTCAGCCAGTCCGCGGCAACGCCGGTCGGGTGTGAATTGCCGATCACCCAGCCGAAGAAACGCGGACCGGTCGAGGCGCGGATGCCGGGCGTGGCCTTGTCGATCAGCTCGGCGATGATCGCGTCGGGATCGCCGCCCGACTCGGGCACCGGACCCGCGAATGCCGTCAGCATCGCCGCATAATCGGCAACCGGCGTGGTCTGCGCGGACGCGATGTCGCGGCGATAAGCGATGGCGGCATCGGCCGCACGGCGCATGGCTGGATGGTCGCTCATGCCGCCATATTAGCCGGAGCGGTAACGAGACGCGCCCCGAAACTTGCGGCCGATCTCAGCCCTCGCGATGCACCAGGAAGGGCGAGAAGGCCTGATTGACCGGCATCAGCTCGATCGTGTTGATGTTCATGTGCGGCGGCAGCGTTGCGACCCACAGCATCGTCTCGGCAATATCCTCGCCGGTCATCGGCGTGACGCCGCCATAGAGCTTGTCCGACGCCGCCTGATCGCCCCCGGTGCGCACCACGGTGAACTCGGTCTCGACCATGCCCGGTTCGATCGAGGTGACGCGCACGCCGGTGCCGATCAGGTCGGACCGCAGGTTCAGGCTGAACTGGCGCACGAACGACTTGGTCGCGCCATAGGCGTTGCCGCCCGGATAGGGATAGCTGGCCGCCACCGAGGAGAGGTTGATGATCGCTCCCTTGCGCGCGATCAGGCCGGGCAGCAGCTTGTGGGTGACCGAGACCAAAGCCGTGATGTTGGTGTCGATCATCGTCTTCCACTGATCGAGCGAGGCCTCCTGCGCAGGCTTCAGGCCCAGCGCGAGACCGGCATTGTTGATCAGCAGATCGATGTCACGGAACGCCGCGGGCAGGGCGTCGAGCGCCGCATCGCGCGCGGCTTCGTCGCGCACGTCGAACACCGCGCCGTGGAACCGCTCGCCCAGCTCGGCCTTCAGCGCCTCGAGCCGCTCGGTCCGTCGTCCGGTGCCGATCACATGCCAGCCGGCTTCGACGAACGCGCGCGCTGCCGCTTCGCCGATCCCCGCGGTTGCGCCGGTGATGAGTGCCGTGGCCATGGGATCCATCCTTGTAGTTACAATCAGGCGGCTATGGTCAATCGATACGGCGGCTGCAATTGTCGCCGTATGGAATCAGCCGAATTCCTCCCCCGGAGGGGGAGGGGGACCGGCGAAGCCGGTGGAGGGGTAGTCGCCGTATGCTGCACGGCCCGAGATCGACGCAGATACTCGCCAAACGGCAACGGAGGGTCATGAGCCTGCCGGAAGTCCTGTTGTGGGAGGAGCTTCGCAAGCGCGGTGACGGCCTGCGGTTTCGACGTCAGCATCCAGCCGGGCGCTATATACTCGACTTCTATTGTCCTTCGGTCGGTCTTGCAGTTGAAGTCGATGGCGAAATCCATTCGCGTGGGAGCCAGCCGCACCATGATGCCGACCGCGACAAATGGCTAAAGACTCACGGCGTACGAGTTCTACGGATCAGCGCCGTGGATATCCTCCGCGACCTTGATGCCGTTGTTCGCCACATCGGCGATGTCGCTCGCGGAGATTACCCCTCCACCGCCTGCGGCGGTCCCCCTCCCCCTCCGGGGGAGGAGTAAGAGTTAGCCCCGCAACACCGCGCCCAGCTTCGCCGCGGCGGCAACCACCTTGTCAGCCACCGCCTTCAACTCCTCGTCGGTGAAGCTCTTCTCGCCGGGCTGGAGCGTGACTTCGATGGCCAGCGACTTCTGGCCCTCGGGCACGCCGGTGCCGGTGAAGATATCGAACAGCCGCGCATCGACGATCGCCACCTTGTCCGCACCCTTGGCCGCGCGCACCAGATCGCCCGCAGCCATGGCTTCAGGGACCAGGAACGCGAAGTCGCGGGTCACGGCCTGCAGCGCCGGCGGCGTGTAGGCCGCGCGCATGAAGCCGGTTCCGCCGCGCTTCGCGGGCAGGGCGTCGAGATAGAGTTCGACCGCGGCGACATCGCCGTCGAGGTCGAACGCCTTCAGCACGGTCGGATGGACCATGCCGAACGCCGCCAGCACGGTCTTCGGCCCCAGCCGCAGCGTGGCCGACTGGCCGGGGTGATACACGTCGCCGGCCTCGCCCATCACCTGCAGGTTCGCGGTCGGCGCCCCTGCGGCTTCGAGCAGCGCCAGCGCCTCGGCCTTGCCATCGAACGCGCCGAAGCCCTGTGCCTTGCCGCCCTGCCAGCCGCGCGGCGACTTCGCGCCTGCCAGCACCACGCTCAGCGTCAGCCGCTCGCGATCCGCCAGATAGCGGCGGCCCAGTTCGAACAGGCGGACGGCCGGAGCGCCGCGCTTCAGGTTGCGCTCGGCGGCTGCCAGCAGGCCGGGCAGCAGCGAGGGACGCATCACCTTCATGTCCTCGCTGATCGGGTTGGCGAGGGTCCATGCCCCGCCGCCAAAGGGTGCGGCTTCGCTTTCGGAGATGAAGCTCCATGTCACTGCTTCGTTCAGCCCGCGCGAGGCGGCGGTGCGGCGCAGCTTGCGCTCCAGCTTCTGTTCGGGCGTCGCGGTGGGGCGTGCCACGCCCGGCGCGCGATCCAGCGGAGTCGACGGCACCTTGTCGATGCCTTCGATGCGGATCACTTCCTCGACCAGATCGGCGGCGCCGCCCACGTCCGAACGCCAGGTCGGGATCGCGACGGTCCAATCGTCACGGACGGTGAAGCCCAAGCTTTCCAGGATCTCCTGCTGCCGTGCCGAATCGATGTCGAGGCCGCCCAGCGTGCCCGCCATCGCCGGATCATAGGCGATCACCCGCTTCTCCAGCCCCGGAATCTCGCCGGAATGCGTAATCTCGCTGCGCACGCCGCCGCAGATATCGGCGATCAGCTTGGTCGCGATGAACAGCCCGTCGTGCATCATCCACGGATCGAGTCCGCGCTCGAACCGGGTGCGCGCATCGCTGGTCAGCATCAGCTTCTGACCCGTACGGGCGATATTCTCGGGATCGAACCAGGCGCATTCGACCAGCACGTCGCTGGTCGTGTCGCTGGCACCCGAATGCTCGCCGCCCATGATGCCGCCGATATCATGGACCGATTCATCGTCGGCGATCACGGTCATGGTCGCATCGAGCGTGTAGGTCTTACCGTTCAGCGCCAGCACCTGCTCGCCGGGCTTCGCCTTGCGGGCGACCAAAGTGCCCTTCAGCGTCGCGCGATCATAGACGTGGAGCGGGCGGCCCAGATCGAACATGATGTAGTTGGTGATGTCGACCAAAGCCGAGATCGGCTTCTGCCCGATCGCCTTCAGCCGCTGCTGCATCCATTCGGGCGCAGGCTTGTTGGTCACGCCGCTGACCGCCTGACCCATGAACGCCGGGCATCCCTGAAGATCGTCGGTGCGCACGTCCGGCGCGGGACCGGCTGGCGCAGGCGCGCGCGGTGCTTCGTTCGCTGCCAGTGTCGGGCGGCTATGCGCCAGCGGATGGTTCTCGATATCCAGCTCGCGCAGCGTGCCGAGGCCTGCCGCGGCCAGATCGCGGGCGATGCCGCGCACGCCCATGCAATCCTGCCGGTTGGGCGTGACCGAGATGTCGATCACCGGATCGTTGAGGCCCGCATAGTCCGGGAAGACGGTGCCGACCGGCGCATCCTCGGGCAGCTCGATGATGCCGTCATGATCGTCGCCCAGCTCCAGCTCGCGCGACGAGCACATCATGCCGTTCGATTCGACGCCGCGAACGGCTGCCACCTTCAGCACCATGCCGTTCGCCGGAACGACGGCACCGGGCGTTCCCAGTACGCCGACCAGCCCCGCACGGGCGTTCGGCGCACCGCACACCACCTGCAGCACTTCGCTGCCGGTATCCACGGTCAGCACCTGCAGCTTGTCCGCCTGCGGGTGACGCTCGGCGGTCAGCACTTTCGCCACGCGAAACGCCGCCAGCTTCTCGCCGGGATTCTCTACGCCCTCGACTTCGAGACCTATACGGGTCAGCGCGTCCACCACTTCGTCGAGTGTGGCGGTGGTTTCCAGATGCTCCTTGAGCCAGCTCAGGGTGAACTTCATGCGCCGACTCCTCCGCTGAGTGTGGGCACATCCAGCGCCGAGAATCCGTAATGCTTCAGCCAGCGGATATCGCCGTCGAAAAAGGCGCGCAGGTCGTCCATCCCGTATTTCAGCATGGCGAGCCGATCGATGCCGCAGCCGAACGCGAAGCCCTGCCACTCGCCGGGATCATAGCCGCCGGCTTCCATCACGCTGCTGTGGACCATGCCGCTGCCCAGCACTTCCATCCAGCCTTCGGACCCGCCGATCACGCGCTTGCCGTTGACGATCGAGTAGCCGACATCGACCTCGGCACCCGGTTCGGTGAAGGGGAAATAGCTGGGGCGCAGGCGCAGAACGATATCGTCGCGCTCGAAAAAGGCCTTGAGGAAGGTCTCCAGCGTCCATTTCAGGTGGCCGAGGGTGATTCCCTTGTCGATGACGAGTCCCTCGACCTGATGGAACATCGGCGTGTGGGTCGCGTCCGAGTCCGAACGATAGGTGCGGCCCGGCGCGATGATGCGGATCGGCTGATTGCCGCCCGCGGCCTTCATCGCGCGGATCTGTACCGGGCTGGTGTGAGTACGCAGCAGCATCCGGTGCTCGGCGCCCTCTTCTTCCGGGAAGTAGAAGGTGTCGTGCATCGCCCGCGCCGGGTGGCTCTCGGGAATGTTGAGCGCGGTGAAATTGTGCCAGTCGTCCTCGATCTCCGGCCCCGTCGCGACCGCGAAGCCCAGATCGGCGAAGATCTCGGCCAGCTCGTCCATCACCTGGCTGACCGGATGGACACTGCCCGCGGGCACGCCGTCGACTGGCAGGGTCATGTCGAGCGTCTCGCTGGCCAGTTTCGCGTTCAGCGCGCCGGCTTCCAGCACCGCCTTGCGCGCCGCCAGCGCCTCGGTGACCGCTTCGCGCAGGCCATGGATGCGCGGGCCCTGAACCTGACGCTCCTCGGGCGACATGCCGCCCAGCGTCTTGAGCAGCCCGGTGATCGCGCCTGCCTTGCCCAGCGCATGGACACGCAGCGATTCGACGGCGTCGAGTCCGCCCGCGGCGTCGATCGAGCCGAGCAGGTCGGTGCGGAGCTGGTCGAGATCGGTGGTCATGGATTTCCGTTCACTGATGTGCGTTGGTGCCGAACCCCAGACGGGGCGTCAGGTCAAGCTTAGACCTTGCTGCCGAGCAGAGCCGCGCCGAAACCGAAGAACAGCGTGCCCGAGATGCGGTTGAACAGCCGCTTGCGGTTGGCCGGGGCCAGCCATCCGGCCAGCGATCGCCCGCCCAGCGCATAGACGCTGAACCAGAACAGCTCGATCACCATGAAGCTGCCGGTCAGGATCGCCAGCTGCGGCCCGAACGGGCGGCCGGTGTCGATGAACTGCGGCAGCAGCGCGGTGGCGAACAGGATCAGCTTGGGATTGGACAGGCCGGTGCCGAGCCCGGTGAGGTACAGCGCACGGACCGACCGGCGCAGGTGCGATTCGACCGCGCCGTCGCTCCCGCTCACCGGCGCGCGCCACGCCTTGATCCCCAGCCACACCAGATAGCCGACGCCGGCATAGCGCAGAACCTCGAACAGCATCGGGGATGCCTTGAGCAGGGTGCCGAGACCCGCGGCGGACGCGACCAGGCAGATCAGGTTCGCGGTCATCAGCCCGGCCATCGAAGCGGTGGCGCGCCGCGCGCCCTGCTGGATGCTCTGCACCATCACGTGCGGCATGTTCGGGCCGGGCGTGGCCGAGATCAGGAACACGGCGGTGACGTAGAGCCACCAGGTCTTCATCGCCATTGGAGTCGTCCGCGGTGTGAGGGAAAAGAAAAGGGCGCCGGTGTTGCCACCGACGCCCCTTTGTCTCGTGCGCTACAGGCCGCCTCAGGCGGCCTGGGGCAGAGCCGCCTTCGCCTGAGCGATGATGGCGGTAAACGCCTCGCTTTCGTTCATGGCGATGTCGGCAAGGACCTTCCGGTCCAGCTCGATGCCGGCCAGCTTCAGGCCATGCATGAACTGCGAATAGGTCAGGCCTTCGGCGCGAACGCCGGCGTTGATGCGCTGGATCCACAGACCACGGAAGGTCCGCTTCTTAACCTTGCGGTCGCGATACGCGTACTGGCCGGCCTTTTCGACGGCCTGCCGCGCGATGCGGATCGTGTTCTTGCGACGGCCGCGATAGCCCTTCGCCTGTTCGAGGATGTTCTTGTGCTTTGCGCGGGTGGTAACACCCCGTTTGACGCGTGCCATGTGTCCTGGCCCTCCTTACTTCAGGCCGTACGGCGCCCACTGGCGCACGTGGGCAACATCGGCATCGGCGAGCACAGAGGTGCCGCGATTCTGGCGGATATACTTCGCGTTGTGCGAAATCAGGCGGTGGCGCTTGCCGGCGACTCCATGCTTCACCTTGCCAGTGGCGGTGAACTTGAAGCGCTTCTTCACGCCGCTCTTCGTCTTGAGCTTGGGCATTTTGGTCTCCTTATAATCTCGAACAGACAGATTGCCGCGGCAGCCCTTGATGGCCGGGCAATCCCAGATGTTCGAGGAAAGCGGGGCGCTTAGCGGAAGCGCTGGTGCAATGCAACCTGAGTCGGGCGCAGTCTCTCGACGGTGATCACCGCCAGCGCACCAAGGGCATAGGCAAGGAAGTCCTGCCATTCGAACGCGCCGCCCAGCACCACGCTGGCGATTCGATTACCGCGCAGGCCCAGCAGATCGAGCAGGCCGATCAATTGCCCCAGCTCGACCAGCACTGCAATGCCCAGCGCAACCGCCACCGCGGGACCCACACCCAGCCGGGTCACCGCGCGCAGCCCGCAATAGACCAGGGCCTCCGCCAGCACGTCGCCGCCATAGGGCCGCACCCATGCGTCACGCACGAACAGGGCGATGCAGACCTCGACCGCGAACAGCAGCAACGTCGCGAGCGCATAGCCCGGGCGGAAGGTCAGTGCCCGCGGCATTCCAGCGCTTCGAGGATATCGTCGATTCGTGCCGGATCGCCGGCCGCCACCACTTCGCCGATGCTGCCAGCGTGCAGCGGATCGCCCGCCCAGTCGCACATCCGCCCGCCCGCGCCCTCGACCACCGGCACCAGAGCCGCGAAGTCGTGCAGCTTCAGCCCGTCCTCGACCACGATATCGAGCCAGCCGCTCGCCACCGCGCCATAATTATAGCAGTCGCCGCCCAGCACGGTGCTGCGCACCTGCGCGTCTAGATGCTCGAAGGCGTGGAGCTGTCCGTCGCCGAACAAAGCAGGCGAGGTGGTGGCGAGCAGCGCGTCGCCCAGTTCCCGGCAGCGGCGCGTGCTGGCGGGTGCGCCGTTGAAGGTGGTGCCCATGCCGACCACGCCCAGCCAGCGTTCCTTCAGGATCGGCTGGTCGATGATGCCCAGCACCGGCCAGCCATCCTCGATCAGCGCGATCAGCGTGCCGAAGATCGGGCGCCCGGCGATGAAGGCGCGCGTCCCGTCGATCGGATCGAGCACCCATTGCCGCCCGCTGGTCCCCTCGCGCACGCCATATTCCTCGCCCTGGATGCCATCCATCGGCCGTTCTGCGATGATCAGGCGGCGCATCGCGTCTTCGGCCTCGCGGTCGGCGAGCGTGACCGGGGACTGGTCGCCCTTGGTCTCCAGCCCATATTCGGCGCGGAAACGCGGGCGGATCGCGGCGCCCGCGGCGTCGGCGAGGCGCTGGGCAAGGGCGATATCGGTCTCGGATACGGGCATGGTCCGCACCTAGCGGGGTGGTGCCGGGTCCGCCAGCACCCAGTTTTTACTCGCAAACGTCACAATGCCCTGCCAATCCGGCCCGACATGCGCCTGAAGCTCGCTCTCCTCGCACTAGGATTCGTCGTCGCGACCCCCGCGGCGGCGCAATTGCGTGCGGTGCCCGAGCAGGTCGCCGACGAGCGCGAGGCGCTGAACGGGGTCGAGGTGTTCCTCGTCAACGAAGGGACCGAGCCGGTCGACGCCGAGGGTCCACGCGAGATCGAGCTGACCGCGACCGACGGCACCCGCCTCGTCCTGCAGCGCATGCCCGCGCCGAAGCGCAGTGTCGCGCCCGGCGGCTTCGTCAAGGCGCGCTATGTGCCGGTCGGCCTGGCCGGGGTCGCGATCCCGCCCAATCAGGCGCATCCGCCCGCCAGCATGCCGGGCCCGGGCGAGACCGTCGCCAGCAGCTCGACCGGATCCTCCTCGGCGTTCCTCGACCGGTTCGAGCCGCACGAGCCGATCTATGGCGTGGCGGGCCTCAACGATTCGGGCGCCAAGCTGCAGGTCAGCTTCGCCTTCCGCCCCTTTGCGGCGGATGCGCCGCTCAAGCTCGGCAATCTGCGCTTCGCCTATACCCAGACGATGTTCTGGGCGCTGGACGAGCCGTCGGGCCCGTTCCGCTCGACCGTCTACAGCCCCGAAGTCTATGCCGATATCCCGATGGGCGAGCACACCGTGTTCTCGCTCGGCTATCGCCACGACAGCAACGGGCGCGGCCTGCCCGGTTCGATCGACGTCAACCGGCTGTTCGTCCGTGCGCAGGGCACGATCGATCTGGGCAATGAGTGGCGGCTCGATATCGCGCCGATGGGCTGGCTTTATGTCGGCCGCGAAGGCGGGCCGAACAATCTGCGCGGGACCTGGGGGCACAGTGCGATCACCGCGGCGATCCAGCAGGAGAACGGCCTGAAGGTCTCCGCCACCGCGCGCGGCAGCTTCGAGACCGGGCGTTATTCGGGCGAGATGTCCGTCTCCTATCCGATCGGGCGGCTCACCGGGGGTGGCCTCGGCATCTATCTCTTCGGCCAGGGCTTTACCGGCTGGGGCGAGACGCTCGACGATATCGATGTGCGCGACACCCACTTCCGCATCGGCATCTCGCTGACGCGTTAGGTTGTTGGATGCGCCTATCGGCGCATGCGGTGCCAGCCCGCTCTGGTTTCGAACAACTCTTAGACTTCGCCGTCCGGCGCGCGTAAAACTCGGACAAACCCTCGGGAGAGACTCTGATGCGCCCCTATGCCTTCGCCGCGATCGCCCTGACCCTTTCCATTCCGGCTTCGGCTGCGCTGGCGCCCGGGGCGACCGCGCCGGTCTTCACCGCCAATGGCGCGATGGCGGGCAAGCCGTTCCAGGTGAAGCTGGCCGACGCCCTGAAAAAGGGGCCGGTGGTGCTCTATTTCTTCCCCGCGGCATTCACCGGCGGCTGCAACATCGAGGCACAGGCCTTCGCCAAGGCGATCCCCGATTTCAAGGCGGCCGGCGCTACGGTGATCGGCATGACCGGCGGCAATGTCGATCAGCTCTCCAAATTCTCGGCCGAGCATTGCGCGGGCCAGTTTCCGGTGGCGGTGGCCGATGCGAAGATCGTGAAGGATTATGACGTGGCGCTGCCCAATGCCTCGGGCCGCACCGCAGGCTGGACCACCCGCACCAGCTACGTCATCGCACCGAACGGCAAGGTCGTGTTCGCGCATAACGATATGAATCCAAACGATCATATCCGCCTGACGCTGGAGGAAGTGCGCAAGCTTCGCGCGAAGCGGATGCGCCGCTGACCGTGGACGAATCTGCCCTTTCCTGAAGGTAAATTCGCCGCTCACCGGATATTAGCAGTTGGCCCTTAACCCTGTTGGCCGACATTGAAACGGCGCCTGATCGCGCCGCTGATATCTGAGGGTGTGTGGGGCTATGGCCGCTGTGAGGGCCGTTCGGACTGCAGGTGAGGGCGATACGCCCCGGCGGCTGTTCGACCGAATCGGAAATTTCCTGTTCGACCAGCGGCTCGAAGTCGATCCGGCCAATTTCGCGTTCGCCTATCATCTGCTCAGCGATCCGGACGGGGCGCTTGCCCGCGCCGTAGAGTCGCTCACCGATGGCGGCGTGCGGCTGACCAAGCGCGACATCGAGACCTTGGGCTGCGACATCAAGCCCGTGTCGGGCGCCGCGGCCGCCAAGGAAAAGGCCGACGGCCTCGTCGCCAAGACCCAGATGCAGGTCGAAGGGTTCGAGGACATGGTCCACGCCATGCGCGCCGAGACCGAAGGCTTTGGCCGGGATCTGGCCGCCAGCGCGGAAGCGATCACCCGTTCGGCCGGCGACAATGCGATGGCGCTGGGCGAAGTCGCGCGGCTCACCGCCGAAATGCTCGAGCGCATCCGCACCGCCGAAAGCCGGCTGGAAAGTGCGACTCGCGAAGCCAGCGACCTGCGCACCAAGCTGGAGGAGGCGCGCGACAATGCCCGCCGCGATCCGCTGACCGATCTGCCGAATCGCCGCGCGTTCGAGGAAGCCTTTGCCGCCCAGTCGAACGCGGGCCAGCCGGTCTGCCTGGCGGTGTGCGACGTCGATCACTTCAAGTCGGTCAACGACCGGTTCGGCCATGCCGTGGGCGACCGCGTGCTGAAAGCCATCGCCGAGGCGCTGACCAAGTCCTGCGGCGCGCATCTGGTCGCCCGCTATGGCGGCGAGGAATTCGCGGTGCTGTTCACCGGCGTCGACGTCAACGAAGCGCGCGCCACGCTCGACGCGGCCCGCGCCAGCGTCTCGACCCGCAACTACCGGCTGCGTGAAAGCGATGCGCCGCTGGGCGAGATCACCTTCTCGGCCGGGATTTCGGCATCGCCGGGCGGCGAAATGTGCTCGTCGGTGTTCCAGCGCGCCGATCGCCTGCTTTATGCGGCGAAGGAATCGGGCCGAAATCGAGTTTTGGTGGGATAATTCACCGCATAGTGGTGAATTTCACAACGTGATTTCCATTAAATTCCCAACCCTGTATTTGTCCGTAGGGACGGGTTGTGGTTTTTCAATGACTTAGAAAATTGGCACGCTCCCTGCAATCCAGTCTGGCATCGGCAGCCGGATGGTCCGGCAAGCCGAATAACAGACCAGGGAGTTACCAATGACCGTCACCAACACCGCTCAGCAGACCGTTGCCGTTCTGGGTTCGCTGCTGCTCACCGCCGTCCTCGTGATCGCTTCCACCCCGCTGCTGCCGATCGCCTGATCCGCAGCACCGAAACAAGGAGACAGATCATGGTTCGTCAGATCGCCTTCGGCGTCATGTCCTTCGCGATGACCGCGTTCGTCATCGTCATCACCAGCGCGCACGGTTCGAGCCTCGTCGCTTGAACCGTCGCCCTGGGGCGAGAGTAAGTCGCCCCCAACAAGCAAGCGCGGCAACAAGCCGCCTCTGACAAGATGCGGAACCCATCGGGTTCCGCGGCGGTTACCGAACCAAGCCTTTTCAGGAGCTTGGCAATGGTCGACACCGCCGAAATGATCCACGAGGACGCGCTGCCGGGAGAGGAGCGCACCCTGGACCCCAAACCCGAATATGAGCCGCGCTACCCCGGTTCCGGCCGCCTCAAGGGCAAGGTCGCTTTGGTGACCGGTGCCGACAGCGGCATCGGCCGTGCCGTCGCTGCGCTCTATGCCCGCGAAGGCGCGGACATCGGCATCCTCTATCTGCTCGAGGACGCGGATGCCGAGGAGACCCGGCGCATCGTCGAAGCCGAGGGCCGCCGCGCGCTGCTGATCAAGGCCGATGTGGGCTCGAAGAAGATGTGCGATCGCGCAATCGAACAGTTGCTGTCCGAATTCGGACAGATCGACATCCTCGTGAACAATGCCGGCGAGCAGCATCCCGACAAGGATATCACTGACATCACCGAGGAGCAGCTGGTCCGCACCTTCCAGACCAACATCTTCGGCATGTTCTACCTGACCCAGGCCGCGCGGCCGCACCTGAAGACGGGGGCGGCGATCATCAACTGCACCTCGATCACCGCCTATGCCGGATCGAAGGAGCTGCTCGACTATAGCTCGACCAAGGGCGCCATCGTCGCCTTCACCCGCAGCCTCTCGGAAAATCTGGTGGGCGAGGGTATCCGCGTCAACGCAGTCGCCCCCGGCCCGATCTGGACCCCGCTCAACCCCTGCGGCGGCGCGTCGCCCGAGAAGCTGGAAACCTTCGGCGAAAACACCCCGATGGGCCGTCCCGGTCAGCCCAACGAAGTCGCGCCGAGCTTCCTGTTCCTGGCGTGCGAAGACGCCAGCTACATGAGCGGGCAGGTGTTGCACCCGAATGGCGGGACGGTTGTGAACGGATGATCCCAACCACCGTCACCCCGGCCTTGTGCCGGGGTCCAGGTATTATCTTAAATAGCTAGAAATAAACAAGAAATTTGTATATAATTGCCTACACAGAGACTGCGCAGATACGGCAAATCAAGCACTTACGCCGTCGATCTGCACAGAACCTGCACAGTGTGAGGCGATATGGCATCCCCCGACGGCAAAAAGGCATTCATTACCGATAAGGAAGAGTTGAAGCCGGGGCTCATCATTTTCCGTCGAACCGACGTGCAGCATCGTAACTGGTACTGCCGCGTCAAGCTTCCCAAGGCGGATCGCTACAAGACTGTGTCGCTCAAGACATCGGACGTGAACGTTGCTCGCGACAAGGCATTCGATCACGACGCCGATGTACGGTTTCGTCTCAAGCATGACGTGCCGGTATTCAACCGGCCATTCAGTCAGGTCGCAGACGAGTACATCGTGAAGCAGGAGCAGCGCGAGCGGGGCGGCGAGATAACGGCGGAACGGCTGCGCAAGGTCAAGTCCGTCATCAGCAACCATCTCAACAACTATGTCGGAACGACGCAGGTTCACCTGATCGGTCAGGATCGATGGGACGGCTATCCGTCGTGGCGGCGTGCCAACGCTACCAAGAGCCTGCGGGACTACGTGAGCGATGCGACGATCAGCTTCGAGATGGCGATTTTCGGCGGCATCATGAATTTCGCCGCTGACAAGCGTTACATCGGAGATGCGCAACGCTTCCGCAGTCGCCCGGCATTGAAGAAGATGCGGCGCGATGAGTTCACGCCCGAGGAATACAAGAAGCTCCACGAGTACGCGCGCGATGAGTGGATCGGTGCGCCGCAGGAGAATGGCAGCGCGGCGAAGCTATCGAGCATCTGGTATCGCACCGTCGCCTACAATTTCATTCTCATCATGTGCAACACGGGCATGCGGCCCACGGAGGCGAAGAACCTTCGTTGGCGCGACATCACGCCCGCGAAGGATCGCGACGGCCGCGAGATCGTCGTGCTGTTCGTTCAGGGCAAAGGCAAGTCGCGCAAGCTAGTGGCACCGGCGAGCGTCAGCAAATACCTTGATCGTATCCGCAAGCTTTCAAAGGCGACCAAGCCGGACGATCCGGTGTTCACCACCATCACCGGTAAGCTCAATAAGTCGCTCTACGATGAAACCATCACCCACCTTCTCAAGAAGGTCGGGCTGCTGGAAGGGTCCTCCGGGACGCCCCGCTCCATTTATTGTTTCCGCCATACCTATGCGACGTTCCGCCTCAGCGAAGGCGTCGATGTGTATTTTCTGGCCGAGCAGATGGGCACGTCGGTCAAGATGATCGAGGAGCATTATGGGCACGTGAACACGATCAAGCACGCGGATCGTGTGTTGCAAGGCATCGGCGGATGGAATCCGGTAGAGCCGGAGGATGAAGCGGCTGAAGCCAAAGCCTCCAAAGCCGCCGCTACGCGCGACAAGGCGGCGCAGCCTGCGCCACCTCGCCGCGGTCGTGCGAAAGGTAAGCGCCCAAGCCAGCGCTGACCCCGATCCCGCGCCCGGCCCGGGCTTCCCGGCGGGATCAAAAGCCGTTTGCTGATGCGCCGCTGGCGCTCCCCGATCAGCGAACGGCCAAGCAGGCATCGGAATGAGGCGCGCCCGGCTTGTAGCGCCCCTATGCCTGCGCCCTTCTGCTTCGTCTGTTCCTGCTCCGGTCCACCACCGGCCATCCCACTGCTTCTTATGGGCATGCATGGGGCGGGCCCGCCTCGGGTAAACCCGGCTCGCTTCCGCGCTGCGCTTGTGCAGCTGCGCCCCCTTCGGGCGCTGGCGCGGGGTGTGACCCGTGGCTCGATGGCCCGCCCCCGTTGCTCCCCATGAAGCCGCCGGATGGCCGGTGGCGAACACCGAAGGAGCAGAACATGGCTAAGCAGATCAATTTTCCCGGCACCAAGCCGACCCACCGCCTCTACCGCGTCGAAGGCGACGGCAAGAACGCCCGCTGGATTGAAATCGGGGCCGCTTGGCGACACGGCGACGAGATGGGCTTTTCGCTCCACTGCGGCGCGATGCCCCTGCATGGCCGCATCGTGATGCGCGCCATCACCGAGCGTGCCGCACGCCCGGCCCGCGAGGCCGCTTGAACCTCGCGCGCGGTGCGGCAGCCGCCGCACCGCGCCGGCGCCGTCAGCGCCGCCTCACTCGGAGCAAATCGCAAATTGCGCTGGTCAAGCTTGCGATCGCGTGGATGAGCAGGATGATCTCGGTGGTCGTCATGGGTTCCTCCCTGTTCTGCCTCGCACGGGATGCGCGATGGACGAGGAAGCACCGGCCAACCGAACAAGCCCGCCCGGCCAGGCCGCAGGATGCGCCGCGCTAGCGGGACGAAGCTGCACGTAGGAAGCGAGTAGCCTTGCCGGGCGGGCGCGGTTGGCCACAACGCCCGAGACCCTGAGCGCATGCCGGGAGAGGCTGGAGGGACCCGTGACCACCACCGAACCCGCCGGACACAACCGTTAGAAGAAAATTAACCATATCTTAGCAATTATGAAGGTATCCTGCAGGAAGGTTCACGCGCCGCACCAGGCAGGTACTCCATCGTCGCCCACATCGCAGTTTCTGAGACGGATCAGCCGCCTGCGGCTGATCCGCTGGCTAGCCAGCGCACCGAGTTGCTCGGCCAGCTCGTCGCCGCGCAATTTTCGCTGGAAGCCGTGATCGCCGAACTCGCGTCCGGCGGCGCGAGCGCGGCACTTGCCGATAGCCAGGCGCAGCTTATGGCGCTCAGCGCGTTGCAACGGCAGGTAGGCACAGCCCAGCCGATGGCACTTGCTGCGCTTTGGGCGGAAGTGTCGGCGGTCGTCGCCCAAACCAACGCCATTGCGCAGGAAGGCCGTTTGGCGGCCGCGCGCGCCGAGACCGAACGCGCCGAGGGTGCATCGCTCACCACGCTGGCCGCCGCTGCCCGCACGCAGGTTGCCGCCACGATGCAGGGCATGGCCGACTTCGATGGCGAGCTGGAATTTTCCTCGCCCGACGACGAGGAAGCCTATCGCAAACGCGAGGCCGAGCGCCGCGCCTATATCGAAGCCGAACTGGCGAAGGGCACACCGCAAGGCGACCTCAACGCGTCCGCTGGCGCCCTCGGCCAGATGGCGGATGCCAAGGCCCACGGCGCGGGCGACAGCCCCGAGTTCCGCCAGCGCTGGAACGAGCTGGTCACCACCACCGAGCGCCTGCGCGCCGAAGTGGTCCGCAACGGCGGCTCGACCACCGAGTTCGACGATCGCCTGCGCGCGGATCTGCGCCGCATCCTCAAGGCTAAAGGCCTCACGGATGCGCAGATCGACGCGCAGTTCGCTGCCCACCCCGATCCGCTTGAGGCGGCGAAGGCGTTCGTGGCGGGCGACGACGTGTCCACGCTCGGGCGCGCGGTCGAGGGAACGGCAAAGCGTCTCGTCACGCACTCGCCGGAGATCGTCGCTGATAGCGGCGCTTCTCCGGCAATCAGTGAGGAGGATGCCCTGGCAGAGTTTCGCGCGGCGGGCATCACGACCGCTGAACAGACGCCGGACGCGGAGTTCGCGCATGGCATTGCCGAGGCGCACGCCAAGCCTGCCAGCCGCAGCGTTTCGGTTTAAGGTACGCGGACCCGCTCGCCTTGCGCGGCGCGCACGCCGAATGCGTAGCCCGTTGCCCGGCAAAGCCCGATTTGCTCGCGTTGCGCGAGGCAGCGCTCCGCGACGGTGCGAAGCGCTGCAAAGCTCGGCATGCCAGCAGGGACCGGCCCGCCTTTGGCGTAGCCCACGACAAACCCGCTATCGAGCGCCACCGCCGGAGTAGGAGTGTCGCTTCGAGTGTCCCGGATGGGTTGCAGACGGCCCGCCAAACCCAGCCGGATCAGCACCGTAACGCAATGATCCGCCGCATCGGGCAAACTGTTTGCGCCGCCCTGGCGCAATCTGGGGAGCGCCTGCGCGCCACGCCCGCTGGCGCAGGCCGCACGATCCTCCGTAGCAGCGGATAGCGGCACGGTCGTCAGCAGATCGTCCAAGAACGCCTGCTTCTGAGCTTGGTAATCCTGCGCGAACGCGGCGGCTTGTCCAACGAACAACGCCGCGACCATGAGCAGCATTTTCATCAGCGCCGGCCACGATAGACGTACCGCCGTAATATTAATTCCGAAGCGACACGTCCCGCAGTGCGAGCCGCAGCGATCAGAATTATGCGTTCGAACTCCGCGCGACTTATATGATCGTGATGCTGATCGACCGCGACATCATGCGTGCCGTGATTGGTTTCCACACTGTAGAGATGAGACATAGCATTTGCCCTCGCTCAGCCGGGATCGACGAAGGCTAAAATGCCTCAGTGCAACAAAATGGGCAATTTTGTCGCAGTAGTGTTTATTTAAATTCAGATACTTAGAACGATGAACCGCACGCCAGTTCGTACCCAAGGTCTACATTGTGATCACGGCGCACCCGAATCCCGCGCGAGATCGATTTCGAGGCTGGCGCGAATTCCGCCGAGGATTACGAGCGTCTCCTCGATGTTTGTGGGCGCAACGCTCATGTCTGCCCTGATCTCTTCCTCTACCTCGATCGCCGCGCTTACGATCTCGACGGCGTCGCTGACGCTGATAACGGAACGTTCGATCAATCCGTGAATGAGGCTCTCCACCAATAGCATTGCAGCCTGCCCGCGCGCATCGGTTGTCGAAGGCGACTCAGGAAGCTCGACGCCATGTTCGGTTGGGGTCGGATCGACCATTGATGCAACTCCGGACCAGGCGAGAGCAGCATTCGTCTCTCAGCCGCCGGAGCCTGAATCGCGGGCCGACGATGGCAAGGTTTTACAGTAGGCACATCAAAAGAACATCATTCACATCAACTTCCGACTATAACTTTGGACAATGTCAAAACGAGCGGGCTCGTGGGAAGGTGGCGGATGGCAAACCGCTTCATCGAAAAACTCAAGCGGCTTGCGACGCTTAGCGACGATGATGTGGATGCGCTTGCGGTCGCCACCGCCACGCCGAAAACGGTCGCCGCGAGGCGGGATCTCATCCGCGAGGGTGACCGGCCCGGACCCGTGTTCGTGATCCTCGAAGGGTGGGCTTGCCGCTACAAGATCCTGCCAAATGGCACCCGACAAGTCTTGGCGTTCATGATGCCGGGAGACTGCTGCGATCTCCATATCGGTCTACTGGCCGAAATGGATCACAGCATCCAGACCGTCACCTCCGCGCTGGTTGCGACGATCGACCGGGTCGAGATGGATGCGATACTCGATCAACGCCGCGCGGTCGCCAAGGCGATGTACATGTCCCAGCTGATCGACGAGGGGACAATGCGCGCTTGGATCACCAGCATGGGGCGGCGGGCCAGCATCGAGCGCGTAGCGCATCTGATGTGTGAGCTCTATTTGCGGGCGCGTAACATCGGCCTCACGTCCGAGCCGCAATTCGCCTTGCCGCTATCGCAACTGCTGCTCGCCGACGCGCTGGGAATGACCCCTGTGCATCTCAATAGGGTGCTCAAAAATCTTCGCCTCAGCGGCGCAATGACTCTACAGCGCGGCAGCCTGCTTATCATCGATCCGGGCAAGCTCGTGCAGATCGCAGGGTTTGACGAGAATTATCTCCACCGGCGGCTACGCGCAGCCTAGTCCAGCGCGGGCGCCTCCGTCCGTAGCAGTAGGAAGACGAACCTTGGGAGAATCTTCAAAACACTGACCTAGGTTGCACAACTTGCAGAGTTGCGGGCCTAGAATTTCCCTTCGAGGAAGGGGCGTCGAATGAATATGCTTGCAGACCAAGCCTATTATGCCAGACGTGCGGCCAAGGCCCGCACGCTCGCGACGGCTGCGGCTGATCCCGGCGTGAAGAAAATCCACCTGCAGATGGCTGCGCGCTATGATGATTTGGCTGGCCAGAGCGCGCTGCACTTGGTGTCCCAAACCGTATAGCGCCGTCGTCGACCCAGACTTAGTTGGAGCCGGTGAATGCTGCGGCAATCAGGAGCAAGGACATGCCTGACGCTGTAGATTCGGTGTACTATGCGAAGCGTGCCGCCGCTGAATGGCAGGCTGCCGAGGATGCGAGAGACCCTGCATCGTCAGTGATTCACGCGAAGTTGGCACGCGAATACGAGGCGCGCGCCGCCGCCGCGATCACAGATGAGCAAATTCATCGAGCGACAGAGGCATCGGCGGCGCGCCACGATTAGAGGATGCTGCTGCCCGCGCTCTGCGACAAGCGCGGGCGGTATATTTATCGGTGTAATCCGTCAGGCGGGCTGCAGATTGACCGCCGTCGGCTTGGCTGGCGGCAGGCCGCCGGCGTCCTCCTGCGCCATCAACTCTTCCTTGCGGGCAAGCATGGCGTCGCGCATCGAGACCAGATCGACATCGGTCGCGCGGGCCTGCGCGAACATGCCTTCGGAGGGCATTTCCTCCTCGTGGACGTGGTGCTTGATCTCCTCGGAGAGCACCGTGACCTTGGCATCGTAGAAGCCGTCGCCGGGGTCGCCAGCCTCGATGTCGTTGATCAGCACCTTCGCGCCGTCATGCTCGACATAGGCTTCGTCGAGCAGATCGTCGTCGATCTTGCCGCGCAGGCCGGGATAGAAGATTTCCTCTTCGATGAGGGTGTGGACCTTGAGCTCGACACAGATCTGGTGGGCGATGCCCTTCTTTGTCGAAGCGCCCGCCTTCTCGAACTTCTCGAACAATGCTTCCACCTTCCGGTGGTCCGCCTTCAGCAGCGCGATTGCGTCCGTATATTCCTCGGCCATGTCGTCCTCCTCATGTCACGCTGCATAGACATGTGGCGCAAGCCGAGGTTCCAGACGCGAATCATTCTCAGACCTGAAATAGCTAGCATTTCTATGAATTTAGGAGGGAGCATGACGAGCAAGCCCGCGAGCTGCCGATCAGCGACAAATTTGTGGGCGCGCGGCCTTTTGTTCCGTAATTCGCGCCGGAACGACCAGCTATCACGACGCGTTCGACCGCCATGTTTCTGAAAACCAGCGCGCTTTTCCCATGGCAACCTCCGGCCCAGGAAGACTTAACCCGCCTTCTCTATGAGCATGTCGCCGAAGCGGCATTTCCATGCGTGGGGGCAAAGGCCGCGTTGGCGCGAGGGGCGCTCGAAGTCCTCGCGGCCCGCGACCTCACGAGCGCATGGGACGATGTCCGTATTCACGACCGGCTTCTAAATTTCGCCGACGAGTATCGCCGCGAACCTGCGCTGTTTCGCAGTCTCGCGGTCGTCTTCGAAGGCCCCGAAGTCCTGTCCGAAGGCCAGTTCGAGCGGCACCTCTGGACCCGCGTCCAGTCGCTGTCGGACAAGGATGTCTGGCGCGGCCAAGAATATGACGGCACCGTCAGCAACGATCCGACCAATCCGCATTTCTCGCTCTCGTACGGCGGTGAAGCCTTTTTCGTCGTCGGATTGCATCCCAACGCGAGCCGACCGGCGCGACGCTTTCCGCACCCCGTCATGGTCTTCAATCTTCACGCGCAGTTCGAGACGCTCCGCGCGCAAGGCAAATATGACGGGATGCGAGAAAAGATCATGGTGCGCGACGAGGCCCTCGCGGGCTCGCGCAACCCCATGCTCGCGCCGCACGGTACGTCCAGCGAAGCGCGCCAATATTCCGGGCGTGTCGTCGGGCCAGAATGGCAATGCCCGTTCCAGTATAAGGGTGGCAGATGAGTGAGGCGGAGATCATTCCCGCGCGCAGCGGCACCGCCTTCCGGCTAGCGAAGGGAGATGTGCTGATTGTCATCGATCCGCAAGGCGAACAAGTCGCCGATCTTCTCGCCTTCGATGCCGAAGATATTGACGAGGTCATTTCCTCCGGCCGCACGCTGGACTATGCAGAGACGATCTATCTCACGACCGGTCACAAGCTTTATTCCAATCGCTCCAGAGTGATGCTGGAGATCGTCGAAGACACGGTCGGACGGCACGACTTCCTGCTGACGCCGTGTTCAGTCGACACGTTCCTTCACTTCTATCCCGAGCTTCCCGTGCATCGCGGCTGCTTCGGCAACTTGGCGGCTGCGCTTGAGCGGTTCGGCGTGACGCCCGATCGTATCCCGACCGCATTCAATTGCTTCATGAACGTTCCGGTGGATGGGGAGACGGGCAAGCTGAAGGTCTTGCCGCCGATCAGCAAGGCAGGCGACCATATCGCGCTACGCGCCGAGCGCGACCTGATCATAGGATTGACCGCTTGCTCCGCACCCGATTCAAATGGCGGGACGTTCAAGCCAATCCATTATCGTATCGAACCTGCGGCGGAAGCACTTACCTGAGCCGCCGTTCTCCTCAGTCCCAAACCCATCACTGCACCGCTCCTGATCGAAAATTTATCCCTGCAACCCTATTGCCCATTTTGTTGCATAGGGGCCGACCGTGGAATTCACGCCACACCAAAACTGGCAAATCTTCGATGGCGCTGGACGGCGCAAGTATCTCAATGCCGCCGAGCGCGCCCGCTTGCTCGCAGCTGCGTTGCGCGCAAACCCGGCCGTTCGGTCACTCTGCATGGTCCTCGTGCACACTGGATGCCGGATTAGCGAAGCTCTGGCGCTGACGCCGGATCAGCATGACCTGCAAACGGGCACACTGACCATCAAGACCCTGAAACGTCGTCGAACGGTGTTTCGCGTCGTACCGATACCCCGAGAGCTGTCGGACCTGCTGATATGCCAGGCACACGCTCCGAGTGCCCCATTCTGGCCGATCCATCGCGTGACCGCTTGGCGGCAGATCAAAAGACTATTGGAGGAAAGCGACATTCGCGGGCCAATGGCTTGTTGCCGTGGCCTTCGCCACGGCTTCGGCATTCACGCGTTGGCAAGCAACGTGTCTATGAACCTAATTCAGCGCTGGATGGGCCACGCCACGCCGCGCACAACCGCCATCTACCTCGATGCGGTGGGTGCCGAGGAGCGCGGCTTTGCGGAACGCATGTGGAGAAGCGAGGGGAAAGTTGCGTCGGTCATGTGCCTCCCGGCGCAGCGACCGGTTCACCATCTGGCGTGCCCAACCGCCGAATGGTTGCGATACACGCGCCCGCAGGGCGCTCGGGCCAGACCGTGCGGTTGTATTCATGCAATGCGAGCACGAGTCCTTGCTGCAACGGTCTCAACAGTTCATCGAGGCCATCACCCTCCACCATAAATATCCGTGAACCGAAATCCAGCGACAGCATCCCGTCACCGACATACTCGATTGCTTGGAGGCTTGCGTAGGGCATCGCCCAGCCTTGCCAGAAACCGGAGCGGGGATCGTAGCGCCGGAGGTCGAGCATCATCGTAGAGCGCGAACGCCCGCGTTGCAGTAGCCAGGGCTTGTAGGTGGCAAGATCGTCGGCGTCCGCCTCGTCCTCTACCGGCGGCTCCGCCTGCTGTACGGCGGGTTTCGGTCCGGTTCCGCGCGGGCCTTCAAACATCGCCCGCCAGTTGCCCATGCTGCGCGGATCGGGTTCCCACGGTTTGTTATGGCTGCTCATATCAGCGCTCCCATTCCGGCGTTGGGGAACCGGGCGACGCGGGTTCCGGTCCATCGCGCGCAGGGGCCAGCGCGTCCGCCTGACGTTCGATCCAGTCGAAGTAGCGTCGCGCCGTGCGCATCGTCTCGGCCACCGAGACCTGGCCTTGCCCGAGCTTGGCCAGCGCGGCCTTGGCCCGTTCTTCGACGGCGCGGTAATGCCGCGCCACCTGGAACTGCCCGAAGCGCTCGCGCATGATCCCGTGCAGTTCCTTCAAATGGATCGCGAGGCCGAGATACGGCTCGGGCAGCCGCGAAAGACCGCGCTCGAGATACGAGCGCCGGTCGATCCGCTGGTCCGATCCGGCGCGTGCGAGCGCGTCGTTGGCGGTATGCTCCCACGCCTCGCGGATGCGGCCATAGAATGCGGCACTGTTCCAGCTCTGCGCGTTGGATTCGACCATGACCGGCCTGCCGTCCGGGTGGGTGCGGCCCGTCGGGTCCGGCACCCAGTCATGGCGCGATTTCTGCCCGAAGCCTTCTTCGGTCAGCTCGCGCATCGTCAGAAGGACATGGGCGTGCGGCTGGTCCTTGCCATCCGCTGCCTTGGGGCAATGAATCGCGAGGTCGGCGATCATGCCCCGATCGACAAACTCCCGTTTGACGAACGCACGCGCGAGCGAGATCCGGGTTGCCGGATCGAGCTCGCGCGGCAGCATGATACGGATCTCGCGCGCGACCTGGGCGTCCTTCCGACGCTCGCGCGCATCGACCATGTTCCACAGCGATTCCCGGCTGAGCTTGCGCGCCCAGCCAGGGGCATTGTCCGGCACGAGGATTTCCTTGTGCACCACGCCGCCTTTGCGGGTGTAATCATGGGTGATGTCCTGCCGCGCATCGTGCAGGCGCTCCGCCGCCCGATAGGCCGCCGCCGCCACCGGGCTTTGCCCGGCCGAGCGGCGTATCTGTTTCACGTTCATGCTAAACTGTGCCACTGCCCCCTCCGTGGTGGTTGCCGTGGCGTGCCAAGAATATTGTCCCCGGCCTCTGCGGGCCGGGTGAGGTCCAAAAGAAGAATTCCGCGGAATAGTTCACTGCTACGTTGCCCGCATAAGTTGCAGTCAACGTGAACCCCGGCGGGAGGCTTTTGGACCTCAATATCGTCACGAACGTGGTTAACGATCCCCTAATGCGCCGTTGAAACAGACTGTTTCCACAGGGCAATTTCGGAGTGGCGCAGGCGCTGATGCCGGGCACCCGGCAGGCCCATCGTGGGCGCAATTCAGGGTTGTGCTTCGGCCGGGACATCATCGACCCATGACCTGCCAGCAATGATCCGGCAGCGCGCGATAGGCATCGTTGAGGGTCGGCACCGGCATGAGCGGCCGGGCAGCGCAGAGCGTCACGACATCCGTTTTGGTCGCACGCTTCGTCGATGCCTGGGGCTGGCGTAGCTTATTCCCGAGCGCCCGGAGGGCGATCAGCAGCAAGGCGAACGCCACCAGCACGATGCCAAGGCGCGTCGACACTGAGTCCGGATTGGCGACGCCATAGGCCGTGAGCGCGACCATCCCCACGATACCCAGCGCCTTGCGCAGGTCCGCTTGCGGTCGCCGCACCGGCCGATCCGCCATGCCGTCCCACGCGCGTTTCCACGCAAGGTACGATGATCGCGCCTTCACCGCAGTGCCGGTCTTGGTCATGATCGCAAAGGCGAGCAGCCCCGGCAGCAGCAGGTTGGTGTCGCTCTGCCAGCATCCGGCGAGCATGCCGAAGCAACCGAGCGTCAGCGCTCCGGCCACCAGCGGGTGCCCGAGCAGCTTCGTCGTGGCGGTAGGCTCCCTCATTGCTGGAACTCCACCACCAGGAAGTTCTCGCCCGATGCGGCGAAACGCCTTCCGGCCTGGAACCACAATGCCGAGACCCGATTGCCGTGCGCCGGTCCGCCCGTCTTGAGTCCCCATGCGAAGAACCCGGCAGGCACCATGTCGTCGACGGTCTCGCTGTAGCCCCGGCTCGTGCCGTGATTGCTGCCGGTCCCCCGGTTGCGGCCCCAGTTATCGTTGCCGCCGTCGGACGAGCCATACCCGGTCGAGCCGTTGTAGGAGCCGCCTTGGGGCGAGCTTGAATAGCCGCTGCTCGAACTGCGATTATGGCCCCAGTTGGTGCCTTCGCCCATGTTCATGCCGATACTGGTGTTGGTGCCCTCGCTCTCGTTGAACGACGCCCGGCGATGCACCGCCTTGCCGATCTTGCGGCTCATCCATTCGTTAGTCTCGGCGCACGCCGACGAATGCAGCACCACGGTGCCGAACTGGCTGGCAAGATGATGGGCGCGATCATGCGGGTGATCCCCGCCGATCTTGGCGTACAGCGTCGGTAGGCTCTGCGTCGCCATCAGTACTGCCACGCGCGACGAGCGGCATTGCGCCATGAACTCGGCATCGTGGTGCAGGAAGTTCTGCGCTTCGTCGGCGACGATCGCCACCGGCCGCTCGCGCAGGTGCGGCGCCATGCCATTGCGTGCCAGCAGCACCCGCTGCGTCATGAACTTGAACAGCTTGGCCGCGATGGCCGCGTCCTCGCCGTCCGTCTGCACCGGAAAGTTCATGAGGATGATCGCGCCCGACAGCAGCAATTCAGGGCACAGTGTCGTCTCGCCGCAAAAGGCGTCCTTCAACCAGCCTCCTTCAAACCGAGACAGCGCGGTGGTGACGCTGATGCGGATATTCGAAGCAGTCTTTGGGTCCAGCCTAGCCGCATCTAGCCGCCAATAGTTCATGCAACGCTCCGCCGCCGCATCATCGAAGCCCGGCACCGGCACCGGCCCCGCCGCCAGCCGCTGGGCAGCGGCATGGAAGAAGCGGAAGAACGCCGCTTCGTGCTGCCATGCCGGATCTTGCATCTGCTCCGGCGAGCTAGGCGCACTGCGGATGAAGGCGAGTATATCCGTGATCCGCACGCTGCCGGTCGCGGCATAGATGACGGGTATCGTCGCCCGAAGCTGCTGCTGCACCGAGTCCGTCCAGAACTGCTCGCTGGCGCGCCCCGGCGACGGGCTGGAACTGCGGATCATCTCTAGCACTGCCATCAGCACGTCGATGACGTTGTTGATATTCCCGCTGCGTGCCAGCTCGTGCGCTAGGAAGTTGTAACCGCCGTTGCGGCCGTTCCAATCGAGCAGCGAACCGAGACGGCCCGTCTCGCGGCACCAGCCAATGATTGCTTCCGCATCTTCCGGTTTGGCGACGCAGAAGAGCACACCAAACCATTGATATAAAAGTGACTTTGTGCCAGACTTGATGGTTCCGCTGGTCTTGCCGGACCCAGTGGTCCCGAACACCAGCGTGTGGGTAAGTGCGGTACGCACGTCCCAGCAATCTTGTGGCGTGAGATGCAGCAGCGCTGCATCCAACATACCTTGATGCATTGCCATGGTGGCCTCCTATCGGTCGATGCCGCGCTCCGGCTCCGTCGGATGCGCCCAGCCGAGATGCTCGCCGGGAGTTTTCTCTCCCGCCTGCGAGCCGAGCGTGATGGTCTGCGCGCGTGGCGAGACGATCTTGCCGAACCAGCCTTCCTCGAGAACGCGCTGCCGAGCATCCGCCAGCGCCACGCCGAAGCCGCGCAGAAAGGTCTCCGTGATGCTAGTCATCGAAGCGCGCCCCGCATTCGAGGCACCGCCAGCGCGGCCGGATTGAGTTTGTCAGTCGCACCAGGCCCAGCGCGCCCAGCACCCCGACCGCCACCGCGTTGTCGCCATAGCGCCGCAGCTGCGGCGCATACTGCGCCGCCGCCGCGAACGGCGCTTCTTCCAGCCAGTTCGAAACAAAATTCTCGGATGAGCAGGACGGACAGCACATCGCCGTTCTCCAGAAAATGGGCGCAGGAAACCCTTCGCGGTCGCCCGCGCCCGAGGTTCACGATGGTTGAAATGAGCGACTAGCGCCGCCCTCGGCATGTCAGCTGAAGACGTGCCCGCAGTCGCGACACTGCTTCTTCCCGCCGCCGGGCAGGCGCTTATACACCTCGTAGATCGCGCCAGTGGCGAGGACCGCCGCTTTGATGCCGGGGTGCGGATGGCCCGCAGCCGCCTGCTGCTGCAGCCATTGGTTCCACGAATGCTTCGCAGTGTAGGTGCTCGGCTCCGCCGAGGTGATGTTGCTGCTGCCGCAGCCGGGACATTTGCCGAAAAACATGATTCGTACTCCTAGAGAGTGGCACTGAAAGGCGCGCAGGTTTCCCTCGCGCGGGAAACCCGCGCGCCTCTTGGGTCGATAGGTTTGAGTTAGTTATTCAGGGCTAGGAGCCGCCGCCCTTGCTGCACGCCGTGACAGCACGCACCAATCCGGCAATGAACTTGCCGAGGAGTGTGCCCGCAGCCACGCCGAGCGCGGTCTTCACGACCTGCTTGCCGATGTCGTCGGGGTCCTTTTGCTTTTCGTCCGTCATGTTCTCACCTCCTTCCGTCAGCAGCCTTGCTGAGCGGTGAGATGAAGGTGCAGGGTTGGCAGAAACGATACGAGGGAATGAAAAGTAAAGAAAAGGAAATACCACTATATCAAATGCTTATGCAAATCCCGCGCTATACTCTTTGTCAGCGTGCGCGTGCGCGGGGAGCAAGCGACAAAGCATGATCGACGGCCTCTTCAACCTCACGCAGCGTGTCGAAACGGCGATGGCCACTGTCTTCCATACCCAGCAATGACCAAACCTTTTGAACTTTTTCCTGATCTTCAAGGGCCTCTGCGACGCCATCATTAGCCGCTAGGACATAATGGTAATCGCAGCTGTCTTCCGGCGAGAAGAGCGTTAGCGAGAAATCTGCGATAGTGGGACTAATGCCACATCTGCTTGCTAGCTCAGCAATTTTCGAAGAAACCCATATCTCACCACTACGCGTCATGCATCCATCTAGTTGGTTCTCACATATTTCCTCATATTGCTCGGCCGGTGTCTAGAAATTTTAGACGCCGACCAGCAATCTTCCCGAAACTGTCACAATTATCTACATGGCGATGCGCCGATCTGAAGGGCTTCGACAGGCAGTGACAACCGTATCGGATCTTTCAGAAAATCCGCCATCTTATCCGAGAAATGGCACCTATGCGGACCATCTTTGGTGGCATCTGCGCATTTGGGGAACTCGCAAAGGGGGAACTACGGCGAAGCCGGGACGAAAATGGGCATTGAAGGAGTTCTATTCCCGAATTTTAGGGAAAACTCACACGCCCGAGGATGCAGCTACGAATCTGAAGCATTGGATGGGTGGGGCGAATCCGCCGCTTTCACAGGATGTAGCAGACCGTATTGAGGACGCCCTCTTTGGGCAAACAGCCGCGCTGCAACGGTGGAAAATTGATTTGCGGTGGGCGCACGAAAAATCGCGCGGCACGGGTAAGAACAAAAGAACGCTTACAGCAAAAATGCTCGCGTCGGGCCCTGATGCGCTCTCGCATGATATTTTCGGCCCGGTTCATGCTCAGAAAAGTCACTTCGCGACCGCTGCACGAGAGAACGTTACGCTCGTCACAAACCGACTGACATATTTCTTTGTCGGCCGCTCTTCCGATCTCGCCGCCATCGACAAGTTCGTGAATGATCGCATGGCGGGTGATGAGCGAGGCCTAATGGTCATCACCGCGCCGCCGGGCTTTGGGAAGTCCGCGCTTGCAGCTCAATGGTGTACTCAGGCCGAAACGAAATCACACCGCCGGATTGCAAAACATTTCTGCGCGCTCGCGGCCGGAGAGCCTACAACCTCCTTGCCGAACATCTACGCTAATCTCAGTCAGCAATTGGCCGAGACACATGGTATGCCGCTGGCGGAACCCGGCACGTTCGATTTGCTCGTGGACCTGTTGAGCAGGTCAGCCCCTCCCGGGGTAGAACTGGTGCTGTGGCTGGATGGCGTCGATGAGGCAGCGGAAAAGATAAGTTGCTTTCTGCCACGCCTTTTGGGTGAACGCGTTTGCGTCATCATTTCGGCGCGTGCGACCGAGGATGCGGTACCCGACTACCTGGAACCCTGGCTTACTGAGGAAATGGCGCTCGCGCATCGTCGTACGAGGTATTCGCTCGCCAAACTATCACTTCATGATGTTCATGACCTTGTTGAAGGTCTGTTCGCTCGCAACGAACTCAAAGCACCGCCGACACTTGGGCGCGATATATTCTTTATCTCCGAGGGTTACGCGCTGCTTGCCCGAAACGTGGCGGAAACCGCTCTCGAAGCAGTTCGCGCCGGCGAGCCTATCGATTTGGGTGTGGCACCTCTTTCCCTGACAAGCTACGCCGACCGCGAGTTGCGTCGGCTTGAGGCTCTGGAAGAGTGGCCGCGACTCCATGCCCTTTTTGCTCTTTTAGCCATCGCTCGCGAGGCGGTTAGCATCGACGACCTGCCATTCTTGGTTGGCGAGCGCTTTTTTCTTGCGGCGTTCCCGAGGCAGCTTGCCCGCTGGCTGAGTATCGTCGCGTCGCCGCGCCGTGAACGTCCAACTCTCTTGAGCTTCGCGCACCCATTGCTGCGAGAGATGTTCTCCAGAGCGCTCGGGTATCAGATCCAGGAGGCATCAGCCCGCACGTGCCAATTCGCCGCGACGCTGCCTCCCGCACAATGGCCAGTATATGCACTGCGCCATCTCCCCACTCACCTTCTTGATGCCGGTGACCCCCGCAAAGCGGCTGAGCTCTTAGCAGACCAAACGTTTATCGCCGCCCGCTTCCACGACCTCGGTGCGCAACGCGCACCCGCACTTATGAAGTCCGATTGGATGAAGTGGTTGGCGTCTGGAGCAATCGCAGATAGTCAGGAAGCGCTGCGGCATCATCAGTTCTGGATTTACTATGGCGTCCGACTAGTTGGTGAAGGATCACAGAACAGTTGGCAACAACTGATGTGCGACGTCGGTCTAGTTGATTTGAGCGCGCCATCCAGATTGCATGCTCCGCTTCCGTTTCTTCAGCCGTTCTTCATCGCGGTGTGCGCACACAGCTATATTAGCCGGGTACAGGCGCTAAAGTGCGAGCCCGGTTTCATCTCTTGGAATCACAAAGGCACCGTAAAGATATGGAGTCGACTTGGTGTCGAACGCGCGGCGTTCCATTCTGGGTCTGGGATGTCCGAGGTAGTGGAACTCGCGCACGGAGCCGGGTTTGTGTCTTGGGGTCCCAATAACTGGGTAGATCTATGGGGTCCCAACGGCGAGGATCACGGCTCGTGGCAATCTCACGACGGCGAGATCAAAGGCGTGATCGCCTTGGAAAGCGGTGGCTTTGTCTTCTGGGCGGAGGGTGGCTCGTTACAACTGGCGATTTCCACGGAATCGCGCCCTCAGATGCTTCAAGATGCTTCAGGCGGATGCGTAGGGGCCATTCAACTTACTGGCACCGCTGGTTTTTTGTCATGGAGCCGCGACAAGACGATCCGATTTTGGAAGTCCAACGGCGAACTCGATCATTTACTCCTCGCCAGCGAGGGCGGAGGCCGAGTACTGCTGCCGTTGTCCGATGGCCCCGCGTTCCTCGCCCTCAGCGGAAATGGCCAAGCATTCTGCCTTTGGAATTCGGATGGAAAGCGGCAGGCTGAGTTCGCTGGTCATGAAGGGGGCACTCAGTCCGTGGTCCAACTGGACGATGGGTACTGCTTTTTGAGCTGGGGGCGTGACGAGAAGCTTCGGCTATGGTCGCGAGATGGTCGCGAGCTAGCCGAAATGCAATCCGATTCGCCCATCTATGGGGCGCTCGAACTGAAAGATCAGCGCGGATTTCTTTCATGGGGCGAGCATGACACCTTGCTCCGTTGGAGTAGAGACGGCGCGAGATTGCCGGAGCTACGAGGTCACCGCACGCCCGTCCGAGGCGCCCTAGAACTTCCAGACAATGTTGGCATCTTGTCGTGGGATGGTTTCGGCAAGGCACGGCATTGGGACCTAGTGCACGGCACCGCGAGCGTACCCAATCAATGCCTGGATTCCGTCTCGAGCGCTTTCACGACCGACGATGGACAACACGTCGTCACCCGAGATTGGGGTAGTTTCCAGATCTGGAGAGCGCCCAATATTGGCTTAGTGCCTTCTGATCGCGAGGCCTCGATTTCAGGCATGGTTCGATTGGCTAACGAGCGAGGCTTTCTGACGTGGGATGACGAAGGGTCGTTGGGACTTTGGAATGCCCTAGGAGAGCAGGTGGCTCTCTGGGAGGGGCATTTAGATAGAATTGTCGGTGTCGTCGAAGTCGCAACCACAGGCCAGTTTCTATCATGGAGCCACGACCGGACGCTTCGCCTCTGGGACGGTGCGGATCAGTTAAAGGCCGAACTTGTCGGACATACCGACCGCGTGAACGGAGCGCTGGAGCTATCGGGTGGAAGGGGCTTCATCTCTTGGAGCGACGATCGAACACTACGCCTTTGGTCATCGACCGGTGAGCAACAGCTGAAGTTTGTCGGCCATCACGGAGATGTCGGTGGCGGACGCGAGGTAAAAACCGCGGATCGGTATTTTTCTTGGGGGGAGAATACCGGTCCCCTTTTGACCGGACGCGAATTGCGGGACCGTAGCGGATTCATGTCGTGGGCAGACGACTATACCGTGCGTTTATGGAGCGCCGAAGGTCAGGAACTCGCTATGATGGCGCATAGGGAACCGGTCAATGGAGCCATCGCTCTCGCCAATGGTAGCGGATTTCTTTCTTGGGCTGACGAAGGGGAACTGCGCCTTTGGGATAAGTGGGGCCGCCTTTCCAAGATTATGGTCGGTCATCGCGACGATGTTCGCGGAGCTCGCCAGCTACGTGACGCAAAAGGCTTTATGTCTTGGAGTAAAGACGCTTCCGTTAAAATTTGGGACCCATCTGGTGAACACCAGAGAACGCTATACTGGGGAGACCACACCAGTGTCCGAGACGCTCGTGAACTGCGCGATTCCCAGGGTATCATATCGTGGACCGGCAGCGGGCTGATTCGCTTGTGGGGGCCCATGGGTGATCTAGTTTTCACGCTTGATCACCGCGGTGGAGTACGCGGCGTGATCGAGCTTTCTTCCAGCGGATTTTTGTCTTGGGGGCTTGGCGCACTCAGGCGCTGGAATTGGTCGGGTGATTTACTGAACGTCTGGCTGTCCCCTGCTAATCACATCCACGCTGTTGAACCATGCTCCCACCCAGATCATTTCATGGTTGCGTTTGGGTCCAGCGTAGGGAGGGTCTATCTGCCAGCAATTTAACCGAACTCGCGATAACGTGACCGCGAGATTTCCCCAGTTGAGATTCGAGCCGTGCTGAGCTGGCCCTGGTCAAGAAGGAGCCGGACTCAACCCTTGAATGGTAACAATCAGAGGAACACGTCACAGCCCGTGACCTATCCGGCGTATTAAGGAACGATCCCTAGTGCTATGGAACTGGGGCTCCACCCCCAGCGCGCTGCGAAGCGCCTTCCGCCCAGCTTCCGCCACTACGTTCCGTGCAGCCGGTTCCCCGCAAAGCCGCTTACTCTGCTTGCCCCCCGATGCTCGCCGCATAGGCAGGGTTTCAGTTCGCCCTGAAACCCAATCCCACGGAGGAATGCGCCTACGCGCCACTTTGAGGGCTGATCGCTATCTAAGCACCAGATCAGCAAAAGCGATCCTCAGCACGCGTCATCAATTTGGTCTAGCACAAGGCGGGCGCTGTTACTTGTCGATTGCTCCAGGGTGGGCCACGCTCCGAACCGGACGTACAAGCGCCCCGAGGTACCATGAACGTCAGCGAGAACACGCCCGAAGAGATCAACAAGTATTTGAGTGCCGTTGTGCAACCTCACGCGGTTCGTTCGGGCCAGCGGTTTGTGGAGTCAGGCTCTCGCTTCGTCCACTATTCTACCGCTGCTGGTGCGCTAGGCATTATCGAGAACAATTGCTTATGGCTTCGGAACGTCACGGTTCAGAACGATCTATCGGAAGTGCATCACGGCGCGAGCTGCCTTCGTAAGTACTGGGCCGACGCTGAAAGGCGTAAGCGCTTTGAAGAGGTCCTGTGCGCGATCGACCCAGAGGCGGCGACCACCGTCATCAACGCCATGGATGGCGACCTGTTCGAACTGATCCATGAAACCTACATCACTTGCCTCTCTGAACATGCCGGGCAGGGTGCAGAGCGGGAAGATGCTTACGGTCGCCTAAGCATGTGGAGAGCCTACAACGGTGGCACCACTGGCATTGCGCTGGTCTTTAACACAGAACCCTTCCTGTCGGAGAGCGAAGCCCATCCGATGCTTCGGTTTGCGCCGGTCCATTATGCCGACGAGACGGATTTTGCCGCGCATATTGATGAAGTCGTGGAAGCGATTGCGGCCAACTCGGAACTCATCAAGGAAGTTGAGGCGGCGCGCCCCGACGAGAACGTGGTCGCCGATATGATGTTCAATGTCCTTCGGATCGCCTTGGTCGCGACCAAGCATCCCGGCTTCCACGAAGAACGCGAGTGGCGCATCATTCATCATCCGCGTTCGGTTCCACCCGAAGCGACCAATCACATTTCAGCGCTGAATGTCGAGATCGGTGGAATTCCACAGACGATCTACAAGATACCGCTGATCAACTACCCCGATCAGGGCTTGGCCGGCGCGACATTGCCGGAGGCCCTCCACCGTGTAATTATTGGGCCAACAAACACACCGTACGTGATCTGGCGGCGGTTGTGGGATGCTCTCAGTTTATCTGGTGTGCCGATGGATGGCGGAAAGCTGTGGCGCTCTGACATTCCTCTTCGGGTCTGAGGTGTGGACAAGATGCGGCATTGATTGGACGTGCCGCGCCTGCAGTGGCATGAAAGCAACAAGCTTCACAAATCGCCCCTATCTTCCTGCACAAATCCTACACAGGTCAAAATGGCCTAATTTACCTGCATAATATCAAATACTTACTATCCGACCGGCCTTGTGCCGGGGTCCACTGTGCCTCATCCGTTGAATCCAAGCCTCTTGCTTCGCGCTCGCCTCACGCCGGCGCCACCGCCCCCACCAGACCCGTCGGCGCTTCCTCGCCCCGCGAATAGGTGCCGGTCAGCAGGCCCGCCGCCAGCACGCGTCCGGCCATCGCCTTGAGAATCGCATTCTTGCCCGGCGTTTCCTTCACATCGGGGCCCGGCCCCAGCGCGAACAGCTGGAATGCATAATGATGCACGCCATGCCCGGTCGGCGGATCGGGCGGCAGCCAGCCTTCGCCGAAGAAGCTGTGGCGGCCCACATCGCTGCCGTCGGCGCCGCCATCGCCATCGGCACGGATCGCGCCTTCCTTCAATTCGCCTTCCAGCGGCAGGCCCCACACCACCGCATGTACGGTCGGCGCGGGGGTCATCGCGTCGGGATCCTCGACGATCAGCACCAGCCGCTCGGTCCCTTCGGGAATCTGCGTCCAGAACAAGGGCGGGGAGACGCCGTTGCCATCGGCGGTGAACCGCTCGGGCAGCCGGTCGCCATTGCCGAAGGCCATGCTGGCGAGGTGGAGCGATTCGAAGGTGCCGAGCTCGGGCTGAACGATCGCCAGCTTGTCCTGCCCCGCGCGCACTCCTTTCAACGCCGCCCCAAGCCAGTGCGGGACGTGCTCGAGCATCGCCCTAGAGGTCCAGCTTCTCGTAATCGGCGGGCGGGGCGATCCCGTCCATCCGCTCGGTCAGCAGCATGCGGAAGCTAGGGCGGCTCTTCATGCCGACATACCAGCGCTTGGCCTGCTCATGGCTCTTCCAGTCGATCCCGCCCAGATAGTCGGCCACAGAGATCTGCGCCGCGGCGGCCAGATCGGCGAGGCTCATCATCGGACCCGCAAGCCAGGTGCGGTGATCGAGCAGGTAATCGATATAGTCGAGATACTCGACCGCGGCCTTCATCGCGGTGCGCAGCGCCGTGCCGTCGGGAGCCTGCTTGTACACCAGCCGCTTGAGCATCCGCTCCTGCAGCAGCGGGGCGGTGATGTCGCGATAGAAATAGGTGTCGAACCAGATCACCAGCCGGCGGATCTCGGCGCGGTCGGTCGCGGTGCCGTTGAGCATCGGCGACTTGGTGACGGTTTCCTCGAAGAATTCGCTGATCACGGTCGAATCGATCAGGGTCACGCCGCGCTCGCTATCGACCATCACCGGCACCTGACCGGTCGGGTTCAGATCGATGAACTCGTCGCGCCGCTCCCATGGCGATTCGCGCACCGGCTCATAGCCGACGCCCTTCTCGCCCAGCAGCAGGCGAACCTTGCGGGAGAAGGGGCAGAGGGGGAACTGGTAAAGCTGCCACATGACACCGCTTTAGGCTCGGGCGTGCGGGTGCGTAAAGCGGGGTCGCGGCGAAAGGTTCAAACGCGGTTCATGGTCCCCGGGCGATGGGGGGCCATGCACCTGCTGTTCGCCCTTGCGATCCTGCCCGGGGGATTTGCCCTGTCGCCCCTTCCGGCTGCCGCGCAGGTAGCCGTCCCCGCGCCCGCGCGGTCGTCGGTCGCTGTTTCCGCGCCACATATCGCCTCGATCGAGGGCCTGCGCCTGCGCATTATCAACGAAAGCGGCTCGCTTCCGGCAGAAGCCAGATATGGCGGGGCGACCATCGCGCTGCCGGAAATGCGTGGGGAGCGTGCGACGCCGGTCGAGCTCCGCATGCGTGATTCGGACCGGACCGTCCGTTTTACCGGGGGCAACGCGCTTAGCTTCGCCCCGTCCGACTTCCGCAACGGCGTCGCCTGTGTGCGCATCCCGCATGGCGGCGCGGCTATGAAGGTCCCCTGCCGCTAGGGCGTTATTTCGGAAACCAGTGGCGCTGGACGAAATAGCCGGTGATCGCCACGGCAATGGCGACGCAGAACCAGAACACGCCCCAGAAGGCCCAGGGCGAATGGGCGAAGGGGATGCCGGCCACGTTCATGCCCAGCAGCCCGGTGATGAAGGTCAGCGGCAGGAACACCATCGCCGCCACCGCGATAATGAGAGACCGCTGGTCGATCTGCTCGGCGCGCAGGTCGGTCAGCGTTTCATGGATCAGCGCGGATCGCTCGCGGATGCTCTCCAGCTCCTCGGCCATGCGTGCGGCACGGTCGGCGGCGGAATTGAGGTGGAGCCGGTCGTCGTCGCGCAGCCAGTCGCCGGGCAGGGCCGCCAGCTTTTCCAGCGCGATCCGCTGGGGATAGAGGAAGCGGCGATATCCGATCGCGGTGCTGCGCGTGGCGTTGACCTTGCGCCGCAGCTCAAACGCCTGATGCGCCGCGATCTGCTCCTCGCAATCGTCGAGCGAGTCGCCCAGCTCGGCGACCACCGGATCGAGTTCCTCGGTGATCTCCTGCGCCAGCGCGGCAATCAGGTCGCCGGGATCGAGGATCTGGCCCGATTCGACGCGTTTCTGTACCGGTGCCAGCGCGCTGAACGGTTTGCGGGTGACCGAGAAGACGCGCCCGCCCGCTGCGTACATGCGGATCGAGGCCAGCGGATCGGATGCGGTCATCTCGTCGGTGGAAAGCCCGCGCAGGTTGATCACCGCGCCATCCTCGACCGGATCGCAGCGCGGCCTTGTCTCGGCGGCGGTCAGCGCTTCGGTGACATAGGGCGACAGGCCCGCGCCGCCGAGCCACGCCTTGGCATGGTCGTCGCTGGTGGTGAGATGGATCCAGACCAGGCTGCCGGGCTGGCCGAGCGCCTGCTTGATCTCGGGCGACGAGACCTTCCCGTCGCGCACGACATAGGCAAAGCCGCTCATCGCGCCATCTCCAGATCGACCGACAGGCCGGGTCCGGCATCGGCGGGCGGTGCGGCGCAGGCGATGCGGGCGGCGTCGGCGCGGGCGCGGTCGAGGATGGCGGTCGGCACATCGGCACGATGATAGATGCGGTCGGCCCCGGCAAGCGCGCGTGCCTGCCGCAGGGTCAGATCGTCGGGATCGGCCGAGGTCAGGGTGAAGCGGAGCAGTTCCGGTTCGCGCGCCGCTTCGGGTGCGGCAAGCCAGATGCCAACCGCTTCGCCGTCATGCTCGGCCAGCGGATCGAGCATTCCGCCCTCGGCCAGCGCCGCGCCGATGGCGCGCCGCC
>NZ_JARNTV010000024.1 GCF_029433115.1 Sphingomonas sp. AOB5 | reverse complement strand
GCCGGCTCCGCCTGCGCCTCCCGCGCCGCCGCCTCCTCCGCCCAAGCCGGCGAAGAAGCTGACGCCGCGCGGTAGCCCGCAGAGCTGGGTGACGAACGACGACTATCCCGCCGCCGCGCTTCGCGGTGAGCAGCAGGGCACCACCAGCTTCCGCCTCGACGTGGACGCGACCGGCAAGGTGACCAACTGCACCATCACGGGATCGAGTGGTTCGGCATTGCTCGACAATACGGCCTGCTCGCTGCTGAAGCGTCGCGCCCGGTTCTCGCCGGCCGAGGATTCCGCAGGGAACAAGATGCCCGCGAGCTGGCCGAGCCGGTTCCGTTGGGAGCTGCCGAAAGACTGATTGGGGTGTCCGGCGCGCCGGGTGAGCTCGCGCGCCGGAGTTGTGAAAACGACGAAGCGAAAATTCTTAGAGGAAAGATCCAAACATGTTCACGACCATTCTCGCCGCTGGGGCCAACGCTGGAGCGCCGCCTGCCAACTTCGACGTGCTGCACGCTCTCAATGAAGGCGGCGTCATCTCGTGGGCGACCGCGATCATCCTGACCGTGATGCTGTTCTTCACGCTCTACATCCTCTTCACGAAGGTGTTCGAGCAGCAGAAGATCCTCAACCAGGGCAAGCGCGTCCGTCAGACCTTCTGGTCGGCCAACAGCCTGCGCGAAGGCGCGGCGAAGCTCGCCAAGAACTCGGCCTATCGTCAGCTCGTCGACGACGCGCTGCTCGCTCAGGACCAGTACAAGGAACTGACTGATCCGATCGAAGCCCATGACTGGCTGCACGGCTCGCTCGCTCGCTCGGAAGGCACGATCAACTCGCAGCTCGCGACCGGTCTCGCATTCCTCGCGTCGGTCGGTTCGACCGCACCGTTCATCGGTCTGTTCGGTACCGTCGTCGGCATCTTCCGCGCGCTGATCAAGATCGGTGCGGAAGGCCAGGCTTCGATCGGCACCGTCGCCGGCCCGGTCGGTGAAGCACTGATCATGACCGCACTCGGTCTCGTCGTCGCCGTTCCGGCCGTGCTCGCCTACAACTGGCTGCAGCGCCGCAACAAGTCGATCGCAGAGCAGATGAGCGCCTTCTCGAACGAAGTGCTCGGCTACCTCGCTTCGGACGGTCGCGTGCGCCCGGTCGCCAAGAAGGGTGCTGCTCCGGCCGCCAAGGCTCCGCAGGCCTCGACGACCGCCGCCTGATCAGGCTCGGATACACCGTGGGGCGGGCATTCCTCGTCCGCCCCACGGATCCGGTCCGATCTTCGGCCCGGGACAGGATGCGAAAGATAGGATAAGCGCCAATGGCGATGAGTGTGGGTGGAGATTCCGCCGAAGACAAAGCGATGTCGGACATCAACACGACGCCCCTCGTGGACGTTATGCTGGTGCTTCTGATCATCTTCCTGATCGCCATTCCGACGGTGATCCAGTCCGTCGAGCTGACGCTGCCGAAGGTGGTGTACGAGCCGACCGAGACGAAGCCGGAGAACGTGCTCCTTGCCGTGCGCGCCAGCCCTGAGGGCCAGTGCCAGGTTTATTGGGGCATGGCGCCGGTGACCAGCGAAGAGCTGTTCAATCGCGCCGAGAAGAAGCTGAAGTCGGAGATCGACAAGCAGGGCGGTCTGACCGCGCCTGACCTGGAACTGCCCGAAGCGCATATCCGCGGCGACATCAACACGCCGTATCGCTGCATCGGTGCCACGATCTTCACGATGCAGCGCGCGGGCTTCATCAAGGTGGGCTTCATCTCCGAACCGCCGCCCAACTCGCAGCAGTAATCGGCTACCGTTTTAAGGGAATTATCTCATGGCAATGAGTGCAGGTAGCGCCGAAGGCGAGCCGATGGTGGAAATGAACACGACGCCGTTGATCGACGTCATGCTCGTTCTGCTCATCATGATGATCATCACGATCCCGATCCAGTCGCACGCGGTGAAGATCGACCTTCCGCAGCAGCCGAAGGATCAGGTGAAGCCGCCGGTCGAGCCGGACAAGAACAAGATCTTCATCGACGAAGCGGGCCGCGTCTACTGGAACAGCGTTCCGGTCGATGACACGCTGCTTCGCCAGTATCTGGACGCCAGCAAGGCCCTGCCGGTCGAGCCGGAACTGCACTTCCAGCCCGCGCCGACCGCGCGGTACGAAGTGGTGGATCACGTCCTCGCGATCGTGAAGCGCGCGAACATCACCAAGCTCGGCTTCGTCGGCAACGAGCAGTACGGCAGGGACTTCTAAGCCCTGAACGAACACGGCCGCGCTCCGGCGCTGGCCAGATGGGAGGCGGCCTTCGGGTCGCCTCTTTTTTTGTGCCGAAATTGCGCGCGATCGCCTGCTGGCTGCGATCACGAAGTCGCTTGCGAATATGAAACATAAATGTCATAAAAACTCCATCAAACAGTCACGACACTGAAATCGTGACGTCACAGCGAATGGAGGGAATTATGCGTCACCTGCTTGTCGGCCTCACCATGATGGCTCCGCTCGCGTTGGTTGCGATGCCTGCCCAGGCGCAGGCCAATGATCCCGCTGCCAGTGTCGCGATTGCCCAGGGCGATTACGCCAGCGCCGAACGCACGCTGCTTCAGGAACTTCGCATCCATCCGGGCCGCCCCGAACTGCTGCTCAACCTCGCGGCCGTTTACTCGCGCACCGGCCGGGTGAACGAGGCGCAGACGCTGTATCGCCAGGTGCTCGGCCAGCGCGATGTGCTGATGGATATCGCGGCGGATCGCACCGCGGGTTCGCATGCGGTCGCCAACACCGGCCTGCGCCGCATCGAAACGGCATCGCAGCTCACCGTACGCTGATCGTACGGCTTCGAGGCTGGAAACGGCCTGTATTTCGTCAGAAGTGACTGACCCTTTCCGGCTCCGGCCGGGGAGGGTTTTCTTTTGCGGCAGTAGCCCTGCCGTGCGGCGTCAGAGCCGCGGCAGCGTCACGCCGCGCTGGCCCATATATTTGCCGGCGCGGTCGGCATAACTGGTCTCGCAGGGCTCGTTGCCCTTCAGGAACAGGAACTGGCATGCGCCTTCATTGGCATAGATTTTCGCGGGCAGCGGCGTCGTGTTCGAGAATTCCAGCGTGACATGGCCTTCCCATTCGGGCTCCAGCGGCGTCACGTTCACGATGATCCCGCACCGCGCATAGGTCGATTTGCCGAGGCAGATCACCAGCACGTCGCGCGGCACCCGGAAATATTCCACCGTCCGCGCCAGCGCGAAGCTGTTGGGCGGAATGATGCACACATCGGTCTTGCGATCGACGAAGCTGGTCGACGAGAAATCCTTCGGATCCACCACCGCACTGTCGATATTGGTGAAGATCTTGAACTCGTCGGCGACGCGCGCGTCATAGCCGTACGAGCTCAGGCCATAGCTGATGCAGCCCTCGCGGCGCTGCGCCTCGACGAACGGCTCGATCATGCCGTTGGTGGTTGCCTGTTCGCGAATCCAGCGGTCGGAAAGAATGGACATGACAGAGCTTTCGCGGGTCCGCGCGCGCGGGGCAAGGGGGGTATTGGCGCCGAGGCTCTGCATCGCGATATGACGGCGCGAAATGCGCGGCGATCAGGGACCGCGATCCGAAAGGGACAGGATGTTTTGCTGGTTCACTGGCATGTCGCCCGAAGTGGCGGCGGCGCTGATTACCGTATCGGGTGCGATACTGGGTGCTTGGCTGCTCTACATGTCGACCATCGCCGTCGCGCGGAAGAACCTGTTTGTGACTACGGTCACCACCGAGCGTGCGAAGTGGCGCGAGGAGCTTCGGAAAGCCACCGGCGCACTTTACCCGGCGGTGCGCGCGGCGCTGGAAACGCGAACCGCCGAAACGCTGGGAGCGCTCGACGAACAGCGCATCGCCATCCGGCTGCGCCTCAATCCCAGCCGGGAAGAGAAGCACAAGCTGGATATCGCGATATCAGACGCGCTTCAGGCGCTGATCCTTGCGGTCGAGCGCAACGATCCGATCGAGGCCTATACCCGGCTCGAGCTTATCGAGAGCAATGTCCAGCAACTGCTCAAGCAGGAATGGGACAAGTCCAAGGGTGAAGCCCGCTCCGGCGAACTCGCGCCCTAAGACTACAGCTACTCTACCGCCAGCTCGAACGGCGCCGCGGGCAGCCCTGCCTTGTCGTACAGGTTGCACCGCGGACTATCCCCCCAGCAGAAACGCACGCGAGCTGCCTGACCGGTGCCGGGCGCCAGGACCACATCGCCCCCGTCGATCCGCGCAGGCACAAAGCGGCAGCTGCCATAGGCCGTCCCGCACAGTTCGAACCCGATCGGATCGCTGGCGGAATAGGCGACCAGCGCACGATCGAAGCCGGCAAAGCGCACCCGCACGCCATCGGGCCCCTTGCTCGCCTTCACCGCCCAGGGGCCGGACCATGGCAATTGCTCGCCATAGGCCTTTGCCCGCGCGCCCAGCGCCAGACGGCGGCCGACTTCCTGCTTGTTGGCGGGATGGATGTCCCACACATCGCCCAGATCGACCGCCACGATCAGCGCGGCATTGGGATCGCCCGCGACCGCGCGGCGCTGTTCGTCGCGTACGCCCGCGGTGCCGCTCTCCATCGGCGCGGTGTTCGGCGCGCCCCAATTGGCAAGCTGGACGATCAGGAAGGGCAGGCCGGTATCGCCGAACTGCGTGCGCCATCCCGACATCAGCCCGGCCAGACGCCCGGCATAGCCCGCCGGAACGCCGGTATCCGCCTCGCCCTGATACCAGGCGACGCCGCGCAGCCCATAGGGTCCGATCGGCGCGATCATGCCGTTATAGATGCCCGAAAGCCCCGCGATGGTCTCCCATGGCGCATGCGGCGGATCGCCGATGCCGGGCGTGACCCTGTATTGCCATTTCGAGGCCTCGGGCAGCGGGATCGTGCTGCCGTCGCGCAAGCGGATCACGCGCTGCTCGGGCTTTCCATAGGCGCCGCCGGGACCGAACGTGTCGAGCGCGCTGATCACGATCCGGTTCACGCCGGCCTTCAGCGTGCCGGGGGCCAGCGGATAGGATCGCAACGCGTCCCACATGTTCGTCGTGCCCACGGGAATGCCGTTGACGAAGCTCATGTCCATATCGTCGACGATGCCGAGGTCGATCGAGACGGCCTGTTTCGCCTGTGCGTCGGTCAGCGTGATCTCGGTGCGGTACCAGACGATGCCGTTATAGGCCTCGAGCTGCGGCACACCCCATTTCTCCCAGAAATCGAAGGCGGGCAGGGTGGCCCAGTCACCCGGCGCACCGGCCTGCCACGGCTCGCGCCCGGCCGCGTCCCCGCTGCGCTCGCGCCACCAGCGGGTCCATGTCTCGCCCCATTGCTTAGCCGAAGCCGTTGGATCCTTGCGATGCAGCGCCAGCAGCGCGCCGCTCTCGCTGGCGGCGGGATCGACGGCAAGCGACGCCGCGCTGCGCCACGCATTCACCGCAGTGCCGCCCCAGGTCGCATCGATCAGCCCGAACGGCACGTTCAGCCGCCCCTTCAGGTCGCGCGCCATGAAATAACAGGCGGCGGAAAAGTCGGCGATACTGGCCGGCGTCACCTTCTGCCACGATACCGGCTTGCCGAACGTGGCGAGCGGGTTGGGCGCGGAATCGCGGCTGACGCTCAGCAGGCGCATCTGCGGATCATTGGCGTTGGCGATCTCGCTCTGGGCGTTGAGGCCCTGCGAGACCGAGAATTCCATGTTCGACTGGCCCGAACACAGCCAGACCTCGCCGATCAGCACGTCGCTGATCGTCTGCGTCACCCCACCCGCCGTCACGCCAAGCGTAAAGGGTCCGCCCGCCGGCATCGGGCGAAGGGTCGCGCGCCAATTGCCTTCCCGATCTGCCGTTGCCGTCGTGCTGTTGCCTGCGATCTCGATGCTGACCTGCTCGCCCGGCTTGGCTGCACCCCATATCGGCAGCGGCTTGTCGCGCTGAAGCACGGCGTGATCCTGAAACATCGGATGGAGCAGAGTCTGCGCGGAGGCGAAAGGCGCCACGCAACACGTCAACGCTGTCAAAATCGCCTTGGCCAGTCTCGACGGCATATCTCTCTCCTCCACTTTTGACGCACCTTGCCGTGCTGCGCGCGCATGGCAAGCGAAGAATGATAGCGCTAACTCACCTGCGCGGGATCGCCTTTCGGCGCCCGCATCTTTGCGGCATAGTCGCGCGCATGAAAGCGTTCGTGCTGACGAGATATGGCGGCCCACAAGTCGCCGAATTGCGCGAAGTGCCGCGCCCCGAACCCGGTCCGAACGAGATACTGGTGCGCGTGCATGCCGCGGGCCTGAACCCGGTCGATTTCAAGATCCGCCAGGGCATGCTCAAGGTCGTGCAGCGCTACACGCTCCCCGCCGTGATGGGTAACGAGTTCGCCGGGGTTGTCGAAGCAGTGGGGCAGGGCGTCACCCGCTTCGCTGCCGGCGACAGCGTATTCGTCCGCACCGACAAGGCGCGCATGGGCGCCTTCGCCGAATATGCGGTGGCGCACGAGGATATCGCAGCGCCGATCCCACCATCGCTCGATTTCGAAGCCGCCGCGGGCATCCCGCTGGCCGGGCTGACCGCGCTTCAGGCGCTTCGCGACGAATTGAAGCTCAAGCCCGGCAGCCGCGTGTTCATCCCGGGCGGTGCGGGCGGTGTCGGCACGTTCGCAATCCAGATCGCCAAATGGCTCGGCGCGCATGTCACCACCACCGCATCGCCGCGCGGCCGCGCACTTGTCGAGCGGCTCGGGGCGGATGTCGTGATCGATTACACCAGCCAGCGCTTCGAGGATCATGTCCGCGACATGGACGGTGTGTTCGATCTGCTCGGCGGCGAGACACTGCAAAAATCGTTCGGCGTGGTGAAGCGGGGCGGCACTGTGGTGTCGGTCGCGGGCCTCCCCGAACCCGAAACCGCCCGGAAGGATCTGAACCGCGGCATCGGTCTGCAGGCGCTGTTCTGGCTCGCCAGCTTCGGCTCGCGCGCCGCGGCACGGCGGCATGGCGTCAGATATCGTTATCTGTTCATGCACCCCAGCGGGGCGGAACTCGCCGAACTGGGCGCGCTGGTCGAGGCGGGGAAGATCGAACCGGTAATCGACCGCGCCTTCCCCTTCGCCGAGATCGACCAGGCCTTCGCCTATCTCGAATCCGGCCGTGCCAAGGGAAAGGTCGTGGTGCGGATCGCGAGCTAGATCAGATCCTTCGGCCCGAACGCCGCCGGCAGCAGCTCGGACAGGCGATAGGTCGTGATCGCGTCTCCCTCCGCCGCGCCGCAATGGACGGGCAGGTCGCGGTCGCCCAATTGGGCGGCTTCGTTGATCACCTGACGGCAACGGCCACAAGGGCTGACCGGCGTCGTGCCCGCCGGACCATCGGGGCCGATCAGACCGCCGATCACCCCGATTTCCGCCACGTCGCGCAACCGGCCTTGCGCGCTCACCGTCGCCAGCGCCACCGTCTCGGCACACAGCGACAGGCCGTAACTCGCATTCTCGAAATTCGCGCCGGTCACGATCGTCCCGTCGGTCAGCAGCACCGCCGCCCCCACGCCGAAGCCCGAATAGGGTGCATAGGCGTTGCGCGCGGCCTTGCGGGCCTCCGCGATCAGCATTGCCGGTGTCACATCGCTCATTTGACCATCACATTCCAGTTGACCATGCCCGCCACGCCTTCGATGCGGCGGAAGCTCGATGCCTGCCACATCGTCCATGGCTTGTCGAAATAGGATCCGGGGAAGAAGGCCTGCACGCTCCACAGCTTGCGCTGAATTCCGGCGCTGACCCGATATCGATCCTCGAACGCGCTGGACACCTTCAGGATCGCCGGCTTGCCGGTATGCGCCTCCACGCCCTCCAGAAAGCGGTTGATCTCGCCGATCACCACGTCGCGTTCGGGCCGGGCAGGGCAGCTGCCCTCGAAATCGAGCATCAGCGCCACCGGCAACTGATCGTCGGACCGCGGCACGGTGGAGACCAGATTGCCTGCCTGATCCGCGGCAAGCTGACACAGCGAGAACACATGGATCGCCCCGCGCGGGATGCCGGCTTCGTACAGGCCGCGCCAGTAATCGGCGAAGCGCGCATCGCGCTCCTTCGCGCCCATCGTCGCGCGGGCATAGACGAAGCGCACGCCATAGGCGCGCTTCACGCCCCACCAGTTGATCGCGCCATTGCGCTCGCTCACGTCGATGCCCTGTTCGGGAAAGGCGCGTTCGTCGGGCTTCCAGTTGATCGCCAGCAGGAAACCGGTGAGGCCGATCAGCGCCAGCGCCAGCGTGACCCCGGCGAACACGCGCGTTCTGCGCCAGAGAACGCGAGGCGACACCGGTCAGCCCTTGATGTGCAGCACGCAGATCAGCGTGAACAGCCGGCGGGCGGTGTCGAAATCCACGTCGATCTTGCCCTCCAGCCGCTCCTTCAACAGGTCGGCCGCTTCGTTGTGGATGCCGCGCCGCGCCATGTCGATCGTTTCGATCTGCGCGGGCGAGGCGTTGCGAATCGCCTGATAGTAACTGTCGCAAATCGCGAAGTAATCCCGGATCGGGCGGCGGAATCGAGCGAGACCCAGCACAAGCGTTTCGAGATGGGACCCGTCGGCGCGCATCATGTGCAGCGCCAGCCGCCCCTCCTCCACGCTCAGGTGCAGCTTGAACGGCCCGGCATAGTCGGGGCTGCGCAGCACCGGCGCGAAATGATTGTCCTCGATCAGGTCGAAGATCGCGATGCGCCGTTCCTGCTCGATATCGGCCGAGCGCCACAGGATGGTGCGCTCGTCCAGCGTGACATCGATGATGCGCGGGTCCGACATGCACGCCCTATCCGTGTTTCCCCCGTTTTCCACAAGCGTTGTGGTTGATGCTATAAGGTCGCTCGACGACAGGATTGCCCATGGCCCAGCCGATTCCCTTTCCCGCCCCCGGCGCGCCCGAAGGCGTGCAGCTTCCCGCGAACATCGAGGCGGAAGCTGCGCTGCTCGGCGCGATGATGATCGACAATCGCATCGCCGAGGACGTACTCCAGAAACTGCGTCCCGAGCATTTCTTCGAGCCGCTTCACGGCCGCATCTACGAGCAGATCGCGTTTCTGGTCGGTGACAACCGCCTCGCGACTCCGGTCACCCTGCGCCCGATGTTCGCCGCGGACCCGGCGATGAAGGAACTGGGCGGTCCGGCCTATCTGGCGCAGCTCACCGGCAATCCGGCCAGCCTGATCGGCGCACGGGCATTCGCGGATCAGGTCTATGACCTCGCCATGCTCCGCGCGCTGGTGACAGTCGGTCGGGACATGGTCGATGGCGCGCTCGACACCAGCGTGGACATCAATCCCGCCAAGCAGATCGAGATTGCCGAACTCAAGCTCTACGAAGTCGCCGAGAAGGGCGACAGCGAGGGCGGGGCCAAGAGCTTCACCCGCGCCGCCGCGCTTGCGGTGAAACAGGCCGAGCGCGCGATGAACTCGGGCGGCAGCGTGTCGGGCATCACCTCGGGCCTGTCGGACCTGAACGCGATGACCGGCGGCATGAACCGTTCGGACCTGATCATCCTCGCCGGGCGCCCGGGCATGGGCAAGACCTCGCTCGCCACCAACATCGCGTTCAACGCCGCGCGCCGCTGGATCGACGACAAGGAAGCCGGGATCGACGAGGAAAAGTCGATCGGCGCACCGGTCGCTTTCTTCAGCCTCGAAATGTCGGCCGATCAGCTGGCGATGCGTATCCTGTCCGAACAATCGGAGATCGTGTCGGAAAAACTGCGTACCGGCGATCTCAGCCCGGCAAACTTCCAGAAATTCGCCCGCGCCGCCGCCGATCTTGAGCAGCTTCCGCTGTTCATCGACGATACGCCCGGCCTCACCATCGCCGCGCTGCGCACCCGGGCGCGGCGTCTGAAGCGCCAGCACAAGATCGGCATGGTCGTGGTCGACTATCTCCAGCTGCTCACCGGCTCCAGCCGCAGCCAAGGCGATGGCCGCGTGCAGGAAATCTCGGAAATCAGCCGCGGCCTGAAGACGCTCGCCAAGGAACTCCACGTTCCGGTGATCGCGCTTTCCCAGCTCAGCCGCGGCGTCGAAAGCCGCGAGGACAAGCGCCCCCAGCTGTCCGACCTTCGTGAATCCGGCTCGATCGAGCAGGACGCGGACATCGTGATGTTCGTCTATCGCGACGAATATTATCACGATTTCAAGGCACCGGCCCAGCCGACCGATCGCTCGACACCCGACGAGATCGCCAAATACCAGGCGTGGTTCGATCACCAGCAAGAGGTGGCGAACAAGGCGACGGTGATCATCGCCAAGCAGCGTCACGGCGCCACCGGCTCGGTCGATCTGCGCTTCGAGCGTCAGTTCACCAAGTTCAGCGATCTCGTTCCCGGCGGTTATTGACCGTCTGCGCTTGCCCGATGCGCTTGGGGACGCCATAGGCGCCGTCCCCCAACGGCAGCACAGGCAGTTTCGGACGTGACGAATGCGCTCGGCCTCGATTTCGGCACGACGAACAGCGTGGCTGCGCTGGCCGCGGACGGCGGCGCGCCCGAGATGGTCGAATTCGCCGCGCCTGCCGCGACCGGATCGGTATTCCGCTCGGCCTTGTGCTTCTGGGAAGACGAGACCGTGCGCGGCGGCATGGCGGTCGAGGCCGGGCCATGGGCCATCGCCGAATATCTCGAATATCCCGAGGGCAGCCGCTTCATCCAGTCGTTCAAGTCGGTCGCGGCCAGTGCTTCGTTCGAGCATGCCGCGATCTTCGGCAAGCGGCTCCGCTTCGAGGAACTCGGCCAGGCCTTTCTCCGCAAGCTGGTGAGCCATGCGGGCGGCAAGCTCGACAAGATGCCTGATCGCATCGTGGTGGGCCGTCCGGTAGAATATGCCGGCAGCCGCCCCGACCCTGCACTGGCGCGCGAGCGCTATGACGCCATGTTCGCCACGCTCGGCACCGAGATCCACTATGTCTACGAGCCTGTCGGCGCCGCGTTCAGCTATGCGCGGCGGCTGAGCGACCCCGCGACGATCCTGGTCGCCGATTTCGGCGGCGGCACCAGCGATTTCTCTATCGTCCGCGTGGCAGAACCCGGCGCGGCGCAGCGCTGCGTCCCGCTCGGCCATGCGGGTATCGGCATCGCTGGCGACCGGTTCGACGCGCGCATCGTCGACAAGCTCGTCCTGCCGATGCTGGGGCAGGGCGGCAGCTACCGCTCGTTCGACAAGTTGCTCGAGATCCCGCGCGGCTATTTCACCGATTTCAGCGACTGGTCTCGGCTCGCGCTGATGCGAAACCGCCGCACGCTGGAGGAACTCCACAAGCTACAGCATGCCGCCAGCGATCCTGCCGCCATCGGCCGGATGATCGCGATCATCGAGAATGAACTGGGTTTCCCGCTCTACGAAGCCGTCGGCCGGCTGAAGCGGGCGCTGTCAGGCGAGGAAGCCGCGGCTTTCGCCTTCTCGGGCGGTGGCATCGATATCTCGGCGGAAGTGACCCGCGCCCAGTTCGAGGAATGGATCGCACCCGATCTGGCCCGCATCGAAGCGACGATAGACAATGCCCTCGCCGCGGCAGGCGTGGCGGAAACGGCGATCGACCGCGTCTTCCTCACCGGCGGCTCGTCGCTGATCCCCGCCGTGCGCCGCCTGTTCGAAACCCGCTTCGGCGAGGCTCGCATCGGATCGGGCGGCGAACTGACCTCGATCGCCCACGGCCTCGCGCTGGTCGCGCAGGAGGAGGATGTGGCGGCCTGGGCCGGTTAGTTCGGCGCTGTCACAGGCGATACATCGCCCATCGCCACCTTCATGTCGCAGGCGGTGCCCACGCGGATGCCGATGGTCGGGTCGGCGACGCGGGGGAACACGGCGTCCAGCCGCTTGCGCAGCACCGTCTCGAATTCCATCTGGCCATGCTTGCGCGGGCGCGAGACGGTGATGTCGTGCTGGATGGCGTCCTTGATCCGGTCGACCGCGTCGTCATCGAGCACGCCGACCGCGACCAGTTCCGCGCAAAGCTGCAACAGGCCCACCGAAGTCGCCTGAGCGCGCAGGCCGATATAGTCGAGGCACTCATGCAGGCGCAGCGCCTGCTCCTTCGAATTGCGATCCATCATCACTCTCCACATGCGCTACCGGGACAGGCTGTGACGGGCGCGGTTGGTCCGCATCTCCGCCGCATCGGCAGGCACTGGAGGGAAGGGAACAGAATGCGCGGGGCGCGTCAACGCACTTCGATGTGCAGCGGGACCTCCGGCACCGTGCCGAACGGACTGAACCCGGCGGCCGAAGCCGTAGTGATCGTGCAATGCACGCGCAGGAAAGCGCGGCCCTTGCGGTCGATCGCGCTCGGGATCACCTCGATATTGCCCCGCACCGCGCGCAGGGTCGAACGCGGTGCGACGCCGCACAGCCGCTCGAGCCGCACCGCATAGGCCGCGACGCTTTCCCGCCCGCGGTCGAATACCGGCAGCGGCGCCGACCGTCCCAGACTGTCGAGCGCGCGGGTGGCGGCAAGGGTGCTGTAACGCCGGCTGATCGCATCATCCTCGATGGTGAAGCCGACAGTCTGTGCGCCCGCGATCTCCTTTCCGAAGCAATCGAGCTGCATATCGTTCAGCGGCGCGCTTCCTTTGAGCGCCAGCACCGCCTCGGCCTGTCCATCCATCTGCTCGATCGCGAGCCGTTCGGGAGCGATGTCGCAGCGCGAGACGATCGCCTCGCGCAGTGTCGCGGCGTCGTCGGAAGCCATCATGAGCAATGCGGCCAGCATCGGCATGGCCGTGTGATAACATATCATGAAGGCCGGTCAAACCCGGCGGATCAGAACACCGGCAGGTTCGGATCGTTATCGTCGGTGGGCGTATGGATGCCGCACTCGGTCTTTTCCCAGCCGCGCCAGCGGCCCGCACGCGGGTCTTCGCCCGGCTTCACCACGCTGGTGCACGGCGCACAGCCGATCGAGAGATAGCCCTGCGCCTCCAGCGGATGCCGGGGCAGGTCATGCGCTTCGAAATAGGCTTCGAGGTCAGCCTTGGTCCAGCTGGCGAAGGGGTTCACCTTCAGCCGGTCCCCGTCGATCTCGAAGCGGGGCAAATTGCCGCGCGTGCTCGCCTGGAACGCCTTGCGGCCGGTGATCGTCGCGTCGAAATCGACCAGCGCCTTTTCCAGCGGCGCGACCTTGCGGATCTCGCAGCAGCCATCGGGATCGTAGGACCAGCGCAGGCCCGTCTCGTCGCGCTTGGTGATGGTCTCGGGATCGGGCGAGAGAATGCGCAGGTTCAGGCCGAGCAGTTCGGCCAGCTGGTCGCGATAGGCCAGCGTCTCGGGGAAGTGCTTTCCGGTATCGATGAACATCACCGGGATACTGCGATCCACACTGGCGATCAGGTGGAGCAGCGCGGCGCTCTCCGCGCCGAAGGACGAAACGATGCCGACATCGCCCAGCATGTGATTGCCGAGCACCGCGCGCAGCATTTCCAGCGTGTCGGCGCCGCGGAACATGTTGTTCAGGCGCACCGCATCGGCTTCGGTGAAGCGCGGCGTCAGGTCGATACGATCAACCTTCCTAATGTCGGCGTCAGCCATGCCGCCGTTTCCACACCGGCACATGCTCGTCGGCCGCGGCCTGATAGACGAACTCGTACCGTTCCAGCGCCGCGGTCAGCGTCGCCTGGTCGATCTCGGCCTCAGGGGCAAAGCTGTCGAAGCCGCAGCGGCGCATCAGCGGGATCTGGTCGACCAGCACATCGCCCTGCGCGCGCAGTTCGCCCTTGTACCCGGCTTCGCGCAGGATGCGCGCGGTCGAATAGCCGCGGCCGTCACGGAACTTGGGGAAGCTCACTTCCACCAGCGCCAGCCGGTCGAGCTGGCTGAGCAGCGGCGCGATCTCGTCGCCTGCCTCGATGCGGACGGCGGTGGCGTTCGACTGGCCGAGGAATGCGTCCAGCGTGACAGCGGGCTCGTCATGAGGCTCGTCGTTGCGGTAGCGCAGCCCGCCGGCGTTCGCCGGCAAATCGTTGACATCACCCATAAATCGCCTCCTTGAACGGCTCCATGCCGATGCGGCGATAGGTGTCGAGGAAACGCTCCCCATCGGTACGCTGCGCCAGATACACGTCGGTTGCCTTTTCCACGGCGTCGACGATGCCGTCCTCGCTGAAGCCGGGGCCAGTGATTTTGGCGAGCGACACGTCCTCCGCGCCCGATCCGCCGAGCAGGAGCTGGTAATTCTCCACGCCCTTACGGTCGACGCCCAGAATGCCGATATGGCCGGCGTGGTGGTGGCCGCAGGCGTTGATGCAGCCGCTGATCTTCAGCTTCAGCTCGCCCAAGTCGCGCTGGCGGCCCAGATCGGAGAAACGCGTCGCGATCTTCTGCGCAACCGGGATCGAGCGCGCATTGGCTAGCGAGCAGTAATCGAGACCGGGGCAGGCGATGATGTCGCTGATCAGGTCCAGATTGGCTTTGGCCAGCCCGTTGTCGGCCAGCACCTGCCAGATCGTGTAGAGATCGGCCTTCCTCACATGCGGCAGGACGATGTTCTGCGCATGGGTCACGCGCAACTCGTCGAAGCTGTACTTCTCCGCCAGGTCGGCCATCAGGTCGATCTGCGCGGACGTAGCGTCGCCCGGAATGCCGCCCGTCGGCTTCAGGCTGATATTGACGATGACATAGCCCGGCGCCTTGTGCGCCAGGACATTCTGGTCGAGCCACACCGCGAAGTCCGGATCGGTCCGGTCGATTGCGTCCGACGCACCCGCCTCATAGGCCGGCGGCGCGAAAAAGGCTTCGATCCGCTCCAGCTCCGCGCGCGGCGGATCGATGCCCAGCGCCTTCACCTTGGCGAACTCAGCCTCGACTTCCTGCGTATACTTCTCGGCCCCGATCTCATGGATCAGGATCTTGATCCGCGCCTTGTAGATATTATCCCGGCGGCCATAGCGATTATAGACGCGCAGGCAGGCTTCCATATAGCTCAGGAAGTCCTCGAACGGCACGAAGTCCTTGATTTCCGGCGCGATCATCGGGGTGCGGCCCATGCCGCCGCCGACGAACACCTTGGCGCCCAGCACGCCGTCCTTGGCGACGATCTGGATACCGATATCGTGCAGGCGCATCGCCGCGCGATCCTCGTCCGACGCGATCACCGCGATCTTGAACTTGCGCGGCAAATAGCTGAATTCGGGGTGGAAGGTGCTCCACTGGCGCAGCAGTTCGGCCCAGGGGCGCGGATCTGCGATCTCGTCGGCCGCGGCACCCGCAAACTGATCGGACGAGATGTTGCGGATGCAATTCCCGCTCGTCTGGATCGCATGCATCTCCACCGAAGCGAGATCGGCGAGGATATCCGGTGCGTCCTCCAGCTTGATCCAGTTATACTGGAGGTTCTGGCGTGTGGTGAAGTGACCATAGTCACGGTCGTACTTGCGCGCGATATGACCCAGCATCCGCATCTGGCGGCTGTCCAGCGTGCCATAGGGGATGGCGACGCGCAGCATGTACGCGTGCAGCTGCAGATAGAGACCGTTCATAAGCCGCAGCGGCTTGAACTGGTCCTCGGTGATCTGTCCGGCAAGGCGGCGGTTCACCTGGTCGCGGAATTCCTCGACCCGGGCATCGACGATCGCCTGATCGTAAGTGTCGTATTTGTACATGTCAGATCACCCAGCTGCCGGCATTGGGGTCGGCGGGTTTCAGCGTCAGGTCGGGGCGCACGGTGGGGCCGAGCGCGCGGACGCGGTCCTTGATATGCGCGGGGCGGGGGCCTTCGGGCGTCGCCGTCGCGTCGATCACATAGGGTGCGTTGACCCGGCGCGCGCCTTCTTCGGCATGCGCAATCGCTTCGCCCTGATCGCCGACATCCGCGGCTTCCTCCACATGGCGCGACCAGCCCGAGCCGGTCCACCAGGTCACGTCGCCGGTGGCGAGGTCGTTTCCGGTCAGCAGTTTCATGCGAGCGCCTCCGCGGCCTTGGCCCAGCTCGCCAGCTTGCTCTCGGCGTCCGACAGCATGACGACTTCGCCCACGACGATGATCGCCGGGCTCTTGACCTTCTCGCGCTCGACCATTGGGCCAAGATCGGCGAGCAGGGTCCGCATCGCCCGCGAACCCTCGAGCGTACCGCGCTCCAGCACCGCGACCGGCATGTCCGGCGCGACGCCGTCGTTCATCAGCTTCTCGCTGATATCGGGGCAGGTCGCGACGCCCATATAGATCACCAGCGTGCGGCCCTTGCCGGCCAGCCCGGACCAGTTCTGGTCGGAAAGTCCCTTGCACTGGCCCGCCACAAAGCTGACCGCGCTCGACCAGTCGCGATGGGTCAGCGGCAGCATCGCTTCCGCCGCGGCACCAAGCGCCGCCGAAATGCCCGGAATCACCTCGACCTTCAGTCCGGCCGCGCGCACCGCTTCCACTTCCTCGCCGCCGCGACCGAAGATGAAGGGATCGCCGCCCTTCAGCCGCACCACGATCGCGCCGGTCTTCACATGCGCGACGATCAGCGCGTTGATCGCGTCCTGCGACAGCGTGTGCTTGGAACGCTGCTTGGCGACCGAAATGCGGTGCGCCTGCGGCGCCAGATCGAGCACGCGCGGATCGACCAGCCCGTCATGGACCAGCACGTCCGCCTGCGCGAGCGCCTCCACGGCGCGGACGGTCAACAGGCCCGGATCGCCCGGACCCGCACCGACAAGGATCACGCGCCCACGCGCGGAAGGATCGAGAAGGGATGCCATGCCGGGGAAATGGGCCGGAGGGCGGCGCAGGACAACCGAGGGTTGGTTGGGGTGCGGGTAGGGAAACTATTCCCTATCGAACCACAGGGTTTGCAGCCGCAGTCGCAGTCGCCCGCGCATAGCGGCCGGGCAGGGTGATCCATTCCGCCACGGTGCGCGGCTGATCCACCTCGGCCAGCCCGACATCGGGCCATTCGTCCTTCGCCGGATACCATGCCGTGCCGAACAACCGGTCCCAGATGGTCGTGAACGCCCCGAAATTATGGTCGAAATGCTTCTCGTCGAGCGAGTGATGGATGCGGTGGAAGCGATTGTCGACGAACAGCGCGCGGCCGGGTCCGAAGCTGATCGCGGCGGGCGAATGGATATAGCTGGCGTGCAGATACAGCAGCACCGTCATCGCCGGCGCGACCGGGCCGGTATAGGACACGATCAGGCTGGTCGGGATCAGATAGAGCAGGGTGTGCACCACCGGCTCGCTGATATGGTGATAGCTGTTCGCCGCGCTCATCTCGCGGATCGAATGATGCACGGCGTGATAGCGCCACAGCCAGCGATGCTGCGCGCGGTGGAACCAGTAGAAGAAGAAGTCGCCGACCATCGCGCCGACGATCGGCGCCGCGATTACCGCGATGGCACCCGTCCAGTCGAGCGACAGCGGCAACACGATCAGCGGACGGATGCCCAGATACGCCCAGAATTGATGGAACAGCCCATAGACCGCCCAGGTCGCGGGCAGCCAGATCGCCCAGAACATCAATCCGGGAATGCGCCCGGCGATGGAATTCCTGCCTCGCGGCAGCAACAGCTCGAGCGCGGTCATGAATGCGAACGCGAAGATCCATACGGGCGCTGCCAGCAGCACATAGTCGATGATGGGGGCCAGCGCGTCCATGCGCCCATCATGGCACGCTAAGGTTAACGGTCCTTGCTCGACTCGTCCTTGTTTGCATCGCACCGGATCAGGCTAACCGGCTGGAAAAGCTTCGATTCCACCGTCATGCCGCCGCCATTCGCCGGGAAGCGCAGCCTGATCGCTTCCTCGCTGCGATTGCCCTCGGCAAAACAGGTCGCGGCGACATCATAACCGCCGGGCACATTCGCCACGCGGTGGAAGTCGCACGAGACTTCGCCTGCGGTGGAAAGGTCCATCTCCTCGAACCGCCATACGCCCCCGGCGCAAAGCTGCGGCGTCGCTGCCCAGCGGCCGATATAGCGGGCAGGCTCCGGCATCGGCGTGGTGGATGGTCCAGGCTCCGGCGTCGCGACCGGCGGCGCAGTCTCGGGCAGATCGGCAGTCTGGTTGACCGGCTCGGACGAGCATGCGGCAAGCGCCAGCGCGGCGAGAGGAAGGAACAGCTTCATCCCCGGCCAACGGGTGAGCGACGGCGACGTTCCATCGTTACGGTGCCGATCCCTCTGAAAATCTTCCTTCCCCAGCGAAGGCTGGGGCCCAGTTGCAGAGGTGGATATTGTTGCGTTCTACCCTCTCCAACCTCTTCAGTGCGACTGGACCCCAGCCTCCGCTGGGAAAGGGCATGAGGTTCTCAGAACAGCCCTTCGATCGCCCCGTCCGCGCCGATGCGGATCGATTCCGCCGCCGGCACGCGTGGCAGGCCCGGCATCGTCATGATCTCCCCACAGATCGCCACCACGAACCCCGCGCCCGCCGCCAGCCGCACCTCGCGCACCGGCACGACATGACCGGTGGGTGCGCCCAGCGCGGCGGGATCGGTCGAGAAGCTATATTGCGTCTTCGCCATGCACACCGGCAGATGCCCGAACCCGGCTTCTTCCCAGCGCTTCAACTGCGCCTTCACGCTCGGGTCGGCCACAGCTTCCTCGGCGCGATAGATGCGCGTCGCGACGGTGTTGATCTTCTCGAACAGCCCGAGGTCGTCGCTGTAGAGCGGCGCGAACTGCGCGCCACCGCCGGTCAGCGTCACCACTTCCTCGGCCAGCGCCTCCGCGCCCGAGCCGCCATCGGCCCAATGGGTGCAGGTGATGGCCTTGGCCCCCTGCGCCGCCGCGATCTCGGCGATGACGGCGGTCTCTTCCTCGGTATCGCTGGTGAAGTGGTTCACCGCCACCACCACCGGCACGCCGAACTGGCGGACATTCTCCAGATGCCGCGCCAGATTGACGCCACCGCGGCGCACCGCGTCTGCATCGGGCTTGCCCAGATCGGCCTTGGCGACCCCGCCATTCATCTTCAGCGCGCGCACCGTCGCGACGACCACCGCCGCGGCCGGCTTCAGCCCCGCCTGACGGCATTTGATGTCGAAGAATTTCTCCGCGCCCAGATCGGCGCCGAACCCGGCCTCGGTCACCACATAATCGGCGAGCTTGAGGCCCGCGCGGGTCGCAATCACCGAATTGCAGCCATGGGCGATGTTCGCGAACGGCCCGCCATGAAGCAGGGCAGGGGTGCCCTCCAGCGTCTGGACGAGGTTCGGCATGATCGCGTCCTTCAGCAGCACGGCCATCGCCCCGTCCGCCTTCAGGTCGCGCGCGGTAACCGGCTGCTTGCCGCGCGTCTGCGCCACCACGATCCGGCCCAATCTTGCTTCCAGATCTTCAAGACTGGTCGCAAGGCACAGAATTGCCATCACTTCGCTGGCAACAGTGATGTCGAACCCGCTTTCACGAGGGAAGCCGTTGGCCGGGCCGCCCAGCGATTGCGCCACGTCGCGCAGCGCGCGGTCGTTCATGTCCAGCACGCGCCGCCAGGTGATCCGCCGCACGTCGATATCCAGCGCATTGCCCCAATGGACATGGTTGTCGATCATCGCGGCCAGCAGATTGTGGGCGCTGGTGATCGCGTGGAAATCGCCGGTGAAGTGGAGGTTGATGTCCTCCATCGGCACCACCTGCGCATAGCCGCCACCGGCCGCCCCGCCCTTGGTGCCGAAGCAGGGTCCCAGCGACGGCTCGCGCAGGCAAAGCGCGGTCCGCTTGCCGATCCGGGTCAGCGCGTCGGCCAGCCCCACCGAAGTGGTGGTCTTGCCTTCGCCAGCGGGGGTCGGGTTGATCGCGGTGACCAGGATCAGCTTGCCCTCGTCAGCTTGCTGCGCCTCGATCCAGCCCAGATCCACCTTGGCCTTGGCCCGGCCATAGGGATGCAGCGCCGCCTCGGGGATATCCAGCCGGGCGGCGATTTCGGGGATGGGGCGAAGCGCCGCGGCGCGCGAGATTTCGATATCGGTCAGCATCGCGGCGGACGGTAGCGCGACGGTTTACGCCTGCAAGGGGCGGAAACCAGGGGCGAAGAAAAATCGCTGTCCTACAGGATATGTTCGGCCTATGTTCCCCTTCGCGCTCGCATCGCGCGCGGGCGCACAGGCCCGCTCGCGCGCACGATCAGCGTGACTCTTGTGACTCTTGGAGGTTCCTTGGATACGCTCGCTCTCATCCTCGTCCTTGTCGCTCTTCTGGGCGGTCTGGCGCTTGGCTGGTTCCTCGGCGGTCGCGGGGCCGCGCAGATGCGCACCGAACGCGATGCGCGCGAAACGGACTTCAAGACCGCCGCGGCAGAGCTAGGCCGCGCACAGGTGGAACTGGCGACGGTGAAGGCCGAAACCACGGGTCTCGAAGCTCGCTTCGCCGAACTCGCCGGCCGCGTCCTCAACGAAGCGCAGGAAAGCTTCCTCAAGCGCGCCGACGATCGCTTCAAGCAATCGGAGCAGGTCGCGGGCCAGAACCTCAAGGCGCTGCTTCAGCCGGTCGAGGCCACGCTGAAACGCTATGAGGAAGGGTTGAGCCAGGTCGAGAAGGAGCGCGTCGGCAGCTATCAGGCACTGCGCGAAGCCGTGACCTTGCTCCACGCGGGCCACACGCAAGTGCGCGACGAGACCGCCAAGCTGGTCAACGCCCTGCGCGCCAGCCCCAAGGCGCGTGGCCGCTGGGGCGAGCAGAGCCTGAAGAATGTGCTGGAGCAGGCTGGCCTCTCGCAGTTCGCCGATTTCCAGACCGAAGTTTCGGTCAACACCGATGACGGTCGCCTGCGTCCGGACGTGGTGGTCAAGCTGCCGGGCGGGCGCAAGCTGATCGTCGACGCCAAATGCTCGCTCAATGCCTATCTCGACGCCAGCGAGGCGGTCGACGATGCCACCCGCACCGCGCATCTGAAGGCGCATGCCGCCGCGATCCGCAATCACGCGCAACAGTTGGGCTCGAAGAATTACTGGGAGCAGTTCGGCGACGCGGCCGATTATGTGATCCTCTACATCCCGGGCGAGCAATTCCTCACCGCCGCGCTCGAGCAGGATGACGCACTGTGGGAATGGGCGTTCGAGCGCCGCGTGCTGCTCGCCACGCCGACCAATCTCGTCGCCATCGCCCGCACCGTCGCCAGCGTCTGGCGGCAGGAGCGTCTGGCCGAGGAAGCGGCGGAGATCGCCCGGCTGGGCAAGGAACTCCATTCGCGTCTGGCGACCATGGGCAGCCATGTTGCGCGCATGGGCCGCAATCTAGAAGCTGCGACCGGCGCCTATAATGCGATGGTCGGTAGCCTCGAAAGCCAGGTAATGACGCAGGCCAAGCGCTTCGAAACGCTGGAAGTTTCCGGCGGTGCGAAGGAAATCGAGGCGCTGCCCGTGATCGAGTCGGCGCCCCGTCCGTTGACCAAGCTGGTCGCCGCCTCCGAAGAGGCGGCGGAATAGCTTAGCGGCGGCCCGGCTGGCGGGCACGTTCCAGTACGAGGGTCTTGCCTCCGCGGGCAGTCATCACCAGACGGCGGCCATTGCCCTGGCTGACGCTAAGCCGCTGGCCCAAAGTGTCGATCAGGGCGCGCTCCAGCGCCATCGCGCCATTGCCCATGCAGGCGCGGCGGGTGGTCGCCAGCGGTCCGGCGGTCAGGAAGCCGCGGTCGAGGCGGAACGATCCGTTCAGGCTGTTGCACCCGGTATTGCCGGTCACGCGGCCGCGCTGGAACTGCAGCGCCACATCGGCGCGTGGGCCGACCTGGATGCCGCCGATGCTCAGCACGCGCCAGTTGCCGTCGATCACCGTCGCCGTCTCGCGCACCTGCGTGTCGCCGCCGCAGCCGCTATAGCGCCGCCCGTCGACCGTGACGGTCACGGTGTCGCTATAGGTGCGGTCGCTCATCCCGTCGCTGCACTGACGATGGACGATGTTCACGTCGATCCGCCGGGTCTTGTATATCTCGCCGGCAAAGCCGTTGATCACCCGCGGGGTAGGCACCGTCACCGGCCGGCGGTCGGGCGTCTCGAACTTCATCGTCCGCGAATCGATGGTCAGGCCCCAAAAGGGTTCGGTGCCCACTGCCTTGTAAGGCCCGCCACGCTGCGCCAGCGCGGGCGAAGCAAGAACGGTCAGGGCGGCAGCGGCGGCAATCAGGGTCTTCATCGTCAGTCTCCTCGAACGCTCACATCGTCCTGCGGGGCTGAACGCATGGTGGCCGCTTTGTTTCGCTGCCGTTCAGATTATTGCGCCGGGGGCTCGGCGAAGATGCGCTGCGCGATGCCGTTGCGCCCGCCTCGCCCGTAATGCTTCAGGCCGCCGGCGTCGTTCAGGCAGGCGAAGCGATACACGCTGTGATCGGTCCCGATCGGCGTGACATCGCCCAGATAGTTCATCGCCTCGACAGTCCCGTCGGCCTTGTCGAGCTGGAGGAGGCGATTGGTATAGGTCCGCGCGCTGCAATCCAGCAGCATCACCGTCCGCACGGCGATGACGTTGTTATGGTCCGGCGCACGGAACATCATCGTGCTGCCGATCTCGGCAATGTTGCCGGTGCGCTTGAATTGGCCGTCGATCAGCATCAGCCGATCGGTGATCGGTTGCCCGGGCGTCGGCATCAACCACCAGTCCGCGTTCGCATCCGTGGCTGCGGTCTGTGCGGCTGCCGGTGTGGCGAACCACAGCACGGCGATGGCGATCATCAGGTACCGGATCATATGTTCCTCAGCGCTTCGGATTGGCGGCAAAGATTTCCGCAGCCAGCCCCAGCCGCGGCCGCTTGCCGTAATAGCGGGAATGGGCGCGATCCGCGGTGCAGGCGAACTGATAGCTCGCGGTCGTGGTGGGCAGGGGCTTGGTGTCGCCCCGGTCGGTCATCTCGTCGAATCTGCCATCGGAATAATTCAGCCGCTTCAGCTGGATCGCGACGGTGTTGCGGACGCAGTCGATGGTCACGGTCGCGTCGACGCCGATCACCTTGTCGGGATCCGGTTCGCGATAGGCGATATAGGTGGCCAGCTCGGACAGATCGCCGCTGCGCCGCGGCTCGCCATCGACCAGCAAGATTTCTTCGCTCTGCCCGGCGCCGGTATCGACCCACCACCAGTCGCCGTCCGTGCTCTGCGCGGCGGCTGGAATAGCGGCGCACAGGGCCGCTGCGGCACACAGCAATCGGATCACTGGCTTCTCCCCCTCACTTGCGACGCTGGTTGAGCACCTCATAGGCCATTACCGCGGTCGCGACAGCCGCGTTCAGGCTGTCCGCCTTGCCCAGCATCGGAATCTTCACCGTCAGGTCGCATGCCGCGGCCATGAAATCGGGCATTCCCTGCGCCTCGTTCCCGGTCAGCAGGAAGGTCGGCGCTTCATAGCGCGCGGCCTGATAGTCGATCTCCGTATCGAGGCTGAGGCCCACCAGCTGCCCCGGTCCCGCGCGCAGCCAGGTGGCGAACTCCGCCCATGGCGCGCGGGCCACCGGCACGGTGAACAGTGCTCCCATGCTCGCGCGAACGGCCTCGACCGAGAAGGGATCGACGCAATCGTCGACCAGGATCAGCCCGCCCGCACCGATCGCATCGGCGGTGCGCAGGATCGTCCCCAGATTGCCGGGATCGCGCAGCCGCTCGGCCACCAGCCAGATCGGCGCGCTGTTGCGGTCGAGATCCTCTAGCGTCGCCTCGAACTCGGCGAACACGCCCACCACTGCGCCGGGATTGTCCTTGCCCGAAAGCTTGGAGAGGATGTCGGCATTGGTCTCGATCGCCCAGCCGGTCTTGCCCTCCACCGCCGCGATCAGCTCTCGCACCAGCGGATGATTGGCCATGTCCCGCGCATAGAACAGATATTGCGGCAGCCGCCCCGCCTCGCGCGCCTCGGTCAGGATGCGCAGCCCTTCGGCAAGGAACAGCCCTTCCTCGCGGCGATGCTTCTTGTCGCGCAGGTTGCGGACCCGCTTGATCAGCGGGTTGGAAAAGGCGGTGATCTCGCGGGGCATGTTAGGACTTTAGAGGTTCCGTCACCCCAGCGAAAGCTGGGGTCTCATGAGACTGGATAATGCGGCTTGAGATGCCAGCTTGCGCTGGCATGACGATCAGGGTCACTCTTCCCCGAAACGGTCCTCGACCAAAGTCACCAGCGCCTGAACCGCGTCCTCGGCGCCTGCTCCCTCGGCGCTGATCGTGATCGTGTCGCCCATCGCGGCACCCAGCATCATCAGGCCCATGATCGAGGTGGCAGTCACCTTCGATCCGTTCTTCTCGACCACCAGCGGCACCGGCTGGGTCGATGCCAGCGTGACCAGTTTGGCACTTGCGCGCGCATGGAGCCCGCGCCGGTTGGAGATGAGGACGGTGCGGCTCGTTTCGCTCATGCGGCAGCCTCTCCCAGCACTTCGGAGGCGACAGTGATGTATTTCTTGCCCGCCTCGCGCGCCGCAGCGACCGCTTCGCCGACCTTCATCGTCTTGCGCGCGCCGCCCAGGCGGATCAGCATTGGCAGGTTGATCCCGGCGATCACTTCCACCTTGCCCGCCTGCATCAGCGAAATGGCCAGGTTCGACGGGGTCCCGCCGAACAGATCGGTCAGCAGGATTACCCCGCGGCCCGAATCGACCTCCGCGATGGCCGCTGCGATATCCGCGCGGCGTTCTTCCATATCGTCCTCGGGGCCGATGCAGATCGTGGCGATCTTTTCCTGCTTCCCGACGACATGCTCCATCGCGACGACGAACTCTTCGGCGAGCCGCCCGTGCGTCACGAGAACGAGACCAATCATTGCACTTGAACTCCGCCCCCTGATGCCGCCGCCGGCGCCCCCTCAAGCGAATCCTGCGGCGCAGTCTGCAGATCGCGATGGGTCACCGTGGGCGAAAATCCTTCTTCGCGCAACCGGGCGGCCATCCGCTCGGTTACATGCACAGAGCGATGACGGCCGCCGGTGCATCCGAACGCTATCGTAACGTACGATTTTCCCTCGGCTTCGTAGCGCGGCAGCAGCAACAGCAGCAGCGACTCGATCTCGATCATCGCCTGATCGTAGGCCGGGTCGCCCGCGATATATTCGGAGACATCGGCATCCTGCCCGGTTCCGGGCCGCAGCGACTCAACCCAGTGCGGATTACGCAGGAAGCGCATGTCGAACACCAGATCGGCATTGCTCGGCAGGCCACGCGAATAGCCGAACGACATCACCGAAAGCGTCGGCTCGCCCAGCCGCTCGCCCGAGAAGGTCGCGCGGATCTGCTGCGCCAGTTCGTTGGAGGCCAGCTTCGTCGTGTCGATCACCCGGTTCGACCAGCGGCGCAGCGGCGCGAGCAATTCGCGTTCGCGGGCAATGCCCTCGCTTGCCGGCCGGTCCTGCGCCAGCGGGTGGCGCCGCCGCGTCTCGTTGTAACGCCGCTCCAGCTCGGCCCCGGCGCACTCCAGGAACAGCGTCCCGATATCGTGGCCATGCTCCTCGCGCAGCTTCTTGATGCGGCGGACGATGCTCTCTGCGTCGAAGCCGCGGGTCGCCACGCCGATGCCGATCGCCAGCGGACGATCGTCGTCGCTGTCCTCGGCAGGGGCGGTATCGAGCAGGCGGTTGAGGAGGAGCAGCGGGAGGTTGTCGACAATCTCCCAGCCCAGATCCTCCAGCGTGCGCAACACGGTCGATTTGCCCGCGCCCGACATGCCCGTAACGAGCAATATCTGCTTGGGCCGCTTCTTGCTCATTTCGCGATGCGCCCGATCTGCTTCAGCGCAAGCTCAACCTTGATCGGCGCGGAGGGTTCCAGCGCGGGCAGGGGGAAGCAGGGGACGTCCACGCCGGCGACCCGGCGCGAGCGGCGCTCCTCGGGAAAGCGCGGCGGCGAATCGAGGATCACCACGATCAGGTCGATCGGCACCTTGGCGACATGCGGCAGCTCGACGATGCCGATCCCACGCACCTCGATCTTGCCGGCGATGTTGAGCGGCGGAGAAGCGAGCAGTTCGCCGATGCGGCTGGCGCGGTGGCAGATGGTCTGATCGTCGGAAACGAGCACGGCGCCCCGGTCGATCAGTCGCAGCGCCAGGTCCGACTTGCCTTCGCCCGAACGCCCCTCGATCAGCACGGCACGGCCGCCGATGGCCACGCAACTCGCATGGATCGTCTCGGAAGACAGTTCGGGCACGCGCAACTCAGCCATTCACTCGCTCTCGGCCAGCGGAAGCCGCACGACGAAGCGCGCGCCCCCCATTCGATCCTCGCGGCTCTCGACCGCGATGCTCCCCTGATGGGCTTCGACAATCGTGCGCGCGATGGCAAGCCCCAGTCCGGAATGCTGGCCGAACGCCTCGCTGTCGGGCCGCACCGAGTGGAAGCGGCGGAAGATCGCCTCACGCGCTTCGTCGGGCACGCCGGGGCCATCGTCCTCGACGCGGATCGTCAGCGTATAATCGTCGCTTGCGGCCGAGATCGCGATCAGCCCGCCTTCGGGCGAGAAGGAGATCGCATTCTCGATCAGATTCTCGAACACGCGTTCCAGCCGCGCGCCTTCTCCCAATGCCACCAGCGGCCGCCCGGTCGGCTGATCGAAGCGCAGGCGGATGCCGTGGGGCACGCCGCGGGCCTCGCGCTGGTCGATCAGCGCCTGGATCATCGCGCCCACGTTCAGCGGCTCGAAGGTGGCGCGGCTCAGCTGCGCGTCGAGGCGGGAGGCTTCGGAGATGTCGGTGATCAGCCGGTCCAGCCGCAGCACATCGTCGCGCACGATCGCCAGCAACTGGTCGCGATGTTCCTTCTTCTTCACCGCCGACATCCCGTCCACGGCAGAGCGCAGCGAGGCGAGGGGGTTCTTCAGTTCGTGCGTCACATCGGCGGCAAAGGCCTCGGTGGCGTCGATCCGAGCGCGCAGCGCCTGGCTCATGTCCGAAAGCGCGCGGGCGAGCAGGCCGATCTCGTCCGATCGTGAGGGCAGGCGAGGCACCACCACTTCGCGGGCGCGCCCCAGCCGTACCCGGATCGCCGCCCGGGCAAGGTGGCGCAGCGGCCGCACGATGGTGCGCGCCAGGAACAGCGACAGGAAGATCGAGGCGAGCGACACGACCAGCAGCACCACGCCCAGCCGGTAGCGCTCGGAACGCACCGTCTGGGTAATGTCGCGCGCGTTGACTGTGGTCATGACCACACCCAGCCCGGCGATCGGCGCGGCGGCGGTGATGATCGGCGTACGGTCAGGCGCGCGCCACACCGTCGCGGGCGCGCCATGGGTGGTGTTGGCGGTGCGGACGTCGGGCCAGTTGAAGCCGTGGGTCGGGTCGCGTTCGCGATATTGCGGGGTGCGGTCGGCACCCGCGACGGTGTCGATCACCGCGTCGAGAAAGCGTGCGACCGTCTGGTTCCACGGATCCTTGTCCGGATCGCGCAGCACGAAGTTGCGCAGGCCCAGCTCCTTGCTGTCCGAGATCAACTTGCCTTCCTCGTCATACAGCCGGATGCGCACACCCATGTCGCGCGCCAGGCTGACCACCAGCAGGTCGCGCCGCGCCGGGGTCGCAGATGCCAGCGACTGGGCGATCAGCCGCACCTCGCGGCTCGATTGCGCCACGCGGCTCTCCACGATCCGGCTGCGATACGAATCGAGATAGGAAAAGCCGCCCGCCAGCAGCGCGAGCGCGAAGATGTTGACCGCCAGAATCCGTGGAGTCAGCGAGATCCGGTTGGACCATTTGAGCGCCAGGACGCGCTCCTCACTCGTCCGAGAATCGATATCCGGCGCCATATAATGTTTCGATTGCGTCGAACTCCCCGTCGACCTGACGGAATTTGCGCCGGACGCGCTTGATGTGGCTGTCGATAGTGCGGTCGTCGACATAGATGTCGTCCTGATAGGCCGCATCCATCAGCTGATTGCGCGTCTTCACGATGCCCGGCCGTTGCGCCAGGGTTTCGAGGATCAAGAATTCTGTGACCGTCAGCGTCACATTCGTGCCGTTCCACGTCACGCGATGCCGCGCCGGATCCATCGCCAGCCGGCCGCGCACCAGCGGCTGGGCCGGCTCGGCGGCCTCGCCCTCGACGGCCGGCATAGCGACCTCGGTGCGGCGCAGGATCGCGCGGATGCGGGCGATCAGCAGCCGCTGGCTGAACGGCTTGGCGATATAATCGTCCGCGCCCATCGCCAAACCCAGCGCCTCGTCCAACTCGTCGTCCTTGCTGGTCAGGAAGATCACCGGAATGGCGCTCTTCTCGCGCAGACGGCGAAGCAGCTCGAGCCCGTCCATCTTCGGCATCTTGATGTCGAGCACGGCGAGATCGGGTGGATTCTCGACCAGCGCCTTCAACGCGCTCTCGCCATCCGAATAGACGCGGGTGAGGAATCCCTCGGTCTGAAGTGCGATCGAGACCGAAGTGAGGATGTTGCGGTCGTCATCGACCAGCGCGATCGTTGCCGTCATCGGGCTTTGCGAACCTGTGTCAGAACCATCGTCATGCGATTATACGAAACTCCCTCGCCCCTCAATGCGCCCCGCAATCGGCACGGGTTGGACGAGGATCGGGGCGGGATTGCGGCGGTGCTGCCAATCGCTACGCTGCCGTTCCGAAGGGGGACAGCATGACCGATCCGGCCAAACGGTGGACCTATGCCCGCGCGATGCCATGGGTGGTGATCGCCAGCCTGGCGCTGGGTCTCGGCATCGGGTCGATGATCCGCGGGGCAGAGACACCGGCTTGGACGGGGCAGGTCGTCGATTTCTTCGATGTGATCGGGACGATGTGGGTCAACGCGATCCGGATGACCGTGATCCCGCTGGTCGTTCCCCTGCTAATCGGCGCGATCGCCGGAGCGCGTAGTGCGAAGGCGGCGGGGCGGCTGGGCATTTCGACGATCGCTGCATTTCTGGGACTGGTCGGCGCGCTGGCGGTCACCGCCGCGGTTTCGGGGCCACTATTGTTCAGCGCGATGGAGATCGATCCGGCGATGACCGCGGAACTGCGCGCATCGGTTGCCACCACCGTGTTGCCGACAGGGGATGCCAGCGTCGGTGGCTGGTTCAAGGCGCTGATCCCGGTCAATCCGTTCAAGGCCGCTGCCGATGGCGCGATGCTGTCGGTTATCGTGTTTGCCGTGGCGTTCGGTTTCGCCGCGCTCGCGGCACCGGAGGATGCGCGGCAACAGGTGGTGCGGTTCGCCCATACCGTCAGCGGGATCATGCTCGTGCTGGTTCAGGGCATATTGTGGATCGCGCCGCTCGGCATCTTCGCGCTGACTCTGGTCGTGGGGGCGAGGGTAGGGGGTACGGCCTTTTCGGCGATGGGCTATTTCATCGCGGCGCTGTTCGCGGCGATGGTGGTTACCCTGATCGTGCTGTTTGTCGCCGTGGTCATGCTGGGCCGCCTGTCGCCGGGCCAGACGCTGCGCGGCGCTCTGCCCGGCATGCTGGTCGCAGCGGGCACAAGTTCGTCGCTGTCGGCGCTTCCGGCGATGATCGAGGGCGCGCGCGATGCGTGGAAGCTGCCCGAGCGGGTCTATGGCTTCGTCCTGCCGCTGGCGGTGTCCACCTTCAAGCCGACCTCGGGCTATTCCTGGGTGTTCAACGTCTATTTCGTGGCGTTGCTCTATGGCGTGCCGTTCGGTCCGGTCGAGCTGGCGCTGGCGGCGGGCTATGCCACCTTGTTCAACGCGACGATCCCCGGGATCCCGGGCGGCGGGATGATCGTGATCGCGCCGATGTTCCTTGCGCTGGGCCTGCCGATCGAGGGGTTGGCGATCGTGATGGCAGTCAATCCGATCACCGACCGCTTCAACACCGTCGGCAATGTCGCGGGCGATATGGCGGTATTGGCGCTGCTGGCGCGCGGTCATCGTAACGATGAAGTAATCGACGACACCATCGCGGTTGAATAAATCGTATAATTACGATATATGGGGAGCGATCTGGGGATGTAGGTCAGTTGCTGCGAGTCGTCCGAGGACAAGTGATTCGGCCTGAACTTGTGGAATCTGCCAATAGGTCCGTGCCGGTCATAAAATCCGTGCCCCAAGAACTTGATGCCACCGGTTACCTCTACTCTGACAACGTTGCCTGCATTGACTCGCTATAACCGGGATGGTTGCAGCCGGGAGATCAGGGGCGCGAGCGACACTGCGCCCAGGGGAGAGATTTACGTGAGCGAGCGTCAGCCGCGCCACGGTCTCGATGCCATGGGCATTGCGACCGGCGCCAACCTTCATTGGAACCTCATCCCGGCGCAGCTGGTGGAACACGCCCTGCGCCGCGGCGAAGGCGAGCTCGCCAAGGACGGCCCGCTGGTGGTTGCCACCGGCAAGCACACCGGCCGCTCGGCCAAGGACAAGTTCATCGTCCGCGACGCAGAGACCGAGTCGACCGTGTGGTGGGGCGACACCAACAAGGGCATGACGCCCGAGCACTTCGCCGCGCTCAAAGCTGATTTCCTCGCCGAAGTCGCGAAGCGCGATACGCTGTTCGTGCAGGACCTGTTCGGCGGTTCGCAGCCCGAGCATCGGGTGAAGGTCCGCGTGATCAACGAATTCGCCTGGCACAGCCAGTTCATCCGCACCCTGCTGGTCCGCCCGACCAATGAGGAGCTGCAGAGCTTCGTTCCCGAATACACCATCATCGACCTGCCCAGCTTCCGCGCCGATCCGGCCAAGCATGGCTGCCGCAGCGAGACGGTGATCGCGGTCAACTTCACCGAGAAGCTGATCCTGATCGGCGGCACCGCCTATGCCGGCGAGATGAAGAAGTCGGTATTCGGCCTGCTCAACTATCTGCTCCCGGAACAGGGCATCATGCCGATGCACTGCTCGGCCAATATCGGCCCGAACGGCGACACGGCCGTGTTCTTCGGCCTGTCGGGCACCGGCAAGACCACGCTCTCGGCCGACGCCTCGCGCACGCTGATCGGCGATGACGAGCATGGCTGGTCGGACACCGCGGTCTTCAATTTCGAAGGCGGCTGCTACGCCAAGATGATCAACCTGTCGGCCGAAGCCGAGCCGGAGATCTTTGCGACCACCAAGCGCTTCGGCACGGTGCTCGAGAATGTCGTGATGGACCCCGAGACCCGCGAGCTCGATTTCAACGACAACACGCTGGCCGAGAACAGCCGCGGTTCCTACCCGCTCGAGTTCATTCCGAACACGTCGGAGAAGAATCTCGGCCCGGTGCCGCAGAACATCATCTTCCTGACTGCGGACGCCTATGGCGTGCTGCCGCCGATCGCGAAGCTGACGCCGGAACAGGCGATGTATCACTTCCTCTCGGGCTATACCGCGCGCGTCGCGGGCACCGAGATCGGCGTGACCGAGCCTTCGGCGACCTTCTCGACCTGCTTCGGCGCGCCGTTCATGCCGCGCCACCCGTCGATCTACGGCAACCTGCTCAAGGAGCGGATCGCCAAGGGCGGCGTGAAGTGCTGGCTGGTCAACACCGGCTGGTCGGGCGGCAAGGCGACGATGCCGGGCATCAAGCGCATGCCGATCAAGGTCACCCGCGCGCTGCTCAACGCCGCGCTCGACGGCAGCTTGAACTCGGCCGAGTTCCGCAAGGATCCGAATTTCGGCTTCATGGTGCCGGTGGCAGTCGGCGAGATCGATCCGAACATGCTCGATCCGCGCGCGGCCTGGTCGAACAAGGCCGATTATGACGCGACCGCAGGCAAGTTGGTCGACGAGTTCGTCGCCAACTTCGCCCAATTCGCGGAGCATGTCGACGAAGGGGTCCGCCAAGCGGCGCCCGGAGCGACCGAAAACGCCTGACCCGGCCTGATCCTCGATCGGGCCTTCCCAAGAGAAAGCCCGATCGATGACCACCCACGAACCCCGCCTGTTCTCGTCCGACGCCGAGGTGATCCGCCTCGGCGAAGGCCTGCTCGCGTGCGGCCTCGTTCGCGAGGACTGGACGCATGAGGCGCATCTTGCCGCTTGCCTCTACCTGCTGACCGAGCGTCCCGACGTCGATGTCGACGCGCAGATCGCCGGGATCATCTCACGCTTCAACGAGAGCGTTGGCGGGGTGAATGACGACCATGGCGGCTATCACGATACGATCACTCACGCGTTCGTTGCCGGCGTCCGGCTGTTCCTCCGCGATGCTGCCGAGACCGGACTGAGTGCTCGGGTCAACGCGCTGCTCCTCTCGCCCATGGGCCAGCGCGACTGGCCGCTCGGCTTCTACAGTCGCGAGTTGCTTTTCTCGGTCCCTGCACGTCGCGGTTTTGTTCAGCCGGATCTGAATTCGTTGCCCTAATTCCCGGCCTCGGCTGGTTATTTCGGCCCGATGCACTATATCCGGAGTATCGCGCGGCAAATCCTTCGTAGGCGCCCGCGGCTGAGAGACCGATGCGCTCCCGCTTACAATGACGGGAGCCATGCGTGGACCTCAATTATCTCTTCCATCGACAACAGGTTTCGCTGATGCGCGCCGATGCGGCGACCTGCACCAGTTCGCGTTTCTCCCACCTTGGCATGGCGCAGGGCTATGCCGACCGTATCCGCTCGCTCCAGCTTTCGCTCGGCGCCGGCGTCGTCGCCGAACAGGCGGTCTGACGCATGGCGAAGGAAGAACTCATGACCCTCGACGGCCTGGTCGAGGAAGTTCTGCCCGATGGACGCTTCCGTGTCTGTCTGGAGAATGATCACCGCGTGATCGTCTATACCGCCGGCAAGATGCGCAAGTTCCGCATCCGCACGCTCGTCGGGGATCGCGTCATGGTCGAGATGTCGCCCTATGACCTCGAAAAGGGCCGGCTGGTCTATCGCGAACGCGTCGCCAGCATGGGCTTCCAGCAACGCAAGGGAGCACGCCGATGAGCGATGAGCCAGTGAGCGACGGCCCAGTCCCCGAAACCGACAAGCCCAAGACCAAGCAGTTTCGCCGCCGTTTCGACGGCGTCCGCCTGCCGGTCGACGCCGCTGCCCGGCAGGGCAAGGCCGCGACGCTGGCGTGGGAGCGGTTCCGCGAAAATGCCGCGGTGATCGCCTATCTCAACACGCATGATGAAGCGCTGGGCGGTCGGCCGATCGATCTCGCCGTCGCCAGCGAAGAAGGCCTGAAAGCGGTCAAGCAGCACCTCGACGCGAAGGGCGCCTGAGCCTATCGTTACGGCCTCGTTGAAACGGAGTCGCGACCATGGGAATTCTTGACGGACTGCTCGGCCAGCTGGGCGGAAACACCGATGTGGCCAATCTCGCGGCTAAGGTTGGCCTGTCGCCCGAACATGTCGAATCGGCAGTTCAGGCGCTCGCCAAATACCATCCGATGCAGGGCGATACTGCCGAAGGTGCGGCCGCGGCGACCGGTTTGCCGCTCGACAAGATCCAGGAACTGATCGGCCATATCGGCGGCGAAGGCTCGCTGGCGAAATATGCGGGCATGCTCGACAAGGATGGCGACGGCAATCCGATCAACGACATCGTCGGCATGGCATCGGGTCTGTTCGGCAAGAAATGACGCTCATCTTCCCTCTCCCTTTTGGGAGAGGGAAGGGACCCGCGTGCATCCCGCGACATGGTGGGTCGTCGCCATATTGGTGCCGATCCACATCGCCAGGCGGTTCCTGATCGACAGCAGTCTGTGGCGGGCCATTGGGCCGGGGATCATGATCTTCGCGGTATAGCGCTCAGTGCAGCGCCCGTTCGATCGCTTCCCGCGCGAGCTTGTGGATCGCCACATAACCATCGGCATTGGGATGCGCGCCGTCGAAGGTGAATTGCGGCTTCATCCCGCCCTCCGCTGTCGCCCAGACCGTGCCGTAATCGACGAACTCGAACCCTTCGCGCGCGGCATAGGCCTTTATCCATGCGTTCAGCGCCGCGATCCGCGGTGCCGGGGCCAGGTCCGGCAGCCACACGAACTTCGTCGCGGGCGGCGTCGCGGCCATCACCACGCGGATGCCGTTCGCCTTGGCCAGCGTCGCCATCGCCGCCAGGTTCGCCTGGATCATCTCCAGCGTCACCGGCCCGGTATTGCCCGCGATATCGTTGGTCCCGGCCATGATGTGCACGACTGCCGGCTTCAGCGCGAGCACGTCGCCGGGGAAGCGCACCAGCATCTGCGGTGTCGTCTGTCCGCTGATCCCGCGATTGATCCAGCCGCGCACGAACAGGCTGCGATCCCCGTACGACCAGCCCTCGGTGATCGAATCGCCCATGAAGACCACGCGACGCTCGGCGGCGGGCAGGGCGATCAGCCGTTCATTGTCGGCGCGATAGCGGCACACATCGGCCCAGTCCTTCTTGCGCGCCTCAAGATAGGCGGCGCGATAGGCGGCCAGTGCCGGAGCGGGGGCAGGCGGCGGCGCAGTGACGCCGGGCGAATAGAGTGCCACACGCCATGCCTCTGCCTCGGGCGGGATCTCCACCGCATCGGCGCATACGCCCGGCGCGGCCGGGGCGAAATGCGCGGCATAGGCGGCGAGCAGCAGGTGCCCGATCATTTGCCCTTGCGCTCGGCGATATGCGCTTCGATCACGCGGCCCAGCACGGTCATCGGCACGTTACCGCCCAATACCATCGCGTCGTTGAACGCCTTGAAGTCGTACTTCGCGCCCAGTTCGGCCTGGGTGTACTTGCGCAGCCGGTTGATCTCGCTGTGGCCGACCTTGTAGCCGCAGGCCTGACCCGGCCATGAGCAATAGCGGTCGACCTCGCTGGTCACCTCGTCGATGCCCGATCCGTTGGTGGTCGCGAACCATTCGATCGCCTGCGCGCGGGTCCAGCGCTTCTGGTGCAGCCCGGTATCGACCACGAGGCGGCAGGCGCGGAAGGCGATCGACTGGAGATAGCCAAGGCGACCGACCGGATCATCGTCATACACGCCCAGCTCGCTCGCCAGCTGCTCGGCATAGAGCGCCCAGCCTTCGCTATAGGCGTTGAACGCCAGCAGCGAGCGGATGAGCGGCAGCTTGAATGTGTACTCACCCTGCCAGCCATGGCCGGGGATCGATTCGTGATAGGTCAGCGTCGGCAGGCTGTAGCGATTGTGCAGCCGCGTGGTGTGCAGGTTGATCCAGAAACGCCCGGGCACCTTGCCGTCGATCGATCCCGGCCCGCCATAGGCGCCCGGCGCGCCCGGTTCCTCGGCCAGCGGCAGCCGCTTCACTTCCACATTGCCGCGCACCAGCGTGTGGAACGCCTGCGGCATGCGGCCGCGGATATCGACGATGCGCTCGTTGAGGAACTTCATGATCTCGGCGCGGCCGGCGTCATTGTCGGGGTAGAGGAAGCGCTCGTCCTTCCCCATCGCGGTCATCCGCTCGCCCACCGTGCCGCTGGAGAAGCCCAGCTTCTTCAGGATGCCGTCCATCTCGTTTTGCAGCTCGGCCAGTTCGGCGCGGCCCTGCTGATGGACTTCCTCGGGGCTGCGCGTCGTGGTCGTGCCCGCGCGCAATGCCCAGGCGTAATAGGCGTCGCCATCGGGGAATTTCCAAACCCCGGCATCGCTGGTCGCCTTGGCGCGATGGCGCTCAAGTTCGGCGATCTGGCGGTCGAGCGCCGGGGCGATGACCGAAGTGCAGATATCGAAGGCACGCTGCCCGAAATCGCCCTTCATGCCCGCGGTGCGATTGGCGACCGAAGTCACCAGACTCCAGCCCGCGATATGGCCGCTGCGCGCCTGCTTGATCTGCTTGAGGCATTTGTCGAGCAGGAAGTCGGGTGCGATCACGCCCTTCGACGCGGCGATCTTCAGCCGCTCGGTCTCACCGTCCAGCTGACCGGCATAGGCCGCCAGCCGGTCGATATAGGCCTCGCCATCCTCGCGCTTCTCGATCCGGTGATCATTCTCCAGCATGCGCGGCGTATCGAGGAAGGCGCCGACATTCTGGACGACGACATAGGGAGCGTTGCGCCAGCCGCCGACCGCGACGTCGCCATAGCCGAACTTCATCCCGTCGATGCCGGATTGGTACGCGGTCTTCACCACGTCCAGATTGACGCGCATCGTGTGGCTCAGGCCGCTCTGGTCGAGCTTGTCGATCTCGCTGATCGTCCGCGCGAGTTGCGCCTGCACCGCCGCCTTGCCGCGGACCGTGCGATCTTCCAGCCGGTGCTTCAGCCGCACGCGCTTGCCGTTATCGATGCCCAGCGACGTCGCGCTTTCCGGCGAGGCCTTCATCGCCGCTTCTGCGACCCGGTCGATCAGCGCCTGAGCTTTGGCGTCGCCGCCCTCGGCAGCGAGTGCGCGCTGGGGCAGGGTGGCGAGCACGGCGGTTGCGCCCGCCCCGAGCAGCAGGTTGCGGCGATCGGTATCCATTCAATCTTCTCCGGAAATCAGTTCGTCACCGGCTCGACATCGAGCGAACCGTCCCTGGCGCCGGTCACACGCACTCGCGCGCCGGTGGGAGCATCGCTGCCCCGAGCAGGCCATTCGCCGTCGCCCACGCGCACCCGGCCCTCGCCGGAGACGATCGCGTGCGATACGGTCACCGTCTGGCCGATCAGCCGCGCCACCCGGTCGTTGAGCAGCGGATCGCTGCTCGGCACCGGGCTCTTCAGATACCAGCGCCGCCCGATCGCCACCGCCACGGAAGAGGCGACGGCGAAGATCCCGATCTCGACAAAGATCGGCATCGGCAGCACCAGCGCGATCAGCCCGGTCACCGCGGCGCCGGCTGCGATGAAGACCAGGAAGATGCCGGGCATGACCAGCTCTATGATCGCCAGCACCGCGGCCAGCGCGAGCCAGGCGATGCCCGGTTCGCTCAGCAGGTTCTGGATCTCGGTCACTGACCACCCTCCGGCTGGGCGAAGGGCTGCGGCCGCTCGCGACGGGCGGGGGCAGGCGGCGCGGGCGGGCTGGAGGGACCGCTCAGCGCTTCCTTGGCCAGTTCGCCGATGCCGCCCAGCGTGCCGATCAGCTGGGTCGCCTCGACCGGGAACAGGATGGTCTTGGCGTTGGGGCTGGTCGCGAACTTGCTCACCGCGTCGACATATTTCTGCGCGATGAAGTAATTGATCGCGGTTGCCGATCCCTTGGCGATGGCGTCCGACACCATTTCGGTGGCCTTGGCTTCGGCCTCGGCGGCGCGTTCGCGAGCCTCGGCGTCGCGGAAAGCAGCCTCGCGGCGGCCTTCGGCTTCGAGGATCTTCGACTGTTTCTGGCCCTCGGCGCGGAGAATCTCCGACGCACGCGTGCCTTCGGCCTCGAGGATGTTGGCGCGCTTCTCGCGCTCCGCCTTCATCTGGCGGCCCATCGCGTTGACGATATCGGCGGGCGGGCGGATGTCCTTGATCTCGACGCGGGTGATCTTCACGCCCCATGGCGTCGTTGCATGATCGACCACGCTGAGCAGACGAGCGTTGATCTCGTCACGCTTGGACAGCGTTTCGTCCAGGTCCATCGAGCCCATCACGGTACGCAGATTGGTCGTGGTGAGCTGGAGCAGCGCCACATACAGGTCGCTGACCTCATAGGCCGCCTTGGCAGCGTCGAGCACCTGGAAGAACACCACGCCATCGGTGGAGATCATGGCGTTGTCCTTGGTGATGATTTCCTGACCGGGAATATCGATCACCTGCTCCATCATGTTCACCTTGCGACCGACACGATAGAAAAAGGCCGGGTAGAAATTCAACCCCGGCGCCGCGACCGCAGTGAAGCGGCCGAAATGTTCGATCGTGTACTGATAGCCTTGGGTGACGATCTTCAGACTGGAGAAGAGGTAGAGGATCACCACGGCCAGTGCCAGCAGCGCCAGCATAAACAACGGATCCATGTCCATCACGACTCCCCTCGTAAAACTTGTGTCTTGGTAGCATAGAGCGCCGTCATGACCACCGCCAGCCTCCCGCCGCGCACCGCGCTGTTTCTTCCGGCTTCCAACGCCCGCGCCATCGAGAAGGCGCGCGAGCTGGACGCAGACATGGTGATCCTCGACCTTGAGGATGCAGTGAAGCCCGAGATGAAGGCGGAGGCCCGCGCCATGGCGGTTGCGGCGATGGCCGAAGGCTTTGGCGAACGACTGACCGCGATCCGCCTCAACGGCACCGATTCCACCGAACATATGCAGGACGTCATCGCGACCGCGCATTCGGCGGCGGGCTTCGCGGTGCTGCCCAAGGCCGAGGATCCGGCGCGCGTTGCCGCTGTCGTCGAACAGCTAGAAGGCAAGCCGCTTCTGGTCATGATCGAAACACCGCGTGGCGTACTCAATGCTGCCGCCATCGCCGCGCTGCCGGGTGTCGAAGGCCTGATCGCCGGGACCAACGACCTGCGCGCCGAACTGCGCATTCCGCCCTCGGCCAGTCGCGACAGTCTGTCGCTCGCGCTTCAGGCCATCGTCCTCGCCGCCCGCGCAGGCGGCTGCTGGGCATTTGATGGGGTCTTCAACAAGCTCGACGATCCCGATGGCCTCGCCGCCGAATGCCGCCACGGCCGCGATCTCGGTTTCGACACCAAGACGCTGATCCACCCCAATCAGGTCGCCGTCGCCGCTGCCGCCTTTGGCCCCACGCCGGAAGAAATCGCCGATGCCCGCGCGCTGGTCGAGGCCGCGACCGGGGGCGCCGAGCGCTTCCGCGACCGGATGATCGAGGCGATGCACGTCGCCGAGGCTCGCACGGTGCTGGCGCGGACCGGGGGCTGACGATGGTCTTCGACCTGCGCGGCGCCTTGCTCAAGAAGGAGGAAATCGAGTCCGCGCGCCTGATGGACTTCGAATTCCGCCTCCGCGCCCGCACAATGAAGCTGCTCGGCGAACGGCTCAGCCTCGATCTGGTAGGCGAAATCGCAAAGGCGGATGACGACGCCATCGTCGCGGGCCTGCGCGAGCGCTTCCCCGATATCGCCGCCACTTATTCAGAGGCGCGCGACGAAGCCCGCCGTCAGCTTATCGCCGAACGCGGCGATCCCACGCCGCACAAGTTCGCTTGAAGCGCATGACCGGGATCGTCAGCGACACCCACGCCATGATCGCCGCGATGGCGCCCGAGCTTCGCCCCGGCCGCTACGCCTTCGTTGGATGCGGCGAGCGGGCCGATCTGATCGCGGCCTGCCGCGAGGCCGCGATCGCGATGTTCGCCGAGGACGAGGGGCCTTCCTTCGTCATTCCGTTCGAAACGGCCGTGGCGCTCGGTATCGATGCGCTGCCGATGTGCCAGATCACGCTGACCGTACATTCCGCGCTCGACGGGGTGGGCCTCACTGCGGCCGCGGCGGGCGCGCTCGCGGTGCATGGCATCCCGTGCAACATGATCGCCGCCTTCCATCACGACCATATTTTCGTGCCGGAGGCTCGTGCCGGCGAAGCCATGGCGGCGCTTCTCGAGCTTCAGCGCGGCTCCCCCTAGCGTTTCCCGGTGGCCGCGTTTACATGGCTCGCCAACCTCCGACTCAGGACTTTGGCGCACCCCATGGAAATCCCCCTCGGCCTTACCTTCGACGACGTCCTCCTGCTTCCGGGCGAGTCCGAAGTGCTGCCCAGCATGGCCGACACCCGCACGCAGCTGACGCGCGGCCTTGCACTCAACATCCCGATCGTCTCCTCGGCTATGGATACCGTCACCGAAGCGGACATGGCGATCGTCATGGCCCAGCTTGGCGGGATCGGTGTGCTCCACCGCAATCTGGATATCGGGGAACAGGTCGCCGCGGTGCGTCAGGTGAAGCGATTCGAGAGCGGGATGGTGGTCAATCCGATCACCATGTCGCCGCGCGGCACGCTGGGCGAGGCGCAGGCATTGATGGCGCTGCACCGGATCAGCGGCATTCCCATCGTTGAGGATAGCGGCAAGCTCGTCGGGATTCTCACCAATCGCGACGTGCGCTTCGCGGGCAATCCGAACCAGCCGGTGTCCGAGCTGATGACCCACGAGAATCTCGCCACCGTCTCCACCGATGTGGGCAAGGAAGATGCGCGACGCCTGCTCCACCAGCGCCGGATCGAGAAGCTGCTGGTGGTCGACGACCAGTATCACTGCGTCGGTCTGATCACGGTCAAAGACATCGAGAAGGCCGTCACCTATCCCGACGCGACCAAGGACGGCGCGGGCCGCCTGTGCGTCGCCGCCGCGACGACCGTGGGCGACAAGGGTTTCGAGCGGACCGAGGCGCTGGTCGATGCCGAAGTCGATCTGATCGTGATCGATACCGCGCATGGCCATAACAAGGATGTCGGCCGCGCGGTCGAGCGGGTGAAGAAGCTGTCGAACCGGGTGCAGGTGCTCGCCGGTAACATCGCCACCGCCGATGCGGCGCGCGCGCTGATCGACGCCGGTGCGGACGGCGTGAAGGTCGGCATCGGCCCGGGCTCGATCTGCACCACCCGCGTGGTCGCCGGCGTCGGCGTGCCGCAGCTGACCGCAGTCATGGAAGCCGCAAGCATCGCCAACAAGGCCGGCGTGCCGGTGGTGGCCGATGGCGGCATCCGCACCTCGGGCGATATCGCCAAGGCACTGGCTGCCGGTGCCTCCACCGCGATGATCGGCTCGCTGCTGGCGGGTACCGAGGAAGCACCGGGCGAGACCTTCCTGTACCAGGGCCGCGCCTACAAGGCGTATCGCGGCATGGGCAGCGTCGGCGCGATGGGCCGCGGCTCTGCCGACCGTTACTTCCAGGGCGATATCAAGGACCAGCTCAAGCTCGTCCCCGAGGGCATCGAGGGTCAGGTGGCGTTCAAGGGTCCGGCCAAGGATGTGATCCACCAGCTGGTGGGCGGCGTGAAGGCGGCGATGGGCTATACCGGTTCGAAGACCATTTCGGACCTTCAGGCACGCGCGAAATTCGTCCGCATCACCGGCGCGGGCCTGCGTGAGAGCCATGTCCATGACGTGACCATCACGCGCGAAGCGCCGAACTATCCGACGCGCTGATTTTCTTGGCACATCGCCGTAAGTGCCGATACAAACTGCGTATAAGCAGGAGAGGCGCCGTATGAAACGTGATGCTATCGAATCCGGCGAGCGGCCGGAATGGGCTGAACCGCAGCTTGTCGAAGACTTTGTTGCGGATGCCACGGGGAGCTTTTTCGGCAACGGCATCGACAATTATGAAGCGACCAATCCGGTCGCTTACGGGAGCTGATCGGCGCTGACGGACTTAAGGTTCGATCGACGACTCTTGGATGTGGCACCCATTGCCGCCAACCTTTGCTCGCGTCATGATCCGTTCCGCTCGCGGCCATTTCCGCGGGCGCGGAGGGCGCGATGTTCCCAGGCTTCACTCAGGCTGCAGTGCTCTGGCTGGTGCTCACCGTGCCTGCCATCCCGCTGTGGGTCGAGGATGATGCGGCCACCCAGCGCATTTGCGCTTCGGTCGCTAAGGTCGAGATACCGAAGCAGGATTTCCCGTCCGTCGCCGCGCGCGCTGAGCTGAAGGGATGCGATAGCGAGGTCCTCTATTACGGCATCGGCACGCCCGCCGATCCCGTGAAGGCGCGCCAGTGCGCGATGACCGAGATTGGCAGCGACGAGGAGCCATGGCCGCTGCTCTCCGGCGAAGGCATCCTCATGATGATCTACGCCAATGGCCGGGGCGTTCCGCGCAATCTGGACGTGGCGATCCATCTCGCTTGCCAACTCGACGATTCCATCGCGGCGCGGGAGTTCCGCGTGGCGCGGCTCGACGGGTTGCGCAGATCGGGCCGCCGCGAGAATTTCCAGACCTGCGACGACATCACCAGCGGCGCAGCGCAGGGCATCTGTACGGATCATGAAGCGTCGCTGGCGGCCCAGGCACGGCTGCAGCGGATTGCCCGGCTCAAGCGCCGCTGGAACGCCGGGCAGTCTGCTGCCTTCGATCGCGTCTATGCCAGCGTCGCCGATTATGCCGACAAGGCGCATGAGATGGATTGCTTCCGCGGCACCGCGATGGGTGCCTGCAACATCATCGGCCGCGAGCATGACGTCGATCGTTTCCTTGGCCGGATCGAGGCTCTGGCCAACGGCAAGCCGATGCCGAAGGACAAGGAAACCGGTTGGGAAAGGCCCAATCCCGCTACCCAGGACCGGGAATGGCGCAAGATGCTCGCCGATCTGGAACCCGACGAGCGCCCCTACTACGAAACCAACCGCGACGAGGTGATCGCGGCGCGGCGTATCTTCGAGCGCGACCTGATCGCATTCCTCATCGCGACCATGCCCGGCCTCACCCCGCACCGTATCCGCACCCTGTTTTCGGACATTTGAAGCTGCCGCGGGCAATTCCGCGCTTTCAATGTGGGGTGGCTTCTGCTCTCGGTGGCGCATGACACCAGCAGCACGCGTACAGGCCGCCATCGACCTCCTCGACCAGATCATCGTGGCCGCGCGTGAGGGCGGGGCTGCCGCCGACACGATCATCGCCCGCGGCTTCGCTGCGCGCCGCTATGCCGGATCGAAGGACCGGCGGGCGATCCGCGAGCTGATCTACGAAACCGTCCGCCTTGTCGGCGAGCTTCCCGAAAACGGCCGTGCGGCGATGCTCGCACTGGTGCGGACCCGGCCCGAACTGGTGCCGGCGTTCGACGGCACGCCTTACGGCCCCGCGCCGATCGATCCGGCCGAGCCGGTGGCGGAGCCGGGTACTGCGCCGCGCTGGCTGATCAAGCTGCTGGATAGCTCCGGGCTGGATGCGGACGAACAGGAAGCGCTGTTGTGGCGCGCACCGCTCGATATCCGGGTCAACCGATTGAAAGCCGATCCGATGGAGATCGCTGCCGAACTGCCCGGCGCCGAGCCGATCGGCTTTGCCCCCGATGCGCTGCGCTTGCCCAACGATACCAATGTCGAGCAATTGCCTGCCTTCAAGGACGGGCAGATCGAGGTGCAGGACGCGGGCAGCCAGCTCGTCGCGCTCGCCGCGCGGCCCGAGCGTGGGCATCATGTCATCGATCTGTGCGCGGGCGGTGGCGGCAAGACGCTCGTGCTGGCCGCAGCGATGGCCAATCATGGCAGCATCCTTGCCTGCGATACCGATCGTGGGCGCCTCCAGCGCCTGCCCCCGCGGGCCGAGCGGGCAGGGGTGAGCATAGCCGAAATCCGCTTACTCAATCCGGGCCAGGAAGCCGCCATTCTCGCCGACCAGACCGGCCGCGCCGATATCGTGCTGGTCGATGCGCCCTGTTCGGGCACCGGCACCTGGCGCCGCAATCCGGAGGCACGCTGGCGGCTGACCCCGCAGCGGCTGGACAAGCTGGTGATGACCCAGCGGCACATCATGGGCGTCGCTGCCGATCTGGTCCGGCCGGGTGGCGTGCTTGTCTACGTCGTCTGCTCGCTCCTTGACGACGAAGGGGCGGGGCAGGTCGACGCATTCCTCGATGCCTTTCCGGGTTGGACCGCCGAGGTTCCCGATCTCGCTACCGGCAGCCCACGCGGGGCAGGCTTGCGGCTCACCCCATTGTCCCACTCGACCGATGGCTTTTTTGTCGCGAAGATGATTCGGCCATGGTAGCGACCAGAGTTCCAGTTTCGGAGATTTTGATGCGGATCACTGCGATCTCGGCGGCGTGCGCGCTGATGCTGTTGACGGTTTCCTCGGCGCTCGTGGCCCAGAAGGCCGACGATCAGATCGACCCCAAATCCACCGCGCTGGTGCAGGAAGGCCGCACCGCGCAGTCCGCCGGCAATATCGATGGCGCGACCGACGCGTTCGAGGCCGCTCTGGTGGTCGATCCGCGCAACCGTACCGCCTATATCGCGCTGGCCGAGATCGCGCGTTCGCGCGGTCTGCCGGGCAAGGCGATCCGCATGTATCGCGAAGCGCTGCTGCTTGAGCCGAACGACCTTGCCGCGCTGCGCGGTCAAGGTGAAGCGATGGTGCAGAAGGGGGCGGTTGAGAAGGCCAATCAGAATCTCGCCCGGATCAAGACGATCTGCGGCACCAATCCCTGCAACGATGCGACGATCCTCGCCGCTGCCATCGCCAAGGGACCGCCCGCGACGGTGACCGCGCAGAATGTGCCGCCGGCCGCTACGCCTGCGACCCCGGTGCCTGCCAAGCCGTAAGCGTCAGGCCGTCAGCGCTCTGGCCAGCGCGACGAACTCGTCGACCGAAACGGTCTCAGCGCGGCGGCTGGAATCGATCCCCAGCGTCTCCATCGCGTCGAGCGCGCCGGGGACGGATTTAAGGCTCTGGCGCAGCATCTTGCGCCGCTGGCCGAATGCCGCCGCGGTGATCGCCTCCAGCGTCTTGAACCGCACGCCCGGCGGCTCGTCGGCAGGTTCGATATGCACCACCGCCGACATGACCTTGGGCGGTGGGGTGAAGGCGGAGCGGTGGACGGTCATCGCGATCCGCGCGGTCGATCGCCACTGGGCCAGCACGGCCAGGCGTCCATAGGCATCGTCGCCCGCCTTCGATACGATGCGTTCGGCCACTTCCTTCTGGAACATCAGCGTCAGGCTGGCCCACCACGGCTCCCACGCCGCCGAAAGCCAGCCGACCAGCAGCGCGGTGCCGACATTGTATGGCAGGTTGGCGACGATGTGCGGCTTGCCCGAGAAGAGCGAGGGCACGTCGACTTCCAGCGCATCGCCTTCGATCACGCGCAGCTTGCCGGGATAGGCCTCACCCAGCTCGGCCAGCGCCGGGATGCATCGTTTGTCGCGTTCCACGGCCACCACATTGGCGCCGGCAGCGAGCAATGCCCGGGTCAGGCCGCCGGGGCCGGGTCCGACCTCGAATACGTCCTGTCCGGCAAGGTCGCCCGGCACCCGCGCGATCCGGCCGAGCAACTGGCCGTCGAACAGGAAATTCTGCCCCAGCGCCTTGCTGGCGGACAGGCCATGGCGCTGGATGACGTCGCGAAGGGGAGGGAGATCGGGCGAGGGAAAGTCGGTCACAGCGTCCCGCTGGCACTCAGCTCCGCCCGGCGCAAGGCCGCAGTCGCTGCCATGCGCAGCGAAGCGATCATCGCGCCCGGATTGGCCTCGTCCTTGCCGGCGATCCCGAACGCCGTGCCATGATCGGGCGAGGTTCGCACGATCGGCAGGCCCAGTGTGGTGTTCACCCCGTCGTCGAAATGCAGCGTCTTGAGCGGCACCAGCGCCTGATCGTGATAGAGGCAGAGCGCCACGTCATATCCGGCGCGGGCGCGGGCATGGAACATCGTGTCGGCTGCGAACGGACCGACCGCATCGATCCCCTCGTCGCGGAGTTGTTCGATGGCGGGCTTGAGGAAGTCGATCTCCTCCCGCCCGATCGCGCCGCCTTCGCCGGCGTGCGGGTTGAGCCCGGCGAATGCCAGCCGCGGCTTCTCGATCCCGAAATTGCGATACAGGCCGCGTGCGGTGACCCGCGCCTTGGCGACGATCAGGTCGATCGAGATCGAGGAGGGCACCTCGGCGAGCGGGATATGCACGGTGATCGGGACCACCCGCAGGGTCGGGCCCGCGAGCATCATCACCGCATTTTCCTTGGAGATGCCGCACCGCTCGGCGACGAACTCGGTCTGCCCGGGATGGGTGAAGCCGACGCCGTAGAGTTGTGCCTTCGATACCGGCCCGGTCACCAGCGCTCCGGCCGCATCCGACCGCGCCAGTCCGACTGCCAGCTCGAGCGATTGCAGCGCACAGCGGGCGCCGTCGATATCTGGCGATCCGGGGACGATCTCGCCCATATCGGCCACCGATATGACCGGCAGCGCGTTGGGAAAGACGTCGGCGGTTTCCTCGGGATCCTGGATCCGGACGACCGGACCATCCCAGACCGCCGCGACCGCGCGCTCGTCACCCACGGCGAAGAAGGGCGCGAGCGAATGCAGCTCGCGCGCCTTCCACGCCTTTGCGGTGATCTCGGGGCCGATCCCGGCGGGATCGCCCATCGCTACAGCCAGGGGCCGGAGTGTCTCCACCGCCCCGCCGGCCGTCAGCGATATTCGATGATGGCGTCGCGACGCAGGTCGCGCAGCATGCGGGCAGCGCGCAGGTTGGTGCGCTCTTCCTCGATCTGGTTGCGCATCTCGTCGACCGAAGGCTCGGCGAACTCGCGCGGATCGTCGCGGCCGCACAGCACCAGGACGCGAACGCCCTGCTCGATCGAGCCGAACGGCTGGGTGGACTGGCCGATCTGCAGCGGCAGCATGATGTCCTGCAGCGCCGGCGGCAGCTGCTTGATCTGCATCGTGTCGTTGCTGACGACCTCTGCGCCGACGAGGCGGGCAACGCGCTCCGCATCGCCGCAGCCCTGCATCGACTGGGTCGCTTCAGCGAACTGGGCCGCACGGCTGGTCGCCTGCGCCTCGGTGGTGCCAGGCGCGAAGGTGATGGTCAGCTGCTTGAGGCTCAGCTTCGCGTCGCGCGGATCTGCGACAGCAACCTGACGCTTTTCCGCGAGATACAGGATCGAGAAGCCACCCGGCACCTCGATCGGACCGGCGACCTGACCGGGAGCCATCTGAGCAGCATGTTCGGCAAGCTGCGCGGGCAGCATGGTCAGGCGGACCCAGCCGAGATCGCCGCCCTTGATCTTGGTCGAAGCTTCGGAGTTCACGCGGGCGAGATAGGCGAAAGGCTGGCCCTGCTTCATCTGCTCGATGATGCGCTGCTGGGCTGCGAAGACCTCATTGGCGCGATCCGGGGTCGCGTTCATGTAGATTTCGAAGAAGTGATACTCGTCCTTACCGCGATCGTCGCGCATGCGCTTGAGCATCGCTTCGATCTCGGCGTCGCTGACGCTGATGTCGACGCGGCGGCGGAGCACGCGGCTCCATGCGATTTCGCCTTCGATCTGGCGGCGGATCGAACGCTCGGACGAGCCGATCTGGCGGAGCCATGCGCGCATCTGATCGGGCGTGCGCTCGAAATTGCGCGCGACGCGGTTGAAGCTCTGGTCGAGTTCGGCACGGTCGACCGCGATCTTGTCGGCGGCTGCGGCCTGAATCTGCAGCGTCTCGTCGATCAGCTGGCGCAGGATCTGCAGGCGGAGCTGGTTATGCTCTTCCGGCGACAGGCGCAGATTGTTGAGGCCGATGATCAGTGCCGCACGCTGGTCGACATCGGTACCGGTGATCACGAAATCGTTGACGATCGCGGTCGGCTTGCGAACGTTCGGATCCGCCTTGCCGAAGATCTGGAGGTTTGCGGGGAGGTCGAGGCCGGCAATCGGCGGCGCCTGATCGTCGGGCACGACCTGTGCTGCAGCGGGAAGCGCCACCGCGGCGAGACCCATCGCCAATACCGTCTTGCGGGCCACCCGGACCGCCGTCGCAACACCAATGTTCACGTAAACCTTGCCCTCATCCTATCCGGGGATTGCGCCGCTTAATCGTCAATTGTGCCTGAACCAAGGCTGAGTGCCGGCTTTCTAACGGCCCAGGTTCTTGAACGAAAGGCTCAGCAGATAGCTGTTGCCGCGACGCGCATCGCCGGTTGTCTCATAGTCGCGCTTCCAGGTGAGGCCCAACCGCAGGCAATCATCCTCATAGGTGAGGCCGAGCCTGTGGCGGACCGGCTGGAAGCCATCCGAGACCGACAATATGTCCTCGTTGCGATCGGTCAAGTCGATCAGCGCCGAACCCGAGATCGACCAGTAGCGCGCGATCTGGACGCGGGCGCCGATGCGCGCCTCTTCGCGGTCCTGAAGATCCTCGAGCGCGGGGCCGATATTGCGGTTGAGCCGCAGATAGCCGAGCGAGACATAGGTGCTGCGCGAGCCGACCGTCATGTCGACTTCGTTGCGGCGGAAGGCCAGGCCGTCCTTGTCGATGCGATAACGGTGGGTGAAGGTCACGAAATCGCGGAAGCGCACCACGGTGCGGCCGACGATGTCCGAGACGCTTTCGTTCAGGCCGGTGCCATCGGGGAAGATAGTGAGCTGGCGCGAGGAGAAGCGGTAGCTCTGGCCGATATTCGCATCGAGGCTGAAGCCCGGCAGATAGAGCGCATAGTCCACGCCCCAGGTGATGCGGCTCGAATCCTCGAACCGGTCGTAGCCGGGGAAGCGATTGAGCGCGAAGAGGTTCGAATCCTCGAGATCGACCGCGCGGGCATCCTCGTTGGGAACGTCCATGTTGCGGGTGCGCGGCGCACCGACGACCTGGATGCGCGGGGTGATCCGCTGCGTGCCGCCGAGGAACTCGCCGACCAGCGGCCATTTCATGTCGAGCGCGACGGCGCCCACGCCGCGGAAGCTGAAGCCTTCATCACCGCGATAGCTGGTGACCGTGGTCAGCAGCGTATCGTGCGCATTGTAGACGTCGGCGCGGCCATAGGCGGTGAGGGTGATTTCCTGACCCCAGGCGGTCAGGCGACGCAGGTCCCAGCGGGCCGAGGCGAAGGCGCGTTGCGAATCCTGTCCGCCGCTGCGGGCGATGGCCAGCGTGTTGAGCTGAAGCTCGACCCGGCCGCCGATCAGGCCGTCGTTGAAGCGGCGGCGATAGTCGAGTTCGGGCAGGACGAAGGGCTGGAGCCCCTGCCGCTCGCCGACGCGCAGCGTCTGCACCGCCCAGCCGTTGAGCGAGAAATAGCTGTCCTCGTCGATCCGCTCGACCCGGATATTGTTGCGCAGCCGGTCGTCGCGGGTGATGTCGTAGCGGCGCAGGAAGGTGCGGTCGCTGGTGACGCGAAGCGACCCGCTGATCGCCCAGTTCGGGGTCAGCTGATAGCGGCCATTGGCGTCGATATAGCCGCGGAAGTCGTTCTTCGAGGTCGCCGGGGTGATCGGCACGGTCAGATCGTCCGAACGGCGGCTATAGGTGCCGTAAGCCGACACACGGAAGGCGCCCAGGGTGTTCAGCTCGCGATATTCGGCCTGCACCATCGGCAGCACCGCGCTGTAGATTCGCGGCGTGATCGTCAGGTCGCGATTGGGCGCGAGGCTGAAGAAATAGGGCAGGGTCATCTGAAGCCCGTTGGTCCGGCTGTAGCGGATATCGGGCATCAGGAAGCCATCGTCGCTCTTGCCCCCGACGGGGTGCGAGAAGACGGGCAGCGGGATCGTGGCGAAACCGAACACCGAGACGCGGGCGCCGGTGTAGCGCAGGCGTCCGATCTCGGGATTGTAGACCACCTTGTCGGCAGTGATCTTCCAGCTCGGCTCCTTGGGGCAGCCATCGGCGCCGGTGACCGTGCAGGGCGTGTAGGCGGCGTTGCGGACGGTGATAACGCCATTCTCGGCACGCTCGCCCCGTTCGGCGGCGATGCGGCCGCCGGCTTCGAGCACGACCAGCATGTTCTGGACCACGCCGTCCTTCAGCGAATCGGTCAGCTCGATCCGGTCGCCATAGGCTTCGTCGCCTTGCGGGTTGGTGACGACGATATTACCCTCGGCCACGACCTGACCGGTGGTGCGGTTCCACGTCACCTTGTCGGCGCGAAGCCGGTCGCTGCGGCGATACATACGGACATCGCCGGTGGCGGTCACCGTGTCGCTGCCATCGTCATATTCGAGCAGATCGGCCGAGAACTGAACCTGATCGGGATCGTCGGGCAAGGCCGTGGGCGAGGGCGGGGCGGGTTCGACCGGTCGGTCCTGCAGCGCATCCGAGGTAATCGTCGAATCCTGAGGCGCGGGCGCGGGTTCCGCCTCCTGCGCATGTGCGCGTCCTGCCAGGCACAATGCCAGCGGCAGTGCGCCCGAAAGCAACAGGGCGTTGCGCGTCACGACGATTCCCACCTTCTATATCACTCCCGCGCGGCGCCCTGTTTGCCGTATCGCACGATCCAGCCCTATCGCACCGGTTCGTGCCCCGCAACGTCGCGTTGGCCTCCAACGCACGAGCAGGCTAACAGGAACCATGCAGGTCGATTTCTATCATCTGACGCACCGGCCCCTCGATCGCGTGCTGCCCCAGATCGCCCAGAAGGTACTGGAAGGCGGCGGGCGCCTTCTTGTCGTGGCCCAGGACGAAGGTGCGCGGGCGCGGCTGGATACGGTGTTGTGGAGCTTCTCTCCCGAGAGTTTCCTGCCTCATGGGCAGGCGGGAGGCGAGGATGATTCGCGCCAGCCGGTGCTGATTTCCGGCGAGGCCGCAGCGGGTAATGGCGCGCGCAACATCGCGCTGGCCGATGGCGTGTGGCGCGACGAAGCGCTGGGGTTCGACCGCGCCTTCCACTTCTTCGACGAAGAACGGATCGTGGAGGCCCGGCTCGCCTGGAAGGGACTGGCCGACCGCGAAGGGGTCGAGCGGCGCTACTGGAAGCAGAATGACGAGGGGCGCTGGGAAAAGGTCGCCTGATAGGTTTTACTCGATCAGGGTAACGGGAACCCCGCAAGAGTCACAAGAGTCACACTGCCCAATGCCTGCGACGGACGCTGACTCTAGGTGTTGGAATTTACCCCTGCCGGGAATTTCAAACAGCCTGCGGAATGTCAAAGAGCGTGCACGGGCCGGGGCCCGCGGCAAGGCCAGTCAAGCAGCCGAAATCCTACATTGCAAACTGCCACTTCAGCGCTTCTGCCCGCCGCCATCCTTGCGCGTGATCGGGAATTTATGCGCCGTCCGGAGAACATCGTCGAACGGCGCCTGACCGTACATCGCAGGCGGCGTACTGCCGATCGGCTTGCAGATCGAATAGGCCGACAGGGGGCGCTCCGAATATTCGCGGGCGCTGTCCTGTTCGTAGCCGAGATCATAGGCGACAACGATCTGCTTCAACCGGATGCCGTTAAGCCCCATCATCCGGTTGAGCATCCGCGCCTCACCGATCGCGTTGCGCATCTGGATCGCTTCCACGTTCGAGAAGCTGCGACCGCCGGGGCCGACGATGGCGCTCAATCGCGTCCACACATCGAGTTCGCGTACGCTGATCACCGCCATCTGGTCGGCGAACTCATAGGCGCTGGAGTAATTGTCGAGCAGGTCGCGATCGAGATGCGCGGCGGTCTGCGCGCTTTGCGTGCTGGCCCAGATGCCGCGCGGCCAGGTGCGCCAGGGCGGAAGCTGGATCGAGCCGAGCGGCGGGAGCTTGCCGGCCTTTTCCGCGGCATCGACGATCCCCGCGATCTGATCGAGGCGGTGCTCGACACAGTGCGAGACCTTCTCCCGCTCGTCGCCCTGACCGATCAGTTCGCCCAGTTCGACCTTCATCGCATGGCGCGCGGTGCGGACCTCGAACCACCAGCCGACTTCGGTTGCGATGGCGCCGAAGCCGAGCGCGATGAGGACGCCGAGCACGACGCTGCCGACTTCGCGGGCGAACTTCGCGCCGCGTTCGGTGCGCCAGAACAGCAGGCGATGGGGGCGGGTTTCGGTCATGACGCCGGTTTCGCCTGATAGGGTTTGCCATCGACGATCAGCGGGCTGCACAGTAGGTTGCGCTTCGCGATCCTGCCGGTGAGCGCCTCATAGGTCGCGCCCGCTGGGAGCTCTTCGATCGGGATGCCGAACGCCTTGAGCGCCTCGTCGCTTTGCTCGGCAATGAGCCCCACCCATCGGGCGCGTGTCCGCGCCTGGGTCCAGGCGTCGAGCAGCGTGGCCAGCAAGTCGCCATCGATCTCACCCGGCGCGCCTTGCAGCAGGGCCAGTGTCGCCCATGGGGCGATTTCCGACAGGGCCTCCTGATCATAATAGGCGGCCATACTGTAGTTCGAGCTATATGCCCGCGCTTCGGCGCGAGGCATGTGGAGCAGCACACCTTCGCCGGTGGCCGTATCCAGCGCTGTGGTTTCGGTCGGGCGCCTGCCCGGATCGCCGATAGCGCCGATATCCGGCAGGCGATGCGTACGTCGCGCCTCGGTCAGGATCGCGCCGAGTTCGCCGAGCCGGCGCTGGACGCAGCTTTGATAGGCGCGTCGCTCGGCGAAATTGTAGCGATTGCCGGCCAGTTCGGCGCGCATCGCCTGGGTGCTGCTGGAAATCCGCCATTGCCAGCGCACGGCCTCCGCGATCTCGCCAATGCCCAGCGCGATCAGCACGCCGAGCACGACGCCGCCGACGTCGCGAGCGAATTTGGACTGGCGTTCGGTCAGCCTGAACCTTTGCTTCGGCTGTTCCGAAATGACTTCCGCCTGATCCCCCAAGTCGTCGCCCCCGCTTGCATCCTGAAGCCCTTCAGACTAGGGAGCCGCGACTTTTCCACAACTCAAAATACAGGAGCCGCACGGCCATGGCCGCGACCCGGACCTTTTCGATCATCAAGCCCGATGCAACCCGCCGCAACATCACCGGCGCGGTCACCAAGATGCTGGAGGAAGCCGGCCTGCGCGTCGTCGCTTCGAAGCGCATCCTGATGACCAAGGAGCAGGCCGAGGGCTTTTACGGCGTCCACAAGGAGCGCCCCTTCTTCGGCGACCTTGTCAGCTTCATGACCTCGGGCCCGGTGGTGGTGCAGGTTCTGGAAGGCGAGAACGCCGTCCAGGCCAACCGCGACATCATGGGCGCGACCAACCCGGCGAATGCCGACGCCGGCACGATCCGCAAGGAACTGGCCGAATCGATCGAGGCGAACTCGGTCCATGGTTCGGACTCGGAAGAGAATGCCGCGATCGAGATCGCCTTCTTCTTCAAGCCGGAAGAAATCGTCGGCTGATTGCTTCCCGGTTCGCCGGGATGCCCGATGTGAAAAGAAACCCTCTCTCGCAGCGTGCGAGGGAGGGTTTCTTTTTGCGCTCAAAGCGGCTGGGCGTAGTCGCGCATCGCCTGTTCGGTCGGGGTGCACCCCGCTCCTGGCGCTGCGGGCAGCGCATAGGCGCCGTCGCGGACCGTGATGGGTTCGACGAAACAGTCGCGGATCCAGGGGATATATTCGAGCATCGTCGTTGCCGGGTGCCAGAAGGACAGGTGGACATGGACCTGCCCCATGTCCCCGACATGCGCGACCACCGGGCGGCGGCGGCCATGGGCGGCGTCCGCGACGCGGATATATTCGGTGATCCCGGCGAGGCGGGTCACGTCAGGCTGGACATAGTGGACCGCGTCGGCGTCGAGGAAGGTCTGGAACGCGTCGGCGGTATAGAGCTGCTCGCCCAACGCGATCGGGATCGAGGTGGATGCGGCGAGCTCGGCATGGCCGTGGACGTCGTCATACCAGAGCGGTTCCTCCAGCCAGAAGATGTCGAGACCCTCGGCGCGGGCGCAGAAGCGCTTGCAGGTGGGGAGGTTCCACTTGCCGTTGGCGTCGACTGCGATGGTGACATTGTCGCCCAGCCGCTTGCGCACCGCCGTGATGCGCTCGACATCGATCATCGGATCGTCATGGCCGACCTTGAGCTTGAGCCTGCGGAAACCGTCTTCCTCCACCGCCTGTGCGCAGCCGCTGACGAGCTTGTCCTTGGGGACCGAGAGCCAGCCGATATCGGTGTTATAGGCTTCCAGCCGGTCCACCGTGGCGCCGCCCAGCAGCTTCCATAGCGGCAGACCTGCCTTTTTCGCGCGCAGGTCCCACAGGGCGATATCGATGGCGGCCAGAGCCAGATGAACGATGCCCGCGCGGCCGACCCACTGGATCGCGGGATAGCGCGCCAGCTTCTGCCATAGCCGGTCGCCGTCCTGCGCATCCTCGCCTTCGAGCAGCGGGGCGTAGCAATTGCGGATGCAGGCGGCGATCAGCCGGTCCGACGGCAGGTGCGCGTGGGTGCCGGTGAAGCCGTAGCCGATCAGCCCGTCATCGGTGGTGATGCGGGCGCCGACGATGCCCCAGTGCGAGATCGTGTTGGTCGAATCCGAAATGGTGCCGCGCGCGATCGGCGCGTGAAGAATGAACGGCTCGACGGCCCGAATTCGCATGACCCCTCCCAACGATGTTTCATTATTGACACGACGTACCATGGGTGACACTTGTCGGCAAGGTCGAGGCGGCGCGCAAGATGTGGCCGGGCATGAGTGGAGAGGGGAAGAACCGATGATGAATCGTAGCGAATTCCTGCGCGGCAGCGTGACCGCGATTGCGGCGGCGAGCCTGCCCGGGGCTGCCCGTGCTGCGACCGTGGCGATCGATTCAGGTCCCGCTCCCGCTGGCCCGGTGACGATCACGCGGCTCAATCCGACGATGCGGCTGTATCCGGTGAAGGCGCTGGGCAGGCTCGGCGATATTCGCTTCGCTGGTGCGGAGATCGGAACGATGATGCCCTTCCTGGGGCCGGGAGAGATCACCTGGACGGTTAGCGTGCCGGAGGCGGGCCGCTATGAAGTGGCGCTGTGCTGCTCGACCACCGAGGCCGGGCTGCCGGTGAAGATCAAGGCGGGCCGGACCGAAGTCGATTTCGCGGTGCCGGTGACCGAAGGCTATTTCCACCCGCATCCGGAAGGGCCGGCGGAGAACCCGGGCGATCCCAGCGGCGAGAGCTTCTTCCGGCTGAAGGAATTCTACAATTTCGCGCGGGTGCCGGTGCCGGCCGAGTTCGAACTGGTCCGCGGCGTCAATGTCGTGCGGCTGCGCGTGATGAGTGGCAGGGCGGGGCCGGGTCGGGAAATGCTCCGCCTGCGCTCGGTCGAGGTGACGCCGGTGAGCGCGCGTGCGGGAATCGCTGCGGAGAAGAAGCGTGCGGAAGCGAAGCGCGCCAATACCGACTGGTTCGCGAAGGCGGGCTATGGCGTGTGGTTCCACTTCCTCGACCTGACCCAGCCGCCCAAGGGGCCGCGCATTCCCTATGAGGAGGCAGTCAACCGGATCGATGTCGAGGAACTGGTCGGCCGGGTGGCCGAGACCGGCGCCGGATACATGATCTGGACGGTCAATCACGGCAATCCGACCTGCCCCGCGCCGATCAAGAGCTGGGAGAAGTTGCATCCCGGCTTCACCACCAAGCGCGACCTGATCAGCGAGTTCGCCGATGCGCTGGAGAAGCGCGGCATGCGGCTGATGCTGTACATGAACCCGCCCGGCGTGGGGAACATGGCGCTCAACCCCGGCACGGTGAACGGCATCCCGGCCTATAACGAAGACGATTATGCCAACCATCTGATCGAGGTGTTCCGTGAATTCGGCACGCGATACGGCAAGCGTGTCGCGGGATACTGGTTCGATTCCACCTTCGAAGCGACCGAATGCTTCCCGAACCTGCCGTTCGACGCGATCAACGCGGCGGTGAAGACCGGCCATCCGGACCGGCTGGTGGCGTGGAACAACTGGGTGTTCCCGCACGAAACCGACTGGCAGGACTATTTCGCGGGCGAATTGACCGACCTGCCGGTCAAATCCTATGGCGGCCGCTACATCAAGACCGGCGTGGCCAAGGGGCTGCAGGGGCATGTCGCGCTGCGCTTCGACGCGGACTGGCTGCACATCAAGCAGGACACGCCGATGCCGCCGCCGCGTTTCAAGGCGAAGGAACTGGCGGACTTCATCATCGCCAGCCAGGCCGAGCAGGTGCCGGTAACGCTGGGCGTCGGCATCTTCCAGGACGGTAGCTTCGGCCCGCAGGCGATGCCGGTGCTGCGCGAGGTCAAACGGCTCGTCCGCGACCGGGGGCAATCCACCTAACCGGAGCGCCTTCGGGATCGGGCCGCCGTGCGGCAGGCTCGTCCCGTCCGTTTGGGCGGGAACCCATCGGAGCATTTGGGCGCGCGGGCGGTTGGCGCGAACTCAGGACACCCTCGTACGGGGCGCGGCGGCTGCCTTCCATGGCGCTGCAAGGACATCAGTCTGCGCCCGTACGGTCCTGATTGTTCTTATGTGGAGGAGCCACGGATGCGTTTTATGTCCAAAAGCCCGAAGTATCTTGTTGCCATCGCCATGCTCACCAGCACTGCCGGAGTTGCCTATGCGCAGGACCAGCAGGGTGAGAACCCATCCATCACCGTAAGCGGGCAGGCGCCTGCCGATCTGGCCGGACTGCCTGCAGGCCCCGAAATCGACGGTATCATCTCCGCGCGCCGCGACGGCACGGTGCACGTCACCACTGCTTCCGGCACCCGCGAAGTGGTGCTGATCAGCGAGGGAACCCAGATCAAGTCGAGCGGCGGCTTCCTTGGCCTCAACCGCAACCGGTTGGCCGAGAGCTCGCTGCTGAACGGCCTGCCGGTCAGCATCCGGACGGTGCGCTGGGCCGATGGCCTGGTGGCGAGCCGGGTCGATCTGAAGAGCCGCGACCTGCGTACGGCGTCGATGATCCATAACGGCACCGACCAGCGCTTCGGCGAGCAGACCGCGGCGACCGACGCGCTGCGCAACCGCGTGGGCGACATCGACCAGTATAATGTGAAGAGCACGACCAACGTGAACTTCGATACCGGCAAGACCGGCCTGTCCGAACGCGCGAAGGCCGATCTGTGCAGCGTAGCGACCCAGGCTGAGGGCATGGACAATGCCCTGCTGCTGGTCGTCGGCTACACGGACTCGACCGGCAGTCAGGACCTGAACCAGGAACTGAGCGAGAAGCGCGCGGCGCGCGTGGTCAATTATCTGCAGCAGGCCTGTGGCTGGAAGCCGTATCGCATGCTGACGCCTGCCGGCATGGCCGAGGCCGATCCGGCGGCGCCCAACGATACCGATGACGGCAAGGCGCAGAACCGCCGCGTTGCGGTGAACATCATGGTCAGCAAGGCCGTGGACGGCCTGTAAGGCTTACGGGGGCGGGCGTGGCTCGCCCCCGGTTTCTTTGTTCTCCGGCGAAGGCCGGAGTCTTGGCCGGCTTCGACTGAGGCTGCCAAGGCTCCGGCCTTCGCCGGAGAACCATATCAGGTGAACTCTATCCTCTCGGCAGGGTGATCGTGGCGATCAGGCCGCCGCCTTCGCGGTTTGCCAGCGTGATCGTGCCGCCGGCCTCGCCGACAATGGCCTTTGCCAGCGCGAGGCCGAGACCGATCCCGCCGGTTTCCTTGTTCCGCGACGTTTCGAGCCGGGTGAACGGATCGAACACTGCGGCGATCTTGTCCGCCGGAATGCCCGGACCGCGATCGCAGACTTCGATCGCCGCCGTCGTCGTGCCGGGCACCAGCCGGACCTCGGCACCACCGCCATATTTGACGGCGTTCTCGATCAGGTTGCGGACCGCGCGGCGCATCAGGTTCGGGCGGATCCGCATCTTCAGCCGTGGCGCTTCTTCGAACGCGACCGGCATGTCGAGATCGCGGAAATCCTCGACCACCGCATCGATCAGCGCCGACAGGTCGACATCGGTCGGCGGTTCGCTGGGACGGCCCAGTCGCGCCAGCGACAATATGTCGTCCAGCGTGCGGTTCATCTCGTCGATCGTGTCGGCCATGCGGTTGCGGTCTTCGTCGTCCTCGACCGATTCGATGCGGACGCGCAGCGCCGCCAGCGGGGTGCGCAGGTCATGGCCGATCGCGCCGAGCATCTTGTCCTTCTCGTCCAGCATGCCGGTCACGCGCGTACTCAGCGCGTTATAGGCCGAGATCACCGAGCGGACGTCGCTGGGGCCGCGTTCCTCCACCGGTTCGGCGGCGCTGCCGGGGTGGAAGCTGCGTGCCGCCGCGGCGAGGCTGCGCAACGGCTTGGCGATGCGGCGCGTGGCGAGCAGCACGGGGATCAGCACGACGATATAGAGGATCAGCGTCTGGGCGATCAGCTGCCAGATCAGCGCGCGCTCGGTGCGCGGCCAGCCCGTCGACAGGGCCAGCCACTGGCCGCTCTTGAGCTGGACGAGGATATGCAATTCTGAGCCCAGCCGGCGCAGGCGCTTCTTCCGCTCCTCGTTCATGCGGCGGATCAGCGGGCGGTTCTCGTCGATCGGACGCACCACCGCGATCACCTGTTGCGGCGTCGTGCCGGCATCGGTCATGCCCTGGCGGACCATCGCCTCGATATCCGGGCGACGGGGATCGGCGGGCAGATCGGGCTGAGTGGCGTGGATCTGGATGCGGCTGCGCTGGTCGAAGCCGGGCGGCCCGCGGCGCGGACGATCCGGGCGGTCGGCCTGCGGATCGGCGGCGGGATTGTTCAGCCGCTCGGCAACATCGGCAAGGCGCGTGACCGAGGGCACGACGATCTGGCCGAAGCGGGATTCGCGGCGTTCGTTGAGCAGCAATGCGAAATTGATCGCCTGCGCCAGAAACAGCGCGGCGGCGACCAGCAGTGCGATCTGGCTGGTCAGGCTCTTGGGGAGGAAGCGCCTCAAAGTTTGGTGACTTCGGCGGCCAGCGTGTAGCCGCCACCCCATACGGTCTTGATCAGCGTCGGGTTCTTCGGATCCGGCTCGATCTTCTTCCGCAACCGGCTGACCTGATTGTCGATCGCGCGATCGAAGGCAGCGGCCTCGCGACCCTGGGTCAGATCGAGCAGCTGGTCGCGGGTCAGCACCGCGCGCGGGCGGGTCACCAGCGCGTGGAGCAGGTTATATTCGCCGGTGGAGAGCGGCACCGACACGCCTTCGCGATCGACCAGCACGCGCTCGCCGGTCTTCAGCACCCAGCCGGCAAAGGTATAGCTGCCGGCCTCGGGCGCGGTCTGGCGGGTGCCGCCGGCCTGAAGACGGCGCAGGACGACCTTGATGCGGGCGGCAAGCTCACGCGGAGAGAAGGGCTTCACGACATAATCGTCTGCGCCCATTTCGAGGCCGACGATCCGGTCGGTTTCCTCGCTGCGCGCGGTGAGCAGGATGACGGGTGTCTCACTGGTCTCGCGGATATGGCGGCACAGGCTCAGGCCGTCCTCGCCGGGCATCATGATGTCGAGGATCACCAGATCGATCGCATAGGCGGACATGCGTGCGCGCGCACCCTCGGCATCGCCCGCCTGGGTGATGCGGAAGCCCTGCTTGGTCAGATACTGTGCAAGCGGCTCGCGGATCGAGCGCTCGTCATCGACGAGCAGGATATGGGGAATCTCTGACATGGCTGGTTGATAGCAACTCGTGAGAGGATCGGAAGTGCCGGGCGGGCGAGGAGGCACAAAAGCCCGCCCGGCTTCCGACCGGCTTATTTGCCCTGAGGGGCGTTCGGGGTGCCGGCGGGAGGGGGAGGCGGCGGGCCCATGCGGCCGTGGCGGCCATGGCCACCCTTGCCGCCGGGACCGGCGCGCATGGCGACCATTGTGTCGCGCAGGGCTTCGCGTTCGGCCTTGTCGACCTTACCGTCGCCATTGCGGTCGATATAGTCGAACAGGCGGGTGGCCTGGCCGACATGCTCTTCCTTGCTGATAA
>NZ_JARNTV010000023.1 GCF_029433115.1 Sphingomonas sp. AOB5 | reverse complement strand
GTGGCGGGCTGGCTGATCGGGCGGCGTTCGCGCTTGCTCGAGCAACCCGACGCAATCGAGGAGCCGGTCGCGGAAGCGCCGCCATCACCTGCACCCGCGCCGCCTCCGCCCGCACCGGTTCCGCCGCCCGCTGTTGCGCCACGCATGGCACCCTCGCGTGTCGCGTCACCGGCGGAGCCGATCGCGGTCGAGTTCATCCCGGTGAAGATGGAACTGGTCGGCGAAGGCGCGCTGCTCGATTTCGAGCTGGTCCTCACCGCGGCACAGCCTGCCGACGGGGTTCGCCTGATCGTTGCGATGATGAGCGCCAGCCCCGATCAGGATCGCCAGATCGCCGGCTTCCACGCCGTGCCTCCGGTCGGCATGGCGCAGGGCCCGTTCGATCTGCCCGCGGGCAAGGGTGGACGCCTGTCGGGCAAGCTCAGCCTGCCGCGCGATCGCTTCCATGTCGTCGATGTCGGGGGGCGGCCGATGTTCGTGCCGGTGGTGCTGGTCGATCTGCGCTGGAATGGCGGCCTCAGCATCCGTCAGCAGGGTGCCGACTTCATGATCGGGACCGAAGGGCAGGGCGGCAAGCTCGGCCCCATCTGGCTCGATCGCGGCGGGCAGGTGTCCGGGCCGCTGGCGGCAAGCCGCTATCTCGCGAAGCGCGCGGCCGCCGCCTAGAGTTTTTTTTCAGCTGGACGGCGCTAACCCACAAAGAGAAAGGGCGGCCCGTTGTCGGACCGCCCCTTCGTCATCTTGCCGAAGCGCTTACTGCTGCGGGGTCGTGCTGGTCGGCGCGCCCGGCGTGGTGTTGCCGGCAATGCGGTTGTTGCCGAACGAGATCACCGAGCCACCGAAGCTCGTGTCGATGCCGGTCGTGTTGTTGTAGATGCCGGTATTCGAAAGGCGGACCGTGGCGGCAGCGCCGCTGGTCGAGACGCCCTTGCCGTTGCTGGCGATCGTGGTGCCTTCGACACTGAGGGTCGCACCGGTAGAAGCGAACGCCTGAACGCCGAACTGGGTGTTGTGCGAGATCGCGCCGCCGGTGACGGTAACGGCGCTGCCGTCGGCAGCACGCACGCCGAACAGGTTGTTGCTGATGGTGACGTTGGTCAGCACGGCGCTGGTCGCAACGCCGCCGTTCGACTTCACGATCACGCCGCCGACGGTGTTGTTATAGATGTACGACTTGGTGATGTTCAGCTCGCTGTTCGCGGTGCTCGATTCCCACGAGACCGCGGCGCCCGTGCCACCGAGGCCCTGATTCTCGATCGTCACATTCTCGATCGTCACCGATCCGGCGACAATGACGCGGATGCCATAGGTGCCCAGGTTTGGGCCGCCGTTGATCGACAGGTTGCGGATGATGACCTTGGCGTTGGGATCGCTCGTCGTGTTGACGTTGATGCCGGGAACGCTGGAATTGAGGATGCTGCCCGGCCAGCCGCCTTCGCCGCCGCCGCAATCGAGCGTGATCGCCTTGGTGATGGTCACCGAGCCAAAGCCGCCCGGATCGAGGCAGTTGATCTCGCCGCCGGTGGCGGTCTTCGAGATCGCGCCGGCAAAGGTCTTGCAGGGTGCGGTGCGGCTGCACGGGTTGACGTCGTCACCGACGCCCGAAATCCAGGTGCGCGTGGCCTGAGCCGCGGCGGGGGTGGCGATACCGATGCTGGTTGCCGCGATCGCGGTCGCGCAAAGCAAACGAAGGTGCTTCATGTCTCTCTCCTCAGGGCTGTACGCAATATACTGTCGCGGGATGCCAGACGCTGCCGACTCCAGGCAGATCCCCCCACTCGCGACGGGAATTAGCACCGGAATGAAGGGGATACCAGAGACCCGGACAAGGAAAAGGCGGCCCGTTTCCGGACCGCCTTTCCACTTGTCGATCTGCCGAAAGGCAGCTCTCCGGGCCCCGGCCATGCCGGGATAAATCCGTGCGCCCGCAGGCGCCTGGGCTTACTTGACCTCGACGGTCGCGCCGGCTGCTTCCAGCTGAGCCTTGATCTTGGCGGCGTCGTCCTTGTTGACGCCTTCCTTGACGGCCTTCGGAGCTTCTTCGACCAGGGTCTTCGCTTCGGTCAGGCCCAGGCCGGTGATCGCGCGGACTTCCTTAATGACGTTGATCTTCTTGCCACCGTCGTTGACGAGGATCACGTCGAACTCGGTCTGCTCTTCAGCAGCCGGGGCAGCGGCGCCGCCGCCAGCCGGACCGGCAACCGCAACCGCAGCAGCGGCCGAGACGCCCCACTTCTCTTCGAGAAGCTTCGAGAGTTCAGCGGCTTCGAGGACGGTCAGAGCCGAGAGGTCGTCGACGAGCTTGTTCAGGTCAGCCATGATAATACTCCAATCAAATATATGGGTTCAGGGTAATCGATTTCGAAACGAGCCTTATGCGGCCTGCTTCTCCGCATATGCGGAAAGCACGCGCGCGATCTGGGCCGCCGGCGCCTGGGTGACGGTCGCGAGCTTGGTTGCCGGAGCAACCAGCAGGCCCACGAGCTTGCCACGCAGTTCGTCGAGCGACGGAAGGGTCGCAAGTGCCTTGATGCCTTCCACGTCGAGGACGGTGGTCCCCATCGATCCGCCGACGATTTCGAGCTTGTCGTTCGTCTTGGCGAATTCCACCGCGACCTTGGCAGCAGCCACGGGATCGGTGGAGGTGGCGAGCGCGGTCGTGCCGGTCAGCAGGTCGGAAATACCTACATAGTCGGTGCCCTCGAGCGCGATCTTGGCAAGCTTGTTCTTCGAAACCTTATAGCTCGCACCGGCGTCACGCATCTTGTTGCGGAGGTCCGTCGACTGCTTGACGGTCATCCCGAGGTTGCGGGTGACGACCACCACTGCAACTTCCTTGAAGGTGCTGTTCAGCGCGGCAACGGCTTCGGCCTTTTGGGAACGATCCATGCCGGTCTCCTCAATATGCGACACTCCCCGAAGGAAGGGCCGCGGTTCACAAATGTCCGAGGGGCATGATCGTCATCGCCAGAGCATACCCTGGCATGACCCGGGCGCTCCGCAGGGGAGGGCCGGTGAAATATCAGTCCCCGTCTAGGCAAGAAATCAAGACCGGCAGATTCCGGTCACTTGCTGTCTCGGACGGTTCCCTCCCCGAAAGGAGGAGGCGCGCACATAGCCGGATTGGCGGGGAAGTCAACATCGACAGCGCAGGCAGCGATCGGCGGCGAGGCATCGATCACGACAGATCCCGTACTTCCAGTAGGTTGCAATATACATCCCCGAAGATTGATCGAATCCGGCTCATGTTTGCAATGACATGCAGAAATCGTGGGCATATCGTCATAATATCCTGTGGGGGGACGGACGATGATCAGAAGATGCAAGACGCTTGTTCCGGCCCTGTTCGGTGTCGTGTATTTTCTTTTGTGCGGTTCTTCAGCTCTTGCGCAGCAAGCAAGCTCCCCTGAACTCTTGATCGGCAAGGTGAGCGAGGGATCGCTCGATATGGCTGCCGTCGGAAACGGGTGGAGGCCCCGTCAGTTCAACCTGACTCTCGCCCCCAATGCATCGGTTCGTATCGATCTCGAAAGCGAGGACTTCGATCCGATCGTCCGGGTCTATGAAATCCGCGACGGACGGCGTTTCAACATCGCCGAGAACGACGATTTCGGCGACACGTTCAATGCCCGTGTCCGCTTCACGACTGCAACGGGTGGCACGTTTGTGGTGGAGGCCGATACGGTGGTCGGTTTCGGCGAGCCGGAACGGGGCCATTCCCATTTTCGCCTGACGGCATCCGAAGAAGCTCCGCGCACGCGCCCGGAACCGGTGAAGCTGGGTTTTGACGCGCCCATCGAATCGAAATTCTCGAGCGCCGACGAAGTGGAGGACGGGCAGGGCCTGGTCCAGCGCTATGCCTTTCACGCGACAAGGGGGCAGCGGATCGTGCTGAACATGGCTGCCCTGCCGGTCGGCAGCGACAGCGAGGACTCGCCGAACCTGTCCAGTATGGAACTGTACCGCGCAAGCGATCCGGGCCTTCGCCTCGACATGCCGAACAAGCGGCGGTCGCTTACCACGACGCGCGCCATGGCTCTGATCCCGGAGGATGGGGACTATATCCTGATCGTCCGGCATTCCGACACGCGGGCCAGCGCGCCGTACCGGCTCGATGCCAAGCTCTTCACCGCCGTGGTCCCGGTCGCCCGGGCGATCCGGAGCGGCGAAACCAAACGCGGCGAATTCACCTTTGCGGACCCGCAGACCAGTGGATCCCTCGGCGAGGATCCGGGTCGCCTGTATCAGGAATGGCTGCTGCCGGTCCGGCGCGGGCAGTCGCTCCGGGTGGAGTTGTGTGGAACGGATTCGCTTGATGCTTTGATCCAGGTGATCGGCGCGACGGTAATCGGAGATCGATTGCTGGCAAGCGCGGACGACCTTGCTCCCGGTGAGACAGCTTCTTGTGGACCTGCGCGCCGCAATGCCGGGCTGGATCTGACCGCCAGCGAAAATGGAACGTTGCGGCTTTTGGTGTCTCCGTTGCGTGACACTGGTTCCTATACGCTCGTCGTAAGCGAGAGGGCGGCGCGACCGGCAAACGCCGCGACCGGACAATAGAGGATGGCGGAGGGGGTTCCAGCCGATGCGCAGCCGCCTGATACCGCACCCGATGCGGTCTTGCCGTTGCAGCCGCGAAAGTGCCGCTACTGTGCGGCGGATATGCCGGAAAAGGCGCGTTTCTGCAGGGAATGTGAGCTTTTCCAGCGCCGCTTCATGCGCTCGAAATCGACCGTAGGGTATTTTACCCTGCTCAACGCGATGATCGCCACGATGCTAGTGGCCATGACGTTCCTGATCGAGAAACTGCCGGAATGGGATCTGTTCGCCAGTTCCGATCCGGTCCCGGTGGGATTCACTTGCTATCGCAACCAGGCGTTTCTGACGATTACCAACCGTGGCCGCAGGATGGTTACGATTGAAGGCGGAACCGTAACCGCCATGGGACTTGGCGAATCCGCTGAAGTGAGGCGTTTGCGGATCGATCCTCGCGATGCGATAATCGGCAAGGGTTCCGCGCAGGTGGTCGGGATGACCTTTCTCGATCCGAAGATCGGCGCGACCTCCGATTTTATTCCGCCTTCCGATGACGGCGAGGCGTCGGCGGCCTGCAAATATGTTTTTGCGATCCGCTATCAGGATTTTCAGAACGGCGAGCTGCGCGAACTGCAGGGCATTCCAACTTGCGATTGTGCGATGACGCGCTTCAGTTCTGATGCAGAACGATCGCAAGAGACGAAATCGGGCGAGGATAAATGACGATGTTGTCTTCCATACCCTTCGCATATCTGATTGGCGCAACGATGTTGAGCGGGGGCTGGGCGCCCCCGGTCGAGAAGAAGCCGGAGATCAGAATCGGCTACACGATAGAAGTCGATGGAATATCGCAGGATATTAAGGCTATTCGGGCACAAGTGTCGAATTTGGTAAATATTCGTGCGATACACACCGAAGTAGATAGTGAAAATGATGACTCTATAATGGTGCTTTGGGGTAAGGGCTTTATGACCTTTGCTGTCACCGTTGAGAAAGATGCCGCGGGCGGATATAGAATCTACCTAAATAATCGCTATCCGTTCGGGACCAAGACACCATATTTGTCGTTCAAGGTGAGGGACTCGCGCGATCTCGCAGTTCTGGCGTCGATCCTCGCGCTCGACAACTATGCGACCAAGCAGACTAGAGGTTCCGAAGCGGCTGAAGTGGCCTGCGCGGCCCGATATATTGTGATGGTCAAGAACCGGTTCGCGAGACCGAGGGCGTTTAACGATGCGCTCGTTAATAGTGCCTGTTCGAAGGAACGGTCCGTCGCCTATGTCGCGCGTATGTCGGACGGTTGAGACGCGAATTCGCATCTCCCGAAAAAGTCCTCCGCCACCCCGGTAGGGACCAGGGACCGCCGCGCTTCCCATGACAGAGCGGGGCAGTGCCGGCACGAGTCCGGCGTGGCGGAAGTAGGAGGGTTCTCGTGCTTACTGGCCCGCCGCGCGGGTGGCCTGATCCATCAGCGCGCGGGCGGTCTTGATGCCCTCGGCTTCGCTGGTCTTGCCCTTCTGGATATCGTCGGCGATCTCGAGCAGGCGGCTGGCGATCACCGTGCCGGCTTCGGCTGCCTCGGTGATGCGGATGCCGCCCTTGGCGCTGGCGATGCGATCCCATTCGGCGCGGATCGCGGCCCAATAGCCCCTGGTCGCGGCCCAATAATCGTCGGCGGCCTTCACATTATAGCCGTCGAACTTGTCATAGGTGTTGAGGACATATTCCTGGACGACCGGCTGCAGCCTGTCGTCGAATTCGCCCATCTTGATATTGTCCTGCCAATGGACCCAGCCACCCGGCGAGAGCTGATGGCGGTTGACCGAATAATAGCGGTCGTAAACCGGTCCGCGTACCGCGTCGCGGCGGGCCAGCGGACGCCAGGTGCCGTCCGATTCCCAGCGGCGCAGACCCGCCACCGTGGTCCACGCACCCAGGCCGCCATAACGCGGGCTGTCGTCCACCTGATACACGGTCTGCGACCATTTGCCCTTGCGCTCGGCCTCGGTGGTCGTGCGCCAGGTCCAGCTGTCCGGGCCCGAATAGACCAGGATGCGCGCCGGTTCATATTCCCAGTCCTGCCGCCAATGCTTGATCACCATCGGCTTGCCGTCGCCCATGTCGACGACGAGCAGGTGCTGGAGCGAGATCTTGCGGCCGCTGTCCTCGATCACGCGGACGCTTTCATGGCCGCCCGAAATCTTGGGTTCGATCGGGGTGTAGTCGGCCCGCCACGGGGTCGATTCCCGCATGTCGAAGCGCACCTTGTAATTGCCCGCCATGCCGAGGATGTCGGCACGGTCCGCCTGATAGCTGGACGACTGCGCAGCCTGCGCCATCGCGGGCACCGCAGTGACCGGGATCGCCGCGATCGCGAGGGCCGCGGCCCAGAGGAAATGCTTGCTCATCTTCAGGGTCCTCAGAAACGATAGCTCAGCGAGACGCTGCCATTGCGGCCCGGCTGCGAATAGGCGTCCTTGACCGTCGAGGTGGTCGAAAGGCCGCGAATGTCCTGCCACTGCCAGTATTTCTGGTCGGTCAGGTTGAACAGGCCGGCGCGCAGCGTCAGATCGGGGACAATGCGCACATAGGCGGTGATGTCGAGCGTCACATATTCGCCGCCGGTGAAGCAGGTCGGGGTGGCGGCGACGGTGGCATAGCAGGACGAACCCAGCGTCTCGCTGACTTCCTTCTGTCCGCCATAAGTGGCGATCAGGCGGCCGCCGAAGCGCTTGCCCGGATCGTCATAGCCGACGCCGATCACCGCGCGCAGCGGATCGATCGACTGGAGCGGGGTCTTCACGCCGGCTGCGGTGATCCCGCTGCCATCGGTGTAGGACAGGCTGACGCGTGCGGTGACGCCGGTCGTGGGGCGCACTTCGGCCGCGGCCTCGACGCCCGAAACCTCGGCGCCGCTCAGATTGACCCACTGGTAGATCCACGGCGTCGCCGGGCTGGGGAAGGGCAGGCCGGTCGTTTCCACCTGCTCGATGAAATTGTCATACTCGGAGTGGAAGCCGGTGACCGTGAACGACGCATACTGGTTGGCGAAACGCAGGCCGCCCTCGAAGCTCTTGCTCGTTTCCGGGCGCAGGTTCGGGTTGGGGATGCTCTTGTAGCCGACCGGCAAATTCTCGAAGAAGTTGTTCACCTGGCTCGGCGCCGGGGCCTTGAAGCCCTGGGCATAGTTGCCGAACAGGCGGACATTCTCGCCCAGCCGGATTACCGCGCCGATCTTCGGCGAGACGCGCGAACCGTCCTGCGCCGCGCCGACAAAGGTCGGGAGCAGCGGGTCGTTCTCGGGCTTCAGGTCGTATGCGTCGAAGCGCACCGCCGGGTACAGCGTCACCGGGCCGAACGTGACTTCGGCCGAGGCGAACAGGCCCGCCAGCATGAAATCGGTCTCGGGGAAGGCGCGGGTCGGATAGGTCTCGCCGGCCGGGGGTACCACGCCGTCGCGCAGGCCGCTCTGGCGGGTGAAGCTGATGTCGCCGCCCACCGCGAACTTGACGAAGTCGTTGCCGCCGCGGACTTCGCCGGCCGCGCCATAGACGCGGTTTTCGAACGTGTTCAGGCGCTCGCGGTCGACTGCCGGCGTGCGATCCTCGTCGGTGAACTGGACGTCCTCGGCATCCTGCCAATAGGCGCTCAGGCGCGCGTAATCGATCACGCCTTCACCCTGCCAGGTCCAGTCGGCGGCGACGCGCGCGCGCTTGCCGGTGTCGCGGCCTTCGAGCAGCTCAACGGTCGCGCTGCGGCCGCTGAGTACTTCGGTGAAGAGATAGGTGTCGAGATATTCGCCGGTCAGGCGGATCTTGTGACCGCTGGCCGGTTCCCACACGATCCGGCCGAAACCGGCGTTGGAACGGCCGTCGGCGGGGTTGGGCAGGGTGCGCGCCGAACCGGTGCCGCCGACAGTGCCCTGGTTCTCCAGCTCGTTGTAATCGCGGCGGGTATAGGCACCCATGATCGAGAAATCGCCCGAGCGCGCGGCGAGGATCGCGGTCTCGGCGAACTCATTGTCCGACGAGCTGTATGCCGCGCGGACGAGGCCGCCGACGCTGGCGCCGTTGCGCAGGAAGTCCGAAGGGTCGGACGTGGTGAAGCTGACCGCACCGGCCAGACCGTCGCTGCCGTACAGCGCCGAGGCGGGACCGCGCAGAATCTCGACCGACTTGACCAGGCCGACATCGATATAGTCGCCACGGCCGGCCGACTGGGCGCCGAAGGTGAAGCCGTCCGGAACGCGCACGCCATCGACCTGGATCAGCACGCGGTTGCCGCCCATGCCGCGGATCACGAAGCCTTCGTTACCCGCACGGCCGGTGGTGCCCAGCGCAGCGCCGAAGCGCGCCGGCTGACGGGGGACGCTGACGCCCGGCTCGAAGCGGACCAGGTCCTTGATGTCGGTCGACAGGTCGTCGGCGATCTGTTCGGCGGTGATGACGGTAACCGTCGACGGGGCGTCGAGGGTCGTGGTCGGGATGCGGGTCGCGGTGACGGTGATCACCGGGTTCTGCTTCGCTGCGTCCGCTTCGGCATCCTGTGCCATGGCAGGCGCGGCGAACGCCAGAGTGCTCATGGCGGCAAGGCCGATTCCTGCCAGAAGCTGCGAACGTACGATGGTCTTCATTTCCCGCCCTTTTCGATAATGCGACTGATTCTCATTATCTGGGCCGTTAGAGGCGAATGGTGCGCCGCGTCAAGCCTGCAACGATCATGGCCTGCAAAAGCCCGGAACAGCGGCGCTTGCTTCGGTCCATAGTCGTGATCAGGATCACCGGATCGAGTGCGAGGGGCCGATGCCGACGTTCAGATGTTTCCTGCCTGCGTGGATCGCCGCCTGGGTCGTGGCGATCTTCCTGCCCAGCGTGGTGATCGCGTGGCTCGGCCTGTCACCGGCCGTCCCCGCGACCGGCGGGTCACTTGAGCGGCTGCTGGCCGGAAGCTGGAAGGTCGCGGACGATGTCGGCCCGGTGGTGAAGCTGATGATCGGCGGTCTGCTGCTCGCGGGTTTTCTGGCCGTGGAACGCCTCTCCCCGGCCGGGCGGCTGGCCGCCTGTGCAGCGATTGGCGTGTTGGCGATGATCGCCACGATCGCGTTCGTCCCGCCGGACTATTCGCGGGGCTTCGCTGCAGCCCTGACCGGAGCACGTTTCGACTCCGCGGTTACGCCCATCTACCTTCTGGGCGCGCTGCTCGCGGGCCTCGTCTACGCGACCGGCTCCGCGCGATGCCGGCGCCGTTCACAAGGCTGACGGCGTCACTCCGGCATCGATCCCAGCAGCGTTTGGGCCTTCGCCTTTTCGGGCGAGTCGTAACCGCTCTCGGCCACCGATCGCAGCGTGCGCCGCGCCGCTTCGCCATTGCCCTGCCGCGCGAACGCCTCGCCCAGCATTATACGCGGACCCGGCGCGGCGGGGATGGTATCGACCACCTTGAGCAGCCCTTCCAGCGCCACTTCGGGCGGCGCTTCGCCCGCATCCGCGAAGCTGCGATAATAGGAGAGCAGCGGTCCTGCGGCCTCGCTGTCGATCCGGTTGGCGCGGACGATGAACCCGCGTGCGGTGCGCAGCCGCTGCGCACGCTCGGGCGAAGGCCCGGCCAAAGCCTGCTGCGTCAGCGCGACGCCCTTCCAATTGAGCGCCCCCGCGCTGTTACCGTCGACCGCCAGCGCGCGATCCGCCGCGGCAAGGCATTCCGCCGCATTGGCGCTGCGGCACTCGGCCTCGGCGAGCAGCAGTTGCGCGTCGAGATTGGTTGGATAGCGGCCGGCATCGCCCCTCAGCTTGACCAGCCAGCGATCGCGCGCTGCGATGGCCGGCGTAGCGGCGGGGCCTTCGGGAATGGTGGTCCGCGACCCCAGCTCCAGCCGGCCCTTCACGAACGCCGCCTGCCCGCGGGTCAGCTGGCGGATGATCGGCTCGGCGGCCAGTTCGGGCGGATAGGTCAGCCGTTCCCACGGCACCTTGCTGTTGTCGTATCGCGCGACGTCGCTTGCCAGCTTGCCCGGATCGCCGAACGCCTGCGCCGCCTTTTCCAGCCCCTCGCCGCGCGAATAGGCGGCCAGATAGGCCTGCAACTGGCCCTTCCGCTCTTCCGAGAAGAACAGGTAGTGCGCCAGCACCCAGGCATGATAGGGCGTCCAGCGCGTCCGCGATCCGGCCTTCAGATAATTGCCGTTCAGCACGTCGCGCACCGGATAGGTGCGGAACCAGTCGGTGACCTTGCGCAGCCCTTCCGGCGCGCGGCCATATTCGATCTTGCCGTCCTCGCGCACCTTGATCGTCGCAAAGATCTCGCCGAACCCGTCGAGGTACCAGCGCGGATAGGCCATCGGGAAATAGGTCAGCAGGAAATGCTGGGCAAAGCCGCCATAGATGCGCCCCTCGGCCGATAGCGGCACGGTGACCTGATTGATCGCCGCGTCCATCCCGTTGGGATTGGAACTGCCGAACAGGGTGGATTCGACCAGCCCCGTCTCCAGATTGACTTCGCGGCTGCCCAGGTTCGCGAGGCTCACGCCGCGATCCAGCGTGATCCGCTGGTCGATCCGGCTGCCCGCCATCACCGCGCCATCCTCGCGCGGATCGTAATAGCGCTGGATCGGGAAGGCGCGGGCGAACGGACCCTGACGCGAACGCAGGTTGCGCAGGTCCATAGCGTCGAACTCGGCGGTGTCGCCGATCAGCGTGACGCGCAGCTTCAGCGTCGGATCGGGCCGGCCATGCGTGCCCAGCAGGATCGACAGCAGCAGATGCAGCCGCTCCAGATTGTGCGAGATCCGCTTCAACTCGGCTTCGCTGCCGTTGGAATAGACGATGACGTGATCGGTCTCGGCAACCCGCCAGTCGCTCATCTTCTCCAGACTGCCCTGAACGACGATCCCGTCATCCTGTGCGGTCTGGGCGAGTGCGGGGAGGGGAAGCAGCAATGCAGCCGCCGCCAATATCGCCAAACGCATGCCGATCCTCTCCCCGTTCTGTGTTAGCGGTATCAGAACACAGGCGGGACGGTCGCGCAATCGGTAAGGCTCAGTGGTGGGATGGTCACGGCCTGCGGTGCATGATACAGTATATCAATCGAGGGAGGGGACGATGAGGGGACTCAGGGAAATTCCGGCGATACTGGCGCCGATGCTGCTGATGGCGCCGCAGGCGATGGCTCAGGATTGCGACTCCGCACGCCTGGGGGCCTATGGCTCCCGCATACCCACCTATCTGCTGGTCAGCATGCCGCCGGTGGCCGGGGAGACGGTGCTGGTGCAGCCCGGCACGCTGGCGACGCGCGGGCTGGCGGTCGCGCGGCAGGAATTCAGCATCGCGCCGAAGCTCCGTTACCTCACCGCCGATATCCCGCTCACCGACGAACGCGGCGGATCGCTGGCCAATGCCGTGCCGCTGACTGCGGGATCGCGGATCACCTTCTGGCGCGGCGCCGATGGCGAACGGGAATGCGCGATCGGCTGGCGCAACGGGCTGTTCGGCGGGGCGACCGGCGATGGCCATTATCGCTGGGTCTGTCTCGAGGACCGCGACGGCGACGGCGCCTATGACAATGCCTGGCGCCCGCGCTCGAAGAATATGGGGCTGAGCTATTCGCGGATCGACATGCCGATCTCGCCCGCCGTGCGCTGGACCGAAACCGCGCCGGCCACGCCCGCCGCCAAAACCCGGTCGCAGACCGCGGCGATCGGTACGAACGTGGCGATCCGAGAGATCGTGATCCGCTCGGCCTATTCGGGCACCCTGTCATTCGAATATCGCGGCGTCGGCGTTTCCCGCGATCCGTCCAACCGGGCCGAGATCCGCGGCAAGGAAGGCGGCAGCGTCACGCTGGGCGGCGTCACCATCACCGCGACGCCGGAGGGCAGGGGCATGCGCCTCACCGCCACCGGCGTGTTCCCCGCGGCGCGGATCGCACCGATCTGTGGCGGGGCCGCCTATTCGATCGAGGGGTTCGAGGCGCAGGTGATGTTCAGCTTCCCCAACTGGTGATTGCCGTCCACGCGGGCGAGGCATAGGCTGGGAGGCACAAGGGGAGAGGCACGATGCCGGTCGGGACTCTGGGCTATGCCGCGATGCTGTTGGCCGGCGCGCAGCCGCCGCCGGACAATATCTGCCGGATCAGCACCTATCTCAACGGCGCGCGGCTGGACGTCGAGCGGCATATCGGTTCGGGCGGCGCGCGGGACTTCGCCTCTTTCCAGATCGGATCGCGCGGCAGCTGGGGCGACGGCGTTGCCACGTTGCGCTGGGTCGATGACGGGCGGGGGCCGCCGCGGATCGAGTTCGGCCTGAGCGACCGCAAGTTCGGGAAGCAGCGTGGCCTCGGCTATCGCTGGCGCTTCATCGGATCGTCGGGCGAATGGACGGCCGATACGCATGGGCTCCCGCCGCTCCGCACGATCGACTGGGCTGCGCTGGACAGCCGCTTCGCCGGCGAGCAGCGGCTTCGCTTCGAAGTTACCCGGATCGGCGCGGGTCCCGCCAACGAAGTCGTGGTCGGCAGCGGCGCATTCGACCTGCAGGGAATCCGCGATGCGATCGCGGCGAACGCATCGTTCAAGCCGATGCTGGATCGGCTTGCCGCGAACGGCAGCTGCCGCGCTGCGGACGCGCGGAGTCTGAGCTTCGATTTCGAATGCAGCGAGACCTGGCAGTCGAACTCGGTCACCTACACGCGGCTATCGGCAATGGTGCGCTGGTCGATCGATCTTGGCGACAATGTCGAATTCACCGTCCATGACGGCCGCACCGATTTCTATTCGCGCTACGATGTCGCGCTGAACGAAGCGCCCAATCATCGCGGCGTCACCAATCAGCGCGCCTTCGCTTCATTCATCCCGACCAGTGGGAGCAGGGATGTGAAGGAAAGCCCGGGCTATGCGAACTTCGTGTTCGACGGAAAACACTATGTGCTGACCAATCCCAAGGTGGCCGGGGTGGTACGGATCGGCGACACGGTGTTCCGCCAATGGCTGCCGCTCTGGTCGGCCATCTTCCTCGAGCGCCACGACTGGCTGCGGCTGCGCGGGACGCCGGGCGACCTGCTGATCGTCGCCTATCATGTCGATCGCGGCGATATCGTCCGCAAGACGGTGACCGCGGCGCAGCTCGATGCGATCGATGCAGAAATCGATGCCGGCACCCGCCGCCTGCGCGAACGCGAGCGTGCCCCGGACGGCAAGTGCACGGTCCGCGAGAATGAAGGCTCCATGCCCGGCGACGAGATCGTGATCTAGTTCATCCGCGCGAGCATCGGCGTTTCGTCGCGGCGCAGGGTGAGGATGTCCACGCCGGTCGCGGTGACCGCGACGGTATGCTCGAACTGCGCGGAAAGCTTGCGGTCGTTGGTCACCACCGTCCAGCCATCGTCCTCGGTCGAGACCTTGCGGGTGCCCTGATTGATCATCGGCTCGACGGTGAACACCATGCCTTCGTGCAACCGCATGCCGGTGCGCGGCCGCCCGAAATTCAGGATCTGCGGTTCCTCATGCATTTCGCGGCCGATGCCGTGCCCGCAATATTCGCGCACGACCGAGTATCCGTTCTTCTTGGCATGGCGTTCGATCGCGGCGCCGATATCGCCCAGATAGGCGCCGGGCCGGACCTGGCCGATGCCCTTCCACATCGCTTCCTGCGCCACCCGAACCAGCCGCTTCGCCGCGGGCGCGACGTTGCCGACCATATAGGTCTTGCTCGAATCCGCGATGAAGCCGTTCTTCTCCAGCGTGATGTCGAGATTGATGATGTCGCCGTCGCGGATCACTTCTTCGGAATCGGGCACGCCATGGCAGACGACATGGTTGATCGAGCAGTTCAGGACGTACTTGAAGCCATATTGTCCCTTGCTGGCCGGACGCGAGGCGAGGTCGACGGTGATGAAGCGATCGACCCGATCGTTGACTGCCATGGTCGACATGCCGGCCAGATCCTGCCCGTCGAGCATTTCGAACACGGATGCGAGCAGCTTGCCCGATATCCGCATCAGCGCCAGTTCGTCCGGGGTCTTCACCATGTCAGGCGTCCGCGCCGTCCGGCAGACGAACCTGCGCCGCGGCGATCTGTGCCGCGACGATATCATTGAACGACAGCGCCGGATTGGCCTCGGCCAGCATGCCGATCTTCATCCAGAACTCCGCCTGCGCATTGATTGAGCGGCACATCACCGTGCTGGCCCGGCGCGCTTCCTCGTGCAGCTGATCGTCGATCTTCACGATGCCCATGGATAGTCCCTCGATATACGAATCATATATGATCCGTATATCGATCATATGCTGTGGCCAAGCAAAAAGGGCCGCGGTTTCCCGCGGCCCTTTCTGTCTCTTTCGAGCGGGGTAGCTTTACGCCGTCGCGACTTCCGCCACGTCGACCTTCACGCCCGGGCCCATCGACGACGACAGGGCGACCTTGCGGACATATTTGCCCTTGGCGCCTGCCGGCTTGGCCTTGACCACCGCATCGACCAGCGCGTCGAAGTTCGCGCGCAGGTCTTCCGCCGGGAACGACGCCTTGCCGATGCCCGAATGGATGATGCCGGCCTTCTCGACGCGATACTCGACCTGACCGCCCTTGGCGGCCTTGACGGCTTCGGCGACGTTCATGGTCACGGTGCCCAGCTTCGGGTTCGGCATCAGGCCCTTGGGACCCAGCACCTTGCCGAGGCGGCCGACCAGACCCATCATGTCCGGGGTCGCGATGCAGCGATCGAACTCGATCTTGCCGCCCTGGACGATCTCGAGCAGGTCTTCCGCACCGACGACGTCGGCGCCAGCTTCACGCGCTTCGTCAGCCTTCGCGCCCTTGGCGAACACGCCGACACGCACGGTCTTGCCGGTGCCCTTGGGCAGGGTCACGACGCCGCGGACCATCTGGTCTGCGTGACGCGGATCGACGCCCAGGTTCAGCGCGACTTCGACGCTCTCGTCGAACTTCGCGGTGGCGTTCGCCTTCACGATCGCGATGGCTTCGTCGACGCCGTGCAGCTTCTCGCCGTCGACGGTCCAGGTCTTCTGCTTCTTGGTGAGCTTCGCCATGGTCTTAACCCTCCACCACGGTGAGGCCCATCGCGCGAGCGGAGCCTTCGATAATGCGCGTTGCGGCTTCGATGTCGTTCGCGTTGAGATCCTTCATCTTGATCTCGGCGATTTCGGACAGCTTCGAACGGGCGATCTTGCCCGCCGAGACCTTGCCCGGCTCCTTCGAGCCCGACTTCAGGTTGGCAGCCTTCTTGATGAGATAGGTCGCCGGGGGCGTCTTGGTCTCGAACGAGAAGCTCTTGTCCGCGAACACGGTGATGATCGTGGGGATCGGGGTGCTCTTCTCAAGGTCGTTCGTCGCGGCGTTGAACGCCTTGCAGAACTCCATGATGTTCACGCCGCGCTGACCCAGAGCCGGGCCGATCGGGGGCGACGGATTGGCGGCGCCGGCCGGCACCTGCAGCTTGATATAGCCGGTAATCTTTTTAGCCATGTGTCTCACTCTGTCATGGGATCCGGCGCGAACGCAGAACCCCGTTCAAGTTTAGCGGTCCAGACGGGCGACCCGAAGGGCGCCCTCCCGCGATTCCATTGCTGATGCGTTGGAAGGGCGGGCCATTAGCGAAACTGCGCGCAAATGGCAACTGCCGGGCCGTTATCCAAAACGGGGCGAGCCTCGATTGACCTGCGGCGCTCGATCTCCTCCCCTTTGCGCGTGATCTGCAGGGGGAGGAGGGGCTGATGTCAGACTGGTATCTGGGTGAGATTCGCGCCTTTCCCTATTCGGCTGCGGCCACCCTGTCTTCATGGATGCCATGTGACGGCCAGCTCCTGCAGATCACACAGAATCAGGGCCTCTATTCGCTGATCGGCAATACCTATGGCGGTGACGGTTTCACCACCTTCGGCTTGCCCGATCTCCGGGGGCGGGTGCCGCTGGGTTCGGGCACCTTCATGCCGGGCGTGCCGATGGGGCAGGAAACGGTCATCCTGAGCACCAATCAGGTGCCGCCGCACAGCCATGACTGGAACGTCAGCATGGCGCCGGCCGACACGCCGACGCCACGGAACGGCATGCTGGCGGACACGCAGCAGACCGCGGCGATCTACGCGACGTCCAGCGAGACCACCGTCACGCTGGCGCTGGCAACGCTGGACGATACCGGGATCGGACAGGCGCATCCCAACATGCAGCCGTTCACCGTCATGACCTATTACATCGCCGTGAAGGGTCCCTTTCCCTCGCGGCCGACCGGCACCGAAACCGAGAGCGAGGAGGCGTAGAATGTCCAGCAGCTTTGTCGGTGAAATCCGCATGTTCGGCGGCCTGACCGCGCCGGAGGGATGGAATCTGTGCGACGGCACGGTGCTGCCGATCAGTCAGGCACAGGCGCTCTTCTCGCTCATCGGCACCACCTATGGCGGCGACGGCACCTCGACCTTCGCGCTGCCCGATCTGCGCGGGAACACCATCGTGCATCGCGGGCAAGGCAAGGGCCTGAGCAACCGCACGGTGGGGCAGGTGGGGGGTGACGCCGTCGTCACGCTGACGCCCGATCAGATGCCGGAACATGTCCATGCCGTCCTCGCCGTGCCCGCCGCGGGCATCGAAGTCTCTCCCGATCAGGCGATGCTGGCGGGTCCCGACGACGGCTCGACCATGTGGACGCCGGGCGGCGGTCCGGGCGCGGCAATGCAGATGGCGGCGGGTACCGTCGGCCCGGCCTCCGGGGCGGGTACGCCGCACGAGAACATGATGCCCAGCCTGGCCGTCAGCTACATCATCTCGCTGTCTGGCTCGATGCCGAAATAAGGGAGGCTCGCATGCCATTTATCGGTGAAATCCAGGTCTTTGCCCCCAATTTCGCACCGGTCGGCTGGTTGCCCTGCGATGGCTCGCGCTATCCGGTCAGCCAGTATCCCTCGCTCGCGAACGTGCTGGGCTTCCGCTTCGGCGGCGACGGCAAGCGGGTGTTCAACGTGCCCAATTTCAACGGCACGATTCCGATCGGGCAGGGGGTGAACGAGGAAAGCGCGATCCCCTATCCGCTGGGCCAGTCGTTCGGCGCAAACACCGTGACGCTCACCGCGGATCAGGTCGCGGCGCACGATCATACCGTGTTCGCCCGCGCGCGCACCAATGGCGGCATCGCCCACAGCACGCCGCAGGAAGCGGACATGCTGACCACCTATGCCTTGCCCAACGGCACGCTGACCAAGGCCTATCTGCGACCGCCGATCGAGTTCACCTCGACCCTGGCCCCGGCGACGGTCGGGCTGTGCCCGGGTGGCAGCGATCCGCACGAGAACCGCCAGCCTTTCCTGTCGCTGTTCTTTTCGATCTGCTGGAGGGGCGTCTACCCGGTGGGCTGACCCGGTTCAGGCCGCTCGCACGATCGCCCGCAACCTGTCCGCATGGTGCTGACCGGGCTGCGCCGGATCGAGATCGGCGACGAACTGGTCGGCCACGCCGGACAAGTCGGCTTCGCAGGCGGCATCTTCCAGCACGCCGGTTACGAACGCTACCGCTTCGGCTTCCGGCAATCGCTGGCACAGCGTTTCGCAAAGCAGCAGCAGCGGTGCCGGAAATCCGCTCGCACGATGCGCCGCGGCCAGATCGTCCGATCCAGCGGCAAGCGCGCGGATGATCGAGATAGTGCCCCCGCTTTCCTGTAACCAGACGCGTACAGCGATGAGTGCCGCTGTCTTGCGCTGGGGGTCGCCATGAAAGGAATAGAAGTTGATCACGGGCGGCCAGGCTCCTGCCAAGCCTGCCGATCACCACAAACATCGCCCCATGCCATCCCCGCCAGATGGGGGGATGGCCCGGCAGAGCCGTCCAATGATCTTGTCGCGCATGCCTTACGTCCCCGGAGGATCATCATGCGCAACCTCTCCCTCGCCTCACTCTCGCTGATCGCATTGCTGGCAGCCGGTGCCACCGAAGCGCAGGCACAGCCCACCCCGGAGGGACGCGCTGGCGGGATACGCAACACGCGGCCCTCGCCGGCACCTCGCGCCGCGCCGCAGGCATCGACCAGCGATCAGGGTATCACCGGGCCACTCCACGCCGCGCATCAGGGCCAGATCGTCTTCACCCGCACCGATCTGTCGCTGGGCGCTATCACCGAGGGCGCGCTCAGCCGCGATTTCGTGCTCGGCCAGCCGATGTTCTTCCGCGTCTTCATGGAGCGTTCGGCGGTCAATCATCTGGCGAACCGCAACGGCCTCGCGGCCGGCGGCGTCTATGCCGATGGCGTGCTCTACAAGGCGCGGTTCAGCGTGCAGGGCAAGGTGATCGAGACCAGCTTCGCGCCATGGGGCGGGGGCAGCGATCATCGCACCTGGACGACATGGCGCGGCCAGCTGCTCAACCCCGATTTCCGCGCGCCGGTGCCGGGATCGGAGGTCATGCTCGAGTTCGTCGCGCGTGCCACCGGCGCCGGGCTGCTCGGGCCGGGGATATGGCCGGTGACGATGGAAGTATTCCCGCTTGGTCCGGCCAATGACGGGCGTGCGCTTGCTGGCGATCCAGTCGCGCGCGGCAGCTTCAACCTGACAGTGCCTGCGGGCGTGATCCGCCCCTCAAATCCGCTGCTGTGCCTGCCCGGCAGAGGGGCTGCCGGAAATGCCGCGATCGAGGCACGGACCATGTCGGTCTCGCGTCAGGTCTGGCACGAAAACGGCACCGTCCCGGTCAAGGCGATTGCTATCGGCAACGACTGGGAAGTGACGCGAAACGAGATCACCGGCATCCCGATCGAGCGCACCACCAAGGTGCTGGTGCTCGCCCGCGGCCCCGAATTCTGCACCTCGCACATCCACGAATTCACCGAGAAGCATATGGGCGGCGGCAACTACGCGACCTCGACCGGCGGCGTCTCGAACCGGGTCCTGCGCGGCTATGTGCCGTGCGCCTGCCTGGGCTGAGAAAGCCGGGCAGCCGGCTTGAGATGTTGGATTTTCCCTGCTGGGATCGATGGGCAGTCGCTCTTTGACAGTGTCGATCCCTGCCTGAACCGCGGAACTTTTCCGGGGACCATTTCCCGCCGAAACATGCGGACCAGTGTGAAGCTAGTGTGAAGTTCCGCGCCGCAACATGCGTGCGGCAAAACGAAAAAGGCCGGAGCGTTTCCGCCCCGGCCTTTTTCATGTTCGCGATCGGCGACGGGCTTACTTGACCCGCTCGACGTCCTCGAAGCCCAGCTCCAGCGGCGTTGCGCGGCCGAAGATCGAGATCGAGACCTTCACGCGGCTCTTGTCGAAGTCGAGTTCCTCGACCACGCCCGAGAAGGTCGCGAAGTTGCCCGAGGTGACCTTGACCGTGTCGCCGATGTCGTAGTCGACGCTGACGCGCTGCTTCGGCGCTGCGGCGGCTTCTTCCTTGGTGTTCAGGATGCGCGCAGCTTCGGCTTCGCTGATCGCCTGGGGCTTGCCCATGCTGCCGAGGAAGCCGGTGACCTTCGGCGTGTTCTTCACGAGGTGATAGACGTCGTCGTTCATCTCGAGCTTCGCGAGCACATAGCCCGGGAAGAATTTGCGCTCGGACTGGACCTTCTTGCCGCGGCGGACTTCGGTCACCGTCTCGACCGGAACCTCGACGGCTTCGACCAGACGATCGAGGCCCATGCGCGTGGCGTCGGCGAGGATCTGATCGCGGACCTTGCCCTCGAAACCCGAATAGGCGTGGATGATGTACCAGCGCGACATGCGTGTGCGGTCCTTACTTGGCGAGGCTGAGCAGGAAGCGGACGATGACGTCGAAGAAGGTATCGACGCCGACGAAGAAGATGCCGAGCAGGGTCGTCATGATCATCACCATGACGCCGGTCATGATCGTCTCGCGGCGGGTCGGCCAAGCGACCTTCTTGGTCTCGGCCTGCACCTGACGGAAGAATTCGACGGGACTGGTCTTCGCCATCTGCTTTGCTCACATGTTAAAATTCGCCCGCCAGCCGGACATGGGTCCGCTGCCCGGTCCTGAGAAGGAACCGGTGCAGACCCTGCCGATGTCGGAAGGGCTTCGCATCTAGCGATTGAAGGGGCCGGGCGCAAGCGCGCGTTTGCCCGCGGAAAACTCCGGGCGGCGTGCCGCCCGGCTTACTTCCGGTCCAGCCCGATGCTTTCCAGCGTGGCGCCGCTGCACTTGTCGGCTTCCTTCTTCACGCCGTCGCCCGAAAGCGCGCCGATCGCGAGGAATCCGGCGATCACCGCAACGGCAAACGCGCCTGCGACCCACACCAGATATTTGTCGATGAACGCCTTGATCGGCGCGCCGAACAGCCGGAACAGGATGCCGACCAGCATGAACGAGAAGGCGCGGCTGGCCAGGCTCGCCAGCATGAACATCGCGAAGTTCATGTGGATGAAGCCGGCGGTGATCGTCAGCAGCTTGAACGGGATCGGCGTCGCGCCCTTGATCAGGATGATCTCCACCCCGAACTCGCGCAGATAGCAGGCGGCGGGCGGGAAGGCCTTGGTCAGCCCCAGCACCCCGAGCAGCCACATGCCCAGGCTCTCGTACAGGAAGTAACCGATGCTGTAGCCGAACGCGCCGCCCGCGACCGAGGCGAGGGTGCAGATGATAGCATAGCGCACCGCCCGTTTCGGGTTCGCCAGGCACATCAGGCCCAGCAGCGGGTGCGGCGGAATGGGGAAGAAGCTCGCCTCGACGAACGAGACCAGGGCCAGCCAGAACTCCGCATGCGGATGCGCCGATTTCTCCATCGTCCAGTTGTACATGCGCTGGATGAACGACGGACGCGATACAGTGGCGGTCATGCTGGTCCCTGGCTGTGAGAAATCACGCGGCTGTCTATGCCGTTCGCATGATGCGAAGTCGAGATGATGACGCCCGAAGGAAATGGCGGGAAGGAAAATGGCAGGGGCGCTCGGATTCGAACCGAGGGCCTTCGGTTTTGGAGACCGACGCTCTAACCAGCTGAGCTACGCCCCTGTGCGGTCGCCGCCTTTAGCCGGGAGGAACCGGCGGGGCAAGGGCCTGTCTCGCTCAAGCAGCCGCGCTCGCGCCATCGCGCCGCATCGTCAGCGCGCGGGCTTCGTCGACGGGCAGGGGGCGGCCGAAATAATAGCCCTGAACCTTGGTGCAGCCCAGTTCCTGCACCATCAGATGCTCTTCCTCGGTCTCCACGCCTTCGGCGGTGGTGGCCATGCCCAGGCTGTTGGCAAGGGCGACTACGGCGCGGATGATCGCGATGGCTTCCTTCGCGCCCTTGGACGCGCCCTGCACGAAGCTGCGATCGACCTTGATCGACGAGAAGCGCGTGCGGCTGAGATAGCCGAGCGAGGAATAGCCGGTGCCGAAATCGTCGAGGCTGAGGCGGATGCCGAGGTCGAGGATCTTCTCCAGCACCTGGATCGCCACCGTGCCTTCGCGCATGAACACGCCTTCGGTCACTTCCAGCTCGAGCCGCTCGGGCGGCAGGCCGGACTGGGCGAGCGCCTGGGCGACCACGCCGACGAAGGACGGGCTGTGCAGCTGTTCGGGGCTGACGTTCACCGCGACACGCACCGGCAGGTCCCAGCGCGCGGCTTCGGCCACGGCGGTGCGCAACACCCATTCGCCGATCGGGGCGATCAGGCGGGCATCCTCGGCCAGCGGCACGAACTTGGCAGGCGAGACATTGCCGAACTCGGGATGCACCCAGCGCAGCAGCGCTTCGAAGCCGGTCAACGTGCCGGTCGCGGCATCCACCACCGGCTGATAGTTGAGGTGCATCTCGCCATTCTCGACCGCGCTGCGCAGCGCGATCTCGAGGACGCGGCGCTCCTCGGCGGCCATGTGCAGCTGCGGCTCATAGGCATGGAACACGCCGCCGCCGGCATCCTTCGAACGGTACAGCGCCAGATCGGCCGAGCGGATCAGCGTCTCGGCGGTGCGACCGTCGCGCGGGCCGGTGGCGAGGCCGATCGACGCGCCGATATAGAGGGTGTGGTGATCCACCTCATAGGGCAGCGACAGGCTGTCGATGATGGTGTGCGCCAGCCGCTCGACCATCGCGGTATCGGTCGCATCGCGCACGACGACCGCAAACTCGTCGCCGCCGAGGCGGCCGATCATCTCGTTCTCGCTCATCAGATGCTTCAGCCGCTCGGACACGCGGCCAAGCAGCCGGTCGCCGACCGGATGGCCCAGCGTGTCGTTGACTGCCTTGAAGCGATCGAGATCGATCATCATGAACGCGCAGCGGCTGCTCCATTTCTCCGCCGCGGCCATCGCGTTGGCCAGCGTTTCGTGGATCAGCAGGCGATTGGGCAGGCCGGTCAGCGTGTCGTACCGCGCCATGCGGTTGATCTTGTCGGCCGACTGGCGCGCCTCGGTCACGTCGGAGCCGACGCCGCGAAAGCCGATGAAGGTTCCGCGCTCGTCGTAACGCGGCGTGGCCGACATTTCCCACCAGCGCTCTTCAAGGCCGACCTGCACCGGCAGCAATATGTCGCGAAACGCCTCGCGCGCCTTCAGCTTCTCGGCCAGTTCGCGCAGGCTCGGGGCGAAATTGCCCGATTCCCAGGTCGGGCCGGCGACGAGCTGGAGGAACGGCGTGCCGTTGATCGTCTTGGGATCGGCGCCGAGCGACAGGGCGAAGCGCGGGTTGGCGCGGTTCACGCGGCGCTGCGCATCGATCTCCCACAGCCAGTCCGCGCCCGAATCCTCGGATTCGCGCAGCAACAGGCTGACGGTCTCGTCGCGCTCGGCGATGGCGATCTCGTTGGCGCGGATCACGACCAGCGACTTGCCGCGCGAGAAGGTGGTCATTGCCAGCAGCACGGTGAACAGCACCGAAGCCGCGGCAAGGGCAGGGGAGGCGATCAGGAACAGGGTCACCGCGATCGATCCGCCCAGCAGCGTGACGAAGGCGATGGTGGCCAGCGGCAGCGCGGCCATCGCTACCGCGCTGGCGGTCATCAGGATCGAGAGGACGATCCACAGGCCGAGCGCGGCATTGGCATCGGCGAGATGACCGAAGGCGAGCGGCGGGATCGACCAGACCGAGCCGAGCGCGATTCCGTCGAGCAGGCTGTCGCGCACGTCGCCCAGGGTAGCGCTGACGGTGGTCCGGTTGCGCGCCGAAAGGCGGCGGAAGGCAACGGCGAGGCCTACGGCGCCAACCAGCGCCCCCCAGCTCGCAAGCTGCCACAGCGGGACCAGCGGACCCAGGATGGTGACGATCATCGCCGCGCCGACCAGATTGGCGGCGAGCATGAACAGTGCCAGCTGGCTGCCGGCATTCATCTGCGCCGCACGGATCGGACCCCAATCGGTCGTATCCGCGGGATCGTAGAGCCCAAGGAGTGCGCGCGCATCGATGCGCGCCCGGGCGAATTGGGATGTCGTCTGGCTGGTCACGCTCCGGGTTTTACCGGAGGTCAGGTTAGCGAGTGGTTGAGGCCGCGGCGTGATGCGGCGATTTGATGTGGATAAATACCCATTTTGAACGAAAAACGCCCCGGCGGTGAGGCCGGGGCGCTTCGAAAGCCGGAATGGCGGGCCGGTTTATGCGGCCAGCGCGTAAGGCTTGATCTCGCCGTTCAGATACAGGTTGCGCGCCTTGGCGCGGCTGAGCTTGCCCGAGCTGGTGCGCGGCAGGGTGCGCGGCGGGACCAGTTCGATGACGCAGTTCATGCCGGTGACCGAACGGACGCGCTCGCGGATCTCGTCGCGCAGGCGCAGACGCTCCTTCTCGTCCGAGGTGCGGCACTGGACCAGCACTGCGGGGGTCTCTTCGCCGCCCGGGGTGGTGATCGCGAAGGCGGCGATGTCGCCCTGCTTGAATCCCGGCAGCTGCTCCACGGCCCATTCGATATCCTGGGGCCAGTGGTTCTTGCCGTTGATGATGATCATGTCCTTGGCGCGGCCGACGACGTAGATATAGCCGTCGCTGAGATAACCCATGTCGCCGGTGTCGAGCCAGCCATCGACGAGGCAGGCATCGGTCGAGGCCTGATCGCGGAAATAGCCGACCATCACGCTGGGGCCGCGGCACCAGACCTTGCCGATCGCGCGATCGGGAAGCGGTGTGCCGTCCTCCTCGCGAATCTGGATTTCCATGCCCAGCGCGGCTTTGCCGCAATTGACGATGGCGCGGAAACGCTGCGGCCGGTCGGCACGCTTGTCGCCGCCCGAAAGCTGGGTTTCCTCGACCAGCTCGACGCGGATGCCTTCGCCCGGGGGCATGATCGACACGGCCAGCGTCGCTTCGGCCAGACCATAGCTGGGCAGGAAGGCACTGGCCTTGAATCCGGCATCGGCAAAGGCGTCGACGAAATGCTGCATCACGTCGGGACGGATCATGTCCGCGCCATTGCCTGCAACGCGCCAGCGGCTCAGGTCGAACCGGTCCGAAGCCTTGGTCTGGCTCGACATGCGGCGCGAGCAGATGTCGTAGCCGAAGGTCGGCGAATAGGAGAGGGTGGTGCCCTGATTGCGGCTGATCAGATCGAGCCACGCCAGCGGACGGCGCGCGAAATCCTCGGTCTTGAGATAATCGGTCGAAACCTGGTTCGCGACGATCGAGAGCAGGCAGCCGACCAGGCCCATGTCGTGGTACCAGGGCAACCACGAGACGCAGCGGTCGCCATCGCCGACATGCATGCCGATCGAATGGGCGGCGAGGTTCGACAGCAGCGCCTTGTGCGTGATTGCCACGCCGTGCGGGAAGCGGGTCGATCCGCTCGAATATTGCAGATAGGCGATGTCGTCGGTGCTGGCGCTGGGCAGTTCCGTCGCGGGCGCCTCGCGCTCGCCGAAGCTGTGCCAGTCGATACCCTCGACTTCGCACAGGCGCGCGGCCTCCGCGCACATCGTGGCGATTTCGGGCGGATAGATCAGCATCGACGGATCGCAGCTCTTCAGCTGGACCGAGAGCTGGTCGATGTACGACTGCGCGCCGCCGAAGCTGGTCGGCAGCGGCAGCGGCACCGGCCATGCGCCGGCATAGATGACGCCGAAGAACAGCGAGGCGAACTCGGCACCGGTCTCGGCGATCAGCGCGATGCGGTCTTCAGGCTTTACGCCCGAAGCGATCAGGCGGCGAGCCTGGGCCAGCGAATCCTCGCGCAGCTCCGAAAACGGATAGGGGCGCGACAGCGTGCCGCGCGGATCGTGGAAATTCAGCCCGCGAACGCCCTGCGCAGCATAGTCCAGCGCCTCGCCCATGGTGGCGAAGTCGGCATAGCGGCGCGGCAGGGTGTCGTCGGTCGGCGTCGGAGCCGGCGTAACCGGCACGGCCACATTGCTGTCGGGCGATCCCGTAACGTCCAAAACCATTCTTTTCTCAGCCCCTGTGTGGCAGCGAACCTAGTGCCCCCACACGCAAATGAATCTGCGTTTGGCTCTGCTACCCACTATCGTTCAAAATCGGTTGCCAGTGTGGCACAATCATGGCGCATGAGCCGTCGAGACCGCCCGATACCCCCCTTGAATCGTTCCGCTTTGGATCGATTGGCGCTCCGTTACGTCGAGCGGTACGCCACCACAAGGGCGAAGCTGATCGCCTATCTGAACCGCAAGATTCGTGAGCGTGGGTGGGAAGGCGATGCGCCGGATACGCAGGCGCTGGCCGCGAAGATGGCCGAACTCGGTTATGTCGACGACCGTGCTTTTGCCGAGGCGCGGGCAGGCGCCATGGGCCGGCGCGGGCTGGGCGCGCGGCGGGTCTATGACGATCTGCGCCATGCCGGGGTCGATGCGGACGATACCGAGGCGGTCTCGCCGCTGGTCGAAAGCGACACGATCGCGAGCGCCTTGGCCTTTGCCCGCCGCAAGCGGATCGGGCCGTGGGCGCGAGAAGTGCCGGACCGGAAGGGGCTGGAGAAGCAGGTCGCGGCGATGGTCCGTGCCGGCCATTCTCCGTCGCTTGCCTGGAAGATCGCGCGGATGGACCCCGGCGAAGATGCCGAATCACTACTTGCGCAGGCTTGATACAAAGCAGTTTCCCCTTGGAAAAAAGATGATAAGGTTCTGAGTTGGGGGAAAATGATAATGCGTGCGGACCCGCAGCTTTTGCAGACCGACTTCGCAGTCGGTCAGCGTGTAAACGAGGGGGATGTTGCAGGCGAGGACGCTGAGGGCCTTGCCTGTTCTGGCGTGGTCAAATGGTTCGACGTTACGCGGGGCTTCGGTTTCGTGGTCGCCGACGACAGCCAGCTTGGCGATATCCTGATTCACTTCACTGTCTTGCAGGATCACGGCCGGCGGAGCCTGCCCGAGGGCGCGCGCATCGAATGCGTCGCCGTGAAGCGGCAGCGCGGCTTTCAGGCGAAGACGATCACCGCGATCGACCTGAGCGAAGCGATAGAGGCGCCGCGCAGCCGCGGACCGGACCGGGCGGACCGGCTTCAACTGATCGCTTCGGCGGGTCCGTGGGAAGCCGTGACGGTGAAATGGTTCAATCGTCTCAAGGGCTATGGATTTCTGGTGCGCGACGGCGACTCCGCGGATATATTTGTCCATATGGAGACGTTGCGGCGTGCCGAGATCGATGAAGTCGAACCCGGCCAGCCGCTGAGTGCGCGTATCGTCGACGGGGACAAGGGTCCGCTCGCGGTCGCGGTTGAAAGGACCGGCTGAACATCATGACCCTGAAGCGTTATCTTCGTGCGGCCTTTGCCGCATCGGCCCTGCTCATGTCGTCCGCCTGCAATCCGGGCGCCGAAGCGAACGAGGCGGCTGCGGCCACGCCTGCGAAGATCGTGGTGACCGTCACCACCACCGCTGGCGCCGCGCACCAGTTCAATTCCGAAGTCGCGAAGACCGAGCAGGAGCAGGAACGCGGCCTGATGTACCGGACCAACATGGCGCCCGATTTCGGGATGCTGTTCGCGCCCTATCCGGCCGATGGCGGCCCGCCGCGCGAGGCGAGCTTCTGGATGCAGAACACGCCTAGCCCGCTGGACATCATCTTCATCCGTCCTGACGGCACGATCGCCCGAATCGCGGAGAACACCATTCCGCTGAGCGAAGACCGGATCATGTCCGGCGAGCCGGTGAGCGCGGTGTTCGAGATCAATGGCGGCCGCGCGGCGGAACTCGGCATCGCGGCCGGCGACAAGGTGAGCTGGCCCGGCCAGAAGAAGTAAGGCCGGGGAGGGGCGCCCGCCCCTCATTCCGATTGCCTCGCCACACGCCGCCACGCTAAGGGGCCAGCCATGGGTATCCTCAAAAACGCTTTCACCTGGTGGGAAGGTGCCACCTTCGGCACCTGGATGGGCCTGCGCGGCAAGACTCGCGTCGGCGAGGATTCGCTGGGCAACGTCTATTGGGAAGGCGGCGCCGATGCGAACGGCCTGCCGCGCCGCTGGTGCATCTATAACGGTCTGAACGATGCCAGCCGGGTTCCGCCCGAATGGTTCAGCTGGCTCCATCACCAGATCGACGGTGCGCCCGATCAGTCGCTGCCTGCCCCGCGCAAGTGGGAGAAGGAAGCCGAGCCGAACCTGACCGGTACCCAGCTTGCCTATCGCCCCTCGGGCTCGCTCGAGGCTGGCGGACGCCGTGCGGCGGCGAGCGGCGATTACGAGGCGTGGACGCCCGGCGCATGACCGGCTTCGCACGTCCTGCGGTTGCGGCAGCTTTGCTGCTGAGCCTGGGCGCGTGCGGCAGCGGGGGCGGCGCGGGCAATAATCAGAGCATCGACGATATCGTCACCACCGAAGCGGCCGACAGCGCCGCGCCGCAGGTGCAGACGGTTGCGGCCGATGACGCCGTTGCGGCCGCGGCAGCCACGCCGATGAAGGATCGCGTCGCGACCCTCGGCCTGCTCAACAAGCGCAACGGCGTCGCGCGTGAGATCAAGCTGAAGCCGGGTCAGGCGACTCGTGTCGGCGACGTGATCATCCGCCTGCGCGCCTGCGAGAAAACCGCGCCGTGGGAGAATTTCCAGGACACCGGCGCCTTCGTCCAGGTCGATGTGCAGCGCCCGGACAAGACATGGGGCCGGGTCTTCTCCGGCTGGCTTTATCAGGCGCGGCCCGCGCTCAACGTCGTCCAGCACCCGATCTACGATGTGTGGACCAAGAGCTGCGAAATGACCTTCCGCGACAGCGGGCCGGATACGGTTTCGGTCGGTGCCGGGCCGAAAGGCAGCGGCGGTTCGGGCGACGCGCCTTCCAGCGCGAAGAAGTCTCCATCGACCACGGGTGAGCCGAAGGCCAGCCCGCCTGCGGACTCGCCCAAGGCAGCACCCAGCAACGCGATGTAATCGTCGCGCGGGATCTCGACGGCGCCAAGCGATGCGAGATGCCCCGTCTGAAACTGGCAATCGAGCAGGGTGAAGCCGCCGGCCTTCAGCCGCGCGACCAGCCAGGCGAATGCGACCTTCGATGCATCGCGCACCCGCGTGACCATCGATTCCCCGAAGAACGCCCGGCCAAGCGCGAGGCCATATAGCCCCCCGGCAAGGCGGTCGCCGTCCCAAACCTCGATCGAGTGCGCGAAGCCGCGGCGGTGCAGTTCGGCGAACACCCGCTCGATCGGTCCGTTGATCCAGGTGTCGGGCCGGTCCGCGGCGCTTTCGGCGCAGAGCTGGACGATCTCGCCAAAGGCTTGGTCGGCGGTGACGCGGAACCGGTCCGACAGGATCGTCTTCTTCAGTGACCGCGACAAATGGAACTCGTCGAGCGGCATGACACCGCGCAGCTTGGGCTCGACCCAATAGACCGTATCGGCGGTGCGGTGATCCGCCATCGGGAACACGCCCATCGCATAGGCCCGGAGCACCAGTTCCGGTTCCAGCTCGTGCGGGGGCGGCTGATGGTGGCTCATCTGCGCTTGCTCGCGAGCCTCCGCTCGATCGCGGTCCACAACTCGCCGAACGCCTGCGCGGCGGGAGACCTTGCGGCGAACCCGCCCAGTGCCATGCGCCGCGCGGCCATGCTCTCGACGATGCTCGCCATCGGGATCACCGGCCAGTCGGGATGCGCCGCGATGGCCTCGGCATGCAGCTTGCGGCGGCGGTCGACCATCGAATGGACCGGCATCAGCGGCACCTTCCCGCCCTTGCGGTCGAGATGGGCCACCACTTCGTCGAACGCGCGGGCCGAAAGCGGGGAGGGGATGACGGGCACCACGATCAGATCGGCGGCGCGCATCACCTGCTCGCTGGTGTCGGTCAGTCCCGGCGGGCAATCGAGCAGCATCCGGTCATAGGCCTTGTCGAGCTGACCCAGCAGCTTGGCCAGCCGCTTCTTCTTGTCGAGTTCGTGGAAGATATGATCCAGCTCGCGCAGCGACGTGTCGGCGGGGATCAGGTCGAGCCGGTCGGTCGCGCTGTGCTGCACCAATTTCTTCGGTTCGACATCCTGGGTGAAGATCGCCTGGGCGCGATCCTTGGCCTTGCCCGGCGTGCCGATCAGGAAGGTCGAGGCGGCTTGCGGATCGAGATCCCACAACAGGGTGCGCCGGGCCGAAAGCGTCGCCGATGCCCAGGCAAGATTGACCGCCAGCGTCGTCTTACCGACGCCACCCTTCAGGCTGTAGATCGCGATCGTGGCCATCGGTCACCTTTCGAATCCCCGGCGGGAGGCTCGCATGAAAAAGGGCCGGCGGGAATGCCCGCCGGCCCTGTTACTACTGGAATTGAGACGAAGGATCAGGCCTTGCAGCTCTTCGCCGCGGTGCCCTTGACGACGATGCTCGCCGACTTGTGGTTGCCGGTGACGATCGAACCTTCCTCGCCGACATAGGGATCGCCGGCATTGGCGGCCTTCAGCATGATCGGCGCGCCGTCCTTCTCGGTCTTCAGGATCGCCATCTTGTCGCCCTTGAAGAAGTCGACATAGAGCAGGGTGTTGCCCGGCTGGCAGCGGAACGAGACCGAAGCGGCGATCGCTGGCGGCAGCTCGACCGGAGCGGCATTGGCCAAGGCCGAGGCCTGGGGATCCGGAGCGCGGCTGTCGACGACTTCGGGTTCGGGCTTGCACGCGGACAGGGTCACGACCGCGGCGATTGCGAGAAGGGGGAGGGTTTTCATAGCGAGAAAGGGCTTTGCAAACCGTTGTGCGCTGCGTCAAGCCCTTATCCTGATATAAAGTTACTATGCATGCAAATTATCAATTTAGCATGCAAGATTGCGGTTATTCGTGGAATTCGCTCGCTTCGGGGATACGCCCGAAGGCGATCTTGGTGCCGACCGCGTCCAGCCGCCCGCCGTTCAGCGGTCCCACGGAGACCGCGTTGCGGCCGAATCGCTCGTTGATCCGGTCCATGGCGCGGCTGAGCGCCAGCGTCCCGGTTTCGCGTGCCAGCGGATCGTTCGGGTCCAGCGCGGCGAACAGCGATCCCTGATCGCCTTCGACCGTCTCGATTTCGCACAAAGTGACGCCGATCATCCGCAGATCTCGTCGATGATCCGGTCGTGAAACTCGACATATTTCTCGTGTTGCGCAGGCGCGACGATCAGGTCGCGGCACATCCGCTTCGCCTGCCACACCGGGGTGAGGGTCGAGATGCCGAAGCGCTTGGCCTCCACCGATGCGGCGATGGCGACGGTGGTGTCGGTATCGACCGGCGCGACGATCACCGGGCGCCCGCGCAGCGCCGGGTTCAACTGCTGCTCGACGCTGGCGAAATAGGAATTGAGATCGAGGAACAGCCAGCGCAACGGCCGTGGCGGGAAAGCCAGTACCGGTTCGGGTGAATGGACAAGGCGACTCGCGGCCTGCATGGATTGGAACAATACAGGAACATTGTCACCGAGAACAGGCCTTGCCTGATCCCATCCGGAGTGTGATAGTTTCATCACACACTGACAGGGGCATCACCATCATGAAGCATCGCATCCTTGCCGCCGCGCTTGCCACCGCATCGATCGTCGCCGGGCTGCCCGCGCTGGCGCAGGTGCCCAAGGAACAGCTGATGGTGCCGCCCGCCGATGCGGACAAACTGGTGGTGATCTCCGCCGCCGGGCAGCATGGCACAGCCTTTCGCTGGCGCAAGGACGGCACCGAGTATTTCCGCGAGAGCATCCTGCTGCGCGGCATGGTGTGGGAGCAGGATCAGGCGATCCATATCGCCGCCAACGGCCAGCCCGACCGGATCGTGATCCGCGGATCGACCCCGCAGGGCGATGGCGCCGAGACGTTCGAGATCGCGAACGGCAATGCGGTGTGGAAGTCGCAGATCGACAGCGGCAGCGTCCGCTATGACGGCAAGAGCCAGTATTCGACCGCGGGCGGCACCTGGACCTCCAGCGCGACCTTCGCCGAACTGCTGTGGAAGTCGCCGGACAAGCGCATGACCCTGCTCCCCGGCGGTCAGGCGCGGATGACGAAGCTGGTCGATATCCCGGTCGGCAGCGGCGCGACCGCGAAGACCGTCACCGCCTGGGCGATCGAGGGTGTGGGGCTGGAGCCTTTCCCGGTGCTGATGAACGCCGATGGCAGCTTCTTCGGAATCGTCTTCGTCATGGCGATCCTGCCCGAAGCCTATCAGGGCGATTTCCTGAAGCTGCAAAAGGCGCAGAATGATGCGCTGGCGGCGCGTGGCCCGGCGGTGGCGAAGCGCTTCGGCCAGGTCTCGCCGGTGCCGGTCGCCTTCACCAATGTCCGCCTGTTCGATGCCGATAATGGCCGCTTCGTCGAGGATCAGACGGTGATCGCCGACAAGGGCAAGATCGTCGCGGTCGGCCCGGCCTCCAGCGTGAAGGTGCCCGCCAATGCCCGCGTGATCGATGGCCGCGGCAAGACGCTCACCCCCGGCCTGTGGGATGCGCACATGCATATCGGATCGGACGCGCAGGGCGTGATGCTGCTGTCGATGGGCGAGACCAGCGCCCGCGATCCCGGTGCCGACGTCGCGCCGACCATCGAGCGGCGCGAGCGGATCAAGCGCGGTGAGCTGCTGTTCCCAACCGTCTATTCCTCGGTCCTGATCGACGGGAAGGGGCCGCTGCAGGCGCAGGGCGGGGTGACTGTGTCCTCGGCCGAGGAAGCCGTTGCCGCGGTGCGCATGGCGCATGAGAAGGGCTTCACCGGCGTGAAGTTCTACACCTCGATGCAGCCCGAATGGCTGAAAGCGGGTGTCGCGGAGGCGCACAAGCTGGGGCTGCACGTCCACGGCCATATTCCCGCGACGATGCGGCCGACCGACGTGATCGCGCTGGGCTATGACGAGATCACCCACATCAATTTCGTGATGATGCAGGCCATGCCGGACGAGGTGGTCAACGTCTCGAACGGCCTTGCCCGTTTCCAGGGGCCCGGCCGTTACGGCAAGAATGTCGACCTGAGCGCGGAGCCGATGCGCTCGCTGATCCCGCTGATGGCGAAGAAGGGCATCGTGGTCGATCCCACGCTGGCGGTGTTCGAACAGACCTATGTCGCGGAGAATGGGAAGCTCTCGTCCAGCTACGCGCCGTTCCTCGGCACCATGCCGCCCTCGACCGAGCGCGGCTTCCTCGTCGGCGGCGATGCCCCGCCCGAGGGCGTGACGCGTGCCGATTATCAGGCGAGCTTCGCGCGCATGGTCCAGTTGGTGAAGTTGCTCAACGATGCCGGCGTGCCGATCGTCGCGGGCACCGATGGCGGGGGCCTCGAGCTGATCCGCGAGCTGGAGCTGTACGTCCAGGCTGGCATGACCCCGGCCGAGGCACTGCGCACCGCGACCATCGTCCCCGCACGGCTGGTCGGTGCGGACAAGACTACCGGCTCGATCGTCGTCGGCAAGGAAGCCGATCTGGTGTTGGTCGATGGCGATCCATCGAAGGAGATCGGCGCGATGCGGCGGACCGACTGGGTCATGTCCGACGGTGCGCTGATGAATGCCGACGAGCTTCGCGAGCAGGCGGGCTTCTCCGGCCGGCCGAAATAGTCAGCCGGGCAGGCGCGCCAGCCATCCCGTCAGCCACGCCACGAAGAATCCGGCGAAGAAGCTCATCGCGCAGGGTATGAACAGCATGATCGAGAAGCCGATCATGAAGCCCGGCGACGGGTAAAGCTGGTTCTGGATGATGGCGGTAACGTCGGCGGCGAAGGCGAGCAGCCACAGCGCGGTGGGGAACGCGATCGCGGCGGTCCCCACCATGCTTGCGCTTTCCCAGTGCGGGGCGAAGCGTGCGAGCAGCAGCCGGAGCACCGCGGCGGTGATTGCCGACCCTCCCAGAAGCAGAGACATCATCATTTCGGGCACGTAGAGGAACAGCGCCACCACAGCGCCGGCGACGGCAAAGGCCACGCCCCAGATCATCGCTTGAATTCGCATCGATCGCTGCCTTCCCGTTTGATTTTGAACCTTCCCCAGCGAAGGCTGGGGCCCAGTTGCAAGGCACCGGTTGGTAGGCGCCATCCTCTCCATCTGCGTTGGCCAGCCTGGGCCCCAGCCTTCGCTGGGGAAGACGGAAGGGTGGCAGATGCGCACGCTGATAACAGGATCGCCGCGGCCCGGCCCAAAGGGGGCAGGCCGGACCGCGGCGTACCGGCGGCGCCCTAGATCGCCGCCGGCGGTACGCGCGTCACTCGCGCCCGGCTCCCTCCGGCGCAGTGCGCAGCGCATTGGCTTCGGCCCGGTCGATCAGCGTCAGGAACTCCTGCCGGTATTGGCCCTGTGGACGGCCCGCGAGATCGCGCAGGTCCTGCCAGTTCCAGCGGCCGAGCAGCGGATCGCCGCGCAGCATCTGGGCAAAGCCCGCGACCGACACCGCAAAGGCCATGTCGCCGCTCGGATAGCCTGCCTGCGCGAGCAGTGCGGCGGAAACGGGCCGCTGGATCAGTCGCGACGTGTCGCCCTCGGGCAGCTTGTAGCGCAGCTTCACGAAAGCGAACTCGTTCCCGCTGCCCACCGGCGCCGCGGTCCGCTGGTTCGCCGCATAGCGCCGCTCGCCCAGCCAGCCCTTGCTGCCCGCGGGTACGATCTCATAGATCGCGGTCACCTGATGCCCGGCGCCGATATCGCCCGCGTCCACCCGGTCGTTGGCGAAATCCTCTTCCTTCAGCGCGCGGTTCTCGTACCCGATCAGCCGGTATTCGCTGACCAATGCGGGATTGAACTCCACCTGCACCTTCACGTCCTTGGCGATGGTGAACAGGGTGGAGGACAGTTCTTCGTCCAGTACCTTCCGCGCCTCCGCCGCGCTGTCGATATAGGCGTAGTTGCCGTTCCCCTTGTCGGCGATCCCCTCCATCATCGCGTCGTTGAGATTGCCTTGGCCAAAACCGAGCGTGGTGAGGGTGATGCCGCTGTCGCGGTTCTTCTCGATCAGTTCCTCGAGCTGCTTCCGGTCGGTGATGCCGACATTGAAGTCGCCATCGGTGGCCAGGATCACGCGGTTGATCCCGCCCGCCCGCATATTGGCGCGCGCGGTGGCATAGGCCAGCTCGATGCCTTCCCCGCCCGCGGTCGATCCGCCCGCCTCAAGCTTGTCCAGCGCGTCGCGGATCTCGTCGGAGTCACTGCTCGCGTCCAGCACCACGCCCGCTGCCCCTGCATAGACCACGATCGACACGCAATCTTGTGGCCGCAGATTGTCGGCCAGCGTGGTCAGCGCCTGCTTCACCAGCGGCAGCTTGTCCGCCTCGTTCATCGATCCCGATACATCGACCAGGAAAACGAGGTTCGCCGCCGGGCGCTGGGCATAGTTCAGATCATATCCGCGCAGGCCGATGCGCAGCAGGCGCGTGTCCGGGTTCCACGGCGTCCGCGCGACATCGGTGGTGACGCTGAACGGCGCGGTGCGATCGGTCGGCAGCGGATAATCGTAGCGGAAATAGTTGATCAGTTCCTCGCTGCGCACCGCGTCGCGCGGCGGGGTCTGGCCCTGCGTGATGAAGCGGCGGACATTGGAATAGGATGCGGTGTCGACATCGACCGCGAAGGTCGAGACCGGCGCATCGGCGGTGCGGCGGACGGGCGAGATCTCGTTGGCCTTGTACCGCTCGCGCATCTGCGGCGGCATCGCGGCGATTTCGGTTTGGGTGAAGCCGGTGCTGGCCGACTGGTCGGCGGGGTAGCCGGAGCCTGCCGGATAGCTGCCCGAACCCCCATTGCACGCGGAAAGCACGAGCGCGGCAACCGCCGCGGTACCAAGGAAACGAACACGCATTCATCCCTCCTGCCTTAATTATGCCTTATTTGTGGCACGATTGCGGCGGAGGGTGCAAGGGATATTCTACTGGCGCGATGGGGTATTATATTATCGTTTAATTCAAGTAAGATAATCCGATATCCTCTGCCATTGAGGCAGCTTTTCCGCCATCGGAACAGTATGCAGTGCGCTGCTCGAGGACAGGGCAATTGTGGCAAACCGACTCGCATTCTGCCCCAATTGGCGCAGGCCATGTTTCAGTGCGGTGCCGCCATTGAAGGCGATGGCGCGAAGCTCGGGAAGCGAGGCGGCCAGCGCCGCGATATCGCGCACCTCCGGCTCGCGGATCGCAGCGTCGGTGCTGCCCTTGCGCTCGGCGCTGGCCACCACATCCCACAACCCGATCCGCGCCTCGATCAGCGCGGCGAGGCGCGCGTCATAATCCAGCGCGGCGATATCCCGCCCGGCTGCGGCGGAGATCAGCCGCCAGAACTGGTTCTGCGGATGGGCATAGTAACGCTGTTCGGCCAGCGACCGCTCGCCGGGCAGGCTGCCCAGCACCAGCACGCGGGTGTGTTCGTCCACCACCGGCGGAAAGGCATGCTTGCGCGCACTCATCGCATTGCGATAGCCTGACGTCATGGCGCGCACCATCACGCGATATGCCGACTTCTGGCCGCATTACCTGCGCGAGCATGGCAAGCCTGCGACGCGCACCATCCATTATGCCGGCACCGCACTGACCTTCGTCTTCGCCGCGGTGGCGATCGCCTGGGGCGGCTGGTGGTGGGCGATGCTGCCGATCGCCGGATATGGCTTCGCCTGGGCGGCGCATTTCGGGGTGGAGAAGAACCGCCCGGCGACCTTCACCTATCCGCTCTGGTCGCTCGCCAGCGATTACCGCATGTTCTTCCTGTGGCTCAGCGGCCGTCTCGGCCCGCATCTCGATCGGGCGGGAGTGCGATAACGCAATGGCGCTAGAAGAGCGTGGTAACGGGCTGGCGTCGCTTTTTCGTGCGGTTCTTCGCGGATACGATCAGGCTCGACTTCAAGAGTTTGGCGGTCATCCTCTGGCTTCTCTCATTCGAGATGATATTCCCGAGAAAATTAGGGGCGTCGTTCCAGATGATGAGCGATTTCAAATCAAAGGAAGCCCTGGGAATGGGCGCTGGGCTGAGGTGGCGTGGGCCGCAATATTCGATTCCTTAATCACCAGTACCGCGCAATCAGGATATTATCTTGTTTATTTATTTAAATCTGATCTTTCGGGAATTTATCTTTCTCTTAATCAGGGCGTGACTTCTGTCCGGCAGCAATATGGTTCTGGAGCCCATCGTGCGCTCGCTACCAGAGCGAGAGATTTTCAAAGTCGGATAGAGCCCTCCACCGCCGGTCTGATTCTGGGTGAAATTAATCTTGCATCGTATGACAAGTTTACACTTGGATCATATTATGATGCGGGTGCGATCTGTTCGATATTTTATCCCGCCACGAATATTCCCTCGGATGACCAGCTGAGTGCTGACCTTCGTCATATGATGGGCGTCTATGGTGAGCTTGTTGCGCGAGACGAGCGATTATACACCCATGCTGACCCGGAGGAAGACGAGGTCAAACTTGGCGTCGAAGATGCTCGTAGGTTACGAGAGCATAAGCGAATTGAGCGCAATAGAGGTCTGGCGCATCGGGCAAAGCGGCATCACGGCTACGCGTGCAAGGCGTGTGGATTTGATTTCGAGAAAGTATATGGTGCTCTTGGGCATCAATTCATTGAAGCACATCATCTAGTGCCGCTGTCCAATTTGAGGGGGCAAGAGTTGTCACTTAGCCCTGAGCGGGATTTTACCGTGCTGTGCGCTAACTGCCACAGAATGATTCACAAAACAGATTTGGTAGGTGATGTGGCCGAATTTAGATCTCGGCATTTGTCCACGAAACAATCCGGCTAAACGCGCGGCGTTCCGTCGTTCGGGAAACGGTAGTTTTAAGTGCTGCCCGCATCTCGATCGCGCCGGCGTCGCGCGCTGATTGCGTTCAGCACGTCGTCGGCCGGCACTTCGTCTACCAGCGCCCAGAAATGCTCCATCGATCCCGGCTCGGGCCTGCCGCCGGGCAACGGGATCGCGCGGGTGAACGGGCAGGGGTCCGGATCGCTTTCGCGGTACATGGTTCGTGCTCGTGCTGGACGTTGTGCCGTTGCTGGCGCCGCTGAAATGATCGGCACGCGATCCGGTTGCTCGGTTCGCCGCAATTTCCGTCGCATCATTCGGCACCCAGCAGCGGGCCGATACAGACCCGCGCCAGCGCCACGCCCAGCGGACTGGCGGGATAGGGCATAGCATCGGAAAGCAATACCAGATCGGCGGCGCCGTCATGCTCGGACGCGAGCAGCGCCATCGGATCGGCGATTTCGAATTGCAGCCCTGTGCTGGGGTGCGCCTGGCTGGCGGCTTCACGCCGGGCGTGGCGGATGCAGCGCACCGACAGGCTCGCGCCGCGGCCCTCGATCGCGACGAAGCCAAGTTCCCGCGCCAGCGCTGCCGCGCGCATCAGCCGCTCGCCATTGCCGCAATCGAGATCGAGGATGCGCACCGCGCGATGGCCTTCGTCGCGCAACTGGCGCAGCGCGGAAGCGATACGGGCATCGCTCGGGCCATGGCGGGGCGCCTCGGCGGTGCCCGCGCGGCGCGCGGACTTCCAGAAGTGGGTGATGCTGGCGGATCGATGGATCATCGTCGGGGTCTCGTATGATGGCGCCGGAGCACCGGGTCCCGGTGAGATAGGTGCGGCCGCCGTTAAGGTTCGAGAGGGAAATCCGTCCATCTGTATAAGCGCCGCATAAAGACTTGGCGGCGCGCTATCAGCGCTTGCTTGCTCTTGCGGCGGGTCCGCTCCTATCTAGCCGCCATGCACGTCATTCAGGATACGCTCTCGCTCATCGGAAACACGCCCCTCGTCCGCCTGGCCGGACCGAGCGACGCGACCGGATGCGAGATTTTCGGCAAGTGCGAGTTCGCCAATCCCGGCGCCTCGGTGAAGGATCGCGCGGCGCTCTACATCGTGCAGGATGCCGAGGAGCGCGGGCTGATCCAGCCCGGCGGCACTATCGTCGAGGGGACGGCCGGTAATACCGGCATCGGCCTGGCGCTGGTCGCCAATGCCAAGGGCTACAAGACGATCATCGTCATGCCCGAGACGCAGAGCCGCGAGAAGATGGACACGCTGCGCGCGCTGGGTGCCGAGCTGGTCCTCGTTCCCGCCGCGCCTTATTCGAACCCCGGCCATTTCGTGCACACCAGCCGCCGCATCGCCGAGGAAACGCCGAACGCGATCTGGGCCAACCAGTTCGACAATATCGCCAACCGCAAGGCGCATATCATCGGCACCGCGGGCGAGATCTGGGAGCAGATGGGCGGCAAGGTCGACGGCTTCACCTGCGCGGCGGGCACGGGTGGCACCATCGCGGGCGTCGGGCTGGGCCTGAAGGCGTTCGACGAGAAAATCTGCATCGCGCTCAGCGATCCGCACGGCGCCGCGCTCTACAATTACTATGCACATGGCGAGCTGAAGGCCGAAGGCACTTCGGTTGCCGAGGGGATCGGGCAGGGGCGAATCACCGCCAATCTGGAAGGCGCGCCGATCGATACCCAGTTCCGCATTTCCGACGAGGAAGGGATGGAATGGGTCCGCCGTCTGCTGGCCGAGGAAGGGCTGTGCCTCGGCCTGTCTTCGGGCATCAACGTTGCGGGAGCGATACGACTTGCGCGCGAGCTTGGCCCGGGAAAACGTATCGCCACGATCTTGTGCGATAGCGGATTCCGTTACCTTTCAACGCTGTATAATCGCGAGTGGCTAACCGCCAAGGGATTGCCCGTCCCGGAATGGCTCGCGACGAACTGAGCGATTCTCTCGACAAGAGGTCGTTAAGGCGTTACATTTATATCACAGCTATGAAGTCGGGATCGCATCAGGACTCCGCCCAGGCGATGCAACGCGTTCGCGTTGGGCTGACGGGTCTTGCCATGGTGCTCGTGTTGATCGGGCTTGCCAGCGCGATTTTCACGTCCGCCAGCCGTGACGGCGCGGTCACCGCAGTTGGCGCCTCCAATGCCACCGTCGTCGCCAATATGGCCGAAGGCAATGTGACCGTCGGAACCGGCAAGGACGAACCGCTCGCCGAACTGGGCGTGGCGCCCAGCACCGCTTCCACCGAAGCGGTCAACGCCGCCGAGATCGCCCGCCGCCTCGAGGCTGAGCGCGCCAGGATCCAGACCCAGTCCAAATAGCGTCCCGGCCCCGTTTCGGGGAAAATCCGGGCGAAGCCGGGGATCCGGCGGGGATGGCACGGGACGCGACGGGAAGGCCCGAATCGCGTTAACCAAGTCCATTTACGCGGCGACTCGCAGCATTTCTGCGGTTTTCCGAGTTTCGGGCTATGGCTGCAGGAATCGTGATGCATTAGATATATCCCCGCTAAGCCTCTGGAATCCGTCGCTTTGGACGTGGAATCCGGGGCAGGGTGGGAATTTTGCCCCACCGGCAGGACGAGACCCGGAAAACTACTGTGCCCGACCAGACAAGGATGGAAACGCACCAAGAACGTACCGTGAAATAACTTCAAACATCCAAGCAAAATGGGGCTGAGTGGGCTAAAATCCCGCTTTATCCCCGTCTCACCCGTTGCGTCCCCGGCTACTTCTTGGTAACCAAGAGTGGTTAAGGGTCGGGGCACGACCAACTTCACCGTTGAAGCTTGTGAGACCGGATTGGCGGCGGAAGCCGTGCGTCCGGAGACGGGGAAGTCGTGTCCGAGCTTGGGGTTTGGTTTTGGCGGCACGGGAGCTCTTCGAAGGTTTTGCGCTTCAGGCAGTTGACCTGAAAGGCCGGGTCGCGATTCCCGCCGACCTGCGCGCAGCCATCGAACGCAACGCTCCGGACATCCGTCAGGTCGTTCTTGGCCGTCACCCCTTCGATCCCTGCCTCTCCGCGCACGACGTCGCCTGGTCCAAGGAAAAGTATGACCGGATCGACCGGGTCGAGCGCCTCGCTGTCGATGCCGGCCGCGATATCGATCCGCGCGCCAAGCGCCGCGCCTTCGGCATCGTTGAGAAGGTCGCGTTCGACGATTCCGGCCGCTTCGTGATCCCGCCCTTCTTCAAGCAGAAGGCGCAGATCGGCAGCTGGGCTTTCTTCAACGGCAGCGGCGAGACCTTCGATATCTGGGCGCCCGAAGTCCTGATGAAGACCGATCTGGTGGACGAGGATGTCCGCGAAATCTGCGAATATCTGTGCCAGCAGAAGGGGGTGAAGCTGTGAGCTACACCTCTGATTCCCATGTTCCTGTGCTGCTCGACGAAGTCGTCGACGGCCTCGCCATCGTGCCCGGCGAGCGCCATGTCGACGCGACTTTCGGTGCGGGCGGCTACACCAACGCCATCCTCGAGCGGGGTGCCGAGGTGGCCGCCTTCGATCGCGATCCACTCGCGATCGGAGGCGGCCTTCACCGCTTTGCCGGCAACGACCGGCTGATCCTGATCGAAGCGCCTTTCTCCGCAATGGAGGGCGAACTGGAACGCCGCGGCCTCGTGCCCGTCGACGGCGTGACCATGGATATCGGCGTCTCGTCGATGCAGATCGATCAGGCCGAACGCGGCTTCTCGTTCCAGGCCGATGGCCCGCTCGATATGCGCATGTCCGGTTCGGGCATGAGCGCGGCGGACTTCCTCAACGAAGCCGAGGAAGGGGAGATCGCCGACGTCCTCTATCAATATGGCGAGGAACCGCGTTCGCGCCGTGTCGCGAGCGCGATCGTCCGTGCGCGTCCGCTGACCACTACTGGTCAGCTCGCCAACGTCGTCCGCAAGGCGCTGGGCTACAAGCCGCACGACAAGAAGGATCCGGCGACCCGTACCTTCCAGGCGGTGCGCATCCATGTGAACCGCGAACTCGACGAACTGGCCGAAGGGCTGGCTGCGGCAGAGCGCGTGCTGAAGCCCGGCGGCCGGCTGGCCGTGGTGACCTTCCACAGCCTCGAGGATCGCCTCGTGAAGCGTTTCCTGCGCGAACGTTCGGGCAGCGAGCCGGCCGGCTCGCGCCATCGTCCGGCAGCGGCGGCAAAGGCTGCTCCCAGTTTCGATCCCCCCGCCAAGGCCGTCCGGCCGGGCGAGGCGGAGATCGCCCGTAATCCGCGGGCCCGTTCGGCAACGCTGCGTGTGGCGCGGCGCACCGATGCGGCCCCGTGGGACTTGTGAAGGAGTAAGGTGATGGTCCAGGGCTTTGGAGCGATTGCGTGGCTTGCCGCCAGCGTTTCGGTGGCGGTTGGCGGTTACATGACCACGACCTATGGCGCGGCCGAGCGTGCGCGCCTGCACACCGTGGAGGGCCAGATCATCGACGCGAAGAAGGATATCCGCGGGCTGGAAACCGAATTCAGTGCCCGCGCGAACCTGGCGCAGCTCCAGCAGTGGAATGGCGAAGTCGTCGCTTATGCCGCGCCGGTCGCCGATCAGTTCCTGCCCGACGAGCATGCGCTGGCCAGCCTCGACGCCGATCAGGACGAGGCCATGCCGCAGGTCGCCGCGCTGGTCGTCCCGGCTGCCACGCCGAAGGTTCAGGCCGCACCGGCAGTCGCGACTGCCGTCGCCAAGGTCGACAAGTCGGCCCGTGCTCCGGGCAAGGCTGTCGCTTCCAATGGCAGCGGCGTGACCCGCGTTGCCAGCAACACGCGCGTCGCGATGCTCAGCGCCTCCACCATCAGCGATCTCGATCGCGGGGCGGCCTCCGAAAAGCTGGCGCTGCGTTGACCGTCATCCTCGCACCGTCCGCGCGAGCGCGCGGTTCGGGCGGGGCCCGGCAGTCGCTCGTCGCCGTCGCACAGGTTCGCCTGACGATCCTGGCATTGATCTTCGGCGTGCTCGTCGTGCTGGTGGTCGGCCGGCTGGCTTGGCTCGCGCTTGCCGCGTCGCCGGCCATCGCCGCCAATCCGGCCGACCGGCTGCTGCCGCCGCGCGGCGACATCGTCGATCGTAACGGCCAACCGCTGGCGCGCACCATCGATGGCTGGTCGATCGCGGTGCATCCCAATCAGCTGATCAGCAACAAGGCCGATCTGGCGAAGCGCCTTGCCGCGCTGATCCCGGATCGCAGTGAGGCGCAATATTATGCGCTGCTCAATTCAGGCGGCTCGTTCGCCTGGCTGAAGCGCCGTGCGCTCCCCGAACTGGTCAAGCAGGTCAATGCGCTGGGTGAGCCGGGCATCGAGATGATGCGCGAACCGGACCGGCTCTATCCGCAGTCGTCGATGGCCGCACACGTGCTCGGCTTCGTCAATTCGACCGGCCATGGCGGCACCGGCATGGAAAAGACGCTCGACGCGCGCCTGCTCAGCGATGCGGGCCGCGCCAATCCCACCGCGCTGGCGATCGATCTGCGGGTGCAGGCAGCGTTCGAGAATGAGCTGGGTACCGCGATGGCCGGTTTCCAGGCCAAGGGGGCTGCCGGCGTGATCCTCGACGTCGATACCGGCGAGATCGTCGCGATGGTCTCGTTGCCCAGCTTCAATCCCAACATGATCGAAGTCGCCCCGCCCGCGAACAACATGACCCAGAGCCGCTACGAACTGGGTTCGGCGTTCAAGCCGATCGCGATGGCCGCGGCGATCGAAAGCGGCACCGTCACGTCGATGTCGCGCCGCTTCGATGCGGTCGAGCCGCTCAAGATCGGCCGCTTCAGCATCAAGGACGATCACCCGCAAAAGCGTTTCCTCAACATCCCGGAAACGCTGATCTATTCGTCGAACATCGCCACTGCGCGGATCGCCGACCTGATGGGCCGCGAGCCGCTGGAGAAGATCTTCCGCGACATGATGTTCGACAAGCCCTTGCCGATCGAGATCGAGCGCTGGGGCACGCTGTGGCCGCGCGACTGGGGCCGTTCGACCACCATGACCACCGCATTCGGCCATGGCATCGCGGTCACCCCGATGCATCTCGCCTGCGCCTATGCCGCTTTGGTCAATGGCGGTGTGTGGCATGCGCCCACGCTGATGAAGGTCGATCCGGCCAAGATTCCCCCCGGCCGCCGCATCATTTCCGAATCGACCAGCATGCGGATGCGCCAGCTTCTGCGCCTGATCGTCACCCATGGCACCGGCAGCAAGGCCGACGCCCCGGGCTTCCGCGTCGGTGGCAAGACCGGCACCGCGGAAAAGCCCGGTGCGAAAGGTTACTCGGCCAGTGAGAACGTCTCCACCTTCGCGGCGGCTTTCCCAATGGACAAGCCGCGCTATGTGGTGATCGCCATGCTCGATTCTCCCATAGGAAATGCCGAATCGGCCGGCCAGCGCACCGCTGGCTGGACCGCCGCGCCCGTCGTGAAGCGGGTGGTGATGCGTACCGGCCCGCTGCTGGGCGTGATCCCCGATGCGAACAAGGACGTGAACCTGTCCGAACTGACGCCGCTGATCTGGAAGAATCCGAACGAGCACGGCCAATGAGGCTGGGCCAGCTGATCGAAGGCGGCGGCGACAGCGCCGTCACCGGCTTTGCGATCGATCACCGCAAGGTGGCGCCTGGCACCATCTTCGGCGCGTTCCAGGGCGCGGCCGTCAATGGCGAGGATTTCATTCCTGCCGCGATCCAGGCCGGTGCCATCGCCATCGTCGCCCGGCCCGAAGCTGTGGTCGAAGGCGCGCTGCACATTGCTGACGTGAACCCGCGCGAACGCTTCGCCCATCTGGCCGCGGCGTTCTTTGCGCCGTTTCCGCAGACCGCGGTCGCAGTCACCGGTACCAACGGCAAGACCTCCACGGTCGAGATGACCCGCCAGCTCTGGCGGATGACCGGCAATCACGCCGCGTCGATCGGCACGCTCGGCGTCACCACTGCGGACGATACCGTCACCACCGGGCTGACCACGCCCGATATCGTCACATTCCTGTCGAACGTGGCAGGGCTGGCCCGCGAAGGCGTCACCCATGTCGCGTTCGAAGCCTCGTCGCACGGCCTGTCGCAGTACCGGACCGAAGGCCTGCCGGTGAAGGCCGCCGCCTTCACCAATCTCAGCCGCGATCATCTCGATTATCATGGCGACATGGCCGCCTATTTCCACGCCAAGCTGCGCCTGTTCGCCGAAGTGCTTCAGGATGACGGCACCGCGGTGGTATGGGTCGACGACGCCAATTCGGAGCGGGTGATCGATCTCGCCCGGGTGCGCGGCAACCGGCTGATCACCGTGGGCGAACATGGCGATACGCTGCGCCTCGTGTCGCGCGAACCGACCTTGCTGGGGCAGGGGCTGACCATCGAAGCCGACGGCAAGAGCTACAAGGTCAATCTGCCGCTGATCGGCGCCTATCAGGCTGCCAATGCGCTGACCGCCGCGGGGCTGGTGATCGCGACCGGCGGTGACGTCGCCACAACGCTCGCCAATCTCGCGCGCCTTCAGCCGGTCCGCGGCCGCCTTGAGCGTGCGGTGATCGCGAAGAGCGGGGCGCCGGTCTATGTCGACTATGCCCATACCCCCGATGCGCTCGAAGCGGCGGTATCCGCGCTCAAGCCGCATACCAAGGGGCGCTTGATCCTCGTCTTCGGTGCGGGCGGCGACCGCGATCCTGGCAAGCGCGAACTGATGGGCCGCGAGGCTGCACTGGGCGCGGACGTGGTGATCGTCACCGACGACAATCCGCGCTCCGAAGATCCCGCCGCGATCCGCCGCGAGGTGCTGAAGGGTGCGCCCGACGCCATCGAAATCGGCGACCGTCGTGGCGCCATTGCGGCCGCGATCCATCTGGCCGGGCCGGAAGACATCGTGCTGCTGGCCGGCAAGGGTCACGAGCAGGGCCAGATCGTCGGCGATCGTGTCCTGCCGTTCGACGACGTCAATGTTGCGCGGGAGTGCGCGGCGTGAGGCTGTGGACCGCGGATGAGATCGCCACCGCCACCGGCGGCACGGCAAGTGCGGAATTCGAAGTTTCGGGAGTCACGTTCGACTCCCGCGAGGTTGGCCCTGGCGACCTGTTCCTGGCCCTGAGCGGAGAGACGACCGATGGTCATCGCTTCCTCGACCAGGCATTTGGCCAAGGGGCTGCGGGTGCGGTCGTTCACTCCCAGACGCCGCACCCGCACATCATCGTTGCCGATACGATGCGCGCGCTGGAGGCGATGGGCGTCGCTGCGCGTGCGCGAATGCAGGGCAAGGTGATCGGCGTCACCGGTTCGGTAGGCAAGACCGGCACCAAGGAGGCGCTGTTCGCTGCGCTCGACCGGCAGGACCCGGGCTATGCCCACCGCTCGGTCAAGTCGTACAACAATCATACCGGCGTACCGCTCAGCCTCGCCCGTATGCCCGCCAGCACCCGTTTCGGCGTGTTCGAGATGGGCATGAACCATGCCGGCGAACTCGCCGCGCTGACGCAGTTCGTTCGCCCGCATGTCGCGATGGTCACTACCATCGCCCCGGCGCATATGGGCTTCTTCAAGGACGAAGCCGCCATCGCCGATGCCAAGGGCGAGATCTTCCAGGGTCTCGAGCCGGGGGGCACCGCGATCGTCCCGTTCGACAGCCCGCATCGTGACCGGCTGATCGCTGCCGCCAAACCCTATGCCGCGAAAATCGTGACCTTCGGCATGGGCGAGGGGGCGGACGTCCGCGCCATCGAGACGATGCGCACCCGCACCGGTGGCACCTTCGTCACCGCGCGGTTGGGTGCCAATGAAAAGGGGGGGCGGGAACTGAGCTTCACCATTTCCCAGCCCGGCGCGCACTGGGTGTCCAATTCGATGGCGATCCTCGCGGCAGTCGATGCCGTGGGCGGCGATCTCGAACTCGCTGGCCTCGCGCTTGCCGAAATGGGCGGGCTTGCCGGTCGCGGCCAGCGCTTCCTTGCGCCGGTCGATGGCGGCGAGGCATTGGTGATCGACGAGAGCTACAACGCCAATCCCGCATCGATGCGCGCCACGCTCGACGTGCTGTCGCACGAGGCCGGGCGCAAGCTGGCGGTGCTCGGCGAAATGCGCGAACTGGGCGAGCATTCCGACGCGTTCCACGCCGAACTTTGGAGCCCGATCGCGGCAGCCGGTGTCGATTTCGCGATCCTTGTCGGCGAGAGCATGAAACCCCTCGCAAATGCGCTTGAGGGGCATGTCGATTTCGTCCATGTGCCCGACGCGACGGCGGCCCGCGATCACCTTCTCGACATGCTTGCTCCGGGTGATGCGGTTCTCGTCAAGGGGTCGAACGGCGTGCGGCTATCGAGCGTGGTCGCAGCGCTGGCGGAAAGGCAACCATGCTCTATTTGATTGCTGATTGGCTGGACTTTCCGGGCATCTTCAACCTTTTCCGTTACTTGTCCTTCCGCACCGGCGGCGCTGTCGCGACGGCGCTGCTGCTCGGGCTGATCATCGGCCCGCGCTTCATCGGCTGGTTGCGCATCCGTCAGGGCAAGGGTCAGCCGATCCGCGACGATGGCCCGCAGAGCCATCTGGCCAAGCGCGGCACGCCCACCATGGGCGGCCTGATGATTCTCACCAGCCTGATGCTGTCGATCCTGCTGTGGATGGACCTGAGCAATCCCTATGTCTGGGCGTGCATGTTCGTGACCTTCGGGTTCGGCATGATCGGGTTCCTCGACGATTACGACAAGGTCCGGAAACAGAAGACCGCGGGGGTCTCCGGCAGGGTTCGCCTGCTCGGCGAGTTCGCGATTGCGGGCGTGGCGAGCTGGATCATCATCTCTCTGAACGGCACGCATCTGTACGTGCCCTTCTTCAGCTGGCTCCACCCGGATCTCGGTTATCTCTACATTGCCTTCGCGGCCTTCACGATCGTGGCGTTCGGCAATGCGGTGAACCTGACCGACGGTCTGGACGGCCTTGCGACCATGCCGGTGGTGATCGCCAGCATGGCCTTCATGCTGATCGCCTATCTGGCGGGTAACAAGGTGTTCGCCACCTATCTCGGCATTCCCCATGTCCCCGGCGCGGGTGACCTTGCCATCTTCTGCGGCGCCATCGTCGGCGCGGGCCTCGCGTTCCTGTGGTTCAACGCGCCGCCTGCAGCGGTGTTCATGGGCGATACCGGCTCGCTGGCGCTCGGCGGCGCGCTCGGCACCATCGCCGTCGTCACGCATCACGAGCTGGTGCTGGGCATCATCGGCGGCCTGTTCGTGATGGAGGCGCTCAGCGTCATCATCCAGGTGTTCTTCTTCAAGCGCACCGGCAAGCGCATCTTCAGGATGGCGCCGATCCACCACCATTTCGAACAGCTTGGCTGGTCCGAACCTACGGTCGTGATCCGCTTCTGGATCATCTCGTTCGTGCTGGCGCTGGCAGGACTGGCGACGCTCAAGCTGCGATGATCACGAGCACCGCCTGGCGCGGCAAACGCTATGCGGTGCTGGGGCTTGCGCGATCCGGCATCGCGACCGTGGACGCGCTTGTCGCAAGCGGCGCGGAAGTGGTGGCGTGGGACACGAACGCCGATGTCCGCGCGAAGGTGACCAATGCCGAACTGGCCGATCCGCTGGAGATCGACCTGACCGGGTTCGCCGGCGTGGTCGTCTCGCCGGGCGTACCGATCAACAAGCATCCGATCACCGCCAAGGCGCGTGATGCGGGCGTGCCCCTGATCGGCGACATCGAACTCTTCGCACAGGCCCGCGCCGAGCTGCCGCCGCATCGCGTCGTCGGCATCACAGGCACCAACGGCAAGTCGACTACCACCGCGCTGATCGACCATATCGTCCGCACCGCCGGCATCCCGTCGCTGGCCGGGGGCAATATCGGCATCCCGATCCTCGCGGAGGAACCGCTGGCCGAAGGCGGCGTCTATGTGCTGGAACTGTCCAGCTACCAGATCGACCTGACCCACAGCCTCGATTGCGACGTGGCGGTGTTGCTCAACATCACCCCCGACCATCTCGACCGTTACGACGGCTTCGAAGGCTATGCCGCCTCCAAGGCGCGCCTGTTCGCGATGCAGTCAAAGGGGCATGCCGCGATTATCGGCATCGGCGACAACCCTTCCGCTGCCATCGCCCGTCAGGTTGCCGTCTCGGGCCGCAGCGAGGACCTGACCAAGATCGCGCCCGGCGTCTGCATGGATCAGTCGCGCTGGCCAGCACTTCAGGGGCCGCACAACGCCCAGAACGCACTCGCCGCCATCGCCGCCTGTGAAGCGCTCGGCATCGACAATGCGTCGATCGACAAGGGCCTCCAGACCTTCCCCGGCCTGCCGCACCGGATGGAGCGGGTCGCCGAACGCAACGGCGTGCTGTTCGTCAACGACAGCAAGGCGACCAATTCGGACTCCGCTGCGCCCGCGCTCTCCGCATATCCGCGCATCCACTGGATCGTCGGCGGCAAAGCCAAGACCAGTGACCTCGACGCCTGCCGTCCGGGTTTTCCCCATGTTGTCCGCGCCTACACCATCGGCGAGGCGGGCGACATGTTCGCGGAACTCCTGAGCGCCGACATGCCCGTCGAGAAGAGCGGCACGCTGGAAGCGGCCGTGAAGGCGGCCGCGGCCAATGCGCAGCCGGGCGACACGGTGCTGCTGTCACCGGCCTGCGCTTCCTTCGATCAGTTCCGCGATTATGAGGCGCGGGGTCAGGCTTTCCGTGATGCCGTAGAGGCGCTGGCGTGACCGAAGAAGCGATCGACGCCCCCGAGGCGCCCCGCGTCCGCCGCCGCGTGAGCAGCCAGATCGGCCGCGCCAACCAGACGCGCGCGGGCATGTGGTTCTGGGAAGTCGACCGCGTCCTGCTGCTGATGGTGCTGCTGCTGATCGCGATCGGCCTCGTCGCCGTCGCTGCCGCATCGCCCGCTACCGCGCGGCGCTATTCGGACGGCGCGCATATCGTCCCGCCGATGTTCTATTTCTGGCGCCAGCTGATCTGGGTCGCGCTGTCGGTGCCGATCATGGTGTTCGTATCGATGGTGCCGCTGACCCTCGCCCGGCGCGGCGCGCTGATCGGGGCGGGCATCTGCATCGGGCTGCTGATCCTGCTGCCTTTTATCGGCAGCGAAGTGAACGGCGCGAAGCGCTGGATCGATCTGGGCATTTCCGATCTCCAGCCGTCCGAGTTTCTCAAACCCCTGTTCATCGTCTCGATCGCCTGGATTCTGTCGCTGCGCGCCACCGATGCGCAATTGCCGATGACGCTGATGCTGGGCGTGACCGGCGGTCTCACCGCGCTGGTCGCGCTGTTACTGATGATGCAGCCGGACTTCGGCCAGACCATGGTCTTTTGCATCGTCTGGATCATCCTGATGACCGTGGCGGGTATCTCGCCCGCAGTGATCGGCGGCCTCACCGGGATCGGGGTCGCCGGGATCGTCTCGGCCTATCTGTTCTACGACACCGCCCGCATCCGCATCGACAGCTTCCTGTGGCCGACCAAGGAAAAGGCGCTGGCCGAGCATTACCAGACCAACATGGCCGAGCAGACGCTGACCTCCGGCGGCCTGTTCGGCACCGGCCCCGGCAGCGGACAGGTCAAGTTCAAGCTGCCCGAGGCGCATACCGACTATATCTTCTCGGTGATCGGCGAGGAGTTCGGGCTGATCGCCTGCGCGGCCATCGCGGTGCTGTACGTCGCGATCATTCTGCGCGTGCTGCTCAAGCTGATCGACGAAGAGGACGCATTCAAGCTGCTCGCGGCCACCGGCCTCGTCGCGCAGTTCGGCGTTCAGGCCTTCATCAACATGGCGGTGAACACCGGCCTGGCGCCGTCCAAGGGCATGACCTTGCCCTTCATCAGCTATGGCGGTTCATCGATGATCGCGCTTTCGATCGGGATGGGGCTTTTGCTCGCCTTCACGCGGCGAAACCCGTATCTGAAGCGCTCTCCCTATACCGTGCGGTGGAGCGGCACATGACGAATTCGCGTACCTATGTTCTGGCGGCAGGCGGCACCGGGGGGCACATGGTGCCCGCGGCGGCGCTGGCGGCGGAGCTGATCGGGCGCGGTCATCATGTCGCGCTGATCAGCGACGATCGCGGCGTGCGCTTTCCCGGCCTGTTCGAGGATATCGAGACGCACGTCCTTCCCGCAGGGCGGCTGGGCGGCGGGCCGCTCGGCTTCGTCAAGGCGGCAGGCAAGATGCTCGCGGGTCGCTCGATGGCGATCAAGCTGATGAAGGAAATGCAGCCGAGCTGCGTGATCGGCTTTGGCGGCTATCCTGCGCTCCCGGCACTGCTGGCCGCATTCGCGCGCGGCGTGCCGACCGTGATCCACGAACAGAACGCCGTGCTCGGCCGGGTCAACCGCTATGTCGCGGGCAAGGTCGATGCCATCGCCACCAGCTATGGCGAAACCGAGCGGCTGAAGGATGGCTGGAAGGCCAAGACCCATCATATCGGCAACCCGGTGCGCGAGGCGATCCTCGAGCTGCGCAACCGGCCCTATCCGATGCTGGAGGAGGACGGCATCTTCCGCGTTCTCGTCACCGGCGGTAGCCAGGGTGCGTCGATCCTTTCGCAGGTCGTACCCGATGGCCTCGCGTTGCTGCCCACCCATTTCCGCCGCCGCATGCAGGTGACGCACCAGGCCCGCGTCGAGGATATCGAGCAGGTCCGCGCCAAGTATCTCGCGCACGAGATCCCGGCCGAGATCGCGACCTATCTGCCCGACATGCCCGAGCGGCTCGCCTGGGCGCATATCGTGATCGCGCGAGCAGGGGCCTCGACCATTTCCGAACTGACCGCGGCGGGCCGTCCCGCGATCCTCGTTCCGCTGCCCAGCGCGACCGACGATCACCAGACGGTCAATGCGAAGGAAATCACCGCGGCCGGCGGTGCACGCACGATCAACCAGCGCGCCTTCACCGCCACCGAACTCGCCAAGCAGATCCAGAAGCTCGGCCTCGACACGGTCGCGTTGCAGAATGCGGCCGAGCGCGCCAAGTCGTGCGGCAAGCCCAACGCCGCCCGCGACCTCGCCGATCTGGTCGAATCCATCCATGCGCCGGAGGCTCCCATCGCTATCCGCCGCGCAGCCATGCAGGGAAAGAGCGCTTACTAATGAAGGGCGTCGCAACCGATATCGGAACAATCCACTTCGTCGGCATCGGCGGCATCGGCATGTCGGGCATTGCCGAGGTGATGCACAATCTCGGCTATCATGTTCAGGGTTCGGACGTCGCCGAAGGCTATGTGATCGAGGGGCTGCGCAAGCGCGGCATCACCGTCGCGATCGGCCATGCGGCGGAAAATCTGGGCGATGCGGCGGTGGTGGTCACTTCCACCGCGATCAAGCGCGGCAATCCTGAAGTCGAAGCCGCCTATGAGCGCCGCATCCCTGTGGTCCGCCGCGCCGAGATGCTGGCCGAGCTGATGCGGCTGAAGTCCACCGTCGCGGTGGCCGGCACGCACGGCAAGACCACGACGACCTCGATGATCGCGGCCCTGCTCGATGCCGGCGGCGTCGATCCGACGGTCATCAACGGCGGCATCATCAACCAGTACGGCTCGAACGCGCGTCTTGGCGACAGCGACTGGATGGTGGTCGAGGCTGACGAGAGCGACGGCAGCTTCCTCCGCCTCGACGGCACCATTGCGGTGGTGACCAATATCGATCCCGAGCATCTCGACCATTACGGCTCGTTCGATCGGGTGAAGGACTGTTTCGTCGAGTTCGTCGAGAATGTGCCTTTTTACGGCGCGGCCCTGCTGTGCCTCGATCACCCCGAGGTTCAGGCGATCATCCCGCGCGTGCGGGATCGCCGCATCGTCACCTATGGTTTCGCGGCCTCGGCCGATGTGCGCGGCGTCAACGTCACGCCCTATGCCGGCGGCAACAAGTTCGAAGCGATCATCCGCCACCGCGACGGCACGGTCCGTTCGATCGAGGGCATCGATCTGCCCATGCCCGGCCGCCACAATGTCCAGAACGCGCTGGCCGCGATCGGCGTGGCGCTGGAACTCGGCATTGCCGACGCGACCATCCAGAAGGGCTTTGCCCGCTTCGGCGGGGTCAAGCGCCGCTTCACCAAGGTCGGTGAGACCCATGGCACCACGATCATCGACGATTACGGCCACCATCCGGTCGAGATCCGCGCGGTTCTGTCTGCCGCGCGGGAATCTGCTCGCGGCCGCGTGATCGCAGTGATGCAGCCGCACCGCTTCTCGCGCCTCGGCAATCTGATGGATGACTTCGCCCAGGCGTTCAACGACGCCGACATGGTCTATATCACCCCGGTCTATGCCGCGGGCGAGCAGCCGGTCGAGGGCGTCGATTCCGAGGCTTTGGTCGAAGGCATCAAGCGTCGCGGTCACCGTGCTGCCGCTACCGTCGCAGATGCGGCGGGCCTCGCCACGACGCTCGCCGAGGTGATCCAGCCGGGTGACATGGTCGTGTGCCTCGGCGCTGGCGACATCACCAAATGGGCCGCCGGACTGGCCACCGCGATCGACGAAGTGAAGGTTTCCGCATGAGCGACTTCTTCACCACCGCCATGGAGATGCAGCGCGAGATCCTGCGCGCGCAAAAGGCCCAGCTCGACGCCGCCGAGAAGATGCTCGACGGCGCGAAACAGCTGACCGATCTTCAGGAGGTGAGCCAGAAGGCCGTCGAAGCCAATATGGCCGCGTGGAAGCAATGGGCGAAGCTGTGGGGGTGGAAGTGAGCGTTTGCTACGCGCTGCCTCCTGTCCGTGGTAAACTGACCCATGGCGCACCGCTCGCGCCGCTCGTCTGGTTCAAGAGCGGTGGCGCGGCCGAGTGGCTGTTCGAACCTGCCGATGCCGAGGATCTGGCCAGCTTCCTGTTTGCGCTCGATCCCGCCGTCCCGGTCATGGGCCTTGGCCTCGGCTCGAACATGATCGTCCGCGACGGCGGCGTCCCCGGCGTCGTGATCCGTCTCGGCAAGACCTTCGCCACCGTCGAGCAGATCGATGCAACTACCCTGAAATGCGGCGGCGGTGCCTCGGGCATCCTCGTCTCGTCCAGGGCCCGCGATGCGGGCATTGGCGGCGTCGAGTTCCTCCGCTCGATCCCCGGCACGGTCGGCGGCTTCGTGCGCATGAACGGCGGGGCCTATGGCCGCGAGACCTGCGACATTCTGGTCGAATGCGACGTGATCCTGCGCTCAGGCGAGCGAAAGACGCTCCCGCTCGCCGATCTCGCCTACACTTATCGCCACAGCGAACTGCCCGAGGGCGCGATCGTGGTCAGCGCCATCTTCCGCGGCCATCCCGGCGATCCGGTGGCGATCCAGGCCGAGATGGACCGCATCGCCGCCGCGCGCGAGGAATCGCAGCCGCTGCGCAGCAAGACCGGCGGTTCCACCTTCAAGAACCCGCAGGGGCACAAGGCGTGGCAGCTTGTCGATGAAGCCGGCTGCCGCGGGCTGCGCAAGGGCGATGCGCAGGTCAGCGAGAAGCACACCAACTTCCTGCTCAACGTCGGCGAGGCGACCAGCACCGATATCGAGGCGCTGGGCGAGGAAGTGCGGGCCAAGGTCAAAGCGAAATCAGGGGTCGAACTCGAATGGGAAATTCAGCGCGTGGGGATCGTGAAGTGAACAAGCTCCACGTCGCAGTCCTGATGGGCGGCTGGTCCAACGAGCGCGAAGTCTCGCTGATGTCCGGCAACGGCGTCGCCGACGCGCTGGAATCGCTCGGCCACAAGGTCAGCCGCGTCGATATGGACCGCAACGTCGCGGTCACGCTCGCCAACCTCAAGCCCGATATCGTGTTCAACGCGCTCCATGGTTCGCCCGGCGAGGACGGTACCGTGCAGGGCATGCTCGACCTGATGGGCCTGAAATACACCCATTCGGGCCTCGTCACTTCGGTCATCGCGATCGACAAGCAGCTCACCAAGCAGGCGCTGGTCCCGCACGGCATTCCGATGCCGGGCGGCCGCATGGTCCGCATCGAAGAGCTGTACCAGCACGATCCGCTGCCGCGCCCCTATGTGCTCAAGCCCGTCAACGAAGGCTCGTCGGTCGGCGTCGCCATCGTCACCAACGAGAGCAATTATTCGAACCCGATCAGCCCGCAGGCCAAGGGGCCGTGGCAGGAGTTCGACGAACTGCTCGCCGAACCCTTTATCCGCGGCCGCGAGCTGACCACCGCTGTGCTCGGCGACCGCGCGCTCGGCGTCACCGAACTGAAGCCCAAGAGCGGCTTCTACGACTATGATTCCAAGTACACCGACGGGCTGACCGAGCATGTCTTCCCCGCGCAGATCCCCGACGAGATCACCGACGCCTGTATGCGCCTCGCGGTCGAGGCGCACCGGCTGCTCGGCTGCAAGGGCGCGTCGCGCTCCGATTTCCGCTGGGACGACAATCAGGGCGTGGACGGCCTGTTCCTGCTCGAAACCAACACCCAGCCGGGCATGACCCCGCTCAGCCTCGTCCCCGAACAGGCGAAATATTGCGGCATGTCGTACCCCGAACTGGTGCAGTGGATCGTCGAGGAAGCGTTGGCCGGAAAGGCTTCGGGGTGACCAAGCGAACGGTCCGCCGTTCCCCGGCCCGCGCGCCCGCCAAGAAGCGGCAGCAGGTGCGCAAGAAGAAGGGGCCGGGCCTGCTCGATCAGGCGATGACCGCGCTGCCGGTCAGCCATGAGACGCTGCAGAAGATCGCGACCTGGGGCATTGTCGGCATCACCGGCGCGGTGGCGCTGGGGGTGGCGAGCTTCTTCGGCGTGCCCGGCATGGTCGGCGTGGCCGCGTCCGAAGTGGTCGGCGAGATGGGCTTCCGCGTCGAGCAGGTCGATCCCTATGGCCTGAAGCATATGGACAAGATGACCGTCTATCAGGCCGCGCTCGACCAGAAGTCGCGCGCGATGCCGCTGGTCGATCTCGAGCTGGTCCGCGAACGGCTGCTGCAATATCCGTGGATCGAGGATGCGCGCGTGTCGCGCCGCCTGCCCAACACGCTGGTGGTCAATGTCGTCGAGCGCGAGGCCGCGGCGATCTGGCAGAATCGCGGCGTGCTGATGCTGATCGATCCCAATGGCGTGTCGCTGGAATCGGTGTCGCGCGATGCGATGCCCGATCTGCCGCTGCTGGTGGGTGAGGGGGCGAACAAGCAGGAGGTGGCCCGCCGCCGCCTGATGGACGCGGCACCCGCGCTCAAGCCTTTGGTCAAAGCATCGACCTGGGTCGGCAATCGCCGCTGGGACCTGACCTTCGACACCGGCGAACGGCTGTTGCTGCCCGAGGGCGAGAAGGAAGCCGCCGACGCGCTCAAGCGCTTCGCCGAGACCGATGGCACCCAGCGCCTGCTCGGCCGCGGCTTCGTGCGGTTCGATATGCGCGTGGGGCAGACATTGTACATCCAGCGCCGCCCGGCCCAGCCGAAACAAACTCCGGCAAAGCCCGCAGTCGACGCAGACGCGCAACCGGCGCAAGATATTCAGGGGGACGAGTAATCATGGCCAAGGCAGCACCCGAAGGTCTCATCACTGCGCTCGACGTCGGATCGTCGAAGGTCTCGGCGCTGATCGCCCAGCGCACCGATGACGGCCAGCTGGTCGTGCTCGGCACCGGTCAGCGCGAGAGCCGCGGCGTCAAGCGCGGCTATGTCGCCGATATGCACGCGACCGAGCTGGCGATCCGCGAAGCGGTCGAGCAGGCCGAGCGCATCGCCGGCACCAATATCGAGAATGTTTGGGTCAGCTTCTCCGCGGGCGGTCTGATCTCGGATATCGTCAAGCTCGAGGCCGATCTGGGTGGCCACCGCGTCGAACAGTCGGATATCGACGAGTTGCTCAAGGCCGGACGCGACGCGATCAATCCGCAGGGCAAGATGGTGCTCCACGCCCAGCCGATGCGCTATGCGGTCGATGGCCTTGCCGGGGTGAAGCGTCCTATCGGCCTCCATGCCGACCGGCTCGGCGTCGATATCCATGTCGTCGCCACCGAAGGATCGCCGGTGCGCAATCTCGATCTGTGCGTCCGCTCGGCGCATCTCGAAGTGCGCTCGATCATCGCCGCGCCGCTCGCCACCGGCCTTGCCTGCCTGACCGAGGAGGAACGCGACTTGGGCGTGGCCTTGGTCGAGATCGGCGCGGGCATCACCAACGTCTCGGTGTTCCAGGGCGGTGTCCTCTCGGGCCTCGCGTCCATCCCGATCGGTTCGGCCGACATCACCGACGATATCGCCTCGGCCTTCGGCACCGCACGTGCATGGGCCGAGCGAACGAAGTGCTTCTACGGCTCTGCCAACATCAGCCCGCGCGACAATCACGACATGATCGACGTCGTCCATGCCAGCCCGGAGGAGGGCGCCGAGGGTACCCGCATCACCAAGGCACAGCTGATCGCGGTGATACGCCAGCGCCTCGAACGGCTGGTGCCGGAAATCCAGAAGGAACTGGTCAAGCTCGGCATGCAGGACCCGGTCGGCCGCCAGATCGTGCTGACCGGCGGCGGCGCGGAGCTGAAGGGCATTGCCGATTACATGCAGCAGGTGCTGGGCAGCACGGTGCGCGTTGGCCGTCCCAAGGGGCTGGTGGCGCTGCCCGAGGCGCATAGCGGCCCGGGATTCGCGACACTGGCCGGACTCGCTTGTTTCGCGGCATCGGACCCGATCGACCTGCGCGCGCTGGAGCCGACTCACCAGATGGTGACGCGCGCCAGTCCTCGTGCCGTATTTTCCCGACTATTGGCCGCGTTTCGGGCGAATTATTGAAGAAATAAGACAGCGCCTGCTTGTTTGCACTAGAGTCAGTGCGGGCGTTGGTGCATCAAACGAACCGTATATGCGCGCAGGCCGGTCGAGTCCGGAGACGCGAGGGGAGACAAGGCAATGAGTATCGATTTTCTGCCGCCTGAAGTCGACGATCTGACGCCCAAGATCACCGTGATCGGCGTCGGCGGCGCGGGTGGAAACGCGATCGCGAACATGATCCGGGCGGACGTCCAGGGCGTCGAGTTCCTGGTCGCCAACACCGATGCGCAGGCGCTGAAGCAGTCGAGCGCGGGTCACCGCATCCAGCTCGGCGCGAAAATCACGCAGGGCCTCGGTGCAGGCTCGCGGCCCGAGATCGGCCGTGCGGCGGCCGAGGAAACGATCGATCAGGTGCAGAAGGCGCTCGAGGGCGCACACATGGTGTTCATCGCGGCCGGCATGGGCGGCGGCACCGGCACCGGTGCGGCACCCGTCATCGCCAAGATGGCGCGTGACATGGGCATCCTGACCGTCGGCGTGGTGACCAAGCCGTTCGCGTTCGAAGGCAAGCGCCGCGCCCAGTCGGCCGAAGCGGGCATCGACGAGCTTCAGAAGTATGTCGATACGCTGATCGTCATTCCGAACCAGAACCTGTTCCTGATCGCCAACGCGAACACGACCTTCAAGGAAGCGTTCGAGATGGCCGACGAGGTCCTTCAGCAGGGCGTTCGCGGTATCACCGATCTGATGGTCATGCCTGGCCTCATCAACCTCGATTTCGCCGATATCCGCGCCGTCATGCAGGAAATGGGCAAGGCTATGATGGGCACCGGCGAAGCCGATGGCGACGACCGCGCGATCGTGGCGGCGCAGAAGGCGATCGCCAACCCGCTGCTCGATGGCGTGTCGATGAACGGTGCCAAGGGCGTGATCGTTTCGATCACCGGTGGCGAGGATATGCGCCTGCTCGAAATCGACGAAGCTGCGAACCATATCCGCGAGCTGGTCGATCCCGATGCGAACATCATCTGGGGTTCTGCGTTCAACACCGAACTGGACGGCAAGATTCGCGTTTCGGTCGTCGCGACCGGCATCGATGCGGACGCACAGGCTGCCGCCAAGCCGGTCGCTGCCGAACAGCCGCGCGTGTTCAGCTTCGCCAGCCCGCGCCGTCCGGCGGAAGCACCTGCCGCGGTCACCGCGCCGCTGCCCGAGGAACCCGAAGCCGTTGCCGAACCGGGCTTCTCCGAACCGGCCCCGCTGACCTTCGAGGACGCGGAACCGGAAGCGGAAGTCGCAGCCGCGCCGTCGATCCCCGAAGCCTATGAGCCGGAAGCGGCGGCCGAACCGGCTCCGGCCGAAGAGGAATCGGACGAGCTTCTGCTCGGCTCCGAAGTCGCGATGGACGATGGTCTGGAAACCGCGGAAGATGCCGCTGCCAGCGAACCGCCGGCGCCCGAACTGGGCAGCCGCCGCCGCTGGCTGACGTCGGATGATGGCGAGGACGCCCCGGCCGCCGAGCCGGCGCCGAAGCCGGAGCGCAAATCGGGTGGCACGCTGTTCGAACGCATGGCTTCGGCCGCGCGCGGCGGCGCCAAGTCCGACGACGACGACGACAAGGATCCGCTGGATATCCCGCGTTTCCTGCGCAGCCAGAACAACCAGTAACCGGCGATTTCGGCGCGCCCATGGCTCGGTCCATCGAGCCATGGGCGCGCTGTCATTTTCGGTTCAGCGTGCGCTCGGTGTAGGGTGGGGGAGCCCATGAACCGGATTCGCTTTTCGCATCTATCGGCCCTTGCCCTCGCGCTTGCTGCGAGCGGTGCCGCCATGCCCGCCTTCGCCCAGACGAGCGAAGTGGTCGCCGCTCCGAATCCCGATGCGGATCGGCTGGCGGAGGAGATGCGCGCGCTTGCGCTCGATCCGCGCGATATGCGTGCGCTGCTGTCGGCTGCGACGATCAGCAACCGGCTGGACGACACCGCGGCGGCGCTCGCTTTCTATGCGCGTGCCGAGAAGCTGGAGCCGGACAATCCGCGCATCTTCGCCGGCCGCGCTTCGGTGCTGGTCAAGATGGAGCGGCCGGGCGAAGCGTTGCTGTTGTTCCAGGATGCTGAGAAGCGCGGCCTGCCGATGGGTGAATATGCAGCCGATCGCGGCCTCGCCTATGATCTGCTCGGCGCGCCGCATCTGGCCCAGCGCGACTATCGTCAGGCGATGCAGCGCAGCAATGACGACGAACTGGTTCGGCGGCTCGCGCTGTCGCTGGGCATTGTCGGCAAGTCGGACGAGGCGATGCGCGTACTCGATCCATTGCTCCGCCGCAGCGACCGCGCGGCATGGCGCGCGCGGGCCTTCATCCTCGCGATGAACGGCGATGTGCCGGGTGCCGAGCGGATCGCATCGAGCATGATGCCCAACAATATGGGCGCGGCGCTCACACCCTTCTTCCGCCGCCTGCCCAACATGACGCCCGGCGACCGCGCCTTCGCGGTGCATTTCGGCCAGATGGCGCGCACGCCGGGCCGTCTCGCCGATGCGCAACTCGCGCCGCAATTCCAGCCCTATGTTCCCGAACCGAAGCCGGTTCAGGTCGCCGCGGCGACGCCTGCGCCGCAGCCCGTCGTGACCACGCCCGCACCTGCTACTGCGCGTGACCGCCGTTCGCGCCGCGATCGCCGTCCCGAAGTCGCCAGCG
>NZ_JARNTV010000022.1 GCF_029433115.1 Sphingomonas sp. AOB5 | reverse complement strand
TTCGTCGATGGCGGGCCGGGCATCGCACGCCGCGTCGCCTATCTGACCGACGGTCAGAGCTGGCCGGACGCGCCGGTGGCCGGACGCGCCGTGTTCACGGCCCGCGACGCGCGAACCGACGCGCTGGTCCCCGCATTGGCGCGGTTCGGCCTGACCGTGATCGAAGCGCTCTAGGATGGAAACGACCGGCAGATGGACGCGGGGCGCGGTGCTGCTCGCCCTCTGGGCGCTCGCCATGGTGCTGGTGTTCCGCGTGCAGATTTTCAGCGGGTTCGCGCTGGGCTTTGGCGACCGCGCCGACGGCATCATCGAGATCAGCATCCTCGAACATTGGCGCAACGTGCTGACCGGGCATGGCGTGTGGAACCAGCCGCTCTACTTCCACCCGCATGGCGGCACGCTCGGCTATAATGACGGCTATCTGCTGTACGGGCTGATCTATTCCTTCTGGCGGATCTGGTTCGATCCGTTCCTGTCGGACACGCTGAACATCGCGACCTTCCGCACGATCGGTTTCTTCGCCGCCTATGCGCTGGTGGCGCGGACGCTGCGCTGGGAATGGACGGTCGCGGCGATGGTCGCGCTGCTCTTCACCATCTCGAACAATCTGGTGGTGCAGGGCGGGCATGTGCAGGTGGCCAGCATCGCGCTGTTGCCGCTGGTGGCGCTGCTGGTGATCGAGGCCGCCCGCGCCGAGCTGGCCGGGCATCGCAGCAAAGCACGCCTGCTGGGTGCGGGTTGCGCGGCGCTGCTCGCGGCATGGCTGCTGACCGCCTATTACATGGCGTGGTTCACCCTGTTCTTCGCGCTGTTGCTGGTGCTGTGCTGGCTATGGGCACAGGGCCGCGCGGCGCCGCGCACGGCCTGGGACCTGATCCGCGCGCATATCGGCACACTGGCGATCTGCGGCGCGGTGTTCGTTGTCCTTACCCTGCCCTTCCTCAGCGTCTATCTGCCCAAGGCGCGCGAGACCGGCGGGCATGGCTATGTGCTGAGCTACACCGTGACCCTGTTCGATCCGGTCAACACCGGGCCGGGCAATCTGGCATGGGGCTGGATCAGCCGGATCGTCCATGGCCTGTTCTCGCCGGAGTTCGTCCGCCGCTTTCTTGCCGGCGAGCATCAGAGCGGGTTTCCGCTGCTGCTGTTCGCGCTGACGATGCTGGCCGCGCATCGCGTGCTGCGCCGTCCGGGCCAGACCCAGGCGATGCGGATTTTCGCCATCGCGCTGCTGGTCGGCTGGGTGCTGACCCTGCGCTTCTGGATCGTGTCGCCCTGGATCCTGGTCCATTGGCTGGTGCCGGGCGCGAGCGGGCTGCGCGTCGTGCTGCGCTATCAGCTGTTCCTCGTGCTGCCGGTGCTGCTGCTGGTCGCGGGGGTCTATCGCGCGCAGTTCGCGGCGTGGCTACGCTCCGCCCCGCATCTGGCGGGACTCGCCGCGCTGCTGCTAGTGGTCGAGCAGATCAACCTGAACCCGCCGGTCAAGCTGGACCGCACCACCAACCTGACCGCGCTGGAGTCGCTGCCCGCGCCGCCGCCGGGCTGCACCAGCTTCTATGTCGTCACTGCCCGGCAAAACGAGCCGCAGCAGTTCGATGCGAAGATCGCCGCGCTCTATCCGCACAATGTCGACGCCATGTATCTCGCCCAGCGCTGGCGGGTGCCGACGATCAACGGATTTTCGACCTTCAACCCGCCCGGATGGAACTTCGCCGACTCGTTCGCGGCCGATTACGACGCGCGAGTCGCGGCCTATGCACAGGCCTATCGGATCGCCGGCCTGTGCCGTCTCGATGCGCGGGATGCATACCCCTGGCGCAGAATTGATACACAAAAGCGGTGAACGCAGGGTTCCCCCGGCTGGAAATCCGCTAATATCCCGGCTAGGGGAGGCGCCACCATGGGCCACAACGACAGCACAGCGCCGGGTGTAGACTACGCGCGCGTCTTCAGTTCGGCGATCGACCGGCTCCACGCCGAAGGCCGATATCGCGTGTTCATCGATATCCTGCGCAACAGGGGCATGTTCCCCAATGCGCGCTGCTTCGCCGGGCATAACGGGCCGAAGCCGATCACCGTGTGGTGCTCGAACGATTATCTCGCCATGGGCCAGCATCCCAAGGTGATCGCGGCGATGGAGGAGGCCCTTCACGACGTCGGCGCGGGCTCTGGCGGCACGCGCAACATCGGCGGCAACACCCATTACCATGTCGATCTGGAAGGCGAACTGGCCGACCTGCACGGCAAGGAAGGCGCGCTGCTGTTCACCTCGGGCTATGTCTCGAACGAAGCGACGCTCTCCACGCTAGCCAAGGTGCTGCCGGGCTGCATCGTCTATTCGGACGAGCTGAACCACGCCTCGATGATCGCGGGCATCCGCAATTCGGGCTGCGAGAAGCGCGTGTTCCGCCACAACGACCTCGCCCATCTCGAGGAATTGCTGGCAGCGGACGATCCCGCCGTACCCAAGCTGATCGCGTTCGAAAGCGTCTATTCGATGGACGGCGACGTCGCCCCGCTCCATGCGCTGTGCGACCTGGCCGACAAGTACAACGCCCTCACCTATCTGGACGAGGTCCATGCCGTCGGCATGTACGGGCCGCGCGGCGGCGGTATTTCTGATCGTGACGAGGCCGCACACCGGCTGACGATCATCGAAGGCACGCTGGGCAAGGCGTTCGGCGTGATGGGCGGCTATATCGCGGCCGACAAGATGATCATCGATGTGATCCGCAGCTATGCGCCGGGGTTCATCTTCACGACCTCGCTGTCGCCGGTGCTGGTCGCTGGCGCGCTGGCTTCGGTCCGCCACCTCAAGGCCTCCAGCAGCGAGCGTGATGGCCAGCAGGCCGCCGCCGCGACGCTGAAGGCGATGATGAGCGACGCCGGGCTGCCGGTGATGGACACGACCACCCATATCGTGCCGCTGATGGTCGGCGATCCGGTGAAGGCAAAGAAGATCAGCGACATCCTGCTCGCCGAGTACGGCGTGTATGTGCAGCCGATCAATTACCCGACCGTGCCGCGCGGCACCGAACGCCTGCGCTTCACCCCCGGCCCCGCGCATGACGAAGGCATGATGCGCGAGCTGGTGGACGCACTGGTCGAGATCTGGGGACGTCTGGAACTGCGCAGGGCCGCGTAAGACGGCTGTCACGAACGGGTCGCATCACCTGAAGACGAGGGGGATGCACGCATGACGCTGATCAATTCGCTGCGCTGGCACCGGGATTTCAAGGACAATCCGGTCCGCCAGAAATTCGTCGCCGAGCGGCTGGAAGCGCTGAAGGCGGCGCTGCGCACCGAGATCCATGCCGGCACCAGCGAGCGCAGCCTGCGCCTCGCCACCTGGAACCTGATGCATTTCGGCGATGGCGGCGGATATGACCGCACCACCGAATCGATGCTCTACATCGCCGAGATCATCGATCATTTCGATCTGGTCGCCGTGCAGGAGGTCAATCGCGACCTGACCAAGCTCGAGGAGCTGATCGACAAGCATCTCGGCTCGGGCTGGGACTATCTGGTCACCGACACCGCGGGTGGGCGTTCGGGCGGCGCGGGCAATAACGAGCGGCTCGCGTTCCTCTATCGCAAGGCCAAGGTCGAATTCTGCAAGGAAGCCGGGGAGATCGTGCTGCCCGAGGGGCAGGAGATCGCCGCGCCGGGCGCCGCCAACGCCCCCGCCACAAAGGTGCAGTTCGCGCGGACGCCCTTCGCGGTCGCCTTCCGCTCGGCCTGGCTCAAGTTCAAGCTGTGCACCGTCCATATCTTCTACGGCGAAGGCAGCGCCGGGCTGAAGCAGCGCCGCGAGGAGATCGAGAAGATCGCGCAGTTCCTTGCCGACCGTCAGGGCGACGAAAAGAAGGACATGATCAAGCGCGCCAGGGAACGCCAATGGGCGCGGCCCGAGGATGCGGGCTGGGATTCCAACTATATCCTGCTGGGCGACTTCAACATCATCTCGCCCGAGCACGAGACGATGCAGGCGCTGGAAAAGGCCGGGTTCGCGATCCCGACCAAGCCGCTGAAGAGCAATCTGGGCGGCAATTTCCACTATGACCAGATCGCGGTGAAATCCGCGCATCCGGGCTTCAAGGTGGGCGGATCGGGCGTGTTCGACATGCTCAAGCACGTCTATCGCGACGAGGACGTGGATCATTATATCGATGTGGTGAAGCCGGCGAAGATGGCGACCGACTCCAAGGGCGCCGCCCGGCCGCGCGACAAACAGGCCGAATATTTCAAGGCGACCTATCGCAAGAACCAGATGTCCGACCACAAGCTGCTGTGGTGCGAGATTTGCGTCGATTACTCGGACGACTATCTGACGGAGATCATCAAGAAGGCCAAGGCGGCAACGCCGGTGCCCTAAGCGAGGAACAGACCGGGCCATGAGCGCGTCGACCGAAGAACCCTGGGCCTATGCCATCGGCGAGAGCGACGAGGGGCCGACCACCACCCGCATCCGCACGCGCGCGCCGGACGAGGACGAGAAGGCCGACTATCCCCGGCTGGTGATGATCCGCTGGGCGTTCGATTCGGACGAACCGCACATGCCCGAGGACGAGGACCTCGATTCGATGGCCGAGTTCGAAAATACGCTCGACGCAGCGATGGCTTCGGGCGGCTGGGGCAAGCTCGCGGCGGTCGTGACGCGCGACAAGACGCGCGAATGGCGGATCTACACGCCGGATTTCGACCGGTTCCAGGACGGGCTGAACGATGCGCTAATGGGCCAGCCGCGCTATCCGCTGACGTTCGAACTGTTCGAGGATGCCGATTGGGACGGGTACGACGTGATCGCCTCGGCGCTCGACTGGAGCAAGCTGGACGGGGCTAGGCCTTCCTGAGCACCGCCGCCCAGGTATAGCCGCGCAGCAGCGGGGTGAATTCCAGCGCCAGTCCCTGCTCCTCCGCCACGCGCTTGAGCACTGCGGGCAGTTCGCGGCGGGGATAGACGTGGAAGTCATTGAGCGACTTGAAGTGCAGCTTCTTCGCGAAGGCCGGCAGCCGCTCATATTGGCCGAAATCGACGATATGCAGCTCGCCGCCCGGGGCCAGTGCGGCGGCGCCCAGCTCGATCGCTTCGACCCAGGGCGGGATCATCGACAAAGTGTAGCTCATGAACACCCGGTCGACCTTCTCGACGCCGAACAGCCGGTTCACGTCGAACTTGCCGGCATCGCCCTGTGCCAGCGAAATCCGGTCGGAAAGCCCCTGCTTCGCAACCGACTTGCCTGCGGTGTCGAGCATCGCTTCGCTGATGTCGAAGCCGAAGAAGCGCGCATTGGGCCAGCGCTTCGCCGCCACGATCAGGTTGCGCGCCGTGCCGCAGCCGACTTCCAGCACCGTGCCGCCCGGCGGCGGCGCCAGCTCGCGAATCAGCCGGTCGCGGCCGAGCAGATAGAATTTGCGGGTAAAGTCGTAGAAGTGGCGATGGAGCGCATAGGTCGCGTCCATCAGCCCCTTCTGGTCGGCACCCGCAGCAGCCCCGCTCATTCGTGCGGCTTCAGCGTGTACATATGGATCGCGCCATAGACCGACGAACGGTCGCGGGCGTTGAGATCGTCGAGCCGCTCCTGCGGCGCGCGCTGCCACTGGCCCATCAGGTCATCGGGGATATGCCCCGGCACCACATCGGGCGCGGCAGCGGTCCGGTAGAGAACGCGCGCGCCGGGCTTGGCGGTGCGGGTGACTTCGCTCCACAGCCGGGTGAGTTGCTCGTCGGTCATCCAGTCCTGCGCATCGAGGAACAGATACCGGTCGAGCGACTGGGCGGGCATCGATTCCAGATAATCGCACATGTTCGCGTGGCGGATCTCGACCCGGCCGGCACGCTCATGCACCGCTTCGTGGTTCACGGCCTGGAGATAGGGCGGCAACGGCGCGTCTTCATGCTTGCCATAGCCGCGGCCGAACGCCTGCCAAGCGTAGAAATTGTCCTTGATGTCGAAATCGCAGGCCAGCTTCTCCAGTCGCACCTTCAGCGCGCCGGTGATGCCGCGATTGTCGTCGACCTTGAGCAGGTCGTACTGCGCCGGCGGAATGCCGAAGCCGAACAGCGCGGCGGGCTGATCGACCAGCCAGCGCAGCAGTTTCTTGTCGAAGAACGGCGCGAAGCGTTCGTTAAAGATGCGGCGCTGATCGGCCATATCCTTGGCCGCCAGCATTTCCTTCGGATCGATCCGGTAGAGCTTGCCGAGGAAATGGACGGTGCCGATCAAGCGGCCGAGCAGCCCGCGCTTGTAGAAGCCGGTGGCAAAGCCCGAGATGCGGCGGCGGCCCGACCAGTCGCGGCCTTCCCAATAGGCGCGGCTCTTCTCGTCCAGATGCGGGCGCAGATAGCGCTTGTACGCCTCGACATTTTCCGGGCTGTCGGCATGGCCGAAGAAGCGGTGGAAACTGGCCTGATCGGGCAGATGCAGCGCCGCGACCTTCTTGAGATTGTTGAGCGCGATATGCGCCGGATTCAGGTCGACCGCGGTGACCTGTTTTGGGTTCGCGGTCAGGTACGAGAAGACGTTGCAGCCGCCCGAAGCGATGGTCACCATGTGGTGATCGGGCTGCAGCTCGAGCGCTTCCATGTCGATCACCGGATCTTCCCAGATCTGGGCATAGACCAAGCCGCGGAACGCGAAGGTGAAGGCGCGTTCGAGGATGCCTTCCTTCGTCAGATGCTCGTGACGGTGCACTGCGCCGCGAACTGCTCCGTTCTTCGGCGTCTTGGCAATCGAACCCATGTCGGATCTCCGGCAAATGCCCCGCAGCACGGCGGCTTTCGCGCGGCCTAGGCGTTCGATGTGACAGGGAGGTTGCAGCCGCGCGTCATTCCCTTGGCACGCCCGCTGCAAAGCGCCAAGCGGGTGTTACCGAACGACGTCGGAATGCCGGAAGGCGGCGCGCGGACGCTGCCCGCGCGCCACAGGCCTTATTCGACAGCGTTGCCGATCGCGTCGCCGACCTTCTCGACGCGGTTGCCGACATCGTCGGTGGCATTGTCGATCGTGTTGATCGCATCTTCCCCGGCATTGGACAGCGTATCGCCGACCGAGTCCGCAGTGTTGCCCAGATCGGCGGCGGTGTTCTCCGCCTGCGAGCAGGCCGACAGTGCCAGGCCGAGCGGGAGCGCGAGAACGAGGATCGATTTGCGCATGGGGTTCTCCATTGCTGTTGATTCCGGTCCGTAACGATCAAGCCGCCGGGCCGTTCCGGCGCGGATCAGTCGCGGCAATAGCCTTCGCCATCCTTCACCTTCAGACAGTCCTTCTTTCCGGCCAGATATTTCAGCCCGGTCGCATCACCGTTCGACGCGCGTAGTTCCTGCTTGCCGTCGGGGCGGGTGAAGGCGATGCCGGCGTCGCTGCCGGTGCCGTCGAAAATTCCCTTGTCGTCGAGCGTATACTGCATCTCCAGCTTGTAGCTGCCCGCGGTCGCACCCTTGGAAACGACCAGATAGGTGCCTTCGACCCCGGTCCAGCGGCCGACCCAGTCGTCACGCGACGGCGGCAGGATGGTGACGGCGTTACCGGCATCCTCCAGCACATTCCCGGCGCCCTCGACGATGTCCGCCGCGCCGTTGCCGATCTCGGTCCCGGCATTTTCGACCGCATTACCGATATTGCTGCGATCCGCCGCATTGCAGCCGGCCAGAATCAGCGCCACCGGCGCGACGAGCAAAAATCCACGCATTTCCTTCTCCAACCCCATTGTCGTGTCTAGCCAGCACCGTTCCGCGCGCGTAGAGGGCGCGGCATGCCGCACCGGATCGCCATCGCATCGGACCATGCCGCCTACGCCATGAAGTCCGAACTCGCCGAATGGTTGCGCGAAATCGGTCATGACGTGACCGATCTCGGCACCAATGGACCTGAAAGCGTCGATTATCCCGACTATGGCTATCGCGTCGGCCAGGCCGTCGCGACAGGCGAGGCGGCGTTCGGCGTCGCCATCTGCGGATCGGGCATCGGCATCTCGATCGCGGTCAATCGCGTGCCCCAGGCTCGCTGCGCCTTGGTGTCGGAGCCGCTCTCGGCCCGGCTGGCGCGCAACCATAACGATGCCAATGTCATCGCGCTGGGCGCGCGGCTGATCGGCGTCGAGATGGCCAAGGCCTGCATCGTGACCTTCCTCAATTCCGAATTCGACGGCGGCCGCCATCAGGGCCGCGTGGACAAGCTGACTCATCCCGAAAGGAACCTGCCATGAGCACCAACCCGCAAACGGCCGGCCTTCGGAGCGAAGGCTTCTTCACCCAATCGCTCGCCGATGCCGATCCTGCGGTGTTCGCAGGCGTCGCGCACGAGCTGGAGCGCGAGCAGCATCAGATCGAACTGATCGCCAGCGAGAATATCGTCTCCAAGGCGGTGCTCGAAGCGCAGGGTTCGGTCTTCACCAACAAATATGCCGAGGGCTATCCGGGCAAGCGCTATTATCAGGGCTGCCACCCGTCCGACGAAGTCGAGCAGCTCGCGATCGACCGCGCCAAGCAGCTGTTCGGTTGCGACTTCGCCAACGTCCAGCCGCATTCGGGCGCGCAGGCGAACGGCGCGGTGATGCTGGCGCTGGTGAAGCCGGGCGACACGATCATGGGCCTGAGCCTCGATTCGGGCGGCCATCTGACGCACGGCGCCAAGGCGGCGATGTCGGGCAAATGGTTCAACGCGATCCAGTATGGCGTGGACCCGGTCACTCATCTGATCGATTTCGACGAAGTCGCGGCCAAGGCGCGCGAGCATAAGCCCAAGCTGATCATCGCGGGCGGCTCGGCCTATCCGCGCATCATCGATTTCGCGAAGTTCCGCGCGATTGCCGATGAAGTCGGCGCGACCTTCATGGTCGATATGGCGCATTTCGCAGGTCTCGTCGCAGGCGGCGTGCATCCGACCCCGTTCGGCCATGCCCATGTCGTGACCACCACCACCCACAAGACGTTGCGCGGCCCGCGCGGTGGCGCGGTGTTCACCAATGACGAAGCGATCGCGAAGAAGATCAACTCGGCGGTGTTCCCCGGCCTTCAGGGCGGCCCGCTGATGCACGTCATCGCCGCCAAGGCGGTGGCGTTCGGCGAAGCGCTGCGTCCGGACTTCAAGTCCTATGCCGCGGCGATCGTCGAGAACGCCAAGGTGCTGGCCGCGACGCTCAGCGAACGCGGCGCGGCGGTCGTTTCGGGCGGCACCGACACGCATCTGGCGCTGATCGACCTCACCCCGCTGGGCGTGACCGGCAAGGATGCCGACGAAGCGCTGGAGCGCGCGGCGATCACCTGCAACAAGAACGGCATCCCCAACGATCCGCTGCCGCCGATGAAGACCAGCGGCATCCGCGTCGGTTCGCCGGCGGGCACCACCCGCGGCTTCGGTCCTGCCGAGTTCCGCGAGATCGGCAACATGGTCGCCGACGTGCTCGACGGCCTGCGCAAGAATGGTGAACAGGGCGACGCGCAGATCGAAGCCAATGTTCGCGAGCGGGTCCGCACGCTATGTGAGCGCTTCCCGATTTATCCGGAGGCCTGATGCGCTGTCCGTTTTGCGGTAACGACGATTCACAGGTGAAGGACAGCCGTCCGACCGAGGACGGCGCGGCGATCCGGCGGCGGCGCCAGTGCGAGGCGTGCGCGGCGCGTTTCACCACGTTCGAACGCATCCAGCTGCGCGACCTGACCGTGCTGAAGAGCGAGGACCGGCGTGAGCCGTTCGAGCGCGACAAGCTGGTCCGCTCGGTCTCGATCGCAGTGCGCAAGCGCCCGATCACCGCGGCGCAGGTGGAGAAGCTGGTTTCCGGCATCCAGCGCCAGCTCGAGACCTTGGGCGACAGCGAAATCCCGTCGCAGCGGATCGGCGAGCTGGTGATGGAGGGCCTCAAGGGCCTCGATCCCGTCGCCTATATCCGCTTCGCCAGCGTCTATAAGGACTTCCGCGAAGCCAAGGATTTCGAGGAATTCGCGGGCAACGTCACCGAAGCCGGGCGGGACTGAACGGCTCAGGCCTTCACGAACAGAACGCCGATCGCCGCGCTGTTGAGCGCCAGTATCGGACCCAGCCACAGATTCGACATGCGCAGCGATCCCAGCGGATCGGGCGCCCATAACGTGCCGAGCAGCGCACCGCTCAACAGCGCCAGATAGAGCAAGCTCAAGGCAAGAGTGACCCAGGATTGCGGCCTTGCACCGGGTGCGAGCGGCGCCGGGTTCGGCTTTGCCTTGGCGGCTGGCGCCTTCGCCTTGGTCTTGGCCTGCTGATACTGGATGCCCCCGACCAGCGCCATCGTCGGGAAAAGGTTGGGGACGAACCATTCCCACGCGGCCCTCACTTCATCCGGCTTGAACAGCGCGATGCTCGACAGGACGACCAGTAGGAGGATCAGCACGATCCCCCAGATCCACCAGATCAGGGTCAGCAGCGCATTGATGTTCACGATCCCCTCCGCAGCAGGCCCGCACCCACAAGATGTGCCCGCCCATCGAGTGGACTGGCACCGACGAACTTGATGTCCGATTGCACCGCCACCCGTGCGAACTCGTAGATCAGCGCCGTCATGCGATGTTCCTGCCCCAAGGGGATTTTGGCCACGTCCAGCGGAATGCCGTCGCCGCCATTGCCGACCCATGCCTGCGCCTGCCCGATCGAGGTGGCGCTTCCGTCTGTGGTCTTGAGCTTCGTGGTGACCAGAATCACGATCACGCGGTACCGGCCCGGTCCGGCATTGCGCAGGCTTTCGAGAATGCCCGCCACGGTAAAGGTGGCCGGCATGCCGATCAGGCCGGTGGGGTCGAGCTTCCATCGGCGATCGCCGATGGTGGAGCGGCCATCGCGCTCGAACCGCTCGGCCTGGGTGGCGACCGCGAAACCGCCGGGAACCGAGTAATAGCTGCGCCTTGTATAACCCTTGGAATCGAGTTGCGCCCTCAGGCGCGCCTCGACCGCTCCCACGGTCGTCAGCCCGGTACCCAGCGCCGTCCATGACAATTCGACCTTGGCAGACGGACTGGGCGCGGGCAGCTTGAATACCGGAAAATCCGCATTTTCCGCACTGTATTCCGAGCTGCTCCCGGTGGACGTTGGCTGAGGCGCCATATTGTTGCTAGAGGGCGCTGCGCAGCTGGCCAGACCGAGCAACGCGGCACTGAGGATCGCGGCAAGAATGGAACGCATCGATTCCCCCTCATTTGAATGAAGAGATCTTATTATTGCTGCGCGGCGAGTTAAATCACCAAAAACATCGACTTTGATCTATAATATTCGGGACTTCGACTTTTCATGAACTTGGCCGCCACTTCCCCGGTTATCGTCCTTGTCCGCCCGCAGCTGGGCGAGAATATCGGCAAGGCTGCGCGGGCGATGCTCAATTTCGGACTGACCGAGATGCGGCTGGTTTCCCCGCGCGACGGCTGGCCCAATCCCATGGCGGGCCCCGCCGCCAGCGGCGCCGATATCGTGCTGGAGCGCGCGCGGGTTTTCGAGAGCGTGGCCGAAGCAACAGCCGATTGCGGGCATGTCTATGCGACAACGGTGCGCAAGCGGGGGGTGACCAAGCCGGTGGTGACGCCGGAAGAAGCCGCACGCGCGATCCACGCCGCGCCGCATCGCTCCGCCATCCTGTTCGGCCCGGAGCGTTCGGGACTGGAGACCGACGATGTCGCGCTGGCCCGCACGATCCTGACCGTGCCGATCAACCCGGAGTTCGGTTCGCTCAATCTGGCGCAGGCAGTGATCCTGGTCGCCTATGAATGGTCGAAGGGCGTCGGCGCCGAAGGCGGTCTCGTTCAGCCGACCGAGGAGGAGCTGGGGCCGCCCGCGCCGCAGGACGAGCTGGAAGGGATGATCGGCCAGCTCGACGAGATGCTGTCGCGCAGCGGCTATTTCTATCCGCCCGAACGCGTGCCGACCAACAAACGGACGTTGCGCACCCTGCTGACCAAGCCCGGCTGGACCAGCCAGGAATTGCGCACCGTGCGCGGTGTGCTGTCGGCGCTGGATGGCAAGAAGCAGCCGAAATAGCGTCTTGGCGCATTGCATTCGCAATACACGCTCGCTTAGAATGGCTATTCAGGAATTTCCCCGGGGAGCCCGTACATGATTGCCACTCTTTTCTCGACGCTGTTGCTCGCAACCCCGATGGCGTCTGCGCAGGATGCCCCTGCGCCCGTGGATCGCGTGATCTGCAAGCGCGACAATTCGGTCGGCACGCGTCTGGCCAAGCGCACCTGCATGAAGGAGAGCGAGTGGAAGCAGGCCGAGCAGCGCTCGCGCGACGACCGCAATCGCATTCTCGACAATGCCGAGCGTGAAGGCCGGAACGCCGAAACCCCCTACGCCAAGCCGAGCTGAGCCCAACACCGGTCGAACGCCTCGCGTTTATAAGCGATCGAGGCTTCGACCCGTTGATCCCACAGCGCGACGATCGCCTGCTCCGGCAGGCGGGCGTCGCGTCTGCGAGCCTGGGCATTGGCAATATACCATCCAGTTGGAGGCCTTTGCGGGCATCCCCATGGTTGACTTGCGCGCGCCACGCGGCTAACCGCGCGCCTTCGCAATGGCCCCGCACTCCGGTGAAGCGGTGGCCCTGCCCTCCTCCGGGAGATCAGCAGGCGGATACCGGAACCAACGTTGTTAGCAATTGCAAGGATTTAGGAATGTCGAAGCGCAGCAGCGCCAAGCACAAGCTCGACCGGCGGATGGGCGAGAACATCTGGGGTCGCCCGAAGAGCCCGGTCAACAAGCGTGAATATGGTCCCGGCCAGCACGGTCAGCGCCGCAAGGGCAAGATGTCGGACTTCGGCATCCAGCTGCGCGCGAAGCAGAAGCTGAAGGGCTATTACGGCGACATCACCGAGAAGCAGTTCAAGCGCTCGTACGAAGACGCCGCCAAGATGAAGGGCGACACCGGTCAGAACCTGATCGGCTTGCTCGAAATGCGCCTCGACATGATCGTGTACCGCGCCAAGTTCGCCCCGACGATCTTCGCGGCTCGCCAGCTGGTGAACCACGGCCACGTCCGCGTGAACGGCGAGAAGTGCAACATCGGCTCGCGCCGCATCAAGGTCGGTGAGGAAATCTCGCTGTCGTCCAAGGCGCAGGAAATGGCGCTGGTGATGGAAGCGCAGAGCCTGTCGGAGCGCGACATCCCCGATTATGTGGTGCCGGATGGCGCCTCGAAGATCACCTTCACCCGCGTGCCGACGCTCGACGAAGTGCCGTACCCGGTGAAGATGGAACCGAACCTGGTCGTCGAATTCTATTCGCGCTAAGTCCGGCTTCCATATCGGAACAGCAAAGGGCGGTCCTTCGGGGCCGCCCTTTTCGTTTCAGCGTATCCCGAATTGCGCCCGCGCAAAGCGGATGAAGGCCGGCCAATTGTCGCGATTGTTGTGACCGCCGCGATGCTGGCGCCAGGCGATCGTGCCTTCGGTGGCGGGGACAAGCTCGGGCGGGAAGGTCGTGGTGCTCAGGCCCGGCTTGCCGAGCAATTCCCATACCGGCGAGGCAGCCAGTGCGGCGAGGAAGTTGCCGCGCGGATCGACCCAGCCGTCGCCGGTCTCGACCGTGCCCGCGCCGATGAAGATCGGGCGTGGCGCCGCCAGCGCGATCAGCATGTGCGCGTCCACCGGCAGGTCGAATTCGGTCTTCGGCCCGGCGTACTTCAGGAAATTGCCCGCGAACCAGTGATACTCGCCACCCGCGGCAAGATTGCCGATCCGCTCGCCGAAATTGCGGCGATAGAGTGCCGCACCACCCGCACCCGATGAGCCGACAAAGCCGATCGCGAAGCGCGGATTATACGCCATCGTCACCAGCGCCGCCTTGCCGTAGCGCGACAGCCCTTCGATCCCGATCCGGCGCGTATCGATCCGCTTGTCCATCGCCAGCGCGTCGAAAGCACGGTCGGCGCCCCAGGCCCAGGCGCGGAGCACGCCCCAATCCTCCGGCCCGCGTCGCGCCCCGCGCAGCGAGATGCCGATCACGCCGCTATCGAGTTCGCCGCCATTATCGGCCTGCACCGAATTGGCGACGATCACGCCATAGCCGAAGCCGTTCGCCAGCAGTTGTTCGCCCGGCGTCGGCCCCGGTTCGGGCGGGCGCGGCGGACCGGGGAAGCGGAAGCCCTCGGGAAAGCCGAAGGACAGGATCAGAGGAACCGCCCGCTTCACATTCGCCGGGATCGTGTAGCGCAGCTGGATCACTGCCGATGCCCGGGGCCATGCGCGATTGTCCGCCGTGCCTTCCAGCCAGCGCTTGATGACCGGCATGCCCGCCTCGGTCGTGCGCTCCTCCTTCACCAGCTTCCATGCGATGCGCGGCGCGGTGGCGGGGACGCGGCCATAGACCTCGCGGTCGAACAGCGCGACGATCTGCGGCCGCCGCTCGCGCCGCCACATCGCGGCGCTGGTTACCGGCCTGCCATCGGCTATCGCCAGCAGGGGCGGGAGCGACGGATTTCCCGCCTGCGCCTCGTCATAATTTGCGGCGTTGGGCGCCTGCCGGTTGAAGCCGTCCGCGCCGGGCCGCGTATCGGCGATCCCCAGCCGGTCCAGCATCGCGCGCCGGTCGATCTCCGCCTCGCGATAATCCTGCTGGGCCGCGGCAGGCACATTCGCCAGCAACAGCAATGCCGCGCACAGGCCGCCGATCCGCATCCTCGCCTCCCGATGTTATCGCTACCATAATGGCAGCGCGCCATCGGAACGCAAGCGGCTACTCCCGGGGCGGCAGCTTCAGCGCAGTGCGCAGGAAGGCGTCGCTGCGGTCGAGCAGGGTGGTGCGCGCCTCGGCATCCTCCAGATAATGATCGAGGCCGGCAAACTCGACGAACTCGACCGTCTTGCCCGCCGCCTTCAGCCGCGATTCCATCGTCCGCGACTGGCCGACGCCGACATTGCTGTCGCGATCGCCATGGAACAGCAGCACCGGCGCGGTGATCTTCACGGCGTTGCGCGCAGGCGATCCCTCGGTGAGGTGCGGGCCGGAACCGATGAAATCGCGTACCAGCTTGAAGCTGGTGAAATAGCGCGACTCCTCGCGCAACGCGGGCAGATCGGTGACCGGCGCCACCGCGACGATCGCCTTGAACAGTGTCGGATCGAGCACCGCGGATTGCAGCGCGGCATAGCCGCCATAGGACCAGCCGACGATCGCCAGCTTGTCCGGCGCGGCGATCCCCTGGCTCACCAGCCAGCGGCCACCATCATTGACGTCGCCGATCGCGACCTTCCAAGACTGGAAACCGTTGTTGACGAACCACGCATCGCCATAGCCGGTCGATCCGCGGAAATTGGGCTGGAGCACCGCAAAGCCGCGCGCGGCATAGAATTGCGCCAGCCAGTCGAAGCCCCATTCGTCCCGCGCGCCGGGGCCGCCATGCGGCATCACGATCGCGGGAAGATTCTTGCCGTCGCTGCCCGGCGGCAGGGTGAGATAGGCCGGGATCACATTGCCATCCGCGGCAGTGAAGGTCACCGCCTTGACCGGCGCCAGCTTCACCGTCTCGAGCTGCGGCCGCGACAGCATGATCTCCAGGATCTGCTTCCCCTTGCGATCGAACACATAATAGCGCCCGGGATCGGTGTCGCTGCCCGCCCAGAATAGCAGCCGGTTCTCGTCCCCGCTGGCATCGACGAAGCTGACCAGCGGCAAGCCGGGCAGCGCACGCGACAGCGAGGCTGCGATCGCCTTGAACTGCGGATCGAAGAAGATGGTCTGGCGCTTCTCGGTCGCGAAGCTGACACCCACCACACGCTGGCGGCGGCCAACGCGGACCAGATCGTCGATGTCCACATCGTCGCGGCTATAGACCAAAGTCTTCTTCATCGTGCCGTCCAGCGCGACGCTGAACAACGCGCTGCGGCCGTTATGGCTCTCGAATCCGTACGCCAGATTCAGATCGCGATCGACGGCATGGGGATTGAAACCCAGCCCCGTCCGCGTGTCGAGATCGCCCAGCGGCTTCCACTCGCGCTGGCCCGCCATCCGGTAATAATAGCGGATCACGCCGGTCGCGTAGCCCGCGTTGTCCAGCACCGATCCGCCCATGATCCGCACCGTGCCATAGCCATCGGTGATGAACTCGACGGCGTCGCGGCGCGGCTGCTCCACGACGGTGCGCCGCAGGCTGGTCGCATCGACTCGCTCGACCCCATAGCCTTCGCGCGATTCGACGATGCGGGTGGTGGGATCGGCCTCGGGCACGAACACGCGGGTCATCAGCACATTGCCGTCGGCATCGGGCAGCCAGTCGATCACCTGCCCGCCATTCTGGGCCACGCCCAGCGCGCGCGACGAGGTGCGCGCCGACAACAGCTTCATGTCGGCGCCGCTCGCATCCACGGTGATCAGCCGCGAATAGCGCACCAGTCCGGCTTCCTCGCGCATATAGGTGGTCGCCAGGCACACGACGCGCTGGTTCGATGCCCAGCTGCAACGCTGCAGCTTTTCCGGCTTGCCGTCGGCGGACAGGATGCTGCGGGGCGCCGCGCCATTCTGCACATCGGCGACATAGGCGATGCTCGATGCGCCCGGTCCCGGCGCGATGAACACGACCCGCGCGCCATCGGGGGAAAGCGCGATCTGCCGCACCGCCTCGCGCGCGCCGAAACGCTTCGCATCCACGCCCTGCGCCTGCGCGGCAGGATTACCCCAGGCTGCGCCCAACATCGCCAGCACGAGACCCGCCCGCGCCGTCACCCCCCGGAAACGCATGCTATACCCCTGAAAATAAACCCCGTCGGCGAGCAGACTGACCGAGCGCCCGGCCCCGCGCAAGGCCGAAACGAGTCCCCTTGTGCTGCCCATGGCCCGCTGCCAATGTCCGCGCCATCCAGGCCATTCAAGGAACCTCCATGCGCCTTTCCATGATCGCCGCCACCGCGGCCCTGCTTGCTTCAAGCGCCGCGCTGGGCGGCTGCAACGCTGCCAAGACCAACGATCCGGGCATCTCCGTCGATACGCTGAAGCAGGTCACCGAGAAGCTGTCGTCCGACGAGTTCGAGGGCCGCGCTCCGGCCACCGCGGGCGAGGAAAAGACCGTCGCCTATCTGATCGAACGGATGAAGGCCGCGGGCCTGGAGCCCGGCAACGAGGGCAGCTGGGTGCAGGACGTGCCGCTGGTCGAGCTGACCGCGAAGAACGTCTCGCCGCTCACCTTCACCGGCGGCAAGGGCGATGCGATCAGTCTGAACTATCGCACCGACATGGTGATCTCGACCTATCAGGTCACGCCCAAGACCGAGATCAGGAACAGCGACGTGGTGTTCGTCGGTTACGGCATCAACGCGCCGGAGCGCGGCTGGAACGACTATGCCGGCGTCGATGTGAAGGGGAAGACGGTCGTCATCCTGATCAACGATCCGGACTGGGAGACCAAGGAGCTGAAGGGCGATTTCGGCGGCCGGGCGATGACCTATTACGGACGCTGGACCTACAAATATGAGGAAGCCGCGCGTCAGGGCGCCGCGGCCGCGATCATCGTCCACAATACCGAACCGGCCGCCTATGGCTGGAACGTCGTCCAGTCGAGCTGGACCGGGCCCCAGCTCGAGCAGGACACGCCGGGCGACCATATGGACCAGTCCAAGGCGATCGGCTGGATGCAGCAGGACTACGCCAAGCGCCTGTTCTTCAAGGGTGGCCAGGATTACGACAAGCTGGTCGCCGCCGCGAAGACCAAGGGCTTCAAGGCCGTGCCGCTGACCGGCGTGAAGGCATCGGTCTCGTTCGACAGCGACATCCGCCGTCAGGCTTCGAAGAACGTCATCGGCATCCTGCCGGGCACCGAGCGCAAGGACGAATATGTCCTCTATTCGGCGCACTGGGATCATCTGGGCCGCTGCGAGAAGGTCAATAACGACGATATCTGCAACGGCGCGCTCGACAATGCCTCGGGCACCGCGGCGCTGATCGCGATCGCCGAGGCGCAGAAGAAGAAGGGTCCGGCCAAGCGCACCATGATCTTCCTGGCGGTGACCGCCGAGGAATCGGGCCTGCTTGGCTCCAAATATTATGCCGAGAACCCCGTCTTCCCGCTTTCGCAGACGGTGGGCGGCGTCAACATGGACGGCGTGAACCTGAACGGCCCGGCCAAGGATTTCGTGTTCACCGGCGTCGGCAAGTCCGAGCTGGAAGACCTGATGAAGAAGCTGGTCGAAGCCGAAGGCCGCGTGGTCGTGCCCGAACCGACCCCGGAAAAGGGCTTCTACTACCGCTCCGACCATTTCAGCTTCGCCAAGCTGGGCGTGCCGATGTTCTATGGCGAGAGCGGCGAGGACCTGGTCAATGGCGGCAAGGAAGCCGGCAAGAAGGCCGCGGACGACTATACCGAGAATCGCTACCACCAGCCTTCGGACCAGTATGATCCCAAATGGGACTGGTCGGGCGCGATTGCGGACCTGAACCTGTTCTTCTGGCTCGGCCGCCAGCTGGCGGACGGCGACACCTGGCCTAACTGGTACAAGGACGCCGAATTCCGCGGGATCCGCGACAAGAGCCGCGCGGGCAAGTGACGTAACGATCCTCCCCCGGAGGGGGAGGTGGCATGCGCAGCATGACGGAGGGGTAGTCTCCGCAGGCGATCTGTTCGCTTGTGGAGACTACCCCTCCACCGCTTTCAGCGGTCCCCCTCCCCTTCCAGGGGAGGATTGAGTAAAGACCCCCCATGACGACCGAACCGACCAGCCCCCCCGCCCCTCCCCCCGCCGAATGGGCGCCGCACGATGCGGTGTGGATCGGCTTTCCCAGCCATGGCGAACTGTGGGTCGAGGACCTCGAACCCGCGCGGGAGGAAGTCGCGAAGTTCGCGCGTGCGGTGCATGCCGGCGGCCGCGGCGAGCGGGTGATCCTGGTCGCGGCGGACGATGAAGCCGCAGCGGCGGCCAAGAAGCTGGTGCATGGCGATGCGCGGATCATCGTCGAGCCGTTCGGCGATATCTGGCTGCGCGACACCGCCGCAATCATCGGCGGCGACCGCGTCGCGCATGATTTCATGTTCAACGGCTGGGGCGGCAAATATGATCTGGCGGGCGACGACGATGTCGGCCTGCGCCTTGCCCGCCGCCAGCATTTCCATGTCGAGGAACATCCCTGGATCCTCGAAGGCGGCGCGATCGACGGCGACGGCACGGGCCTTGTCGTCACCACCGAGCAATGCCTGCTCAACCGCAACCGCAATCCCGACATCACCCGCGACGAAGTCGAACGGCTGCTGCGCCGCGATCTGGGCTATACCCGTGTGCTGTGGCTGGGCGACGGGCTGCTCAACGATCATACCGACGGGCATGTCGACAATCTCGCCCGCTTCGTCGGCGAGAACCGGCTGCTGATCCCGCAGGCGACCGAGAATGATCCCAACTGGCGCGTCTATCAGGACGCGGCGCTGCGCGCGGAGCAGTTCGGGGTCGAGGTCATCCGCATGCCCTCGCCCGGCCGCGTGCTGAACGAGGAAGAGGACATCATCCCCGCCAGCTATATGAACTTCTATATCGGCAATGCCGCGGTGGTGGTGCCGCTCTATGGGCAGGAGAATGACCAGGCGGCGATCGATACGCTGTCCGCGATCTTCCCGGGACGCGAAGTGGTCGGTTTCGAGGCCGGGCATATCCTGACCGGCGGCGGCAGCTTCCACTGCATCAGCCAGCAAATCCCGACGTTCTAGGTCAGCTGGTTCAGCGCATAGAGGGCGAGGATCACGACCTCTGCCGCGAGGCACAGGCGCGGGTCCTTCGCCACGATCAGCACCAGCCCCGGCACGGTGAGGATCAGCGGCCCCGCGACTTCGAACCAGCTGCCCATCCGGTTGCCGAACAGCAACGCCTCGCCCAGCGTCACCAGCCAGTTCGCCACGATCACCCCGCCGATCACCAGCGCCTTGTTGCGCATGAAGTGATGGTCGAGGTTCGGCCATTCGCCCGCGCTCACCGGGAACACCAAAGACGCGGCGAGATAATAGACGCCCGCGATCATCATGCCGAACCCCAGCACGGCGAAGCTGGCGGGCAGCGAATCGCGGATCGCCCAGGCGTTCGTCCAGAATACGATCAGATCGGTCAGCAGGATCACGCCCAGCAGCGGCGTCAGCCAGCCCAGCCGGATGCGGCCATGCTCGCGCAGCACCCGCGCGAATCCGGTCAGGATTTCCGCGACCGACAGGCCCAGCACCAGCCCGAAAAAGGAGAAGACGAACTCGAACGCGGTCATGGCGCCCATCTTCCGCCCCGCGATGCTCGACGCAAGGCCCCACGCACATTACATGGCGCGCCATGACCGAGATCACCGTCGGAGCGCTCCAGCTCGCCTTCACCGCCGATATCGACGCGAACATCGCGAACGTGACCGAGCTTGTCCGCGAGGCGGCAAGCAAGGGCGCACAGGTGGTGCTGCCGCCCGAACTGTTCGAAGGCGAATATTTCTGCCGGGTCGAGGACGAGGGCCTGTTCGCCAACGCCAAGCCGACGGGCGAGCATAAAGCCGTGCTGGCGATGCAGAAGCTCGCCGCCGAGCTGGGTATCTGGATCCCGACCAGCTTCTTCGAAGCCGATGGCCCGCACCACTATAACAGCCTCGCGATGATCAACCCGGACGGCAAGGTCGCCGGTGTCTATCGCAAGAGCCACATCCCGGACGGTCCGGGCTATGAGGAGAAATTCTATTTCCGCCCCGGCAATACCGGCTTCAAGGTGTGGGACGGTGCCGGCGCCACGCTGGGCGTCGGCATCTGCTGGGACCAATGGTATCCGGAAACCGCGCGCGCGATGATGCTGATGGGCGCGCAGATCCTGTTCTACCCGACCGCGATCGGCAGCGAGCCGCATGACGACAGCCTTGACACCGCTCGCCTCTGGCGGCGCGCAATGGTCGGCCATGCGGTGTCCAACGTCGTGCCGGTGGTCGCTGCGAACCGTGTCGGCACCGAACATGGCCAGACCTTCTACGGCACCAGCTTCATCACCGACGAGCGCGGCGACATCCTCGCCGAGCTGGACCGCAAGGAAACCGGCGTGATCACCGCAACGCTCGACCTCGACCGGGTAAAGCGCCACCGCGCCGCCTTCGGCTTCTTCCGCGATCGCCGGCCCGAGCTGTACGGGCGGCTGGTGCAGGATATCTAGGCCGCAGCCACTTCCACCGCCCGCGCGAACACCGCCTCGAACATCTCCGGCGTGATCCGGCCGGTATTCTGGTTGTAGCGCGAGCAGTGATAGCTATCGACCAGCATCATGCCCGATGGCACGCGATGTTCGGCCAGATGGGCGAAGCGGCATTTGGGCAGCTTGCCGCCCAGCGCCTTGACCGAGGACTGGTGCGCGATCTCGCCCAGCGCGACGACCACGCGAAGATTGGGCATCGCCTCCAGCTGCGCCTCTAGGAAGGGGCGGCAGTTGCGGATTTCCTCGGGCACCGGCTTGTTGCCCGGCGGCAGGCATTTGACGGCATTGAGGATCATCACGTCCTTCGGCGCGCCAGCTTCGGCCAGCCCGAATTTCTCCAGCGTGGCGAACAGCAGGTCGCCCGACGCGTCGCCGGTAAAGGCGAGGCCGGTGCGGTTCGCACCCGCACGGCCGGGGGCCAGGCCGACAATCGCGATGGCGGCATCCGGATCGCCATAAGCCGGCACCGGCGCGTTCCACCATTCGGGCTGCTCGGTGCGCATCGCCTCGCGCGTCTCGACGAGGCGCGGACATAGCGGGCAATCGCGGCCGGGTTCTGTGGACGTGTTCACCGCCGCGCGATAGGCGCATGCGGGTGGGAACGACAAGCTATGCCATCGCGATCGGATCGAACCGGCGCGGCCGCCACGGATCGCCCGAGGCCGAAGTCGCCGCCGCGATCCGCGCGCTGGGCGCCGTCTCGGTCTCGCCGACCCTGCGCACCGCGCCGCTGGGACCGTCGAACCGCCGCTTCGCCAATGCCGTCGCGATTGTGGAGACTGCGGAAGAGCCGCCTGCCCTGCTCGCCCGGCTGAAGGCGATCGAGCGCGCCCATGGGCGGCGGCGATCCCAACGCTGGGCCGCGCGGGTGATCGACCTCGATATCGTGCTGTGGTCCGGCGGATCATGGGGCGAGGCTGGGCTGACCGTCCCCCACCCGCAATTCCGCCTGCGCCGCTTCGTGCTCGATCCGCTGGCGCAGGTTGCGCCGGACTGGCGCGATCCGCTTACCGGCCGCACCGTGCGCCAGCTTCGCGCGCTTCTGTTGACCCGACGGCCCCTCGCCCCTAGGTGAGCCGCCTTGGTGTGGGCTCGTAGCTCAGTCGGTAGAGCAACGGACTTTTAATCTGTAGGTCCCGGGTTCGAATCCCGGCGAGCCCACCAGCGCTTTCTGATCTCGCGGCTTATGCGCTTCGCGCATGCCTCCGATGGAGCGGCCTTTCGGCCGGCGCGCGGTTGCGCTTGCGGACCCTTCGAGTCCGGGGCGCTTCTTTTTCGCGGCCTGTTTCCCTTTTTCCCCTTCCCCAGCGAAGGCTGGGGCCCAGTTGCGGGACGTTCGCTGGAGAGCGTCGAACTTCGTTACATCGACCTTTGCAGCTGGCCCCCAGCCTTCGCTGGGGAGGGCGGCCGTGTGAAGCGCGCCCATCCGTTCGCGTCTCGCGTCAAAAGGAGTTGATACTTTATATCATCCCCTATATCGCACTGCGGCATACCCAGTATCGAGAGTCGCAAACCTGATGATCCGCACCCTGCTGCTTGCTTCCGTCGCCTTCGTCGCCCTTCCCGCGCATGCCGAGGATGTGCCGTTGCCGCGCGCGGACACCACCGCCGAAGAGACCGCACAGGATCAGGACCACACCCAGCCCAATGCCGAGATCGTCGTCACCGGCACGCGCGCGCGGTCGACCGCCGACGTGCTGGGTGGCACGGCGGTGCTGGCCAATGAGGAACTGGACCGCAACATGCGGCCGACCATCGGCGAGACGCTGGCGACCCAGCCCGGCGTGTCGGCCACCTCGTTCGGTCCCAACGCATCCAAGCCGGTACTGCGCGGCTTCACCGGGGATCGCGCGCCGGTGCTGACCGACGGGATCGGCAGCATCGACGTCTCCAACACCTCGGCCGACCATGCCGCGGTGATCAACCCCCTGACCGCGGACCGGATCGAAGTGCTGCGCGGCCCTGCCGCCCTGCTGTTCGCGCCCTCGTCGATCGGCGGCGTGGTCAATGTGATCGACAGCCGCATCCCGCGCCGGGTCGAAACGCCGGTCCATGCCGATGGCATCGCCACCTATGGCTCGGCCGCGAACGAGCGCTCGGTCTCGGGCATGCTCGATCTGCCGGCCACCGGCGAGCTCGTGCTCCATTTCGACGGCAGCTATTCCAAGACCGACGACATGAAGACCGGCGGCTATGTGCTCAGCCCCGCGCTTCGTGCGCAGGCGCTGGCGAGCGCCGATCCCGATATTCGCGATCTGGCGGCCCTCGAAGACACGGTGCCCAACACCGCGGCGCGCACCTGGGACATTGCGGGCGGTGCTGCAATCATCAACGAGGGCGGCAATCTGGGCTTCGCGGTCAGCCATTATGACAGCATCTATGGCGTGCCGGTGCGCTACTCGCTCGATCCCGCGATCGAGGCCGAGCAGGTCCAGCTCGCGGTGAAGCAGACCCGCGTCGATATCCGCGGCGAAGTGAATACCGGCGGCAGCGTGATCAGCCATATCCGCCTGCGCCTCGGTGCCGCGGACTACCGCCACAGCGAGATCGACGATACCGGCGCGGTCGGCACCACCTTTTTCAACCAGGGCTATGAAGGCCGGCTCGAGCTGGTCCAGACCACGCGCGGCAGCTGGGAAGGGCTGGTCGGCGGCCAGTTCGTCGTCAAGGACATGCATATCGACGGCGACGAGAAGTTCCTGCCCAAGAACAACATGACCCGCTTCGGCCTGTTCACCCTCCAGTCGCTCGATCTGGGCGCGGTGAAGGTCGAGGGCGCCGCGCGCTACGAGCATAGCAACTATGCCGCCCGCGAAGACGCCGATATCGGCAACCCGGCCTATGATCGCCGCTTCGACACCTTCTCGGCCTCGTTCGGCGGAAGCTACGAGCTGGCACCCCATGTGCGCTTCGGCATCAACGCCTCGCGCAGCGAACGCGCACCGTCGCCCGAGGAGCTGTTCGCCAACGGCCCGCATGCCGGTACGCAGGCGTTCGAGGTCGGCAACCCCGATTTCGACACGGAAAAGGCCTGGGGCGTGGAAGCCACGCTGAAGGGCAATGGCGATGGCTGGTCGCTCGGCGCATCGGCCTATTACAGCTGGTACAATGGCTTCATCTACGATTCGCCCACCGGCGCGATCGAGGACGACCTGCCCGTCTTCCAGTACGCCCAGGCCGATGCCCGCTATTACGGGTTCGAGATCGAGGCATCGAAGCGGATCGCCAGCTTCGGCAATTACACGCTGAACGCCGACGGCCTTGCGGACTATGTCCATGCGACCATCGTCGGTCAGGGTCCGGCGCCGCGCATCCCGCCGCTGCGCATGCTGGGCGGGCTGGAAGTCCAGTCGGACCATCTCAACACCCGCTTCGAAGTCGAGCACAGCTTCGCCCAGAACCGCGTGACCGGCTTCGAGAGCGAGACCAAGGGGCATACGCTGGTCAACGCGTCGATCGCGTGGAGCCCCTGGGGTCCGCAGGGCACGAGCTTCACCTTGTCGGCGAACAACATCTTCGACGTGGAGGCCCGCCGCCACGCCAGCGTGCTGAAGGACTTCGCCCCGCTCGCCGGCCGCGACATCCGCCTGACCGCCCGGCTGGCGCTCTAGTCGGGTTCGCGGGCGCTGTGTTTGACTTCGACGACATGAACCGTGCTGTCGATCATAATATAGCGAAGCAGATAGGGCGGAACCGAAGGTAGCTCCCGGCGACCACGTGTCGCCGGTCTGCCCCGCTCAGGGAAATCCTTGAGACTGTTGCCAGTTTCGATCAAAGCGTTGATGATTCGGGCCGCAGCAACCGGATCGAACTGCGCAATATAGCTATGGATCAGATCGAGGTCATGGAGCGCGACCGGGCTCCAGATTACGCGAGCCATTCGCGCGGCATCGGAGTCTCCCGCGGCGTCCCCAGCCGACTGGCCCATTCCGCCACTAGCTCATGCGGAACGCCACGGCCCGCAGCGATATCGGCATCGGCCCGCGCGTCGCGGATCGCCGTCCACTCCTCGTCGCTCATGCCTTCGGGCGGCAGCAATGGATTTCGCGGCTCAGCGTTCATGCAGCCGATATAGCAGCGAACGCCGCTTGCGTCAGCCCCGCTCCGCCAGCTTGCGTTCCCAGGCGAGGGCATCCTTCACGATCCCGTCCAGATCGTCATGCTTCGGCCGCCAGGGCAGCGCGGCGAGGATGCGGCTGTTGTCCGCCACCAGCGCGTCGGGGTCGCCGGCGCGACGGCCTTCGAGGCGGCGGTCGATGGTCATGTTGGTGACGCGATCCACCGCGTCGAGCACCTGCAGCACCGAGAAGCCGCGGCCATAGCCGGCGTTCATCGTGTGGCTGTTCGCAGGATCGGCGATCAGCAGGTCGAGCGCATCGACATGCGCCGCGGCCAGATCGGTGACATGGATATAGTCGCGCACGCCGGTGCCGTCGGGCGTGTCGAAATCGGTGCCGAACACACCGACATGGCTGCGCTTGCCGATTGCCGCTTCCACCGCGACCTTGATCAGATGCGTCGCGCCCGCGGTCGACTGGCCCGAGCGTCCCTGAGGATCGGCGCCCGCCACGTTGAAGTAGCGCAGCGCGCAGTAATTGATCGGATGCGCCGCGGCGACGTCCTTCAGCATGAACTCGGTCATCAGCTTCGACATGCCGTACGGGTTGATCGGCACGCGCGGTGAATCTTCCTGCACCGGCACGACTTCGGGGATGCCATAGGTGGCGGCGGTGGAAGAGAAGATGAAATGCTTCACCCCGCACGCCACCGCGCTCTCGATCAGCGCGCGGCTGGCGACGGTGTTGTTGCGGTAATACTTCAGCGGATTCTCGACCGATTCCGGCACCACCACCGATCCGGCGAAGTGCATCACCGCGACCACGCCATGATCGCGCATCGCCGCGCGGACCTTGTCGTCGTCCTCGATATTGGCGACCACCAGCGAGGCGTGCCTGTCGACCGCCCAGTCGAACCCGGTGACCAGATTGTCGACCACCACGACCTTCCAGCCGGCATCGAGCAGCGCCAGCACCGCATGGCTGCCGATATAGCCTGCGCCGCCCGTCACCAGCACCGAACCTTCGCGCATCGCCGACTCCCTCACCCTTTGTTCCTGAGCGGCTCAACCCTATCTAGGCGCCATAAGCAAGGAGTCGGGAATGACGATCGAGACGGCCATCGTGGCGGGCGGGTGCTTCTGGTGCACCGAGGCAGTGTTCAACGACGTGATCGGCGTCGAAAAGGTCGAGAGCGGCTATATCGGCGGCACCGCCGAAAACCCGACCTATAAGCAGGTCTGTTCGGGCAGCACCGGCCACGCCGAGGCGATCCGCATCAGCTTCGATACCGATATGCTCAGCTATGGCGACCTGCTCGACATGTTCCTGGGCACGCACGATCCGACCCAGCTCAACCGGCAGGGCAACGATATCGGCACCCAGTATCGCTCGGCGATCTTCCCGCTTTCGAGCGAGCAGGAGGAGGAAGCCAAGGCCGCGATTCTGCGCGCCCAGCCCGACTGGCCCGCACCCATCGTCACCACCATCGAGCCGAACGGCCCGTGGTGGCCGGCCGAGGATTATCACCAGAGCTATTGGGAAGGCGAAGGCCAGCGGAACCCCTATTGCCTGGCGGTGATCCCGCCCAAGCTCAAGAAGCTCCGCAAGAGCTTTGCGGCGCGCAGCAAGGCTGCAGCGGAGGCTTAGCTTTGTTGTGATGCGCCTATCGGCGCATTGCGGCACCGGCCCGCTCCCCCACCCGGCCACCCAACGGAAGTATATTCTATAGGTGGCCGGGTGGGGGAGCGGGCCGGTGCCGCTTCAGGACGCGCTCTTATGCGCGTTCTGACAAATCAGCCTTCCTTACCCGGCAGCGCCTCGCCTTCGACGGGCGGGCGCACCGTGGCGTCGGCGCCGAGCGTCTTGTAGACAAACCCGCCGATCAGTGCGCCGAGGATGGGCGCGACCCAGAACCATACCAGCTGCTCCAGCGCGATCCCGCCTTCCAGGATCGCCGGACCGGTGCTGCGTGCGGGGTTCACCGACGTGTTGGTGACCGGAATCGAGATCAGGTGGATCAGCGTCAGGCACAGGCCGATCGCGATCGGTGCGAAGCCCGCGGGCGCGCGGCTGTCGGTCGATCCCATGATCACCAGCAGGAAGACAAAGGTCAGCACGACCTCGATCGCCATGCCGGCCTCGAACGAATAGCCCGCAGGCGACGCCGCACCGAAGCCGTTCGAAGCGAGGCCGCCGCTATAATCGGGTGCGCCGCTGGCGATGTACCACAGCAGGGCCGCCGCGATCACCGCGCCAGCCACCTGCGCGATCACATAGAGCGGGATGTCCTTGGCCGGGAAACGGCCCCCGGCCCACAGTCCCAGCGTCACCGCCGGATTGAGATGGCAGCCCGAGATATGGCCGATCGAATAGGCCATGGTGAGGACGGTCAGGCCGAAGGCGAGGCTGACGCCCACGAAACCGATCCCGACATCCTGAATGCCGGCCGCCAGCACCGCGCTGCCGCAACCGCCGAAAACGAGCCAGAAGGTGCCGATCAGCTCGGCCAGCCCACGCTGCATATTGGTCATGTCCGCCCCTCCAATACGCCGCCGATCCCCCGATCTGCGACTCCATGAAGATGCGAGCCTGCGCCCTCGTTGCGTATGTGTAAAGATTGCCGACACCCGGAATGGGTGGCGGAATGGATGAGTCAGCGCGGATGCGCCGCGCGACGGAGACGGTCGTTGATCGCGATGCCGATGCCGGTTTCCGGGATGGAAGCGACAGCGATGGCATTGGCAGGCGCGGCGTCGGCGCGGTGGAGCGCGTCGAACAGGTTGGCGGCGGCCTCGGTGAGGTCGCCTGCGATGGAGAGGCTGTCGTCGCCCGAGACATCACCGAACCCGATCAGCCACTCACCTTCGCTTGCTTCGGTCGCGTTCAACCGGACGGGCTTGGACGGCGCGTAATGACTGTCGAGCTGGCCGGGGGCCACCACCTTGCCGTGCTCCGGCGAAGGCCGGAGCGCTGCGTTGTCGGGCGATCCGCTCTCCTCACCAGGACTCCGGCCTTCGCCGGAGAACAGGTCTTCAAAGGTCAGAGGCCCCGGCCGCAATATCTCCCGCCCGCGCACGATGGTCGATTCCAGCCCCGCCTCGGTCGCGCCATCGTCGATCACCAGCGGGATGCGCCCTGCAAGACTGGCCGCAACATGCGCCGCGCGGGTCGGGCTGATCCCGCCGCTGGCGTTCGCCGAGGGCGCCGCCAGCGGTTTGCCGCTGGCCGCCAGCAGCGCCTGCATCGCGCGGTGGCGCGGCACCCGGATCGCAATCGTCTCGAGACCCGCGGTCACCAGCGAAGCGATCCCCGCATCGGAGCGGACCGGCAGCACCAATGTCAGAGGCCCGGGCCAGAAACGCCGCGCCAGATCGCGCGCGACATCGTCGAACTCGGCGATCCGCTCTGCCGCGGCAAGATCGGGCACATGCACGATCAGCGGATTGAACGAAGGCCGCCCCTTGGCTTCGTAGATTCCGGCGACAGCGCGCGAATCGGTCGCGTCGGCGGCAAGGCCATAGACTGTCTCGGTCGGCACGGCGACGCATCCGCCAGCCGCGATCACACGCGCGGCCTCGGCGATGGCGGCCTCGCCGTAGGGTAAGATGCGGGGATTTGTCGGACTCACCCAAGCGGCGCTATAGCGCGCGCGACAAGCCGACAAGAGAGGACACATGACCTTCACCCCCGCCATCGCCGATCAGCGTTTCGTGCTGGAGCATATCGTCCGCCTGGGCGAGCTTTCCGAAGAAGCCACGCCCGATCTGGTCGATGCGGTTCTGGAGGGTGTCGGCCAGTTCGCCGCGGGCGAATGGGCGCCGCTCGAGCGGCTGGGCGACGAGGTCGGCGCGAAATGGACCGAGGCGGGCGTGGTGATGCCCGAGGGGTTCGGCGCGGCGTACAGGGCCTATGTCGAAGGCGGCTGGGGCACGATCGGATCGCCGGTCGCCTATGGCGGGCAGGGCCTGCCGGTCAGCCTCGCCACCGCGGTGATCGAGACGCTCGGCACCTCGAACATCGGCTTCGCCCTCGCCCCGATGCTGACCGTGGGCGCGATCGAATCGCTGGTGCATCACGGGACTCAGGCCCAGCAGGACGCCTATCTGCCGAAGCTCGCGACCGGCGAATGGACCGGCACGATGAACCTGACCGAGCCTCAGGCCGGATCGGACGTGGGCGCGCTGCGCTCCACCGCCACGCCGCGCGGCGACGGCAGTTTCCTGATCAAGGGCACCAAGATCTTCATCTCGTTCGGCGATCACGACATGGCCGACAATATCGTCCATCTCGTCCTCGCCCGCACGCCGGGTGCGCCCGCGGGGACCAAGGGCATCTCGCTGTTCCTGGTGCCCAAGTACCGGCTGAATGCCGACGGCACGCCGGGTGAGTTCAACGATGTCCGCACCGTCTCGATCGAGCACAAGATGGGCATCCATGCCTCGCCCACCTGCGTGCTGAGCTTCGGCGACAATGACGATTGCGTCGGCGAGCTGATCGGCAACGAGATGGGCGGCATCGTCGCCATGTTCACGATGATGAACAATGCCCGGCTCAATGTCGGGCTGCAGGGCGTCGAGGTGGCCGAGCGCGCCACCCAGCGCGCTGTCGCCTATGCCCGCGAGCGCATCCAGTCGGCCCGCGCCGGCGCGCCGAGCCGCGAGAGCGTCGCGATCATCGAGCATCCCGATGTCCGCCGCATGCTGCTGCGGATGAAGGCGCAGACCCAGGCGGCACGTGCGCTCGTCTATCTCGCCTTCGGCCAGCTCGACCGCGCGCATGCGGGTGACGCCAAGGCCAAGGCGCGGGTCGAACTGCTCACCCCGCTGGCCAAGGCGCACGGCACCGATCTGGGCAACGAAGTCGCCTCGCTCGGCATCCAGGTCCATGGCGGCATGGGCTATATCGAGGAGACCGGCGCGGCCCAGCATTTCCGCGATGCGCGCATCTTCCCGATCTATGAAGGCACCAACGGCATCCAGGCCGCCGATCTGGTCGGCCGCAAATTGAGCATGGACAATGGCGGCACGCTGTTCGGCCTGCTCGACGAGATGCGCGGCGATGCCGAGGACGACGCGCTGGTCAACCTGATCGCCGCCTGCGACGAGGTGGCACGTAACCTGCTCTCGTCCGAGACCGACGACCGGCTGGCGGCGAGCTATCCCTTCCTCACCATGCTTTCGACCGCGGTGTGCGGCTGGCTGATGGAGGAGAGCGGCCGCATCGCCGCACGCAGCGAGGGCGACCCTGCGTTCCTGAAGATGAAGCAGGCCGCGGCGCGCTTCTATGTCGAGCAGATCGTTCCCGAAGCGCTGGGCCTGAAGGCCGCGGCGATGGCGAAGGCGGATGTGCTGTATGCGGTGGATGCGGAGGCGTTCGCGGCCTAGGCCGCGTCGCCCGAGGGGCACGGCTCCTTCTTCGCCAGTGGCTCGCCCTCCGCGAACCAGCGCGGGTCGCCGGCCTCGGAATCATAGTAACAGATCTGCGCCCCGCTGCCGTCGGGACGGATCAGCAGCGTCCAGTTATGCGGCCCGCAATTATGCGCCTCGCAACCCCATGAGATCAGCATGCCGTCGCGCAAGCGGATCGGGGTGGAGGGACCGGCATCGCCCCAGGTCAGCCATTTGCGGACCTCGGGATCGCGAACCGCGCCCAGGATCGCCGCACGAACGGCAGACACTTCGGTAAACTTCAGCCCATCGACCCGATCGAACGGATATTTGCCGACATGGCCCGACAGATCGACCTTCGGGCCGGGCGCGGGTGCGGGCACCGCGATGGAATCATTCTTCGGCGGCGGGGATGCGGGCTGGCAACCGGTTATCGCCAGCGCAGCCAAGGGGATCAGGAAAGCAGCGTACCTCATGCCGGAACGCTAGCAGATTCGGCGCGCTATTTCGCCTCGTGCGCCGGACGCAGACTCTCGCCCGCGCGGTCGCCGCGCAGGGACGAGACCCAGCTGATCGGGTTGAACGCCGATCCGCTGCCGTCATAGCTGTGGGTCACGAACTCGGCACGCCCGCCCAAGCTCTCGACCGGCACCGCGCCGCCCAGCCCGGTCGGCAGCGGAAAGCGGCTGTCGGCCGACTGGTCGCGATTGTCGCCCATCAGGAACACATGACCCGCGGGGACGGTGACTTGCCCATAGTCATCACCGAAGCTGGTATAGTCCGGCCCCAGATCGATCGTGTCGTAGCTCGCCCCGTTGGGCAGGGTCTCGCGGAACAGCGGCAATTCGCAATGCAGCTTGCCGTCCGGCCCCGTCCGGCGGAACTGGGCCAGCGCGCCGTCGCACGGCAGGTTGGCGTCGACCGGCAGCATCGCCGTGCCATGCGCCACGCGCGGCACCGGCTTGCCGTTCAGGACCACCACCCCGCCCTGCACCGCGATCGTGTCGCCGGGCAGACCGATCACGCGCTTGATCAGGTCCGCGCCGTCGCCGCGCCGCGCCACCGTCACGATGTCGCCGCGCTCGGGCAGAGTGCCCAGCAGACGTCCGGGGATCACCGCCGATCCATGGATCGAAGGCGAGGCATAGGACCAGCCATAGGGATATTTGGTCACCACCAGCCGGTCGCCCTTCACGAGTGCGGGCATCATCGAACTGGAAGGAATGTAGAAAGGCTTCGCCGCGACCGTCTGGAACGTAAAAACGCCTGCGAACAACAGGATGACGAAACGGATCGTCCCGCGCCAGCTATCCTTCTTTTCAGGTTCCGGCGTGGTGCTCATCGCAGTCAGACCAGCTCGCGGTCCAGCAATTCGCGGGCATCGAGGCCCAGCAGCGCGATATGATCGCGCACCCGCGGCCACATGCCGTTGAGGAACCGCTCGCGCTCGGCGATGCGCAGCCGCTCGACCGTGCCCGGCAGCACGAACATGCCCACGCCGCGGCGAACCTCGACATAACCATCGTCCTGGAAGCTCTGATAGGCCTTGGCCACGGTCAGCGGATTGGCGCCATGTTCGGCGGCGAGTGCACGCACCGAAGGAAGCTGGTCCCCTGCCCGGAACTGGCCCCGCAGGATCGCCGCAGCGATCGTCGCGCGAAGCTTCAGATATACCGGGCTGTCGTCATGTTCGAGCGCTGTCATGGTGTGATAATACACCAAATACAGTGTCCGTCTAGTCCCCCACCGACCAGACCTGTACGATTTCGGACAGTAACGGACGGGGCCGTTCCTCAAGGTCTCGCGCAGGCGTGCCGATGAACATGAATCCCGCGATCTTCTCCGGCGCCGCGCCGAACAGGTCGCGCACCGCATCCGAATAGCTTGCCCATCCGGTCAGCCAGCCGCCGACGAAACCCATCGCATGCGCGGCGTGGAGCAGGTTCATGCAGGCGGCACCCGCGGAAAGCTCCTGCTCCCACACCGGCACCTTGTGGCCATGGACGGGCTTCGAGAGTACCACGACCAAAGCGGGCGACTGGGTGGCGAACTGCGCCGCCGCTTCCACGTCGCGCGGGCCGGCATCGGCCTTCTCCGCCATCACGATCTCGCCCAGCTTCGCCGCCAGCGCGGCGCGGGCATCGTCGGGCACGATCACGAAGCGCCAGGGGAACAGCTTGCCGTGGTCCGGCGTGCGTGAGGCGATGGCGATCATCGCGTGGAGTTGGTCCATGTCCGGCCCCGGCGCGACCAGATCGCGCGGCTTGCCCGAACGGCGGGTTTCGAGGAGCGACAGCGGCGTGGTGCGATCGTTGAATATCATGAGGCCCAGCTAGGCCGCCTTGCCCCGTCCCGCAATGCGGCCGACGTGAAACCAATCGGTCACAATGCGCTTGGCATGTGTGATTGAGTCGTTAGGTTCCCAAGCCATTCATCGTCCTGACGGAATTGCGCAGGGCGAGCAAATAGCTTGAAGGGGAGCAGTCCTTTGCGGACAGAAGATATCATCGCCATGCTCGCGGGAATCGCGTTGCTGGTGTTCCTTGCCGGGGGCGGCATGATCGCCACCAGCAAGAAGCCCGAATTTGCGGGCCATCCCAAGGGACTCTACGTCCTGTTCTTCGCCGAAATGTGGGAGCGTTTCTCCTATTACGGCATGCGCGCACTGCTGATCTTCTACCTCACCAAGCACTGGCTGTTCGGCGATAGCCACGCGAACCTGATCTACGGCGCCTATACCAGCCTCGTGTACATCACCCCGGTTCTGGGCGGCTATCTGGCCGATCGCTATCTGGGTCAGCGCAAGGCGGTGCTGTTCGGCGCCGTGCTGCTCACCATGGGCCATGTGCTGATGGCGGTGGAAGGCTCCACCGGCGTGATCGATCCGGTCATCAAGCAGGCCGATCCCGCGATCAACGTGTTCTGGATGGCGCTCTCGCTGATCATCGTCGGCTCGGGCTTCCTGAAGGCCAATATCTCGGTGATCGTCGGCCAGCTCTATGCACGCACCGATGTGCGCCGCGACGGCGCCTATACGATCTTCTACATGGGCATCAACGTCGGCGCCGCGATCGGCACCATCCTGGCCGGCTGGCTGGGCGAGACCTATGGCTGGGCCTATGGCTTCGGCGCGGCGGGCCTCGGCATGCTGCTCGGCCTGATCGTGTTCGTGCTCGGCAAGCCGCTGCTGATGGGTCAGGGCGAATCGCCCGATCCTGCAAAGCTTGCGCGCCCGGTGGCGGGCATCAAGTTCGAATATATCGTCTATGCGCTGGGCTTTGCCTCGGCGTTCGTGATCTGGGGCCTGATCCAGTATCAGAGCGTGATCCAGAACCTGCTGATCGTGTCGGGCGTCGGCCTGCTGCTCTACGTCCTGTACGAGAGCTTCAAGCTGGAGCCGCATGCGCGTGACCGCATGTTCGTCGTGCTGTTCCTGATCGCGCTGAACCCGGTCTTCTGGGGCCTGTTCGAACAGGCCGGCGGCAGCCTCAACCTCTACACCGATCGCTTCGTCGACCGTGCAGGCGTTCCGGCTTCGCTGTTCCAGTCGATCAACCCGATCTACATCGTGCTGATGGGTCCGATCTTCGCGGGCCTGTGGGTCTGGCTGGGCAAGAAGGGTCTCGAGCCTTCGGCCCCGGCCAAGTTCGGCCTCGCGCTCGCACAGGTCGGCTTCTCGTTCCTCATCTTCGTATGGGGTGCGCAGATGGTCGGTCCGGAAGTGATGACGCCGGTGCTGTTCGTGTTCCTGATCTACTTCTTCCAGACGACCGGCGAGCTCTGCCTGTCGCCGGTGGGTCTCTCGGCCATGAACCGCCTCGCGCCGAAGCATCTGGCGTCGCTCATCATGGGCGCCTGGTTCTACATGACCGCGGTGGGCAATTTCGTCGCGGGCAAGATCGGTGAGGCAACCGGCGGTCATGACGGCGAGATGACCAAGCAGGGCACGCTCGACGTCTATTGGAACATCGGCCTGTGGACGATGGGCATCGCGCTGGCGGTGCTGATCCTGTCGCCGATCGTGAAGAAGCTGATGCACCTCGATACGCTGAAGGACGACGAGCTGGCCGGTCAGTCCGAACTCGGCGAGCCGCAGGCGGCCGGAACCGGGACCAGCGGCGAAACCCGCTGATCCCTTCGATGGACGAACGCGTGGAGGCGGTCCTGCAATCCCTGCAGGCCGCCTCTTCGTTTTCGTACCGCGAGCGGATGGGGCCGAAGTTCGGCATCCATGTCGAACAGGCCTGGGGCGTGCCGATGGCCGCGATCCAGGCGATCGCCAAGCCGCTGCGGAACGATCACGAACTGGCCGAAGCGCTGTGGGCGACCGGTTGGTACGAAGCACGCATCGCCGCGATCCTGATCGACGATGCGGCGCAGGTGACGCGGGAACAGATGGACCGCTGGCGCGCCGATTTCGACAATTGGGGCGTCACCGACACCGCCTGTTTCAAACTGTTCGATCGCGTACCGCATGCGCCCGCCAAGGTGGCGGAGTGGGCGCGGCTGAACGATGAGTTCGGGCGGCGGGCCGGCTTCGCGCTGCTGGCCTGCCTGGCGCTGCACGGCAAGCAGGCCGATTACCTCGAGGGCTTGAAGCTGATCGAGAGCGCCGCGACCGACGAACGCAACTTCGTGAAGAAGGGCGTCAACTGGGCACTCCGCGCGATCGGCGGCAAGAAGGACCCGGCGCTGCGTACGGCCGCCCGCGAGACTGCGACGCGGCTGGCGGCGTCAAAGGACAAAACCGCGCGCTGGAACGGCAAGGACGCGCTGCGCGAATTTGCGAAGAACGATGCTAGGTTGAAGGCGGAGCGCGAGACTTAGAATCCTCGTACGGAAAGGACAGGGCAGTGGCCGATCATCTCGGACGGATGTTCAGATTCTATGCGCTATTGGCCATCCTTCCGCTGGCGGCCGGATTCTTCGGCGTCTGGTCGTTGGCCATCGGGTATCTGCTCTTTCTGCTGGTCGCCGCTGGCCTCATCGCGATGCTGATCGGCACCCTGATCTGGATCGACCGCGGCATGAAGCTGCCGGTCGAGCGACGGCAACGCGCGCTTCTAATCGGGCTAGCGCCGCTCTTGTTCGCGGTCAGTGTGGTGGTCGTCATGCCGCTGTTCGACGCGGGTAATTTCTTCGCCAGCCTGATCCGGTTGACCATCGACCGCGATCATTATGAAGCCATCATCGCGAAGGCGGGTTCGGTGCCGGGAGAACGTTACGGTCAGGATGGCAACATCGACTATATCACCGTCCCGGGGCCGCCGGTGCGTGTCGCGTTCCGCCATGGCGACATGCGCCAGCCTTGGGGCGCCACCGTCTACGATCCCAGCGGCGACGTGATGTTGGCGAAAGGCCATTTCGACCAGTCCGGGCTCTGGATTGCACCGGCTTCGGTCAGAGACCTCGGTATGATCACCGGCTGCCGCCACCTCTGGGGCGACTATTATACCTGCTGGGAATATGATTGACCGGTCTCAACCCTGAGGCATCCCCAAACGAAGAGGGGGCGCCGCACCATCGTGCGACGCCCCGTTCTCATCTCAACCGGTAGCCAGGCTTACCAGATCTTCACGCGATCCTTCGGCGCGAGGTACAGCTTGTCGCCGGGCTTCACGTTGAACGCGACGTACCAGGCGTCGACGTTACGGACGATGCCGTTGACGCGATACTTGGCCGGCGAGTGCGGGTCGGTCAGCACCTGGTTGCGCAGCGCATCGTCGCGCGACTTGCTCTGCCAGGCCTGGGCATAGGACAGGAAGAAGCGCTGATCGCCGGTCAGGCCGTTGATCACCTTCGCCTTGCCGTGCGTCGCCTGATAGCGCTGGTACGCGCCATAGGCCGCCTCGACGCCGCCCAGATCGCCGATATTCTCGCCCATGGTCAGCGCACCCTTGATGTGCAGGCCGGGTAGCGGCTCATAGCCATCGAACTGGGCGCCCAGCGCGGCGGTGCGCGCCTTGAACGCGGTCTTTGCCGCTTCGGTCCACCAATTCTCGAACTTGCCGGTCGGGCCGAACATGCTGCCCTGATCGTCGAAGCCATGGCCCATTTCATGGCCGATGATCGCGCCGATCGCGCCATAGTTCACCGCCGGATCGGCATTCATGTCGAAATAGGGCGGCTGCAGGATCGCGGCCGGGAAGGTGATCTGGTTCGCCAGGGGGTTGTAATAGGCGTTCACCGTCTGCGGGGTCATGCTCCACAGGGTGCGGTCCACCGGCTTGGGGAAACGCTGCAGCTCGAGCTGATGCTCGAATTCGCCGCTGCGCATCACATTGCCCAGGATATCGCCCCGATCGATCGCCAGCGACCAATAGTCGATATACTTCTCCGGGAAGCCGATGCGCGGTTCGAACGCAGCCAGCTTCTTCAGCGCGGCGGCGCGGGTCGCCTCGTCCATCCACGACGACTTCTCGATCCGCTCCTTGTAGGCGCCACGCAGATTCTCGATGAGCTCGCCCATCTGCTTCTGCGCCGCGGGCGGGAAGTGGCGGGCGACATAGATCTCGCCGACCGATTCACCCAGCGCGCCGTTGACCATCTGGATGCCGCGCTTCCAGCGCTCGCGCTTGGTCTTCACGCCCGACAGGGTGGTCGAATAGAAGCCGAAGCGGGTGTCGTCGAACACCTTGGGCAGATAGGACGCGTTGCTGCTGACGAAGTGGAAGGTCAGATAGTCCTTCCACGTCTGCACCGGAGTCTCGTTGAAGATCTTGCCCAGCGCGGTCACCGCGGTGTTCTGGGTCATCAGGATCGTCGGCGAGGAATCGACGCCCGCGGTCTTGAGCAGCAGCGCCCAATCCCAGTCCGGCGCCTTCTTCTCGAGACCCTCAAGGCTCTGCGGATCGTTCAGCTTGGCGATGTCGCGGCTCTGGACCGGGGTCCAGTGGACCTTGGCCATCGCGGTTTCCAGCGCGAAGATCGTGTCGGCCTTGGCCGATGCGTCGGCGACGCCGGTCAGTTCGAGGATGCGCTGGATATAGGCGCGATAGGCCTTGCGGAAGCCGTCATACTTCTCGCCTTCGAGCAAATAATAGTCGCTCGGCATGCCGAGACCGCCCTGACCGACCGCCGCCGTGTAGCGCGACGGATCGGCGAGATCGGGGATGATGCCCAGGCCGACCGGCGACTGATAACCGACGCTGGCGAACAGCACCTGCAGCGCGGCTTTGTCGTTGGCGCCGTTGATCCGGTCGAGATAGGGCTTCAGCGGCGCGGTGCCGCGCGCTTCGATTCCCGCCTCGTCCATCCAGCTGGCGTAGAAATCGCCGATCTGCTTGCCCTTGGCGCCGAACTGGGCGGGGTTGGCGGCCATGTCGTCCAGGATCTTGCGGACATTGACCTCGGCTTCTTCGGTCAGCTTGACGCCGTAACCGGCGCTGGCGCGGTCGGCCGCGATCTCGGTGCGCTTGTCCCAGCCGCCATTTACGTAGGTCCAGAAATCGTCGCCCGGCTTCACGCTGGTGTCGATCGTGGTCAGATCGACGCCGAAGCTGCCGTAACGCGGGCCCGAGGGCACCGACTGGGTGAGCGCCGGCATCGAAATAGCCAGCAAAGCGGCGCCCGCGGTGAGGCGAGCAAAGGTCTTGAACTTCATGCGGACAGCCCCTCTGGAAAGTGTCTTATGAAACTATATCGGCCCGCCCGATGCCCGGCAACGGTTCGTCGCAGGCGTATGGACGAAACGCGGCTGGACCGGGATCAGGTGGAGCGAACGCCGTCACAGACGATCGTTTCGCGTAAATGTCCGGGCAGACTCAGTTTAAAAATCCTCCCCCGCCAGGGGGAGGTGTCAGCGCAGCTGACGGAGGGGGAGGATTCCAGAACAGAGGTTGGGGAGTCCTCCCCCTCCGTCGCCTTCGGCGCCACCTCCCCCTGGCGGGGGAGGATTGAAATTCAACCCACCCGGTTCGCCACCAGATCGTCCACCACGCTCGGATCGGCCAGCGTGCTCGTATCGCCCAGCGACGACACATCCCCCTCGGCGATCTTGCGCAAGATGCGGCGCATGATCTTGCCCGATCGGGTCTTGGGCAGGCCCGGCGCGAACTGGATCGCGTCGGGGGTGGCGATCGGCCCGATCTCGGTGCGGACCCAGTTGCGCAGCTCGATGCGCAGTTCCTCGGTCGCCTCGCAGCCGGCGTTCAGCGTGACATAGGCATAGATGCCCTGCCCCTTGATGTCGTGCGGCATGCCGACCACCGCGGCCTCGGCCACCTTGGGATGCAGCACCAGCGCGGATTCCACCTCGGCGGTGCCCATGCGGTGCCCGGACACGTTGATCACGTCGTCGACGCGGCCGGTGATCCAGTAATAGCCATCCTCGTCGCGGCGGCAGCCGTCGCCGGTGAAGTACTTCCCCGGATAGGTGGTGAAATAGGTCTGGAAGAAGCGCTCGTGATCGCCCCACACGGTGCGCATCTGCCCCGGCCAGCTGCGTGCGATGCACAGATTCCCTTCGGTCGGACCGGTCAGCACATTGCCCTCGGCATCGACGATCTGCGGATCGACGCCCGGCAGCGGACGCGTCGCGCTGCCCGGCTTGAGCGGGGTCGCCCCGGGCAGCGGCGCGATCAGTGCGCCGCCGGTCTCGGTCTGCCACCAGGTATCGACGATCGGGCAGCGACCCTCGCCCACCACTTCGTGATACCAGCGCCATGCCTCGGGATTGATCGGCTCGCCGACCGTGCCGAGCAGCTTGAGCGTCTTGCGTGAGGTCTTCGCGACATACTCATCGCCCTCGCGCATCAGCGCGCGCAGCGCCGTCGGGGCGGTGTAGAGGATCTCGACCTTGTGCCGGTCGGCCACCTGCCAGATGCGGCTGGCGTCGGGCCAGTTGGGCACGCCCTCGTACATCAGGGTCGTCGCGCCGTTCGCCAGCGGACCATAGACGATATAGCTGTGCCCGGTGACCCAGCCAATATCCGCCGCGCACCAGTAGACCTGCCCCGGACGGTAATCGAACACCAGTTCGTGCGTGTAGCTGGCCCAGAGCAGATAGCCCGCGCTCGAATGCAGCACGCCCTTGGGCTTGCCGGTCGAACCCGAGGTATAGAGGATGAACAACGGGTCTTCCGCGCCCATCGGCTCGACCGGGCAATCGGCCGAAACCTGCGCCGCAGCCTCGTGATACCAGATGTCGCGGCCGGGCGTCATCGCCACCTCGCCGCCGGTCGCGCGGACGGTGATGACCTTTTCCAGCGCCGGCGCATGTTTGGCAGCGGCATCGACATTGGCCTTGAGCGGCACCTTCTTGCCCGCGCGGCGGCCTTCGTCGGCGGTGATCACCACCGCGCTGTCGCAATCGGTGATGCGGCCGGCCAGAGCTTCGGGCGAGAAACCGCCGAACACCACCGAATGGATCGCCCCGATCCGCGCACAGGCCAGGATCGCGAACGCCGCCTCGGGGATCATCGGCATGTATACGGTGACGCGGTCGCCCTTCTTCACCCCTTGGCCTTTAAGCACATTGGCGAAGCGGCAGACCTCGGCATGAAGCTGGCGATAGGTGAAATGTTTCGGCGATTCCGAAGGCTCGTCGGGTTCCCAGATGATCGCGGTCTGATCACCCAGCTTCGCCAGATGCCGGTCGATACAGTTGGCGGCGACGTTCAGCTTGCCGTCGGCGAACCAGCGGATGTGGAAATCGCTTTCGTCGAACGACCAGTCGCCGGCCAGTTCGGGGCGCTTGATCCAGTCGAGCCGCCGCGCCTGTTCCAGCCAGAAGCTGCCCGGATCGGCGATCGAGCGGCCATAGAGCTTCTCATAGCCATCGGCGTTCACCCGTGCGCGGCGCGTCCATTCGTTCGGAACGGGATAGACGCTCTCACTCACATGGATTCTCCAGCTCTGGGTTGATTGCTCTTTGCCCATGCATCCCCGGTGCGCAAGGCGCTGTTTCCGTTACGGCGACGCTCCGATCCGCAGTCCAGCAACGTTTGCGACAAACTGCGACATAGTTTTTGTGGAACCCAATGGCGTTCGAAACCATCTAGCCCCCATGATCAAACGCCCGATCACCTTGCTCCTCGTCGCCGCGCTGCCGCTTTCGGCGTGCGCCACCGGCCCGGACTATCGCCCCAAGAGCGCGACCGAACTCGGCGTGCCCGATGCATGGTCGGTCGCCGCCAACCAGCAGAATCCCGAGGATCTCGGCCGCTGGTGGGCGAAGTTCGACGATCCGATGCTGGGCCAGCTGGTCGAGCAAGGGCGCACCGCCAATCTCGATGTCGCGGTGGCGGTCACCCGGCTGCGTCAGGCCCGCGAGTCGCTGGTCCAGTCGCGCGCGTCGCTGTTGCCCACGATCAGCGGATCGGCCGGCTATTCGCGCAACGTGAACGTGGCAGGCCAGAATTTCTCCGGCGCGAATGACAGTTTCTCGATCGGCGCCGACGCCAGCTATCAGCTCGATCTGTTCGGCGGAGTCAGCCGCGGGATCGAGGCATCGGGCGCGGCATTCGACGCGGCGAAGTTCGATTATGCCAGCGTACTGATCTCGGTGCAGGGCGAGATCGCGCGCAACTATGTCCTCGCCCGCCTCGCGCAGCAGCAGCTCGCCAATGCGCGCGACAGCCTCGCCATCCAGGACGACAATCTGGAGATCGCCGGTTTCCGCGTTCAGGCGGGTCTCGTCTCGTCGCTCGACGGCGAACAGGCCCGCGCCTCCCGCGCCCAGACCGCCGCGACGATCCCCTCGATCGAAGCCAGCTATAACGGCTTCGTCTCGCGGCTCGGCGTACTGACCGGGCAGGCGCCCGGCGCGCTCAAGGCCCAGATGGAAACGGTTCGTCCGATCCCCGCCGGCCCGGCCAGCATCGCGGTGGGCATCCCCGCCGATACGCTGCGCCAGCGCCCCGATGTGCGTTCGGCCGAACGCAATCTCGCCGCCGCCACCGCGCGGATCGGCGTGGCCGAGGCCCAGCTCTATCCCGCACTCTCGATCGGCGGCAGCCTCAATTCGGGCGGCGGCGCGCTCTCCACCTTGTTCGACGCGATCAGCGGACGGCTGTTCGCCAGCCTTGCCCAGACGATCTTCGACGGCGGCCGCCTGCGCAGCCAGGTCCGTTCCAACGAGGCCGCGGCCGAAGGCGCGTTCCTCACCTACAAGCAGACCATCCTTACCGGCCTCGAGGACGTCGAGAACGCCATCGTCGCGCTGAACGCCGCGCAGCAGCGCGCCGAGCAATTCGCGATTGCCTATGAGGCCGCCAACAACTCGGCGATCCTGTCGCGGATGCAATACCGCTCGGGCCTCACCGATTTCACCACGCTCAACACCGCCGAGTCGCAACTGCTCTCGGCACGCAACGGTCTCGCCCAGGCGCGGGCCGACCAGGCGACCGCTCTGATCCAGCTCTATCTGGCGCTGGGCGGCGGTTGGGACATTTCCTCCATTCCCGAAACGGGCGGTACCAATGGCTGACCAGAAGCTCGACGATTTCCTCGGCGCAAAGCCGGCACCATGGTGGCGCCGTTACCTGAAATGGCTGATCGCCGGGGTGGTGCTGATCGCCGCCATCTTCCTGCTGGCGCGCTACTTCGGCGGCTCCGAAGAAGTGAAATATTCCACGCAAGACGTCGAGCGCGGTAATCTGACCGTCACCGTCTCCGCCACCGGCAAGCTGGCGCCGACCAATCAGGTGCAGGTTGGCTCCGAACTCTCGGGTCTGGTCGAGGTCGTCTATGTCGACGTGAACGATCGCGTGACCAAGGGTCAGGCGCTGGCGGTGCTCGATACCTCGCGCCTCGACGACGCCATCACCCAGAGTGCTGCCGCGCTGAACGCGGCACAGGCAACCGTCGCGCAGAACCAGGCAACCGTCGCCGAGGCGCAGGCCCAGCTCGCCCGGCTTCAGGAAGTCAGCCGCTTGTCGGGTGGACGCGTCCCCGCCAAGGTCGAGATGGAGCAGGCCCAGGCCGCGCTCGCCCGCGCCATCGCCAATGTCCGCGCTTCGCAGGCAAACGTCGTGTCCGCCCGCGCCGCGCTGTCGTCCAACCAGACCCAGCGCAACCGCGCGGTCATCCGATCGCCAGTCAATGGCGTGGTGCTCGCGCGCCAGATCGATGCCGGCCAGACGGTCGCCGCATCGTTCAACACGCCGACCCTGTTCGTGATCGCCGAGGATCTGTCGAACATGGAACTGCAGGTTGCGATCGACGAAGCCGATGTCGGCGAAGTGAAGGACGGCCAGCCCGCGACCTTTACCGTCGACGCTTTCCCCGGCCGCACCTTCCCGGCGCGGATCACCCGCGTCGACCTCGGATCGAACCTGTCGGCCGAATCGAGCAGCTCGACCAGCACCAGCACGACCAGCAGTCAGGTCGTGTCCTATGCCGCCACGCTGAGCGTCTCCAATCCGGACCAGCAGCTGCGCCCGGGCATGACCGCGACCGCGGAGATCACCACCAAGGCGCAGCCGAACGTGCTGCTGGTGCCCAATGCCGCGCTGCGCTTCACGCCCGCCACCCCGCAGGCGAGCAGCAGCTCGTCCGGCGGCATCACCGGCGCGCTCGCCCCGCCCCGCCCCAACCGGCGCGGCAATGCGGAGAAGACCGCGACCACCAAGCGCGGTGCGCAGCAGACCGTCTATGTGCTGGGCGATGACGGCAAGCCGCAGGCGATCCAGGTCACCACCGGCGATACCAACGGATCGGTCACCGAAGTGACCGGCGGCAACCTGAAGCCCGGCATGAAGGTCATCACCGGCCAGCTCGCCAGCGGCAGCACCGGCCAGAGCAGCGGCAGCGGCCAGCGCCGTTCGGGCTCGGGCGGTCAGGGCGGCCAGAGCGGAGGCCAGCGTGGCACCGGTGGCTGATGCGTCGCCGCTGATCCGGATGCGCGGCGTCACCAAGGTCTATGGTTCCGGCCCGACCGAGTTCCAGGCGCTCAAGGGCATCGATCTCGATATCCAGGCCGGCGATTTCGTCGCGGTGATGGGGCCATCGGGATCGGGCAAATCGACGACGATGAACATCCTCGGGTGCCTCGACGTGCCTTCGGGCGGCGAGTTCCTGTTCAAGGATGTGCATGTCGAGCGGCTCGACCGCGACCAGCGTGCGCTGCTCCGGCGCAAATATCTCGGCTTCGTGTTTCAGGGCTTCAACCTGCTCTCGCGCACCTCGGCGCTGGAGAATGTCGAGCTGCCGTTGCTCTATCGCGGCGATTCCAAGACGACCCGGCGCGAGACGGCGATGGCCGCGCTCGACAAGGTCGGGCTGAAGGACTGGTGGGACCATACCCCCGCCGAGCTTTCGGGCGGGCAGCAGCAGCGCGTGGCGATCGCCCGCGCCATCGTCACCAGCCCCGACGTGCTGCTGGCCGACGAACCGACCGGCAATCTCGATTCGGAGCGTTCGGTTGAGATCATGGAATTGCTGACCGGCCTCAATCGCGACAGCGGCATCACCGTGCTGATGGTCACGCACGAGCCGGACATGGCGGCGTTCGCGCGCACCATCATCCATTTCAAGGACGGTCTGGTGGAACGGATCGAAGGCAAGCAGGGAGTTCCCGCCTGATGTTCGGCACCACCCTGATCCTCGCGATCCGATCGATCTCGCGGCACAAGCTGCGTTCCTTCCTGACGACGCTCGGCATCATTATTGGCGTCGCCGCGGTGGTGGCGATGGTCACGCTGGGCAAGGCGACCACCAAGGCCGCGCAGGATCAGGTGGCGAGCCTGGGCACCAATATCCTCCAGATCCGTCCGGGTCAGGGCTTCGGCCGTGGCGGCGGCGGCCCCCGCCCGCCCGATTTCGAGGAAGCCGATGTCGAGGCCGTGCGCGAGCAGGTCGAGGGCATCACCGCCGTCGCCCCGCAGGCGTCGACCACCGCGACCGCGATCTACAATGGCGCCAACTGGTCGACCACGATCAACGGCACCACCGCAGCCTTCTTCCAGGTCCAGCCCTGGCCGCTGGTGCAAGGCCGCCTGTGGACCACGGCCGAGGAACAGGCCGGCAAGGGCGTGTGCATCATCGGCAATACCGTGCGCACCAATCTCTATCGCGGCGGCAGCGCGGTCGGCACAAGGCTGCGCGTCAACGGCATTTCGTGCGACGTGATCGGCGTGCTCTCGACCCGAGGTCAGGCCGGGTTCGGCGGCGATCAGGACGATGTGGTGATCATGCCGATCAAGCAGGTCCAGCGCCGCTTCACCGGCAATCGCGATATCCGCCTGATGCTGGTCGGCACCGATCCTTCCTACGATAGCCAGCAGGTCCAGAACTCGATCTCCAGCCTGCTGCGCGAACGGCGCAACATCACCGGCGGCAAGCAGGACGATTTCAACATCTTCGACACCGCGCAGATCAGCGCGACGCTGACCGGCGTAACCACCTTGCTGACCCAGATCGTCACCGCCGTGGCGGGGATCAGCCTCGTCGTGGGCGGCATCGGCATCATGAACATCATGCTGGTGTCGGTCACCGAGCGAACGCGCGAGATCGGCATCCGCCTCGCCATCGGTGCGGTAGCCAGCGAGGTGCTGCTGCAGTTCCTCACCGAAGCCGTGGTGCTGTCATGCCTTGGCGGGCTGATCGGGCTGTTACTGGCTCAGGGCGTCGTCGCAGGCCTTGCGCCGGTGATGCAGGTGCAATGGATGTTCGATCCCCAGATCAACATCATCGCCTTCCTGATCTCGGCGCTGATCGGCATCGTGTTCGGCTATTTCCCCGCCCGCCGCGCGGCGAGCCTCAACCCGATCGACGCGCTTCGGCACGAATAGGGCTGCCGTCGCTCGGCAGCCCATAGGCTTCGCGCAACCGCTGCAGGTCATCCCGAGTATCGATATCGACCAGTTCGGCGGGGCTGGTCACCACATGGTGACCGCCCCGGATCAGATCGCGCGCGCCCTGATCGCCGGTCAGCGCGAGGAGGTCGTCGAACCGGTCGCGGCCGAACAGAGCGGGCGGCATCGGCTGCACGCCGTCGCTGGAAGCGACGACCACGTCCGGCCCGTCGCTGCGATCCAGCATGCGATAGATATGGCCGGCGGTGACGCGTGGCATGTCCGCCAGCGCCACCAGCACCGCCTCCACACCCAGCTCCTTCGCCACGGCAACGCCATGACACAGCGACCGTGCCTGCCCCAGCGAGGGATCGGGATTCTCGACCACGCGATAACCCCGCGCCGCGAAGTCGAGCGCGGTGTCCGACACGACTGCGATCCGCGCCAGAAACGGCACGCCTTCCAGCGCGGTCACCACATGATAGGCCAAGGGCTTGTCGAGAAACGGCTCGGCCAGCTTGTCGCCGTCGCCGAACCGCTGCGAGCGGCCTGCCGCCAGCAGCACCAGCGCGACCCGCTCAGCCGCGATCATGAAAGGTCTTCACCATCGATGCCGCGATCGACAAAGCGATCTCGGCCGGCCCGATCGCGCCCAGCGCCAGCCCCGCCGGTCCCTCGATCCGCACCAGATCCTCGGCCGAAACGCCTGCCGCCGCGAGCCGTTCGAGCCGCGCCGCATGGCTCCGCCGCGATCCCAGTGCCGCGACATAGCCGGCCCCACTCGCGAGCGCGGCGATCAGCGCGGGATCGTCGATCTTGGGATCATGGCTCAACGTCACCACGGCAGTCGCGGGATCGGGCCTTAGCGAAGTAACGGCCTCGTCGGGCCAGCGATCGTCGAGCATCACATGCGGAAACCGCTCGGGCGTCAGAAATCTCCCTCGCGGATCGATGACGACGGTCGAAATGCCCAGTTCGCGCGCCAGCCCCGCCAGCGCCTGCGCGATCTGCACCGCGCCGACGATCAGCAGGCGGCGCGGCGGATCGTAGCGATTGACGAATTCGCCCCCCGCCCCGCTCAGCCCGGTTGCCAGATCAGTGGCCACCTCCAGCGTCTCGCCACGCCCCCGCGCCGCGTCGATCGCATCGAACAGGTCCGGCGCGAACCCGGCATCGGATACCGACTGCACCAGCACCTCGATCCGCCCGCCGCAGGGCAGGCCGACTTCCCATGCCGAAGCGTCCTCGACCCCATAGGCCTTGAGCACCGCCGGCGCGCCCGCGATCACCTCCGCGGCAGTCGCCAGGATATCGCTTTCCACGCATCCGCCCGAAACCGATCCTTCGAACCGCCCATCCTCGTGCACCAGCATATGGCTGCCGCGCGGCCGCGGCGCCGATCCCCAGGTCGAAACCACCGTCGCCAGCGCCAGCCTGCCGCCCTTCCACGCGCGCGCAGCCGTTAAAACGCTGTCATTGTCGGCCAAGTCTCGCTCCTGTCATCCACGCTCGCTAACCGTGCTAGCCAGAGGAGAGCCGAATGGCGAGATCGTTGATTTGGGTGCCGTTATTGCTGCTGGCGCAGGCGTGTACCGGAGTGCAGACACAGACCATGGCGGAACCCGCGAAACAGCCCAGGATCCTGCTGATCGCCCATCGCGGCGCGAGCGGCGAGCGGCCCGAGCACACGCTGCTCTCGTACGAACTTGCCATCAAGCAGGGCGCAGACTTCATCGAGCCCGATCTGGTGCCCACCAAGGACGGCGCGCTGGTCGCCCGGCACGAGAACAACATCACCGACACGACGGATGTCGCCGCGCATCCCGAATTCGCCGATCGCAAGACAACCAAGACGATCGACGGCGTGAAGATGACCGGCTGGTTCACCGAGGATTTCCTCCTTTCCGAACTGAAGACGCTGCGCGCCAAGGAGCGGCTGCCCCAGCTACGCAAGGGCAACACCGCCTATGACGGACAGGCGACGATCCCGACGCTGGAGGAAGTGATTGCCCTCGCCAAGAAGGCAAGCGCCGAGACCGGCCGCACCATCGGCATCTATCCCGAGACCAAGCACCCCACTTACTTTGCGTCGATCGGCCTGCCGCTCGAGCAGCGGCTGGTCGATGCGCTGGAAAAGGCGGGCTGGAACCGCGCCGATGCGCCGGTCTTCATCCAGTCGTTCGAGGTCGAGAACCTCAGGCGGCTTCACACCATGACCCGCGTCCGCCTGATCCAGCTGATGGCCGCGTCGGACGGCCCCGCCGACAATAGCTTCCCCAGCTACAAGGCGATGATCACGCCCGAGGGGCTGCGCGCGGTGGCCGCCTATGCCTATGGGATCGGCCCGGAAAAGGCGATGATCCTGCGCGCGACCGGTCCCGCCACCTCGCTGGTCGCCGATGCGCATGCCGCGGGACTGAAGGTCCATCCCTGGACCTTCCGTGCGGAAAACCTGTTCCTCAACCCTGCCTTCCGCACCGGCACCGACATGGCCGCGCATGGCCGGCTGAGTGCCGAAATCTTGTCTTTTCTTGAACTTGGTGTGGACGGATTCTTCACGGATTACCCGTACATAGGGTTCCAGGCGCGGGAGACGTATCAGTCCGCCGCGCGTTGAGGGGGCTATCATGCGCTTGTTTCTTCTGCCGGCGCTGGCCGGTTCCTCGCTGCTGCTGAGCGGCTGCATCGCCAAGACCGCGCTCGACGTGGTCACGCTTCCGGTGAAGGCCGGCGGCAAGGTGGTCGACATGGCGACCACCAGCCAGTCGGAATCCGACCGCAACTATGGCCGCAAGATGCGCGAAGCCGAGGAACGCGAAGGCCGCGAGCGCCGCGCCCACGAAAAGCGCTGCCAGAGGGACCCGCGCGACTGCGGCCCCTATGAAGGCTTTGTCGCCCACCCCGGCGGAAACCGGCGCGACCGCTAGGCTTTAGTTCCCGCCAGCACGTCCGCAATCGCGAGCAACGTCTCGGGCTTCAGTTGTACACCCATATGGCTGCTGGTGATCTCGATCGCGCGGCAGTTATCGTCGCGGCAGATCATGCCGTTGACCAGCCCATCGCTGCGGCTCCAGATCGCGGTGGTCGGGATCGGCAGCGGCGCCGCAGCTTCGGCGGATCGCGCCTTCACCTGATCGTCGCCGATCTTCTCGCCGGTGATCAGTTCGAACGCTTTCCACACATTCGTCGCGGTCGGCGGCCCGGCATAGGGCGAGCTGACCGTGATCACTTCGCGTACCAGATCGCCGCGGCGATGCGCCACCAGCCGGGCCATGATCCCGCCCAGCGACACGCCGATCAGCGTCACCTTTTCGCCGGTCTCGTCCCGGATCGCCTCGATCCGCGCGATCAGCCGCTCGGCTTCGGGACCCACGGCACGCACGCCAAAATTGCGGCCCAGCTCCCATCCGAACACGCGATAGCCCAGCTTTTCCAGAAAGCCGCGCATCACGAAGTTCGACCGGTCGGAATTGAACAGCCCGGGCAGCAGCAGCACCGGCCGCCCGTCGCCGCGCGGCGCGGCCTTGAGCTGCTCCTGCGCCAGCATCAGCTCGGCGACGTTCCATGCCGCCCGCGCCGGTTCCAGCATCCACGCCAGCGGCGAGGGGGCATGGGTTTCGTCGCGTACCGTTACAGCCATCGCATCACTCCGAAGGGGAAGGGCGTCCAGCTGCCCATCGTCACGCCCGCTGCGCGCAACGCCTGGCCCGTCCAGGCATTGCAGGTGTTGATCGCGCTATACCCGCCCTTCGCCGGGTAAAAGGCATCGTTCGACCCATAGCCACGAACGCTCGGACCCTCGGCAAAGGTTCCGCGGACGAACGCGGCGAGGCGGTGATATTCCTCGGGCCGCAACAGGATCGTGCGCATTTGCGGCATCCGCGGCGGTTCGGCCAGATGGACGACGTGCAGCACGGTGCTGCCCCGCCCGGTCAGCGCGGCCAGGGTCCGCTGCGGATCGATCTTCGACCAGCTCGGCGTGTTGAGATAGAAATCGCGATCGCCCCAGCCCAGCGCGATATGGCTCTGCGCCGCCTGCCGCGGATCGGCGATGTCTTCAGGCTTCACCAGATCGCGCCAGTCCACGCCCTCGGCCACCAGCGGCAGCACCAGATCGGTGTGGATGCCATTGTCGATCACATGGATGCGCACGCCGCTATTGGCCATCACCCAGCCGCGATTGGCGGGGTAGCTCGCCCCCACCGCAACCGCCAGCGCATAGGAGCCGGCAACCAGCATCAGCAGCGCGAACAGCCGGAATGTCCAGCGCCACAGCATCGCGAGTCCGTTTCGCAGCATCGTTCCCCCTGCTATGCCGCCACGATGGCAAAGGATACGCACGTACTGGATCGCCCGCCCGAAGGCGCTTCCCCCGACTGGACGATACCCCAGGACTGGCAGCATTACACCGCCGAAGAACATGCCACCTGGGACACTTTGTTCGCGCGCCAGGCAAAGCTGCTGCCCGGCCGCGCCTCACAGACCTATCTCAGGGGCCTCGACGCGCTGCGCCTGTCCGAATCGGGCATCCCCAATTTCGAGGAATTGTCGGAGCGGCTGATGAAGCTGACCGGCTGGCAGGTGGTGGCGGTGCCCGGGCTGGTGCCCGACGACGTGTTCTTCGATCACATGGCCAATCGCCGCTTCGTCGCAGGCAATTTCATCCGCCGGCCCGATCAGCTCGACTATCTTCAGGAACCCGACGTGTTCCACGACGTGTTCGGTCATGTGCCGATGCTCGCCGATCCGGTGTTCGCCGATTATCTGGTCGCCTATGGCCAGGGTGGGCTGCGCGCGATGGAGCTGGGTGCGCTGGCGAATCTTGCGCGCCTTTACTGGTACACGGTCGAATTCGGCCTGATCGCAGAGCCGGAAGGCCTGCGCATCTATGGCTCGGGGATCGTGTCCAGCTCCGCCGAAAGCCGGTTCGCGCTGGAAAGCGACAGCCCCAACCGCATCGGCTTCGACCTGAAGCGGGTGATGCGCACCGAATACCGGATCGACGATTTCCAGCAGAATTACTTCGTGATCCCGTCGTTCGACGAACTGCTGCGCGTAACGGTGGAGACCGATTTCGCACCACTCTACGCAGAAGTACTGGCGCTGCCCGAGATCCCGGTCGCGGAGATCGTGCCGGGGGATGATGTGATCACCCGGGGCACGCAGGAATATGCGACGAGCAAGGCCTGACCTTACCCTCTCCAGCGAAGACAGGAGAGGGAGAAGAAATCACCAGCTCCCGAATCCCGGCGCTTCACCCACGCCGCTCGGTCCCGGCCGCGTCACGCGCCCGGCGCCATAGCGCGCGCGCTTCACCAGCCGCAGCGTCGGCCATTCGCCATTGTCGATCCGACCGGCCAGCCGCAGCCCCTGCCGTCGATAGGCATGCGCCACCGCGTCCGCCTGTCCCTTGAGCAGGCCCGCCACGATCAGCGTCCCGCCCTCGGCCAGCGCCATGCTGACATGCGGCGCCAGCTCGATCAGCGGTCCGGCCAGGATGTTCGCGACGATCAGGTCATAGGGCGCCCGGCCGATCAGCAGCGGATGCTGCATCCCCGGAGCCGCGGCCAGCGCGAGCTGGTTCACCCCGCCGCCCAGCGCCACGCCGTTGATGCGGGCATTCTCCGCCGTCACCTCGATCGAGCGCGGATCGATGTCCGAAGCCGTCGCATAGGCGCGCGGCCATAAATGCATCGCGGCAAAGGCGAGCAGCCCGGTGCCGGTGCCCAGATCGAGCAGGTTGCGCACCCGCACGCCCGACAGTTTCAGCGCGTCGAGCGTCATCAGGCATCCGCTGGTGGTCTCGTGCGTGCCAGTGCCGAAGGCCAGGCCCGCATCGATCCGGAACGCCTTCGCGCCCGCCGGTACGCGCCCCTTGTTGGTTTCGGTGTGGACATAGAAGCGCCCGGCATGGACCGGCTCGATCCCCGCCTGGCTCATCGTCACCCAATCGGCATCGCGGATCTTCTCGATCACCGGCTTCACGCCGTTGCTGCTGGGCACCAGCGATTGCACTGCCGCGATCATGCCGCTGTTCGGCTTTCCCTCGAAAAATGCTTCGAGCTGCCAGCTGGCATGATCGTCAGGGATCGTCTCGCTGGTCAACAGCACCGGCGAAGGGTCGAGGCCGAGCAGTTCCGCGCCTTCGAAGTCGATCGCCTCGGCTTCGTCGCGGGTGCAGGGGAAGGTGACTTTCCAGCTACCCATTATCTTACGAAGCTCGCGCCGTTCACGTCGAGCACCGCACCGGTCATCGATGCAGGCGCCTCGAGCGCACAGAATTTCGCCATGGTCGCAACCTCCTCGGGATCGGCCACGCGGCCCAGCGGGATATCGGCGAGCAATTTGTCGCCGCCGCGGCTCTCCAGATAATCCTCGGCCATGCCGGTCATGGTGAAGCCCGGGCAGATCGTGAAAGCAAGGATGCCCTGCCCGGCATAGCCGCGCGCGATGCTCTTGGTCATGCCGACCATGCCCGCCTTGGACGCGGCATAATGCCAGTGCGCCGGGCTGTCGCCGCGATAGGCGGCGCGGCTGGCGATGTTGACGATCCGGCCGCCGCGACCCTCGCTTTGCCAGTGGCGGATCGCGAAGCGGCAAAGCTGCGCCGATGCGGTCAGGTTGACCTGCATCGTATGCTCCCACGCCGTGACCCATTCGTCATCGTCGAGGTCGATCGGCGCGGCTTCGAAGATGCCGGCATTGTTGACCAGCACGTCGATCCGCCCGTCGAGCCGGTCGAGCGCAGCCTGCCAGAGCTGCTTGGGTGCAGCATTGTCGGAGAAATCGGCAGGGATACCGACCCTGGTGCTGTGTCCGGCGACGCGCGCACCTGCGGCTTCGAGCGATGCGAGGATCGCGGCACCGATGCCCCGGCTGCTGCCGGTGACGAGGATATGGGGTTGGGACATTCGCAGTCCCCTAACCCCTTCGTCCTCCCGGCGAAAGTTACGCCGCCACGCTGCTCGAGAATTTCTCGGTCGCGTCGTGCAGCTGGTGGAGCTGGTCGTCCACTTCGGTGACGTCGCGCTGCAGCTCGTCGATCTCGCTGGTCACCGACTTGGTATCCTCACGGATCGCGCCGATGGTGGCCGACATGGAGTCTGCGGCCAGCGCCGTTTCGTCCACCGCCGCGGTAATTGCCGTCACCGTCTGCGCCTGGACTTCCATCGCCGAACGGATGCGGTTGGCGCTTTCCTGCACCTCGGTAACGGTCGAGCGGATCGACGCATTGGTTTCCACAGTCGAGCGGGTCGCCGACTGGATCGCCGCGATCTTGGCCGCGATATCGTCGGTCGCCCGCGCCGTCTGGTTGGCCAGCGATTTCACCTCCTGCGCGACGACCGCAAAGCCGCGTCCCGCGTCACCGGCACGCGCCGCTTCGATGGTCGCGTTCAGCGCCAGCAAATTGGTCTGCCCGGCAATGTCGCGGATCAGGCCCAGGATCGATTCGATCGACTTGGCGTGCTCCGAAAGCATTTCCGACATGCCGACCGCCGCGCCCGCCTGGCTCGAGGCCCGGGTCGCGATGTCCGCCGCCGATTCCACTTCGATCCGTGCATCCTCGATCGCGCGGATCAGCCCCGCCGCGGTCGAAGCCGCTTCGCGCATCGCCACTGCCGACTGTTCGGCAGCCGCAGCCACTTCGGAAGTCTTGCCCAGCATGCCGCGGACCGACGTCGATGCGCCCTGTGCCTGCACGCGGATGCGATTGCCCAGATCGGCCGCGCCGCTGATCGTGCCCGCAATCGTCTCGCGGAACCGGCCATAGCGCTCGCGCCGCTCGTCGCTTGCAGCTTCATGTTCCAGCTCGCGGGTGCGCGCGAAGAGGATATCGGCTTCGGCCAGCGCCAGCCGCTGGACCACGTCGCTCAGCCGGTTGGCATGTTCGGCATCCCCGCCGACATAGGTGCTGATCGCGTCGATCGTCGCCTTGTGCGAACAGGAGACCGCGGCCAGCTGCGCCGAAAGCGACACGCCCGCCTGATGCGCCTTTTCGGCATGATCGCAGGCCATCAGCATCCATTCGTCGCCGAACGGCCGGGTGAATTTGGCGCGGGCATAGCGCGCGCCCTTGGCGACCTGCTTGGCCACGCGCTGTTCGCTGAAGCCCGCGCGGATATGCGCGGTGGCGGGATCGTTCAGATACTGGCGCCAGAAAATTCCGGAAATCTCTTCGTAATGCCCCTCCAGCGCGACCGCGACTTCGGCTGCGCCCTCGGCCAGCTTTCCATCCCAATCGTACCGCGCCAGCCTTTCGGACAGCGACTGCTTCACGCTTTGGGTCATTCGAACCCCTCTCCGGTTATGCGGCGACCTTGGCGACGAAATCGCCGGCGCTCGTCTTCAGGCTGCCCAGCTGACCGTCGAGCGCGGCAAAGCCCTGCCCGACCTGGTCGATCTCGGAAGCGACCGTCTCGGTATCTTCGCGGATCGCGCCGATGGTGGCCGACATCGAGTCCGCGGCCAGCGCCGTTTCGTCCACGGCCGCGGTGATCGCAGTCACCGTCTGCGCCTGCACTTCCATCGCGGTGCGGATGCGGTTGGCGCTTTCCTGAACCTCGGTCACGGTCGAACGGATCGACGCATTGGTTTCCACGGTCGACTTCGTCGCCGACTGGATCGCCGCGATCTTGGCAGCGATATCGTCGGTCGCACGCGCGGTCTGGTTGGCAAGGCTCTTCACTTCCTGCGCAACCACCGCGAAGCCGCGGCCCGCATCGCCGGCACGCGCCGCTTCGATCGTCGCATTCAGCGCCAGCAAATTGGTCTGCCCGGCAATGTCGCGGATCAGGCCCAGAATCGATTCGATCGACTTGGCGTGCTCGGAAAGCATTTCCGACATGCCGACCGCCGCCCCCGCCTGGCTCGATGCCCGGGTCGCGATATCGGCTGCGGCTTCCACTTCGGTGCGCGCATCCTCGATCGCACGGATCAGGCCCGCTGCGGTCTGCGCCGCTTCGCGCATCGCCACGGCCGACTGTTCGGCTGCCGCGGCAACTTCCGAAGCCTTGCCCAGCATGCCGCGAGCCGATGCCGAAGTATGCACCGCCTGCACGCGCAGCTGATCGCCTTCGCGCGACGCCCGCTCGACGGTCGCGCCGATCGAGTCACGGAAATCCAGCGCGAGCCGGTCGCGCGCCACCTGCGCGCTATGCTCGCGATACATATTGTAGATCTCGACCGTGATGTCGCCTTCCAGCGCCGAGAGCCGCATCAGCGTGTCGATCAGCGCAGGCAGCCGCGAGTCGTCATTGCCCACCCGGCGCATCAGCACTTCCAGTGCGGCACGGTCGCTGGCGTTGATCATCGACAGCAAGGCCAGCGGCGGCACATCCTCGGCATAGGCCGCGGCGACCGAACGCTCGATCGATTCGATCCAGGCATTGCCCTGGGTGTCGAGGAAGCGGTTGCGCAGGAACACCACGCCCACATCCACCATCTTCTCGGTTTCCTGCGGCGCCCAGTTACGCTCGTCGGCGAAGCAGCGCAGCCATTGCTGCCAATAGGCGTCGCTGACGTGGCGAATCTCGGGTTCCAGCGTGTCCCACACGGCGCGGGCCGACTTGATCAGCGAATTGTCGAAATCGAAGATTCGCAGGCGCGCACGCACGTCGATCCGCGCGGCCATGGTGCCCGGTGCAGGCAGAGTTTCGGTCTTCGAGGCGCTGGTCACGGAATCATTTCCCCATTGCACGCGGCATGAACCGCGGTCGTGCTCCTGAGCTATCCACGAAACTGGTTAAGGCCGGGTTAGTTAACCTATGCGCAAACATGCAGGGACGTTGCGGCTTGCATCGGACGCGCGCCGGACTAATGGAGGCGGCAAGAATTCCACAGGGGAACTGCGCCTTGGCCAATGTCCGCAACGAAGAGCGTCCGCTCTCGCCGCATCTGACCATCTGGAAATGGGGGCCCGGCATGGCGGTCTCGATCGTCCATCGCGTCTGCGGATCGGGCCTCGCCACGGTCGGCACGATCCTGTTCGTGTGGTGGCTGATCGCGATGAGCTATGGCGAACCCGCCTATGCGAAGTTCATCGATCTGTTCACCAAGCAGTCGGGCGATCTCAACATCGTCGGCTATGTGTTCGGCATCGGCCTCACCTTCGTGCTGTTCCAGCACATGGCGAGCGGCATCCGCCATTTCTTCCTCGATGCGGGCGACAATTTCGAACTGAAGGCGAACAAGGCCAGTGCCTATGCCACCTTCGCCGTCTCGGTCATCGCCACGCTGGCATTCTGGTACGTCATTCTGGAGAAGCTCAATGGGTAACGGCACCAGCATCGGCAAGGTGCGCGGACTGGGTTCGGCGCACGCAGGTTCGCATCACTGGTGGCATCAGCGGCTGACCGCCGGCGCCAATCTGGTGCTGCTGCTGTGGCTGATGTTCAGCATCGCCCTGCTCCCGGCGCATGATTATGCAACGCTCACTGCCTGGCTGCGCGAGACCATCGCCGCCGTGCCGATGATCCTGCTGGTCGCGGTCACCGCCTATCATTTCCGCCTCGGGCTTCAGGTGGTGATCGAGGATTATGTCCATAACGAGAATGGCGTGGCGCTGATCGTGCTGGTCAACCTCTTCTCGATCGCGGTGGCGAGCCTCGCCATCTTCTCGATCCTCAAGATCGCCTTCACGCCGGTGGTGCCCGCCTGATGCCGACCGCCTACAAGATCATCGATCACAGCTACGACACGGTCGTGGTCGGTGCAGGCGGCTCGGGCCTGCGCGCCACCATGGGTTCGGCCGAAGCCGGCCTCAAGACCGCCTGCATCACCAAGGTGTTCCCGACGCGCAGCCACACGGTTGCGGCGCAGGGCGGCATCGCGGCGAGCCTCGGCAACAACACGCCCGATCACTGGTCGTGGCACATGTACGACACCGTGAAGGGGTCGGACTGGCTCGGCGATCAGGACGCGATCGAATATATGGTCCGCGAGGCACCTGCCGCGGTCTATGAACTCGAACATGCCGGTGTGCCGTTCAGCCGCAACGACAATGGCACGATCTACCAGCGCCCCTTCGGCGGCCATATGCAGAATATGGGTGCCGGCCCGCCCGTGCAGCGCACCTGCGCCGCGGCCGACCGCACCGGCCATGCCATGCTCCATGCGCTCTATCAGCAGAGCCTGAAGTATGACGCGGACTTCTACATCGAATATTTCGCGCTCGACCTGATCATGGAAGACGGCGCCTGCCGTGGCGTGATCGCACTGTGCATGGAAGACGGATCGATCCATCGCTTCCGTTCGCACGCCGTCGTGCTTGCAACCGGTGGCGGCGGCCGCGTGTACCAGTCGGCCACCTCGGCCCATACCTGCACCGGCGACGGCAACGGCATGGCGCTGCGCGCCGGCCTCGCGCTGCAGGACATGGAGTTCGTCCAGTTCCACCCGACCGGCATCTACGGCGCGGGCGTCCTCATCACCGAGGGTGCGCGCGGTGAAGGCGGTTACCTGACCAACTCCGAAGGCGAGCGCTTCATGGAGCGCTATGCCCCCTCGGCGAAGGACCTCGCCAGCCGTGACGTCGTCGCGCGCTCGATGGCGATGGAAATGCGCGAGGGCCGCGGCGTCGGCAAGGACAAGGATTACATCTACCTCCACCTGAACCATATCGATCCGAAGGTTCTGGCGGAGCGCCTCCCGGGCATCACCGAGACCGGCAAGATCTTCGCGGGCGTCGATCTCACCCGCCAGCCGCTGCCGGTGACCCCGACGGTCCATTACAATATGGGCGGCATTCCCACGAACTATCACGGCGAAGTCGTGCAGCTGCGCGACGGCGATCCCGATGCGGTCGTCCCCGGCCTGTTCGCGGTCGGCGAAGCGGCCTGCGTGTCGGTCCATGGCGCAAACCGCCTCGGCTCCAACTCGCTGATCGATCTGGTGGTGTTCGGCCGCGCGACCGGTCTCCGCCTCAAGGAGATCGTGAAGCCCAATTCGCCGCACGCCCCGCTGCCCGCGGGTTCGGAAACATTCGCACTCGAACGGCTCGACCATTTCCGCAACGCCAAGGGCGGCACGCCCACCGCGCAGATCCGCGCCGACATGCAGAAGACGATGCAGCGCCACTGCGCCGTGTTCCGCGACAGCGCGCTTCTGTCCGAAGGCGTCGCGCACATGGACAAGGTCTATCAGGGCATGCAGGACATCGGCGTGACCGATCGTTCGCTGATCTGGAACACCGATCTGGTCGAGACGCTCGAGCTCGACAATCTGATCGGCCAGGCGCTGGTTACGATCAAGGGCGCCGAGAACCGCAAGGAAAGCCGCGGCGCGCACATGCACGAGGACTATCCGAACCGCGACGACAAGAACTGGATGAAGCACACCACTGCCACCTTCGAAGGCTGGGGCGGCAAGGGCGGTTCGACGGTTCTCGATTTCCGTCCGGTCCACGAATACACGCTGACCGACGACGCGACGTACATCGAGCCGAAGGCACGCGTTTACTAAAGCTCCATTCTCGACTTGAAATGATTCGAGTCCAGCCACGCTCCCGCCCACTATTTCGCAGTGGGGGAGCGGAACATGGCTGAACTTCGGATCTATTTCGTCACCAATCGCAACTATATCCCTGAAAACAAACAGGCGATATTCGGACCGCAATTCAATCCGGATGGCGTTGCGGGCCTGCGATTCGGCCAGGCATTGTTCGATATCGGCGGTCCGGCACCCCGGCTGACCAAAGTCGACGTCTATGACGACCAGCAGATCAGCAAGGACGGCGGCACCGCCAAACCGATCGGCAGCAGCAATTTCCTCGACGATCTGCGCGACGAGATGCTTAAGGGCCGCGACACGCTGATCTATATCCACGGCTTCAACGTCTCGTTCATCGAGGCGCTGAACGCAGGTGCGCGGCTCGGCGTCGGGATCGCGAAGGACACCAATGTCGTCGTCTTCAGCTGGCCATCCGATGGCAAGGCGGTGCCGTACATGTCCTATTACAGCGACCGCGAGGACGCTCGCGCCGGGCGAGCGGCTGTTGTGCGACCACAGCCTGCATCTGCTCGCGCATTCGATGGGCAATTACGTGCTGCGTCAGGGCGTGCAGGCGATCCGCGCCAAGGAACCGACCAAGCTGGTGCGCATGTTCGATCAGGTCATCCTGGCCGCCGCCGACGAGGATGACGACACGTTCGAGCATGAGGACAAGCTGCGCGTCCTGCCCACGCTCGCCCGCCGCATCACCGTCTATTATAACCGCAGCGACCGCGCGCTGCTGATCTCCGACACGACCAAGGCCAATCCGGACCGGCTGGGATCGGAAGGGCCGCGCATGCTCGACCTGCTGCCCAAGAAGGTGATCATCGTCGATTGCAGCCGCATCGCACAGGATGCCGACCCGCTCTCGCGCCACTCCTATTATATCAACAACGCACAGGCGACGGCGGACATCGTCAGCGTGCTGGCCAATATCGAGGATTCCGAGATCGACGGCCGGACGACGATCCGCCCCGAGCGGGTCTACCGGCTCGACGGCAGTGCGTCGGGATAGGATCGGGTGTATCAGACCATCGCGGCTGCCGGGAACCGCAAGGCCCGGGGACCGCAAGGCGGGGAGTGGCGATGTTCGGTTTCTGGATGATCCTGCTCTGCGGCACCGTGATCGGCGCCGTGTTTGCCGGCATATTGATCAGGCTGCGCGTTTCGCCCGGCCATGCCTGCATCCTGTCGCCTGCCCTCACCGTCTTCGCGCTATGCGTTGTGCTGCTTGGTCAGTTCACGATGTTCGAGCTTGGGCCCTTCGTCTTCATCCCGCTCTTCCTCGCCTATTGGCTGGCGATGGCTGCTGCGGCCGCGATCGCCTGGCTGAGCCTTCGCCGCGAATCCGAGGAATGGTAGCCTCTCCACCCGCATCTTGAAGTCGCGCCGCTCCTGACCGGTCCCGCAATCGGACCCCTCGGCCCTCCTCCCCGCTTGACTTCGCCGCCTGCGACACGAGATTGGCGGCGTTAACCAATTTCGGGGGCAGTATATGCGTTTGGCCGGTTTCGCGCGGTTGTTCGGGGTCCTGGCCGCAACGCTGCTGGCCCCCGCGGCAATCGCACAGACCTATACCCCGCCCCAGCATGACCGCGATGGCTGGCCCGGCATCGTCAGCGGCAATTCGCAGAGCCAGCGCACCGCCAGCCTCGATCGCGGCCCCGAACTGCAACGCGGCCGCCCTGCACGCTGGTCGCTTGCCGAGCATCGCCGCCTCACCCGTGCGCTCGCCGCGATCCAGCCGCAGCGCAAGGGCGTGGTCGATGTCTATGTCATCGCCATCGCGCTCGACAGCGATCCGGTGTTCGGCCGCGAAACGCGCGAGGCGGGCAAGGTCCTGTCGCGCCGCTATGGCGCCACCGGCCGCACCATCGTGCTGGCCGGCTCCACCGGCGCGGCGCCCAGCGAGCTTCCGCTGGGCAGCATGGAATCGCTCAACCTCGCATTGGCCCGCGTCGCCGAGGTGATGGACCCGAAAGAGGATGTGCTCGTCCTCTATTCGACCAGCCATGGCGCGCAGATCGGCATCGCCTATCATGACGGCGACGAAGGCTTCGGCCTGCTCACACCCAAGCGCTTCGCCGAGGTGCTGGACGAACTGGGCATCAAGCGCCGCGTGCTGATCCTGTCGGCCTGCTATTCGGGCATCTTCGTACCGGCGCTCGCCAGCCCCGACACCGCACTGTTCACCGCCGCGTCGGACAGCCGTCCGTCGTTCGGCTGCATGGCCGAGAATGACTGGACCTTCTTCGGCGACGCGATGATCAATCATGGCCTGCGCAAGCCCCAGCCGCTGCGCGCTGCGGCGGACGAAGCGCACGGGCTGATCACCGATTGGGAATCGGGTGCCGGGCTCCAACCGAGCAACCCGCAGATCAGCTATGGCGCAAATGTCGACAGCTGGCTCAAGCCGCTCGAGACGCGCATGCCCAAGGTCGCGACCCAGCCCGTCGGCAAGCCTGCCGTCGAAGCGCTGAAGCGGTAACGGGATCGGAGTCGTGTCTTCGCCGCCGGAAACCCTGCTGGCGAAGCTGATTCCGGGTGATCTGGAGAATCAGATCCCCGCCGCGGTGCAGAAGGTGCTGCCCGGCGGATTCAAGAACCGGCTGATCCAGGCGGGCCTCGGCGTGTTGCTCGCCTTCGGCCTGTCGTTCGTGGTCAAGCGCATGCTGGAATGGCGCGAAGGCAAGGCGGCGCTCGCCCGCCCCGCCCCGCGTCCAGCCATTGCGCCGCCGCCCGCACCCGCGCCACTGGC
>NZ_JARNTV010000021.1 GCF_029433115.1 Sphingomonas sp. AOB5 | reverse complement strand
GGCCAGGCGCGGCTCGCCGCCGCGAGAACGGCTGTTAGTCGCGACCGCAAAGCGCGGGTGGTGCGTCAGCCGCTGCGTGCGGACCGGCGCGACGCAGTGCTGGCGCGCTTCGCCAATGACGATCCCAAGCTCAAGAGCCGCCTGACCATGGCTGCGCGCAAGGGCGAAGGTGTAAGTGAGAAGGAGATGGATGCGATCCTCGACGATTTGCGCGAGCTCGGTGCGATCGACGATGAGGGCAACCCCAAATGACGGTTGACAGCCCAGCGGAGGCCTTACTGCGTTCGCTGGGCGTCACTCGTCCCGCCGACATCGACCTGGAGGCGGTTGCATGGTCAGTCGGCGTCAAGGTACGTGACGCCGTTCTCGAAAGCTGCGAGGCGCGCATCATTGGTTATAATGACCGCGCCATTATCACCGTTCAGCAAGGCGGCGATCCACGCCGTCGGCGATTCTCGATCGGGCACGAGCTCGGGCATTGGACCCACCATCGCGGTCGCTCCTCAGTGTGCCGGTCGAGCGAGATCGGCAATCCCGGCTCAGCCAGCCAGCTTGAGCGTCAGGCCGACCGCTTTGCGGCCGATCTGCTCATGCCCCGCTATCTATTCCTGCCCTCGCTCGCCGCGCACCATCGGCCCAGCTTCGAGGCGATTGATGCGCTCGCCAGCGATTATGCGACAAGCCGGCTGGCGACCGCGCTACGATGCGTCGATTTGGCGGGATGGCCGGTCATGCTGGTCTGCCACGGGAAGGGCGGGCGACGTTGGTTCAAGCGCAGCCCCAATGTTCCCGACCATTGGTTTCCGCGTGAGGATCTCGATGCGTCATCGCCGGCGTTTACGGTGCTTTTCGGTGATACCGAGCGCTCGCGTCCGCAGACCATAGGCGCGGATAGCTGGTTCGATTGGCGGGGTGCAGGGAGCTTTCGCCTTACCGAGCAGTCGGTTAAGGCGCATGGCGGAGAAATCCTGACCCTGCTGACCCTTACGGATTCTGGCATGCTAGGCTAAGCCAGTTAGATTGACCGCATGGCGACGATGCGCCCCAATTTCGGCCGTTCAGCTGCTCCGAAGCTATCCCAAATGCTGCCGTTTGCCGGGGATGATTGGCCGACGGGCGTGCAGCACCGGTCTCGGAACCCCACGAGGCCGTGAACGAGGCGCCAGTGCGGACACAACGCGCAATCAGCGGTGCATCCCGGCCTTCCAGGCATACGCCTCAAGATTTCCAAATTTCGCGGCCGCAGCGGCACGCACCTGCTCGATGCTGCATCCATGGACCCTCGCCGTTTCCGCGAGCGCTTCGTCGATAGGCGACTGGATCACGAACAGGCTTTCGAAATCGGCGAGCATCTTTGCAGTATCGCCGGTCATGTGCGCAGCCGAACGTCAAGGAAAACATCGACCTCGCCCGGCTCCGCATCCGGTTCCCGACAGGGTGTCGCGATAGCATTCGCATCGAAGATCGTCCGCTCCTCCTGGCTACCATCCGCTGGCCAAACGGCGATGACCGCCGTCCGGATGTGTGCGTTCGAATTCTCGAACATATTCCTGAAATAGCTGGTCGCGGCGTCCTCGGGCGACGCACAGTGGACGACAATCGACGGGTCTAGACCCGTGCTCTCATCAAAAATATCCGCGAAGAAATCCTCATGCTTGCCGACGATTGCCATGTTTCGCTTGCCCATCAGATAATGCTCCTTTCCTGAATCCTCCCAAGGCGCGGCCGGACTGACCGGCACCGGCCAAATGCCATCCCGTCAGGCCGACAGGATGACCCGCAAATCGGCCTGCGTGGTCTTCTTCAGATAGAGTTCGGTCGTGCCGAGCAACTTGAGTGCATCGTCGGTCACGGTGGCAATCGACGCCCCTGGTTGAACGAGGATCATCTCGAACTTCACGCTGGCCCGGCGAGCTTTGTCCTTGAAGTAGACAAGCCGCTTGATGTCTCCCTTGAGGAACCGCGTCGCGCCCTCTCGCGCCCAGATATCGTGCCGCCGCTTGAGATCATGGTAGAGATTGTTGATCCCTGAATGCTTGACCGCCACGCTCTTCTGGGCCTGGCCGCAGACGGTGTAGAAGTTCCGGATGTCCCGCGAAACATGTCCGCCATGCGCGCCCTTGCAGTGGACGAGGCACAACCCGATCGTCGTGTCGTCGATGTCCTTGAAACAGACCAGATCCGCCGCCTCGCCGCTGCCGTCGTCGTTGAATACGAGGTCGTACTCGCCAGCGAGCTGCGCGAAGGTTCGGTACTGGATCGAGGCCTTCTCGCCCGTCTTATGCATCGACTCTTGGTTGAGCGGGATGCCGTCCCAGTCCCAATGCTCGAGCCGGTCCCGGCTGAACGCACCCGCATCGAGCGCAATCGGGATATGATAGCAATTATAGGAGTAGGTGCCGTCGACGTAGCGGACGAGAAACGGGTCCTTGGCCAGATATTCCTCAATCGTGATTTCCGGGTTCCTGCCTTTTTGAAAGGTCAGGCGCGGCCCCGATACATGCTCATGACGATAGCCGCCTGGCAGCGCCTCTGCGATTCGCAGCCGATAGATCGAGACGAGCGTGCCGCTCGCGATGCGGAACAGGATCGCGCCATCGGCATCCGTTCCGGCGATGTCGAGATCGACTAGAAACACGGGTATGAGCGCACCATCGAAGCCCACGGACTGCCGGTCGTTGAGGCCCATTTGCGCCTGCTCGCCCCATTGCAGCGCGATCGGCGGTGAAGGCCATGGCGCGTCGATGCGCTCCGGCCGCAGAAAGTCACGCGTGATGTTGGTTTCCTGGTCGGGGGACGCGGTGACCTTGGCCCAGGTATAGCGCGTCCAATCGAGCCAGTCGGCGATCGAACCGCCTTTCTGCTGCCAGATCTTTCCGCGGCGCTGTGTCCCGCCCCACAGCACCCGCTCGCCATTCTCGTATCCAAGGCACGCAATATTGTTGAGCGAAGATTCTGCCTTCTCGATGCTGGCGAGGCCCTCGGTGACATTCGGGCCGAAATAGGAAGTGAAGCTGATCGCGCCGATCCGCGAGGAGCCGAGGCTCTTGACCAGCGGCAGCTCGACATTGTTGAGGATCTGGAAGATGGGCTTGCCGGTGACCAGCTGCGTTTCCTCGCCGGTTACGGCGGCCGCCATCATCTCGGAACGAAGTCCCGAATAGTCGCTCGCATAGAGCGCCAGCACGCCCTGCTCGCGGTCCCAGCGCATGACCAGCAGGTCATGAATGACGTCGACGACATCCTGATAATTCCCCCAGGAAACCTGGTCGGAATGACGGACCACCGCGACCAGCACCTCGCCCGCATCGTCATAGGCGTGCCAGTGCTCCGCTCCCTTGGGCAGCACCGACGCGTAGGCGAGCGGGTTCCAGGCTTCGCACTTCGTGCGGAAGAATTGGGTGGAGAGCGCCGGCCGCAGGTTCCAGAGCGAGAGATGGGCGTGGAGATCACCCGACCGGCGCAGCTGATCGACGACATCCTGGAGGCGCAGTTCCTCATCGATCCGCTCCTCGCTCAGGCGGCGAATGATCCGATCCCAATCCGCTCCCTGCGCATAGAGCTCGGCCAGCCGGCGCTCGGCTTCGGGATCGGCGACGTTGGTGACGACAGTCGCCTCGCCGATCCGGCCTGGATCGCCCTTGCGCGTGAAGCGGCCGATGAACTGAAGCGTCACCGCCAGCGATTTGTGCGTGTCGTGCAGCGCCGCCACCTTGAGATTGGAAAGGTCGAAGCCTTCCCCGAGCATGTCGACGCAGATGACGATGCGCGCGCCATCGGGGCCGCGGTCGAGCAGCTGAGCAAGCGCCTCGCGATTGGCAAGCGTGCGGCCGGGCCCCGAATAGACCAGCACCGGCTTGAGCTCGGGTGCCAGCGCGGAATAGATCGCGAGCAGCTCGGCTGCGCGCTCCTTGGTCCGCGTGCGCGCCATGAGCAGGTGATCGAGACCAAGCGTGCCGCGGTCCCGCCGCAATGCCTCGAGGGCGGCCTCCGCGACGACGCGATCGCGGCGTTCCTGCTCGCCATATTCCTCGACCGCGACGAGGTTGATCGGCCGGTAATAGCCCGCCGCCTGGGCGTCGCCGAGCTTGAAGTTGAAGATGATGCGGCCGTCGATGCGCTGCGAATCCCGCCGAAACGGCGTGGCGGTGAACTGGACGACGCGCTTGTCGGCAAACCGGTCGCGCACGCCCGCCCAAGTGGCGGCGGAGACGTGATGTGCCTCGTCGACCATCAGGTCAGTACACCCTGAGATGAGCGCCTCGCGGGCCTCGGGGTCGCACGCCTCAAGTGTGTTCGGCAACGCGACTATGACGTTCGCCTCGCGCAGCAAAGCAGGGGCATCCTCGACGGTTCGCACGCCGCCGGTGAGCGCGACGACGCGCGGGCGCGCAATCTCGACCGGGACGATGCCCAGATCAGGGAGCACGCCAAGAGACGCGAACTTGCCGGCGATCTGGGAACGCAGCGGAACGCTCGGCACGAGCACCAGCGTTCGCGGCAGCCGGCGGTATACCTGCGCCGCGAGCATGGTCTCGGTCTTGCCGGTGCCTGTCGGCAGCACCACGGTCGCCGGCTCGAACCGGGTCCCGACCGCGAAATGCGCAGCGATGGCATGCAAGGCTCCAATCTGCGGCGGCCGCAGACCGGCGACACCCTCGGCTTCATCCTCGCTGCTGAATCGAAAGATGCCGTTCCAGAGCGAGAGCACTGCCTCGGGCGTCGCAGCATAGCCCGCCAGCTGATCCCCGTCATCCCAGCCGAGCGCGACCCGCCCAGGGAAATGCTCGGGCAGTTCGTACCCTCCGCTGAGCACAGGCAGGCCGGCGGCAACGCGACGGGCCCCCTTGCGGCGAACGAGCATGCGGTCGAACGGCGGCAGGAGCGGAGTCTCGAGCAGGTCATGCCCCTGAACGTCGCTCGCCTTGACCTCGGCCCGGACAACCGCGCCGAGGAAAGGGCTTTGCTCGACAGCGTTCTCGCCGACCTTCACGCGGCGCCGGGGAAGGGCCGGAAGCTCGACCTCACCGTGCCACAAGGTGATTAGAGACACCGCCGGTTCTCCCGCTCAGCGCAGCTGCTGGCGAAGGAAGCGCCGGAGCGCCAGCGTTTCGGTGAACCGCACGACCGGCAGCCTCGCACGAAATCCGGCGACTTCGACGGGGCCACGATCGTAGATCCCGTCCTGCTCCGGGGGTGCTACGGCTACCTTTGCCTCGTACAGGTTGCGCCAGCGCCCATCGCGCCAGCTTTGATCGAGACCAAGCCCGAAGGGATTCGCAGGCCGCCACACCGGGATATCGTTGCGGCGATGGCTCACGACTCCGGTCTCGATGCCGAGCCCGAGATCGGTGTTGCGGTCGCAGACGACGCGCAGCAGCGCCTCGCTGGAATCATCGAGATAAATGGCCTGGCGCCTCGTATTCATGTGCACCTCACAGCGGAACAAATACAGCCCGAGGATAGCAAGAACCAACCGGGAACGGAAGGTTGTCGACCGAGCGCTTCAAATCGAGGAGTCTTCCGCCGAATGATACCGGGCCCTTGCGGACGCCTCACTCTCGCGGACGGCGGTCCAGTCGTCAAGAAAACGCCTGCTGCGCTCGATGGCTACAAGAAGCTCGCTCAAAGCGTTCGCCAAAGAGCGGTTGGGCCGTGTTCTAGCTGTGATTTGACAGGCGCCTAAGCGCCCTAAAGTCGGTCGTTGCCTCTTGATGGGTCGCGACCCGTTAGCTGACCTTCGCAATTAGGGGATATGGGCAACGCACTTTGCAAAACCCCTTCGCGGATTTGCTTACCTCCGGTGGGCCTCAAGGTGACCGCCGGCGAACTGAGGAGCGCAGCGACGCTGCGCTCCTCAGCTTGATCAATAGTCCATCGCCGGCATCGGCGCGGATTTCTCCTCCTTGGGCACCTCGGCGACGAGCGCCTCGGTAGTGATCAGCAGCGAGGCGACCGAGGCCGCATCCTGCAGTGCCGTCCGCACAACCTTGGCAGGGTCGATCACGCCCCCCTGCACCAGATCCTGATACTCGCCGGTCGCGGCGTTGAAGCCCCAGTTGTAGTCTTGGCTCTCGAGCAGCTTGCCGACGATCCAGGCACCGTCCTCGCCGGCATTCTCGGCGATCTGCCGTGCCGGAGCGCGCAGCGCCCGGCGGACGATGTCGATGCCAGACTGCTGGTCGTCATTCGCGGCCTTGAGACCATCGAGCGCCTTCAGCGCGCGCAGGAGCGGCACGCCGCCGCCCGGCAGAATGCCTTCCTCGACCGCGGCGCGAGTGGCGTGGAGCGCGTCGTCGACGCGGTCCTTCTTCTCCTTGACCTCGACCTCGGTCGCGCCGCCGACGCGGATCACCGCGACGCCGCCGGCGAGCTTGGCCAGCCGCTCCTGGAGCTTTTCGCGGTCATAGTCGGAGGTGGTCGTCTCGATCTGCTGGCGGATCTGCGCAACGCGGCCGTCGATATCGGCCTTGGTGCCGGCACCGTCGATGATCGTGGTGTTGTCCTTGTCGATCGTGACCTTCTTGGCGCGGCCGAGCATGCCGATCGTGACATTCTCGAGCTTGGTGCCGAGCTCCTCACTCACCACATTGCCGCCGGTCAGGATCGCGATGTCCTCGAGCATCGCCTTGCGGCGATCGCCGAAGCCCGGCGCCTTGACCGCGGCCACCTTGAGCCCACCGCGCAGCTTGTTGACGACCAGCGTCGCCAGCGCCTCGCCCTCGACGTCCTCGGCGATGATCAGCAGCGGACGGCCCGACTGCACCACCTTCTCGAGCAGCGGCACCAGCGCCTGGAGGTTCGAGAGCTTCTTCTCGTGGATCAGGATGTACGGGTCATCCAGCTCGACGCGGAGCTTCTCGGTATTGGTGATGAAATAGGGCGAGAGATAGCCGCGGTCGAACTGCATGCCCTCGACCGTCTCGAGCTCGGTCTCGAGGCTCTTGGCCTCCTCGACGGTGATCACGCCCTCGTTGCCGACCTTCTCCATCGCCTCCGCCAGGATGCGGCCGACTTCCTCGTCGCCGTTGGCGGAGATGGTCGCGACCTGCGCGATCTCGCTGTTGGCGCTGACCTTCTTCGCGTGCGCCTCGAGATCCTTGACCACTGCGTTCACCGCGAGGTCGATGCCGCGCTTGACGTCCATCGGGTTCATGCCCGCCGCGACCGCCTTCGAGCCCTCGCGCACGATCGCCTGGGCGAGCACGGTGGCGGTGGTGGTGCCGTCGCCGGCCTTGTCGTTCTGCTTGTTGGCGACCTCGCGCAGCATCTGCGCGCCCATATTCTCGAACTTGTCGGCCAGCTCGATCTCCTTGGCGACGGTGACGCCGTCCTTGGTGATGCGCGGCGCCCCGAAGCTCTTCTCGATGACGACGTTGCGGCCCTTGGGGCCGAGCGTCACCTTCACTGCATTCGCAAGCGTATCCACGCCGCGCAGCATGCGGTCACGCGCGTCCGACGCAAATTTCACTTCCTTGGCAGCCATCTTGGCTAAACTCCTTTCTATGTCCTTCCTGGATGTTCGAGGGATAAAGGCGGTCGGTCAGGCCGCCTGCTTGAGCTGGGCCTGGGTCTCGATCACGCCGAGGATGTCGCTCTCCTTCATGATGAGCAGGTCCTCGCCCTGGATCTTGACCTCGGTGCCCGACCATTTGCCGAACAGGATGCGGTCGCCGGTCTTCACCGACGGCTCGACGAGCGAACCGCTGTCATCCCGCGCGCCCGGGCCGACAGCGACGACTTCGCCTTCCTGCGGCTTTTCCTTGGCGGTGTCGGGGATGATGATGCCGCCCGAAGTCTTCTCCTCGGCTTCGATGCGGCGGACGACCACACGGTCGTGCAAGGGGCGGAAATGCATGCATAACCTCCAGTTGCATAAGCATGATGTCTAGCGCCAACCGCTTCGCCAGCGGTGGCGACGCGGAATTAGGAAAGTCGATTTTTCGCTTCAAGGGGCGGAACGCAAATTTTTAGCACTCGTTGGCACACAGTGCCAAAAGCCGCGATCTGAACGGCTTGGACGGTGTGCCACCCTCTTGACGGCGGTGAACGCCCGACCAAATTTGGCGATGGGCAACGGCCCCATGGAAAGGAGCGACAGCAAGGAAAGGAGGCATGTCCATGTCGCAGCCAGTCTCCCGCTTTCTTCACCCATTCGACGTTGCGCGCCACCCGAGTCTCGAGCCGGAGGTCAAGCGCGCCATTCTCGCCCGGTGGGCGTCCGACCGATCGGCGGTCCCGGACAAGCCCGCCTTGCGCAAGCGCCCGGGTGCGCGGCGCGCCGTTCCAGTCGACGACGTGCTTGCCGCATTGCGCTCGCTTGACCGTCAGCAATGGCCGAGCGAGGCGACGCGACAATGAGCGATCGCGCCTTCATCGCGCAACTGGAGGGGTATGGGCTGACCTTCGCAGAGATCCACTATTACCGCCCCGACGCGCCGTCCTTGCTACAGTTGTTCGTCTGGCAGGAATACGACCTGGCGCCCGACTTCCCGGTGCTGCTTGATTTCCTCGACCATTGGCGGCGCGAGATTGTAGGGGCGCTGCACTCGATCCAGATCACGCACGAGAGACTCATCCGGCCTGCCGAGTGGCGCGCGGTAGACGGCGTCATTTCGATCCAGTGAGCCGCGGCCCGATCCGGCGTTGGCGCGAGCGCGGCGGCCGCCCCGCGCGCATTGTGCTGCCGTTCGACGACATCATGGAGTTCGCGCTGGCCCTGCTAGCGGTGACGCCAGCAGAACTGGAAACGCTTGGCTGGACCTTCGCCGACCGCAAGCGTCTGCTCGACCATTTTCTCGCATCCGGGAAGGCGGCGCAGGGCACGAGGCCGATGGATCTGCCGAAGCTGCCGATCGAACTGGTGGTCCCGCAGCGCGACCTCGACCGGCTCCAGCGGTTCGCGCGTCGCGAACTGCCTAAGGCCGCGACCAACGCCGCGATGCTCGATCGGGTGGCAGCGGCATTGGACGCCGCATCGCACCGGCGTGCCGGCTGATACGTCGTAAGGCCAACGTCCGCTTTGACACATGCTCGTACCAAAAGTTGCCAGTCAGCTTCCGGCCCACAAGCCGCCATCGAGCGTTCGGCACGCGGAACGGCTGAAAGTGGGCCGTAAGGCGACAGACTGCTTACGACGCAGAACAGTAGCAGAGCAGACAATTCGACGTTGAAATTGTGCTGGGTTGACGACTGGATTTGCACAGACAGTTTGACCGCTCGAAGCGCGGTGTACAGTCACGCCGCGATCGCCTGCTCCGCGACAAAAACAAGCTGTAGCGCCTCCGCCAGCGATCCCACATTGAGCTTCACCATTAGGTTCGCACGGTACACCTCGACAGTGCGTGGGCTGATCTGGAGGGTCCACGCGATCTGCTTGTTCGAATAGCCCGCCGCAAGGCCAGCAATTACCTCGGTCTCGCGCGGAGTCAGGAGCGCAAGGCGGGCGACGGCGGCATCGCGGCCACCCACTTCGGTGGAAAGCTTGTCGAGTTCGGCGAAAGCCAAGTCGAGGCACATCATCAGCGCGGCTGAATCATAGGGCTTTTCGATGAAGTCGAACGCGCCCGCCTTCATCGCGTCGACCGAGCGGTGGACCGCGCCGTGTGCAGTCAGCATCATTACGACGAAACGCTGCGATATGGCGCGGATGGCGTTCAGCACGGTGATGCCGTTTGCCCCCTTCATATGGAAATCGAGCAGAACGACTCCAGGCTCCAGTTCGTCGAATTGCTTGAGAAAAGCCTCGCCGGACGGGAAACTACGCACGACATAGTCGGGCTGACGCGAAACCAGACGGCAGAGCGAAGCACGGACAGCCTCGTCATCGTCCACGATATAGAGATTATGCAGCATTCGGACCTCCCCTTTTACAACGGCGTCATTTCCAAGCTACGCTGGATGGCGGTCTGCTAAAGTACTGAGCGGACTGTGACTTAGGTAATGAGCCAGGTCGGTGCGGCCGTCGATATGGCAGTAACACCAAGTCCGCCGTCCTCACCGTACAGCATTACTACGACGCAGACCGCGATCTGGCCTGAGCATAGCCGTATTTATACGATGCGACTGCGCGGCGATTGCGATACAGTAGCAATACCGCATTGGCTCGCAGGCGCACGACGCGCATCTACACCCGGACAAAGGAGCAAAGCGTGCCGGCATCCCGCAGAGAGTCAATCCAGCTTGTAGCGGCGATACAGGCCGGGCGGGGAGCGGCGCGATGCTGAGACAGGCCCTTGCCGCACTGTCGGGGAGCAAGGCGGGCGACCCGAGTTCGACGGTGGACCTCAGGCTTGAGGCCTCGTTCGAGCAGGCCGCAGTGGGCATGGCGCATGTCGCGCTCGACGGCCGCTGGCTCCGCGTCAACGACCAGTGCAGCGCAATCATCGGCTACAGCAAGGATGAGCTGCTGGGCGGAAGTTTCCAGCACATCACGCATCCCGAGGATCTGCCGCACGACCTAGCCCAGGTCGAGCGGCTGCTGTGTGGTGAGGCTGAGCGTTACTCGATGGACAAGCGCTATATCCGCAAGGATGGCGGCAGCGTATGGGTGCACCTGACCGTCACGCTGATCCGCGACAAGGACGGCGCGCCGGATTTCTTCGTAGTCGTGATCCAGGATATCAGCGACCGTAAGCATGTCGAAGCAAGCCTTGTCGATAGCGAGGCCCGCTATCGCGCGATCTTCGACAGCGCTGTGGAGGCGATCGCAGTAATCGACTCACGCGGTACGATCCAGTCGATCAACCCGGCGGCGCAGCGCATCTTCGGCTACGCCCCCGCCGAACTGATCGGCAATAACGTCCGCACGCTGATGCCCAAGCGGATCGCCCGAGAGCATGACGCCTATCTCAATCGCTACCGCACCACCCACGAGCGCGCGATCATCGGGATCGGCCGCGAAGTGGAGGGGATGCGCAAGGACGGGACCCCGCTCTCGATCGATCTCTCGGTCGCCGAATGGGAGCGCGCCGGCCAGACCTTCTTCACCGGCATCATGCGCGACATTACCCCGCGCCGCGAAGCCGAAGCGGCATTGCGGACCAGCGAAGAAAGGCTACGCTCGCTCCAGAACGAATACGCGCATCTCGCCCGCGTCAACGAAATGGGCGAGATGGCCGCCGCCATCGCGCACGAGATCAATCAGCCGTTGACCGCGATCGTCAACAACTTGAACGCCGGGCTTTATGCGGGCAACGAGGGCCTCTCCCAAGGCGCATTCGAAGAGGCACAGGAAGTGATGGTCGCCGCTTCGGTGCAAGCGTTGCGTGCCGGAGAGATCGTCCGCCGGCTTCGCGAGTTCGTCGGCAAGAGCACGGGGGAGCGGCGCATCGAAGCAATCGACACCCTGGTCGATGCCGCGAGCGGGCTGGCGCTGATCGATGCTGCGGCCAACGGCATTCAGGTCGAACGGCTGACGGGCGCCGATGGCGTCCAGGCTCGCGTCGATACCGTACAGATTCAGCAAGTGATCGTGAACCTTATCCGTAACGCGATGGACGCGCTCGTTACACTCCCGCCCGGGCAGGAGCGCCGCATTAGCATCGCGACTAAGGTGATCGAGAAAAGCAGTGCCGTCGAAATCCGGATCGCGGACACTGGCCCCGGCATTCCGGAAGAACTCCGATCAACCGTCTTTGAACCCTTCTTCACCTCCAAGGCCAAAGGCATGGGAATGGGGCTTTCGGTCTGCCGCCGTCTGATTGAAGCGCATGATGGATCGATCGCGCTCGAGGCACCCGGCGGCGCCGGCGCGGCGTTCCGCCTAACATTGCCCCAATATAGAGTTTAACTTAAGTTGGTATGCAATCGCCCTTCCAACTTGTTACGTATCCGTGTTGATACTTAGTCGCTTGAAGCGTAGAGTTCGCCGAGAAGGCGGGTATGCCGAGAGGATGCATCTTTATAGTCGATGATGATCAGGCCGTTCGCGAGTCGACGGCTAGATTGCTGCATCGTGCCGACTATTCGACGCAAGCCTACGATAGTGGCGACAGTTTCTTGGCGGCATCGCTTCCGAACGATATCAGCTGCATGCTGCTCGATATTCGCATGCCGGGTACCGACGGGCTAGGAGTGCTGCGCATCATGGAAGCGCGGGGAAACATGCCCCCGGTCGTGGTGATCACCGGCCATGGCGACATTCCGCTCGCGGTAGAGGCTATGCGGCTCGGCGCGTCGGATTTCCTGGAAAAGCCTTACGCGCCCGAACGGCTGTTCGAGATGATCGAGAAGGCGGCAGCGACCCGGCTGGGAAAGCGCGAAGCGCGGACAGTCGATCCCGAGGCGCAAGCCGTGCTCAAGCGCCTTTCATGGCGGCAACGGCAGGTGCTCGCTGGTATCCTATGCGGGCATCCCAACAAGATCATCGCCTATGAGCTTGGCCTCAGCATCCGCACGATCGAAGCCTATCGCGCGCAATTGCTTGTTCGCCTGCAGTTGCGGGGAACCGCAGAGGTCGTGAAGTTCGCGCTCGCCGCCGGTCTCGACGCGTCGGAATTCGGTCAGACTAAGGATGGGATTCAGGACGACGGCGGGGACGAGCAGTTCATCTAAGACGTTGATCTGACGTCAGATGCGCCGGCGGTTGACCTAATGAGGTAAATCTTCGTGTGCTGAACGAATGGCCGGTCTCGGATCATCTATCCCCGACCGGAACGGCAGAGATTGGGGCGCTAAGCGGACTGTCGGATTGGGACAATTTGGGCACTTGTACCGCTGCTCGAATAGCTTGCCCAAGCATCCATGAGTTTTCGGCGCTTATCGAAAAGGTCGCCGCGCCTGTATGCCGCTTCGGCCTTGTTGGAGATGGTGTGAGCAAGCGCCATCTCGCACACTTCATGCTGAAAGCCTGTCGCCTCTGATGCCCAGTCGCGAAACGTGGAGCGGAACCCATGAACCGTCACGTCAGACTTCATACGCCTAAGAAGCATTGCCATCGCCATTGATGAAAGAGCGGCCTCGGGCTTCGGTCCAGCAAACACGAATCCCTTGCGGTCTGCCTCCGGAGTCTCTGAGATGATCTGCAAAGCGCGGTTGGATAGTGGCACGCGATGCTCCCGACCGGCTTTCATCCGCTCGGCCGGGACCGTCCAGACCTTGCGGGTTAGATCAAACTCGCTCCACTGTGCCCCAAGCACCTCGCCCGACCGAGCAGCGGTCAGGATTGTGAATTCCAGCGCTCGAGCGGCATTGGCGCTTCGCGTTCGCAAATCCTCCATAAAAGCAGGCATTGCGTCATAGGGGAGTGCGGCGTGATGCCCTCGCGAGAGCCGCTGACGCTTCGGGAGGAGCTGGTCGAGATGGCCGCGCCACAGCGCCGGGTTCTCGCCCGACCGATAGCCTTTTGCCTTGGCAGCATTGAGGACGTTCTCGATACGACCGCGCAGACGCTCGGCCGTCTCAGGTGTGCGCTTCCAGAGTGGCTCCAGAACCTTCAATATCTCGCTCGTCGTAATCTCATCGACGGGCCGGTGTCGAAGCGGCTGCGCGTAGACCGTGAGCGTCATCTTCCACTGGGCAGCGTGCTTCGGATTTCTCCACGACGGCGCCATCGCTTCAACATAGGCGTCCGAAAAGTCACCGAAGCTGGGAACGCCCTTCAGCTTGTCGCGCTCGGCCTTTGGGTCACCACCAGCTGCCAAAATGGCACGAAGGGCCGCTGCCTCTGTCCGTGCGGCGGCCAGATTCATGTCACGGCCACTGCCGAGACCAAGTTCGGACCGCCTGCCGTGGCGGGTGTACATGAAGATCCACCGGCGCCGACTAGCGTCATCAATAAAGAGGTACAGGCCTCCGCCATCGGAATGCCGGCCAGGAGTCGAGAGCCTCCCAGCTTGAATCGCCGTCAGCTTATTGAGGGTGCGAGCCGCCATCCCGATGTCTCCGCCGAACTGTCCCGGTCCCATTTCGGGTCCCACTTTCGGTCCCATTTTCTGCGCCGGATGCAGTAAAATCTACCGGCATGCCCTCGGATGTGCAACGAGATAAGGCACTGAAATGGATGTAAAATATGGAGTCATAAGGCGTCTTTTGAAGCCTTATGAAACGGCTAGTTCGAATCCCACCCTCTCCGCCAGTTCATACGTTATATTTCAATCGCTTAGCTGATATCGCTGTGCCCGCCATGGCGCGGTTAGCGTAGGCTTATGAATTAGATGTGCTAATGCACTTAGTGCCATATTCTGATGTGATTGGCGGATTTGAGCCATTCGATCCAGACGCCGCGCTCTTTCCGACTCATCTTGTTATGTTCCAGCTGCGGAGCCCGACGACGGTTTGCGGAATTCCAATACCATCGACCTGTTGCCTGAGGTGGAGAGCGGTCGAAGCGCTGACCGATCTGGAAGCGCAGCTAATCATTCCTACATCGTCACAATGCGCTTCAGACAATACCGAGACCCCCCTCAAGGAAGCGAGCCGCCACCCCGGCCCAAGGACGTTCGGCGCTGGTCGTACGAGTACCTGCACAGCCGCTTAGCGAAGGCAGGCTTCCAGCCGTATCACCGCGCCGTGATCGAATCAGAACTTCGCATCCGCGAAGCGTGGCGGTCGCCCGATAGCTGGAGCATGGTCATTTCAATTCTGGCGCTGCTGATCTCGGTCGCCTCCCTCATCGTAACGGTGATCGCAAACGGAGCGCATCAATGACTAACTGGCTTCATCGAAACGGCGCGCTGCTGGCGCTCTGGGCATCGGCAATCCTGATCCCTTTGGGCTTCGCGACCTCTGCCCTTGGCTTCTTCGCGAACACTTCAGCCTTTGTCGCCGTGATGGGTCTGGTGATGGCCTTCATCGGTGCCATTGGCTTTGTCGGTTCGTGGGCCGCCTATCAGGCTTCCAAGGCTCGTGAGGCTTTCATCGACTCGCAGCTAGACTGGTCGATCCAGATGACGCTCTGGAACAGCGAGATGATCGCGGCTCGCTCACCGCAATTCTGAAGGCGGTTGTCGCCGGTCCTCCATGTCAACGATGCCGTTCTGCGACGACGTGCTGGGCGATCTTACCTCGGACGCCGACGTCCTAGTCCTCGACTAACGCGATGATTCTCCACAGCCTTCTGCGGGATTAAGTCATTCAAAGGGTTCGTGTTATTCTGTTGAAATTGAGAAAGCTGAGGAGAAGGCCGGGATAACTATTGACGGACCCCGCCAAATATGAGCCTCTCAGCCCGGAGGGCTTCTCCCTTCAACGACCCCACAAAGATCAGCTGATTTTATTGTGGAGGTACTATGTCCAACGAACATCGACAGAACGAGACGCGGGAGGTTCTTGCCTTCCTGCGCGCTGGTTATCCGAGGATGGCTTTCATCCTCTCGCTTGTGCGTCGGTTGGGTTGGTCGATTGCTGCGGTGACGGCTGGCATTGGCTTGGTTCTCAATCCCTCTCTGCCCGCGCGAACGGCGACGGCAGTGATCGCGGCGATCAAGTGACCCCTTCCGAATCGTTCTCTTTTCGTTCTACAATGAGGGCATGTTCGATTCGCCCCTCACGCCCGCTATCGTGCCGGACCTGTCCGCCGCGATCATGTCCGCCCCTGCATGGTGCCGCGTCGGTATCACTGCACCTACCGAGGACATGCGACAGCGATCCGCGCGTGAGTTGGCGCTGGCGATTGTGGAAAGCCTGAACCCGCCCCCGGCTGACGCGGATCAACAGATTCCGTTCGCCCTGTGATTGTCGGTGGCTCGCCCTATCCGAGAGATTGGACAGTTTGGACTCGCAGGCTCTGACCTTGGCGTTGAGTGCGCTGTCTGTCGCACCGTCACCGTCTACTGCGCCTTTGAAGCCGAACGGCGCTTCAATGAGCGGCACTGGTCCCTATTGCTAGAAGACGCGCTCACTCGCTTTCGCTGGCGCTGCGGATCGACGCGCATCCGGTTCAAAGCCATTCCGATCAGCAGTCGCCCGAGGCCGATCCCCACTCGCCCGAATTCCCTGCGCCCGATCTATCGCGAGGACTCACGCTCCCTACAGCGGCGAGGCCCATCGCCATTCCCTGACCCGAAGGCCATCAGTCATGCGGTCGGAGTACTGAAATCCGCTTCTGGCAGAGGCGTGCCTGGGCATACCGACAAAGTGAAGGAAGCGATGGAGGTGCTGCGCCCCTACCTCTACGGCGAGAACCCCTTCGGCACTCTCTGGAACGAACTCAGCCCCGAGAGCAAAAGGCAGCCGTGGAACCACGCTTCCATGATGGTGACGGCCATCGAGCGCCAGCTTGGCTTGATCGAAGACCCCACATGAGCTGGCGGATCTCGTTCAAGTCCATTGGCGATTTCGTGAGCCACGGCGCGAACATGCAGGTCGAGTGTGCCTGCGGACGCAAAGGCGTTCTAGACGCGAAGAAGGTGGCGCGCTGGTACTCCGCGCATTTTTGGAACGCTGCCCGCGGTCAGCAAGGCGGCTACGTCATGCCGCACATCGTCCGCGCTGCATTGGTCGATGTTATCGCGACCGTCGATCAGAACTGCGGGATCGGCAACACCCGCACCGAGCGCAAGCAGAACAGCGACTGCATCGCCAAGCGGTACGAGTCGATGATTCGGAGCATCGCCGAGAGCGGCGTGATGAAGGATTGGCCGGAAGCGCAGCTTGTGAAGGATCGTGCAGGGCTGAACTGACAATGTGGTTATTCGCGGTGCTGCACGTTTCCCTTCACCCTCTGGACCGGCATTTCCGGCATCATCGGCACGCTCGTCGGTGTGATCGGCCTTGGCGTAGCCATCGCCTCGTTCCTGCACCAGCGACGCGCAGATAAGCCTGTGCCCGAGAAGGCCCCAGCCGCGATTTGGCCCGCGATCATCATGGGTGTGCCGATGGATCGTGGCGAAGACCTCCGCTCGCCGTTCTACCGCTAGGCGGCGATCCGCATCAGGCTCGGATAAGGCGCCAGCCCGCAAGCGCCTCCTCATGCGTCCCGCGTAGCCATTGATCATAATCGTCAGGCTGGAGGCTATCGGCATAGCCTTGGGATGCTTGGACTCGACGAGGCTATTCGGCCCACAAGTCAGGAAGCTGAATACCCCGCCCACGCCCGGGTCCATTTTCCTGATACCCGCAAAGGCGCCGGTGGTTCGTCGCCCAGGTCGAACCACTACACGTCGCGCGGATGCGCTCGATCAACTTCATCCTTGGGTTCGCTGAACCGGCCAAAGGGCACAAGGCAACGCCGCTCAGGTCGAGCCATGGATGGCTTCCACATATTGCTGTTGATGTTGCGGCCGCTCGTCCACCATTCGAATACTCAAGGACTTTGACCGGCTTTCGGTGCAACCTTGCGTGGACGCTTCGTCGGGAAGCCCCGCAGCATGGTGTCGATCTGCCGCTTACCTCACACACACACTCTCTCTGACCACGTAGCCGGGCTTGCTAGGTGCGGCGTAGTCTTTCTCCAACTGTCCGAAGGGAAGCGGCACCAACCCCCCCTGTGATCCGTGCAGCTCCGCTCGAGCTCCGGGCTATTCGCCGATCTCGCCAACAGCGTCACGGATTCTCGCTAGCGCAGCTTCAAGAATCGCAACGCGGGCGCGCAGGAACTGAATTTCTTCCTCAGGGGGCCTAACGGTCGGCGCAGGGGTAGCATATGGGGCGGCAACCGGTGGCAATGGGATATCGACTGGCCGCGGCGGACGAACCGGAGGAGCGCAATACCCGGCCGCCCTAACACGCTCCATGAGGAATGTAATTCCAACCGGAGATACCATTAGGAGCGTAACGAGGCCCGGTCGGACATCCTCTCGGTTCCGCCAACAAGACACTCGCTCAACTTCAGCCCGCGCCCAGAGGCGTACTCTGTCGACCCCGCCGGACTCCGAACGGCACCCTACATGTAACGCTAGGTCCGCTGCGGAGACCCAGAGGCCATCCGCACGCTTGATCGCCCGCACCTTAAGAGTTGGCGGAAATGGCGGTCCGATCTGGATCAGCGTTGCCCGTTCTATCACAGTCAAACCCGCACTTCTAAAAAGGCAGGGGTAAGCGGACGGACGCGCGTTCTCAGCGGAGCGGCATCACTCGGAGCTGGAGCTTTGGGCGGCTTCATCCCGCAAGCGGTATACGGTCGAGCGAGCTATGCCGAGCCGCTTGGCAACGCGAGCCGGTGAGGGGTCTGCGGCAAGGGCGGCTAGGACTAGTTGTGGGTCAATTGACGGCCCTCTCGTGCGGCGCTGGCTGTAGGCACCGCGCGCTCGGGCAGCGGCAATCCCCGCGCGCCTGCGTGTGGCCTTAATGTCTGCTTCAAGGCCTGAGATGGCGCCTAGGAGCACCAGTGCCACTTTCGCGTCGGCTGCACTTATATCGAGGCCCGCGTGATCAAGCGCGCGAAAGCTAGCGCCTTTGACTAGCACCGTGTCTAGAACCCCATTCGAGTCACGGACGGCTTCAGCAAGACGGTCTAGACGGGTGACCGCCAGTGTATCGCCAGGAGCAAGGGAGGCTAAGGCTTGGGCAAAGCCCACATTCTCCCCAGTCTCATCCGCGAACACACGGGCACAGCCGGCGGCCCTAAGGTCGCTCTCTTGGACGTCTAAAGCATCCCCTTCGCGTCCCGCTCGTGCATATCCGATCAGCATCAAGGCCCATGCTCCCAGGCACAAAAAAAGCCCGCCCCGTACCACGGCGCGAGCGCTCAACGTATTCGGATGCGCCCGCGTGACGGAGGGGTTAAGCCCCTCGCGCCATATGGGCTGTTCGCGGGTTTAGGAAAAGAGGGCGTGTTCCACGCGGGCGCGCGCGGCTTTCGCGCGGGCGTCTTCCGCGTCGGGCAGCCCCACCAAGTTTGCAACAAGGGCGCGCGCTTTGAGCGCCCGAACGGTTTCGATAGTCATCGCTTGCCTCCTACCGAGCATCCTTGTGTGTCCGTAGGGATGTCGTTAGGGGCCTGCATAATGTCCGATTTGATATCCGTCAACAACATTAAATCGGACACTACTGGCGCACGTTGCGCCATCACATCGACGCATTTGCGTGGGGTGGCGGCAAAGTGTGACAACGGGCTGTGCCGTGCGGGGGTTTGCGCTCCTTCTCTCAGCCGGGCAGCGAGTGAAGCCGGGTCACGTACCCGAGACACCCACCCTATGGGGGGAGTGCGCTGAAGCCGGCTTCACGTATGGGGTCTCAGAAATCTGCGCCAAAAGTGACCACCCTCTAAAATCGCCTTAGAGGCACCTTAGAGTCCAATTCGTGGCGAGGGCCGTAGGGCACCGGGAAGTGTCCTTTCGCTCCCTGACGGCGCTCCTGGCGAATCCTCGGGGGGTCTAGTCGCGATGGTGGCCTGGCATTGGATATTTGGCAAACCTGGCGGCGACATTTAAATCGCGTCGATCCATTTCGGCGGCCCGCGCCGGCCCTTTCCACGCCTCAACGACTTCGTCGTGTTCAAAGCCGAGAGGACTGCGAGAAGGATCTACCTGTGGCTCAAAGACTGCCATTTCGACGAGCGTGGTCAGAACGGTGCCGTTTGGCAAAGTTTCTTTCCGAGCACCTCGATCTGAGGCCGGCCGCTCAGCCAAAATGTCGCCCATAGAGGGCGCGAAATTGCCCGTCCGCAGCGCAATCCCATCGTCACTGACCACGTAGCGCGGCTGGCGCGGCTGGCGCTGGCGTCCCCTCACAGGACGTCGTTAGCTAGGTTCAGGCCGACACTCCCGCGTCGAATATCGGCAGCTCGACGCTGAATGCGGTCTTCCATGGCGTTAGTCTGCGCACGACGCTGCGCTTCCGCCTCGATATAGCGCCGCTGATAGGCGGCCTTTTCCTTAACGACAGCGATCTCCAGTTCCTTCGCAAGGTTCTCGCGGCCGGGATTGCCTTCGATCCGTTTTAGCTCATCCGCGATCCTGGCAAGTTCATCGACGATGCCTTTGCGGCGTTCCGGGCTGTAAAGGAAGATCGGGTCGCCCGTGACCGGGTCAAAGCCGGCGTTGGCAGTGAGATCATCTGTGAGCCGATCAGCTTCACGCCGCAGTTCGTAGTGCTTCATGAATTGATTGTGGACGGCACGCTGATAATGATTTGCGTGCTCTCCCGGTCCCACCCTTAGGCGCGAGGCGATGATTTTATCTCGCGTTTCCGCCGAGTAGCCACTCAGGTCGAAGGGACGCTGACGAGGGGGGCTGTTGTGGGTGGGGAACATCAGCACGTCGGCTGATGCCACAAGCGATTTTCGGATCTCGTCATCACTCGGCATGCCGGGAACAACGATATTCGGATCAAAGGGGTCTTCGTTATCCATTAGTTTGGGTCCTCTGGGTCTCAATGCTATAGGATTTGGACCGCCCCTTCGGACCCAAAAACGAAGGGGCGGTCATCTTGCCATGAAGCATGGCTTCATCACGGCATCTGGTCTGCTGGAAGGCGCTAATCCGTGCGTAGGAGTTCTGCGCCAGCTTCAGAACGCGTCATTTGGTCCACCGGCAACAAGCCAAGTTCGAGTGCCAGCTTCCGCGTGCGCGCATCGCGCTCTTCTGAATCCCAGCCTTCTAAACCCGCCTGCGTCCGAGTCTCCTCGCGAAGCATTTCGTACGCAAAGTCGGTATCTTCGCGTACGAGCTGATCTACCGCCAACCGCGAGTATCCTTCCATTTCGTTTCGAATGGCTGCGATGCGCCCGGGGTCGGTCATCTGCCGGTACTCAGGAAGGCGAATGAGCCTCTCTAGGGCTTCTTCCAGCGTGAGGCCGGTGCGAGGATCGACGACGATCTGCCCCTTCAGCTCGAGATATCGGCTGAATTGAGATGCATTGAGTTTGACGCCTTCAATCGTTCGCAGCGCGCTGGGCAATTTGAACGACAGGCGCTCCAGCTCATAAGCCAGAGGATCATCAGCTTCGTTCGTGGCGACACCGCCGCGGAGACCGATCAGCCTGTCCAGCCCATCGAGAGGGATAGGCCTGCCAAGCAGGCCGTCACGACGGAGGGGCAGCGTATCCGCACCGAACGAACCCTTCAGCAGCTCGTCACTGAAGGTGAATGCTTGGCGGAGGAACCCGCCGCCGGCCTTCTCCAACTGGCGTTGAATGCCGCTGGCGGGAACGAAGCGCGGCGCAAATTCCTTGAGGAATACCGTCATGCGAGAGGAGAAGTGCTCGTCACTGGTGGCACCTGCGAGCTCTGTCAGATTCCTTAGTGATTCCAGCCATGTCTTGCTCAGCATGTTCATGGAAACCCCCCACAAAAACGCTTCGGTGACCTGTTGGACCACGCCGGGAGCGTTTGGGTCGTCCTCCTGCGACCGGAAGTAGGCGCGCATATCAGCGCCCATGCCCAGCAAAGTGCCGAGCGGGTCAATCCGGCTGAACTCGTAGACGTCGTCACCGACCTTCAACGAGTAGCTTGGGCGGCCCATACGGGCCGAGCTTGTGTAGCCGCCGTCGTTACCGACGATCTGTCGGTCATCCGCGAGAGCGTAGGCGGTAGAGACCGCAAGAATGCCCAACGACAATCGTGCGAGAGCTTCATCACGCTCCGGGCCACCCGCGATGATCGCTTTGCGTACGCGGTCTTTCACCAGACCAAGTGGCGTATAATCGATGGCAGTTCGCTCCAAGATGCGCAGCGGTGTCTTCACGAAGGGGACCACCATGTGCATCAGAGGGATGCTGGTGAGGAACCGCGAAACGTCGGCCGTCAGCTCGAGGTCGTCTTGGAAGAGGACTTCACGAGCTTCACGTTCGCCGACGTTGCCCATCGCCTCACGCACACCGGCGTCATACCCATCAGGATGCCAGCCGGGGGGATGCTCGGCGAGCTGAACCGCGCGTGCCTTCAGGTAAGCGCTAAGGTCCTTCCCCTCTAGACCGAGCTCAGCCGCCTCGTTCGCCGCGGTCCGTACCGCATGTGAATAGGCGCCGGCTCGGGCCGCGAGGGTCCCGATGAACTCGTCAGGCATGTTGATGAACAGCGTCGTTCCCATTCGCGATAGCGAGCCGAGAACGTTGGTGTTAACCGCGGCGACCCTTGATAGAGCCGCCAAGCCTTCCTGAAAGAACTTCGGGCCGGGCAGGCTTCGGCTCAACTCTGTTAGCCTTGCGCGCTCGCTCGCGGTAATTGCGAAGCTCCGATAGTTCTTCACGTCGGCGCGCTCGAAAGTGACTTGTCCGAGCTCATCGGATGCCTTCGCCGATCTTCCCGCTGCTCGCGTGGCGAGGGTCCGAAGACCCAAGCTGTCCGCGTTGAGCGAGACCTCCGCCGCTCCCTCTTTCTCGAGGACCTTCAGCATGTTGCTGGAGGCTTCCCCGAAGCCGGAGACGATGCCGTGGGTGTATGCCCACGTATCGATGAACGCCATTCGAGCCGCCACGCCCGCTTCACGGCCACCAAAGGGAACCAGGGCGAGACGAGCGAGGGAGGACATGGAACGGGTGAGCACGCGGCTCCCCAGCATCACGCCGCCCGAGGCGATATTGTAGACCGCCGTGGCGGGCGAGAAGAGGTTCCCGACGGTTTCCTTGAGCGCGGAGTCAATGCGCCGGAGGACGCTGTTGTTCTCCCGACGAACATGCCGCGAGAGTTCCCCAACGTCGCCTTGAAGGCGCTTCAACTCCGCCAAAGCGAGGAGCTTGTCAGCATCCGTCGTCAGCCTTGCGGCATAGTCGGACGCGTCCGCGGCAACACGGTTCACCCCGATAGAGGCTCCGCTGTCCACGACCTCACCGTCCAGAGCCTTCTCGACGGACTGTGCGGCCTTGGCCTTGCTGACCTTCGCGATGCTCTGGAGCGACCTTAACGCACGGCCCACCTCCGAACCGGCGCCGCGAACGGCGCCGAGGAAATAGGCGTGACGGTGGAAGCTCTCCAGGAACTCGATCCACTTGGTCCCGGCACCCCCTGCGTTGATCTCGGCTATCGCCTCATCGGCTTGCGCGATCAGCTTGTGGGCATGTGATCCGACGAACATACGGGCACCCATAAGGCGCTCCGCAAGGTTCGAGGTGGAGCCGTGGAGTTCCTTCAGGACATCTGCGGTAGTCGCGAATGCTCTCGCGGCAGACGCCGTGGAGGCTTCGGTGACGCGAAGGTTCGAGCGTCCGAGGCCGCGGGCATAGGTTTCGTACAGCTCCGCCATGCCGACCTGGAAACGGCCGAGCATCTCGGGGTTGTCGAACTTGCTATAGTCGAGCTTGACCGGATCGATCCCGATCTTCGCCAAGGCGTTCTCAGGGTCACCGTAGAGGAGGTTCCGAGCGAACTTGGCGGCATCCGCTTCGGCGACTTGCGGGTCCCCGGCGGCTCGTTTGAGATACTCGAGGACGTCGTCGAAGTCTTCAGGCGGGGGTTGCTTAGCCCGGCCGCGCCCTTTCGGGGCGGCAGCGCTCTCACCCTTCCGGCCTCCTGAGGCCGTCGCCGTGTCGGCCGCATCCGCGGCCTTGGCGGTCGCTTCAGGAGACACAGCGTCATCCATGGAGCGAGCGTTCGGATTGAGACCGATGTCGGCGCGAAGACTGTCGACGATCCCTGCCGCTTCTTCGGAGGTCCCTTTCCACGCTCGATAGGCGCGGACACCACGGACTCCGAGCTCCATCACGCCATCGGCGACGAGACCAAGGGGCGCGCCGGCAATCGCGGCACGTGTCCGTTGCTCGAGCGCGCCGTCGTCCTCTTCGGACGCCAGTGCGTCCAGCATTCGGGACTCCAGACCGAAGCCGTCTCGAAGCGCGTTCGCTACGTTCCCAGAAACCGGGTCGACTTGTGTGAAGTCCACGGCGGAGCCGGCAAGCAGGCCTCGACCAATTCGCCCCAGCCATGAGGCTGAGCGGACCACACCGACAGCTTTCGCCCAACTAACGTAGGGGACAGCGAAAGACACCACGCCGCGCGTGAAGCGCTCGGCCATGCCGGCATTCTCTGAGCCTTCCAGTTGCGGGAGTTGAATGCCCTCGCGGTCGGTGATCGTCGGATCAATAACCCGCCCAATTGATGGGAGTAGGTTGTCTCCCGACAACCAACCTGCCGCGGTGTCCCCCACCCAGGGGGTGTAGAGATCTCGAAACCAATGACTGTAGTCTCGGGAGGTGTCGAGCAAACCCTGAGCCGCGTCACGAAGACCGCCTACGGTAGCGCGATATATAGAGAAAGGACGTTCAGGCGGCGGCTCTGGCGGTCTAGCCTCGGACATAGAGTCCAAGGCCTTTCCGCCAGCGAGCGCGTCATCCTCATCCGCGAGCTCCCGGTTCAACCGGCGGAGCTCTTCCTCCTCTGCGGGAGTGAGAGGCATCAAGTCTCCTTGTGGTGGACGTCAGCGTCCGTCACGTTTCCGTAAGAGTTCCTCACGGCGAGCGCGTCGGGGGTCGGCTGCCGGCTTGGCACCAGGCTTAGGGCCGTATGCCGCCTTAGCGGCTTCATACGCTTCAGAGGGTGTTTCGCCTGCCCGAACGCGGCGCCTATAGTCGGCGATAATCGGCTTCGAGTAATCGATGCCAAGCGTTCCGCCGCCCAAAGACTGCGCAACCCGGCTTGACCCTACGAGGGGTTTGAATTCCCGTGTAATCCGTTCAGCATATACCGCGACCTCAGGATTGCGGAGAAGCTCCTGTTCGCCCTGCCGGGCGGCGGCGCGCAGCATACGGTAACGGGCAATGGCGCGCTTCCCTGTTCCCAACTCACCTGAGTCTAGACGCCGTTGGTCTTCTTCGAGAGTGGCGGTTGTGAGAACGCCTGATCGCCGAAGTTCAGCTTCACTCGCCCATTCAACGTCAAGGTCATTGTCCGTTTCACGTTGGCGGTCTTTGTCGTCGCGGTCAGCTTCCCGCTGCGCCGCTCGGGCTTCGGCGTCATCGCGCCTCTGATCGGCATCGATGTGGTCCAGAAGAGCAGACGCGAACCGCCCAGAAATCCGATCCTCGGACTCCCATTGACGGATGGTGGCTTGAGTCGGGACCTGACCTTGAGCCATCGAGGACATGAGGATTTCCTCATTGGCCTCATAGCGGTCGTTACGCTTTCGCTTCTCCTCGACCCGCATTCGGTCCCGGATCGCGTCGCTCGCTTGGCGAATCTGTTTGATCTCGTCAGGGTTAAACGACGGGGTGCCGTCCGGGCGTTCTGAACGCCAAAGAGCCTCTAGCCACTCTGGCCGATTCTGCGCGTCCGCTGCGGTCAAGAAGGTCTGAAGCAAATACTTCTTCGCTTGCTCGCGTGGAATTGAATTAGGCACCCGCTCCATAAGCGTCTCAAATGAGACCGGAGGCTCAACCGAACCGAAGGCGCGTGGGTCGCCTGCCGGTGACAGCGGGACCGTCTTGGTGTCCTGCGGGTCAACGCCTGACGCCTTGCTGAAATCAAACCCTTCCGGGTTGACCTTCTCGTCGCCCACGCTGACCGAGTAATGGAGGTGCGGACCTGAGGTTCGGCCGGTTTGACCGACCTTGGCGAAATTGTCGCCGGGCTGAACGACGTCCCCCTCCTTCACGGAGTACGAGCCTAAATGCGCGTAGCTGGAACGGATCTCTCGACCGTTCGCATCTTTGCCATGGCTAAGGACGACGTAGTTGCCGGAAGACTTGTCGCGGCCGGTCTTAACAACCCGCGCATAGGCCGGCGCCTCGACCGGCGAGCCGAGACCGGCGGCGATGTCCATGCCTCGATGATTGGCAGAAGCGCCAGCAATTGGCGGCGCTCGGTGACCAAAACCAGAAGTCGTCCTCCCGGAGACCGGCAATCGCCCCGTAGGAGCCGGCACGGAAACCGTTGGGGTTACCGTTGCTTCTCCGGTCGGCTTGCCAATCGATGTCGCGGTAAGCGACGCGACACGGCCGGCAGACATCCACGTCCCCAGAGTTGGCGGCGCCCCCTCGAGGGAAGCGGGCGGACCCTGGAGCAGTTCGCTGATCGCGTTACCTGCGATCATGTTGAGTGTGCGCTCATTGGTGCGATCACGGATCACATCATACGCGACGCCCATAACCTTCTGTCGGGTCGTGGTTAGCTGCTGAGCGACCGCACGGGCGGCGTCAGGATCTCCGAAGTTGCGGATCTTACCGGTCTCCGGGTCAGTCCCGAAGGCCGCAAATCGGCTCTCAACGATCCGCTCAATGTCACCCAACGTAGCCGGATTGTCTTCATCCGCGAGGCGGTTCTGGACCGCCTCGACGACTTCAAGATCGATCTGAAACGCTTGGCGCTTGGCGCCTTCGATGACGTAGGCGCGCCGATAGGCCCGAGAGTTCCTGAAGCGTTCATCGTCAGGGTTGTTGATGGCCGCATCATAGATAGCATCGCCTTCGTCGCGTTGTTCGCGACGGATCATCTCATTGCTGGCAAGAGAACCGGCGGCATCCGCAACGAGACCTAGAGTTTTCCTCAGCTCCTCCGCTGCGTCTCCGCTAGGGCGGCGGATCGGCGCATTAACCTCGAGGTTCGGGGCGTCAGTGTTGCGCCGTGCCGGGAGCGTGTAGTCTCGATTATTGGTGCCGCGACGGCGAGCGTCGGAGGGCGTAATGACCTTCGCTAGGTTCGCCATCGCGGCTCCTTACTTGGCTGGTTTCTTGGCTTGGGCGTAGGGCGCGCTCATCGGCCGTCGAGGACGTCCTGCACGCGAATGGCGCGTCGGGGAGTGAGCGCCGCTAAGCGATCTCTCGCGTCTTGACTGAGCAACTGAATGTGGGGCGCCGGGGCGGTATCGGAGGCTTCGAGATACTCGATATCAAGGATCAATCTACTGCTGACCAAGAGTTCACGAGCGATAGCCGACGGGCTCTCATCTGGGCGAGCGGCGACCTCGACCGCCCATCGCGAGACGAGGGGCGCAGCCATCTGCGTTATTTCGAAAGCCGAAAATTGGGGGTGTGCGGGTTGATTTCGAAAGCCCGTGTATCGCCGGATCATGGCGCGGCCAGCCCTTCCGGCTTTTGAACGTATGCGGCGCATACCATCGCGGATCGCTCTCAAGTCGCGCAAGGCGGCGGACAGGGCTTCCAGTCGATACTTACCGGTTCCCAAGCGGCCGGCAGCGGCGAAGGCCATGATCTCTTGCAGCACCTCGGTAAGCCACGATTGTCCGTCAGCATAGCGGGCGATGATAACTGGTAGCTCGCGGATTGGGCGGCCAGGGAGCGCTAGATCGTCGGGGACAACGGGCCAGTGCTTGACGCCGAAATAATCAGCAGCGTTGCGCACCTCAATTGATCCGGCAGCGACCGCACGGTTGATTTCATCCGGATCTAGCTGAGACCCCGTTGCCGCGGTCTCAAACAGCCGCACAGCGACATGCCTGTCGTCGTGGCTGTACATCGGCGTGAATTTCGTTTGGCTGGGCCTCATTCAGTTCGCGATCAGAAACGCGAGAGGGCCTTTGAGGGCCTTCTGGGCCAGCTTGCGCGCATCCGACGCTTGTTCGGCGGTCGCGTAGCTTCCGAGGCTGTAGATACGCCCGTTGATAGTTAGGCGTGCTCGATACCGCCCGGAGGGCTGCAACAGAACGCCGGTGATCCCGAGACGATTTGTTTTCGCGGGAGCCGACTTCAGGCGGCGGCGGAGGCGGCCGCGACTTACCGAACTGCTCGGCTCATAAATGGCAATTGACATGGGGTCTCCTATGACCGCCCCCTTTCCCAACCCGGACCTCGCCAACATGGCAATGTTGACTCGAAGCCGTCTGGGATGGTGACGGAATTGAGAAGCCGCAATGCCCGCCATCGGGGGGTATGGGCCGGGCTTCTATCTCCATAGGGTGCAACTCAATATGACGCGGGCACTCCGTCACCGGTGACTTAAGGCGAATTGTCGCAATGCCCATGGGCCGGAGTTCACATGACAGGAGATCGAATTGAACCCGCTAGTTTCGTGAAGACGCTCAAAGGACACTTCACGATATCCCTACGGAAGACATACCCAACAGATAAAACCTTAGGGTGAACCGTAACGGTATCCTTAAGGAGACTTGACGGTCTCCCAGTAGTGCAACCTAATTTAAGCCATTGTATGGATTGGTTTTTTCCGAGGCCCCTTCCCCAGGGGGACCGGTCTGATCCGATGCAGGGCCGCTGCGGCTATCCGAACGGATATAATGCCGCCGGCCGCTTGGCGGCATATCATGCTCGACCGAGCCTCGACTGGCACACTGTGACAACTGTGAAAGCGAAAAGTTCGGCGGCCGTGGCAAATTGTGCCAACGCATCTCGTTTGAATTACCGTGCCATTGGCACACTTCGGAAAAGGTACGAAAAGGCACGGATTTCAGCCATTTCGATGGCTCCCTCTCCGCCATGGTCTCCCGGTTACTACGGACTACCGCCGCCGGACGGCGCGGCAGGGACGTTCCCGACCGCGCCGCCGCATGAGCGCCTACTCCACCAGGTCGAATTCGAACTTGGCGAGCGATTCCTTGCCATACCAGACCTGGATCGTGTGCGTGCCCATCGGGTCGCCCTCGCCGATGCACCAGCCGCTGCTGATCTCGCCGTCGCGGATATGATCGGACAGCCGCGTGCGCACCATCTGACGCCCTTCCAGCACTGAGATCCTTTCCGAAGGCTCGGGCAGATCCTTGGGCGGGGACGGCAGGCGGAATTCCTCGAAGAATTCGAAGTCGCCCTTTTGCGGGGCCACGCTGATGACCCACGAGAAGCACATCTCGCCGGGACGGTACGGAACCACGGTGGCTTCGATCCAGCGGGCACGCGGCGCGCCCCGGACGTGGTAGAAGAACCTCGAGTTCAGCGATACCGGTGCGACGCGTGCCCGGGGCGGCGGGGGCGGTGCGGCCGCCTTCGGCTTCGCCGCGATCTGACGAGGCGGTGCCGGTTTGGTCGTGTTCTTTCCTGATATCGCCTTCTTCTTCGCGTTCTCGGCGTCCTCATTCTGAGCCAGCCCGAGCGCATAGACCGCCAGTTCCGGGAACGACACGTTGTTGTCGCGCGCGATCTTTTCGAGCTTCTGGAACGAGGTGGTGACGTCGTCTGGCACATGGCCGCCCCGCGCCTGTTTCACCCATTCGACCTGATCGTCGATTCCCGTGAATCCGGCGCATTTCAGCTCCGGCGGCAGCGGCTCCTTCTGGACCGGGCACAGCGGCCCGGGATAGTGCAGGACATAGACATGGAACGGGAATTTGGTGCCGGCGAAGTCGGTGGGCACCGTGAAGCGCTTCATCCCCTGCCGGCTGCCGAGGGTCGTGTAGTAGGAAGCGCGCTCGCCATCGGCGGGAACCCCGCGGCCGTTGCGGTAGATGTCGGCGAGATAGAAGCTGCTCTCTTCGGTCCCCCAGTTGGACGCGAGTTCAAGCAACGGAATGGCTTCGGCATAGCGGCGCTTGCGGTGCAGATGGATGCCGAGCCGGTTCGCGGAACTGACCCAATGCTGCCGCATGTAGAAGTCCCAAGGATAGCGCTGAATCCATGGGCCGCACCACTTCTGAAGCTCGTTATTGGTAGTGATCGCTGCGTCGGTCCGGTCCAGTTCGATCAGGACGCGGATGCGGACGGCATAGGCTTCGCATTCGGTCGTGGGCAGTTCCGAATAGTTGCGATGCGCCGAAACCAGACGTCCGCCGGCGATCGCGGTCACCGCAAGCTCGCTGCTCTTGTCTGCGGCGGGCAGATCCTTTCGCTCGCGCTGGATCTTGGCCACGCGGACCCAGGCGTCGGCGGCGACCAGGGCGTAGCTCGGCGAAAGCGGAAAGACCTGCCTGCTGCGCTCGATTGCCGTACCGATACGCTGGAACAGTTTCAGCGAGGCTTCGGTCCGCGCTTCCGCGGTCGTATATTGCGGCAGATCCGCGAATTCGAGATCGTTGAACCGGTCATAGGTATCGCTGATCTCGGTCCGGTAGGTTTGCGGATAGGCGCGACCATCGATCGCAGCGATGAACAGGTTCGCGGCGGTGAGCTGGTAATTTGCAGCCTCCGCCTTCCGCTTTCGCCCGGACTCGATATCGTAAGCGGTCAGTTCGATGCTCACCATCATCATCTGGATCACCGTCGAATCCGGCTCTTCCTTCAGAAACTGGCGGCCCTTTTGCCGGGCGCGCTCGAGCGCGGCGAAGGCGGCCGGAAACGTTTTTGCGTTCTGCGCAGTCGTCGCAGCCTCGACATCGCACTTCATGAGCCGGAGGATGCTGTCCTCGTCGGAAATCACCCGGTCCATTTCCGCGGCGAGCGCACAGGCTGACTGGCGCGATTTCGCGCGCGTCTCGCCGGGCATCGACCATAATGCGCCGTAACGGCGGTTTGCGACGAAGAGATAGTCGTCCGGATAGGCGTCCGGATCGACGGTGAGGGCGAGGATTTCCGACAGGACCCGCTTGTCCGCAGCCGGATCGTTCTCGATGAGGATGCTGTATTCCACCCACAGCATTCTGGTGAGAGGCAATACCAGCGCGGGCGGGGGCTTCTGCTTGCGATAAGGCGCAAGCAAGTTGTTGATTTCCGTTATGATGCCTCTGGCATCGTCGAACTTGTAGTCGTCATAGAGGCCCCAGATGAGGAAATAGCCTGCTTCGGAGACGTCACGCAGCAAGGTGATGTATTCCGGGGTATCCTTGGGTGTTGCCTTCAACTGCGCGAGCCGGTCGTCGAACAGCTGGCGGCGGGTCTTTGTCGACCCCGCCGAATCGCCGCTTCGTTCGGCGGTATCCGCGAAAATAAGCAGCATTCGCGTGGTTTCGCGCGAGTTCAGACCTCCGGAAATGTCGCCCGAATCCGGCTTGCTGTCGGGAGGCGGGGAGGCCTGGGGGCTTTCGGTTCGGGGCTTGTCGATCGACAGCCCGGTTCCGGAAGATGCCTGTGTCGGAGTCGGCGTAGCGCGGGGCTGTGGAGCCCCGTTGCCATTTGAGACGAATGCCGAGCCGTAGTGACTAGTTAGCCCGAGCAGCGTTGCGATAAATAGTACGGCAAGCTGGTTCATCCATTTTCCCCCCGCAATAGTCCTTCACGCTCTCCGCGATGCGATCATTGTCACGGAAGATGCCGCGCTGACGTTGCGCGATCTTGCTTTCGTCTCTCAAACGCCCCTGCAAATCCTCGCGAGCGCGCACGACGGCCGCCAGTGCGTCGGCTGCCTGCTTCTTCTCGTTTTCGGCCTGCACCCGGGCTGCCGCGATCGATACTTCCGCCTCGCGGAGTCGCGCCGTTGCGATTCTCGCCTGTTTCAGCGTCTCGCTTGCCGATTCCTCGGCGCGACGCTTTTCCGCTGCCTGCTTCTCGAGATTGGCCTGGTTGCGCGCGATCTCCTCGCGCTGGCTGTCGATGGTGCGTCCCTGGAACCATGCCATGCCGAGGCTGCCCGCCGCGGCGAGCAGCAGGACCGCGAGCACCGCTACGACCTGGATCAGCCGCTTGCGTTCGGTTGCGGCGCGCGCGGTTTCGCGGCGTTGCGCTTCCTCTTCGGCGGCGCGGCTGTCGCCGAGAAAGCGCTCGGCTTCCTCGAAGCGGCCGCCATGCCTTGCCGCCCACAGCTTGTTCGGTTCTTCCTTGTCCCACCAGGCCGCGAGCGAGGCGAGGTCGAGGCCGGTCAGCAGTCCGCCTTCGCCGCTCGCCCGGCGATCGGTGCCGAGCAGCAGCCGATGCCAGTTCGCCGCGGCGCGTGCTTCCTCCTGCAGCCAGCCGGCCAGCGTGTTCCACTGCCGGATCAGGCTCTCATGACTGATGTCGATGAGCATGTCGTCGGCGAGCGTCGCCGTCGCTTCGGGCCGCAGGAAGTTGCAATCGGGCGCGCGAAAAGCCTCGACGATCTCGCGCGCTACCGCCGGACCGCCCTTCACCTGTGCCGCCAGCTCGTCGAACCGGCAGGGGCGGCGGATCGCGTTGGTCGGGTCGGGTCCGCTTACCAGCGCGCGGAAGACGGTACCGGCCTCATCCCGTGCAGCGGGGGACAGACGAGCCAGGATTTCGGCACCGTGCGAATTCAGCGCGCCGGCCAGCCCGTCGGTCTCGTCATAGTCCGACATGCGCAGCACGACGGGTTCGCCGCGCGCACGGGCTCGCAGCCACAGCCGGTTGAGCAGGTGCTGCATCAGCGGGAGCTGATCGGCGCGGCGCGACAGGCTCTGGCCTTGCGCGACGCCGCGTTGCTCCTCCCATGGCGCAAAGCTCGCCATGTCGTTCAGGATCTGGTTGACCAATTCGGGATCGATCTCGAACCGGGCGATCGCGGCGGGGCCTTCGATTGCGGCGCGGCACTCCTCGCGCGACATGCGGGGGGTCAGGTAGAAGCCGGCGTTGATCTCCTCGGCCAGGCCCGGGATCAGCGCGCAGGCGCCGAGATATTCCGACCGCATCGTGAGGACGATGTGGATCGGCACCTCCGCCGCTTTGGCGCTTTCGAGAAGCAGATGGACGAATGCCTCGGCCTCTTCGCGTGCGGCATAGTCGCCATAGCGGAACAGTTCCTCGAACTGATCGACGAGGATCAGCAGATTATGGCCGGGTTTCAGCGCGCCGCTCTGGCACCATTCGATCAGTGCGCGCGGGCCGCGGGCCAGCAGCGCGCGCAGCATGTCCACACTCGGCTTGCGCGGGGCGTCCGAAGCTTCGGTGAGCGCGGCGGCAAGGTTGCGCATCGGCTGCCCGCCCGGCGTGAACTCCGCGATGGTCCAGCGTGCGCCGGCGCGTGCGAAGAAGCCGAGTTGCAGCGAACTGAGCAGCCCGGTCTTGACCAGCGACGACTTGCCGCTCCCCGAGGCACCGAGCACCGCGAGAAAGCGCGTCGACGCCAGCCGGTCGATCATCTCGTCGACACAGCCCTCGCGGCCGAAGAACAGATGGGCTTCCTCGCGATTGAACGCGCGAAGGCCGGGATAAGGGAATTTGTCGAGCGTGATCACTGGAACTGGGTCATCAGTTCCCGGATCGGCTCCATCCGCCATACAGCGCCGTCGCGGCAATCGACCTCACGGAATCCGGGGACGCTGAAATTGACCTGCGGATTTTCGGGCGGCGGGCCGACGCATATCGCGCCGGGCGGCAGATCGTTGCGCAGCGTCTTCACCACATGCAGCATCTGGCTTTCGACCCAGACCGGCCCCGCATCGCCATAGAGAAGCAGCAGCGCATCGCACTGGCGGAGCTTTTCGCCATAATCCTTCTGGTTGCTGCCTTCCGCGGAATAGAGCGGCAGGAAGACCGAATAGTCGCTTCCCAGCTCGTCCTTGATCTGCCTGGCCGCGACTTCGTCTGCCTTCTCGGCATTGATGAAGACGATGATGTGCTTCTTTGGATCCTTGCCTGCCTTGGCCGTTTCCGGTTCCGGGGGCGGGGTCGTGATCTGCTTGCGGGCGTCGCGCTTGAACTGTTCGAGCGTCGACGCGGTGACAGTTTCGGCAGTAAGCAACTGGCGGTGGGCAGCGTCCTGGATCTCGCCCGGGATCAGGGCGAGGTTGCGCCATTGCAGCATCGGGCGGCCTGCGGCACGTGCCGTATCGGCCTGATGTGCGACATAGCCTTCTGGCAGGTCGGGTGGGCGGCGGCCGGGACGCGGGCCCAGCAGCTGCACGAAATGCGAACAGCGTGCGAGATCCTCGGCAAAGGCAGATTTGAACGCATCGCCGCCCAGCGGATATTCGGCGCGCGGCAGCACCTCGATGCCGACCTGCTCGAAGAACCGGCGTACGCCCTCGCGTTCCTCCTCCAGATCGTCGGTGGTCGGCGCCAGCAGGATCGGGCCGAATTTCTCTTCCGGCGCTGTGTCTCCATCGTCCTCTGGCTGGCCGAGATACTTGCTGATCGAGAAGGCGAGATCGAGCAGATGATCGAAGAAGTCGCCGGTATCGGGCACCAGCGGCATCGGAACGCGGCTTTCGGAATCGGCGTATTTGGCGTCGCTCGCGCGATAAAAGGCCGAATGGGTCCGCTCGCCCAGCACCGGATGGCTGTCCGCATCGACCGGTGCCGTGGCTACCACGAACAGGCGGCGCGGATCGGGCGCGACCTCAAGAAACGCGCCGAGCTCGCGCTTGGGCCAGTCGCGCGTCAGATAGGAGGGCGAAGCGATCGCCAGGAAGATGCGGCTCTTGCGGCAGGCCGCTTCGATATCGCGCAGTTCATGATTCGCTTCGGAAGTGCGCGGTGCGAAATAGATGCGCGGCTCTTCACCCATAACATAGGTCAGGGTGCTGCTCAGACTTTCGACGAAGCGGGTAACCCAGTGATTGCACGGCGCAGGAAGGCGATCGTCGGCGGACGCGTAGCTTACGAAAATATCGTAATCATCCTGCGCCTTGTTGCGCATCACGCTCCCCCTCAGTCAGCGCCACCGCAAATGATACCGAATCGCAGTTTCACCATGACGATATTTTCATTCTTCCAGCTAGCCAATGCCGATCTGCAGTTATGCGGCAATTACCGTCACCGAAATGAACCTGCTTTTCCGCCGGGTGTTGAACGGCAATGTTCGAGAGCGGCTGCGCACAGTCAAAGGCGAAGCGGGTTGCCGCGGGGTGGGATATCCGCAATTCGATGGAAATTGAGCAGATCGTCCGGACCGGTGCCGGGAACATTCGGGGCATCGCGAGCGACGGCGTGGTCCGGTTTCTGGGCGTGCCCTACGCCGCTGCGCCGGTGGGTCCGCTGCGCTTTGCCGAGCCGCAGCCGCATGGCGGGTGGGACGGCGTGCGCGATGCCACACGACCGGGGCCGAACGCGCCGCATCTGGTGAAGCCCTTTCCGGGGCTGGACGTCGCGCCGCTGATCGGCACCGGCTGGGTGCCCGGAGACGAGTATCTGAGCGTCAATGTCTGGACCCCCGATCCCGCGGCGAAGGGCTTCCCGGTGATGGTGTTCATCCATGGCGGCGCGTTCGTGCTGGGGAGCAAGGATGCCAGCGTGCATGACGGCAGCGGTTTCGCGCGGTCGGGCATGGTGTGCGTCGCGATCAACTATCGGTTGGGGATTGACGGGTTCCTGCCGATCCCGGGCATTCCAACCAATCTGGGCCTGCGCGACCAGATCGCTGCGCTGAAATGGGTGCGCGACAATGTAGCTGCGTTTGGTGGTGATCCCGGCAACGTCACGGTGTTCGGCGAATCCGCGGGGGCGATGTCGATCGGCAACCTGATCGCCTCGCCCTTGGCCAAGGGATTGTTCCGCCGCGCGATCGTGCAGAGCGGCCATGGATCGATGACGCGCGGGATCCGCGTGATGCAGCGGCTGGTGAAAAAGCTGGCGAAGATGCTGAAGGTCTCGCCGGACGCGGAAGGGTTTCGCAGCGTTTCCTATGAGGACGGGCTGAAGGCGCTGGAGAAGATTTCGCAGCCCACGGCACGGATCGACCTGCGCGATGCGAGCGGGCGCGAGCCGCTGTTCGGTCTCAGCCGGTTCAGCCCGGTACATGGCGACGATGTGCTGCCCGAACCGGCGCTCGATCTGCTGCGGAAGGGCGCCGGCAGCGATGTGGAGGTGCTGATCGGCACCAATGCCGAGGAGATGAACCTCTATCTGGTGCCGACCGGTGTCCGCGAGAAGATCGGCAAGTGGCTGGCGCTCTATGCGCTGCACAAATCGCATCCGAACGCGCACCGGACGCTGAGGGCCTATGGTCTGGGCAGCGGCAAGAAGCCGGGACAGGCCTTTACCGATGCGATGAACGATCTGGTGTTCCGCTGGCCCGCGCGGCGTTTTGCCGAGGAGCATCGCGGGCGCACGCATATGTATGAGCTAGACTGGCGCTCGCCCCAGTCGGGCGGGGAACTGGGCGCGTGTCACGGCATGGAACTGGGCTTCGTGTTCGATACGCTCGCCAGCGTGACGGGGCCGGAAGGGCTGGCGGGACCGAACCCGCCGCAGGAACTGGCGGACCGCGTCCATGCGCTGTGGGTCGGCTTTGCGAGGGACGGGTCGCTGCCTTGGGACGCGTTCGACAGCGAGGCGCGGCAGGTCTTCCAGCTTGCCGCGGGCAAGGCGATTGCCGAGCCGCCGATGCCTGCTGCTGCGTTCCAGCCCTGAGCGGTTCGATCAACCGCTCGCGCCGAACGGCATAGGCATTGACCTTTCAGATAGGTTCTGGCTGACTTAGAAGATGCTGACCGGACGGCCGCTATTGTGAAGGCCGGCGGGGGAGAGGTCCGATGTCCGTTGCAACCGCCATGCCGCCGCGAAAGGCGCTACCGTCCGCATTCCTGGATGCCGCGCGCGCGATGTTCGGGGAGCGGCTGAAGACCAGCGAGGCGATCCGCCTGCAGCACGGCCAGAGCGAGGCCCATTTCCAGCCGATGCTGCCCGATGCGGTGATCTATGCCCATACGACCGAGGAAGTCGTGGCGCTGGTCCGCCTGTGCGTGGCGCACGAGGTGCCGGTAGTCCCGTTCGGTGCGGGCACCTCGATCGAGGGCAACACGCTGCCGGTGCGCGGGGGCGTCACTATCGACCTGAGCGAGATGAACGCGATTCTGGAGGTCAATGCGGAGGATCTGGACTGCACCGTGCAGGCCGGGGTGCGCCGCGAGGAACTGAACGCCTGGATCCGCGATACCGGCCTCTTCTTCCCGATCGATCCGGGCGCCAACGCGACCATCGGCGGCATGGCCGCCACCCGCGCGTCTGGCACCAATGCGGTACGGTACGGTACGATGCGCGAGGCGGTGCTGTCGCTCCGCGTCGTCACGCCGGATGGACGCGATGTCCGCACCAGCCGCCGCGCGCGCAAATCGGCGGCGGGTTATGACCTCACCCGGCTGATGGTTGGCTCCGAGGGCACGCTGGGCATCATCACCGAAGTGACGCTGCGTCTGCACGGCATTCCCGAGACGATCGCGTCGGCGGTCTGCGCGTTCGAGACGATCGGCGGCGCAGTCGACACAGTGGTGCAGGCGATCCAGATCGGCGTGCCGCTGGCGCGCGTGGAAATCCTCGACGAACTTCAGATGAAGGCGGTCAATCGCTGGTCGAAGCTCGACTATCCCGAACTGACCACCCTGTTTTTCGAATTCCACGGATCGCCGCTGCATGTGAACGAGCAGATCGAGACGGTGCGCGAGATCGCGTCGATGAACGGTGGCGGCGAGTTCAACTGGTCGAACCTGCCCGAGGAACGGTCGAAGCTGTGGAAGGCGCGGCACGAGGCCTATTATGCCGCGGTCAATCTCCGCGCCGGGGCAGTGGGCTGGGCCACCGATGTGTGCGTGCCGATCAGCCGGCTGGCCGAATGCATCGTCGAGACCCGCAAGGATCTGGACGCGTCGCCGATCCCTGCGACGATCCTGGGCCATGTCGGCGACGGCAACTTCCATGTCGTCTTCTCGATCGATCCGAACGCGCCGGCCGAGATCGAGGAAGTGACCGCGATCAATAAGAAGCTGGTGGCCCGCGCGCTGGCGATGGACGGCACCTGCACCGGCGAGCATGGCATCGGCATCGGCAAGCAGGACTGCCTGGTCGACGAGCTGGGCGACGCGGTGGACATGATGCGGGTGATCAAGCGGGCGATCGATCCCAAGGACCTGTTCAACCCCGGCAAGATCTTCTCGCTGTGAGCGCGTCGGAAACCGGCGAGACGCCGTTCGTCCGGCTGCTGCCGACCCTGATCCTGTTCGCGCTGGTCGTCGCGCTGGGCGTGCAGGCGATGGGGCAGTTCAGCGCGTTGCAGGACGCGGCCAACAAGCAGCTTGGCCTCACCGATTTCCAGCTGACGCTGGTGCAGGGGCTGGGCACTGCGATCCCGATGCTGCTGTTGTCGATCCCGATCGGCATATTGGTCGACCGCACCAACCGGCTGCGGCTGATGATCGTGCTGACCAGCATCTGGACTGCCGGATCGATCGGCACGGCCTTCTCCAACGACCTTGGCATGCTGCTGGCCAGCCGCATGGCGGCGGGCGTGGGTGCGACGGGCGCGATGACCTGTGCGATCTCGCTGGCCGCCGATATCTGCACGCCGGGCCAGCGCGGCCGGGCGATGCTGGTGCTGACGGTGGGCAAGGTGCTGGGGCAGGCGGCGGTGTTCACCGTCGGCGTCACCCTGTTCGCGATGATCGGCGAAAGCGGGCTGTGGGGCCTCGAGGCGTGGCGCGGCGTGCACCTGATCGTCGGGCTGGTCAGCGCCGCGCTGATCGCTGCCCTGTTCCTGCTGCGCGAGCCGCCGCGGCGCGAGATGCTGGCCGGACCCGGTGCGCCGTTCCGCACCGTCGTAAGCGAGCTTTGGACGCGGCGTGGCTTCCTGATCCCGCTGTTCGTCGGTCAGATCGCGGTGACGATGGCGGATGCCTCGGCCGGTATCCTGATCGCGCCGGTCCTGTCGCGCAGCTATGGCATGGCCGCCGAGCAGACCCAGTGGATCGGCACCGTGCTGTTCCTGACCGGCTTGGCCGGATCGATCATCGGCGGCATCGCCGCGGACGCCGGGCATCGCCGGGGCAGGGGCGGCGTGCTGATCGGCGCGGTGATCTTCTCCGCACTCGGCGTGCCCGCGGGTCTCTACACCGTCGCGCCCGACGTCACCTGGCTGGGTATCGGCTTCGGTGTGCTGATCCTGTGCGGGACCATCACCGGGCTGATCACCGCGATCGCGATCACCGTGCTGCTGCCCAACGAGCTTCGCGGGCTGTGCATCGGCGCCTTCCTGACGCTGGCGGGGCTGATCGGCTTCGGCGTGGCGCCGCCGCTGATCGGCGCGATCAGCGATGCGATGGGCGAGGGCGGCAGGCATCTGGGCACCGCGACCGCATGGGTCAGCGTGATCGTCGGCGCGATTTCCTGCGTGGCCTTCTGGATGGCGATGCGCCGGGCGCCGGCCAGCGCGACGGCGGAACCTGTCTGATAGCTATTGCCAAACCTATCCGATAGGTTCATAGCCTCTCCACCCCATAGAGGGAATTGGAGAGGTGTCATGACGGAAGTTTCGGCGATGGATCGGATCCCTGTTTCGCCCGAGATGGTGATCCATGTCGGCACCGGCCTGCTTGGCGAGACCGCGTGGCCGGCGCAGTCCTCCGCCTTCGTGTTCGATTTCTCCACCACCAGCTTCTCGCACCACAGCCGCCCGTCGGCGGCGCAGCTCGACCGCGATGCGGGCCAGGCACGGCTGATCCTGGTCGTTGCCCGCACGGCGATCACCCGGCTGCTCGGTTCGAAGCTCGACATGCGCGACGGCGAGCGGTTCCATGTGCCGGCGAGTCTCCGCGCCATCGTCTTCGCGATCCGCGACTGCCAGTTCCCCGAAGGCGCCCGGCTGCCCTATCGCGGCGCCAAGAGCATCGAGGCGGTGTGCGAGATTCTGCGCCTGCACGACGAGGACGAACTGGTCCCGTTCGGCGCGGCCGGGTCGCTGTCGCTTGCCGACAGCCAGCGGCTGATGGTCGCGCGACGCTTCATCGAGGACAAATGGGCCGAGAAGATCACGCTCGACACCATCGCGCGCGCCTGCGGCCTCAATCGCGCTAAGCTGACCCGGGGCTTTCGCGATCTCTTTTCCTGCAGCGTTGCCGACGCTATTGCCGAGCAGCGCCTGGGGGAGGCGAAGCAGATGCTTCTTGTAACTGACCTGCCGGTTTCGTCGATCGGCTATCGTTGCGGCTATCTCAACAATGCGAGCTTCGCGCGCGCCTTTTCGCGCCATTACGGCGTGGCGCCGACCCAGTATCGCGCGACGCGACTGGCTGCCTGATGGCGAGCGCAGCAGGGGAGGGCGGCTCGCTGGTCCATCAGGCGGTGGCGGCGATCCGCAACCATATCCGCGATCAGGACCTGAAGGTCGGCGACAATCTGCCCGGTGAGAGCCATTTCGCGGCCGAGCTGGGGGTGAGCCGCGCGGTGATGCGCGAGGCGTTCGGCGCGCTGGCCGCGCTGCGTGTGCTCGACGTCGCCAATGGCCGCCGCGCCCGGGTGGGCGCGATCGACGGATCGGTGATGGCGACCTCGCTCGACCATGCCGTGTCGACCGCGCAGATCAGCTTCAACGAAGTGTGGGATGTGCGCCGCACGGTCGAATTGCGCATCGCGGCACTGGCCGCCGAGCGCCGCACCGATGCCGAGGCGAAGCGCATCGTGGAACTGGCTGACGCGATGACCGCTGCGGCGGAGAATTTGCCCGAGCTGACGAAGATCGACGTCGCCCTCCATCAGGCGATCGCGGATGCTTCGCACAACCAGCTCTTCCGCCAGATGGTGCGCTCCTATGCCCCGCTGATGGAAGTCGCGGTCCCGCAGGCCTGGGGCACCCGCCAGACGCGCGACCAGCAGGTTTCGACTTTGGCCGGACACCGCGCTCTGGCGAAAGCGATCGCCGACCGGGACCCCGCCGCCGCGGTGGCGGCGATGGAGGCGCATTTCGATGCGTCGATCCAGGATTTGATGGCGGGGACTCGGACGGGGTAAAATCTCCGTCACCCGGAGTTGTTCGGTGCATACCCCTTGCGCAAACTAGCTGTGCTCCGGCGAAGGCCGGAGCGTTGGCAGTCAAAGTATTGCCATACGTCCAACGCTCCGGCCTTCGCCGGAGCACAGCCATTTCCTTCCAGCTTGTCGTAATGAGATAGGCGCCGAACAGCTCCGGGCGACGAGAGGTTTGGTCGCTTTCGATCTACCCCGGACGCGCAAACGCCCGGACTGTTTCCAGCCCGGGCGCCTGCGTGACGATGCCTCGTCAGCCCCCTTTGTCAGGTCCTTCGCCCGCACGCCTGTTCTTGCCAACAAGCGGGGCAAAGAGCCTCCCCGAACCACGGCCGTTGCCTGCGTTTCGACATGGGTTTGCTAGGACCGGCATCGCCCTTTGTCACCGCTTATGACGGGATAGGACTCAGATTGGTGTGACCCTGTGGCGCTTCGGCAACAGGAAATGTGACATTATCTCCATTTGCGCACCGCCCCGAAACTGTCCTAGAGCCGCGACACACCAGTTGCTTTTGTGCGGGGACCGCCGACTTCATGCTACTCTCGCGCTATGAGCGGATGATCGCCAAGCGATACCTGCTGCCCGGCCGCGGCGAGGCGTTCATCGCCGTCGTCGCCGGGTTCAGCCTTGTCGCCGTCATGCTGGGCGTCGCCGCGCTGATCGTGGTGATGAGCGTGATGAACGGCTTCCGTGCCGAGCTGTTCGACAAGATCACCGGGCTGAACGGTCATGCGGTGATCCAGGGCTATAACGGCCAGATGCGCGACTGGCGCGACGTGGTGAAGCAGGCCAAGGCCACGCCCGGCATCGTCAGCGCGACGCCGCTGATCGAGCAACCCCTGTTCGCCAGCTACAACGGCCGGGTCGAGTTCGCGCTGGTGCGCGGCATGACCGTGGAGGATATCCGCGCAAACCCGACGCTGAAGGGCAAGGAGATCGTCGGCAGCTTCGCCAATATGAAGCCCGGCGGCGAGCAGATCGCGATCGGATCGCGGCTGGCCAAGTCGATCGGGGCGGAGCTGGGCAGCGAAATCTCGATCATCAATCCGCAAGGCGCGGCCACGCCATTCGGCACCATGTTCCGCATCGTGAAGTACCGGGTCGCCGCGATCTTCGAGGTCGGCGTCTATGATTACGACAAGGCGTTCGTGATCATGCCGATGGAGGATGCCCAGACGCTGCTGTTGCTCGGTGATTCGGTCGGCATGGTCGAGATCGACACCGAGAATGCCGATAATGTGGAGACGATCCTCACCCCGCTCGCGCCGAAAATCCGTGCCAGCGGGCAGATCGTCGACTGGCGGCAGATGAATTCGCAGCTGTTCGAGGCGCTGTCGGTCGACCGGATCGTCAGCTTCGTGGTGCTGTCGCTGATCATCATCGTCGCGTCGTTCAACATCGTGTCGTCGCTGATCATGCTGGTGCGCGCCAAGACGCGCGACATCGCGGTGCTGCGGACGATGGGGGCGAGCCGGGGCGGGCTGATGCGCATCTTCGTGACCGTGGGCACCACCATCGGCGTGGTCGGCATCGCGGCGGGATCGCTGCTCGGCTTCCTGCTGATCCAGTTCCGCGAATATGTGGTGAAGTTCATCGGGCTGGTGACCGGCATGGATGTGTGGGATCCGTCGATGCGCTTCCTCACCGAATTGCCCGCCAAGACCGATCCCGCCGAAGTGATCGGCATCATCGTGATGGCCTTCCTCTTCAGTTTCCTCGCGACGCTGTATCCCGCATGGAAGGCCGCGAGCACCGATCCGGTCCAGGTGTTGCGTTATGAGTGAAGAACCCGTCCTCCAGACCATTGGTCTGACCCGCAGCTTCACGCAGGGCGAGGTGACCATCGAGGTGCTGCGCGGCATCGATCTGAAGATCATGCCGGGCGAGATCGTCGCGCTGCTGGGCCCTTCGGGTTCGGGCAAGTCGACGCTGTTGCAGGCGGTCGGCCTGCTGGAAGGCGGGTTCGACGGGTCGATCCGCATCGCCGGCAAGGAAGCCGCCCAACTCGACAGCGCGGGCCGCACCGAAGTGCGCCGCGACCGGCTGGGCTTTATCTATCAGTTCCACCACCTGCTGCCCGATTTCAGCGCGATCGAGAATGTCGTGTTGCCGCAGATGATCCATGGCAGCACCCGCGCCGACGCCGACAAGCGCGCCGAGCATCTGCTGACCGCGCTGGGCCTTTCCCAGCGGCTGACGCACCGGCCGAGCCAGCTTTCGGGCGGCGAGCAGCAGCGCGTTGCGGTGGCGCGTGCGCTGGCGAACAAACCGATGCTGGTGCTCGCCGACGAACCCACCGGCAATCTGGACGAGGCGACCGCGGACAAGGTGCTGGCCGAGTTCCTGGCGCTGGTCCGCGAACAGGGATCGGCGGCGCTGGTCGCGACGCATAACGAACGGCTGGCCGCGCGGATGGACCGGGTGCTGCGGCTGCACGAGGGACATCTGGAATGAGCAAGCTCACCGAAATCCCCGTCACCGCGGCGGACGGAAGCGAGACCGATCTGTCGGCCTTTTCCGGGCAGGTACTGCTGATCGTCAACACCGCCTCGCAATGCGGGTTCACGCCGCAATATGCGGGGCTGGAGGCGCTGCACCGCCAGTACAAGGATCGTGGGTTCGAGGTGTTGGGCTTTCCCTGCAACCAGTTCGGCGAGCAGGAGCCGGGCGACGCGGACGAGATCGCGACTTTCTGTTCGCGGACCTATGATGTGACCTTCCCGATCTATGGCAAGATCGACGTCAACGGGGACAAGGCGGCGCCGCTGTTCCAGTATCTGAAGGCAGAGCAAAAGGGCCTGCTGGGCACCGAAGCGATCAAGTGGAACTTCACCAAATTCCTGATCGCGCGTTCGGGCGCGGTGTTCGAACGCTATGCGCCGCAGACCAAGCCCGAGGATCTGGCGAAGGATATCGAGGGGCTGCTGTAACCCGACGCAAAATGCCGCGCAGCTTTCGCCGCGCGGCACCTACGCCAACTTACGCAAACACAAGCGGATGGTGGTGGGGCGGGAGGAGAGAGGCGCCCCACCACCGCGCTTAAAGGGCCTGCACAACGCTCGGGAAAGCGCGTCACAGGTGTGCGGACCCCTTCTCGTCAGCCTGCGGAGGGCAGGCAGATCACATATTGGCCGCTGGTCTCCATCGAACGGCCTTCATTGTCCTCGACCGGCTCGCCGCCCGTGAGCAACTGGCTCAGATTACCGAGCGCGCCGAACATGCTGACCGCGCCCTTGAGCGGCCGGCCGCGCGGATCGCGCCGCGGCTTGGGGCGGGCGCCCCGCTGTTCCCGGCGCGGAGGCGGCGTCATGCGCTGCATCCGCGCCATGACCGAAGCGGCGTCCCCCGCCCGCCCAAACTCCCGCCAGACAACGCGGAAGCCCTTGGGCACTTCGGCCCACTCGCCTGTCGCTTCGGTGCGGATCAGGTCGCAGCGGCAACGATGGCAGGTGCTGAAATCCAGGCCCTGATTGTGATGGTGGACCGTATTGGCGCTGTGGCCGGTCACCGAGCAGAGCAGAGTCATCAGAAAACACTCCCAAGATGGTCGCCCCGCATCGCCTTCACCCGGAAGGCAGCGAGGTCGCGGAACTGTTCGTCCGCATTTTCGATGGCGAGATCGGGATTCCAGATCTCGAAACTGTCGCCGGCGCCGACGAAGAGCGCGAGCGCTCCGATCTTGCCCAGGTGGCGCATCGCGGGGGGGATCCGCATCGTGGCGCCGGCGCGGGGCAGCTTTTCGACTGCCCCGAAGGTGCGCCGCATGCGGCGGTAATGATTGCGCGCATCCTCGCCGCGGGCCTCGTCGGCGATCCGCCGGGCTTCGGCGCGGGTGCGCAGATGGTTCAGATGATCCCGGCCATAACCGACCAGGCAGTCATCGGCCTCGTGACGGGCGACCAGCAACTCGCCTTCTTCGCCGGTCAGGGCGTCGGCCAGGAAGTCGGGGATCGAGACGGTGCCGTCCCGGTCGACTTCGCAGATCGCGCTGCCATGGAAGAAAGAGGAAGTCATTTTTGGTCTCAATTCGCTTCGTCGCAAGGGGTTTGAGGTGAGTCGCTACGCTATTAAGTCATTGTATCTATGAGGAAACACTGGGATTGCCTCATATTTGCCATAATAGCGCCTCATTCTGACCGTCCGATGAACCGTTCGTTTTTATCGACGAACCGTTGTTAACCATAAAATGGATCAAGCCGGGTTGAGTCGCCATTCGGGTTGAATCCCCGTCGTGGCTGCGCGGAGGCGGGCGTTAAGAACTCGGTAACCGGCTGGACGCGCTTGGGTTTTTCTCTGCAGGAGGATCGCCCGCGAATACAGGATGCCGGGTGGCAGCCTGAACCGCTTCCTGCGCCGAATGCCTCAACTCACCGCAGGTCGTGCGGTGAATTGAGGCCGATCCGTTCATCGGCGGGCTGCGAAACCTGTGGATAGGGGTGCCACCGGGGTTGGAAACCCGCTGCCCCATTCCCTACTATGCCCCATGCATTCGGGATTCGTGCCACTTAGGGTTTTTTCGGCCTACACGATGCTGGAAGGCGCCATCGAGCCCAAGGCGATCGCCAAGCGCGCCCGCGAGCTTGGCTTCCCGGCGGTCGGGCTTGTCGACCGCAACGGCCTGTATGCCGCAATGTCCTTCTCCGAAGCCTGTGCGAAGTCGGGCGTGCAACCGATCGTCGGGACGCTGCTCGCGGTGGTGCGGCCGGACATGCCCGATGGGGTGAAGCCGGTGATCGACTGGCTGCCGCTGCTGGCGCAAGACGAGGCGGGCTATCTCAATCTGTGCGCGCTGGTCTCGATGGCGCATCTGGACCGGCCCATCGAGGAGGACGCACATGTCACCTTCGATCAACTCGAAGGCCGCACCGATGGCTTGATCGCGCTGACCGGTGGCGCAGAAGGTGCGCTCGCCCGGTTGTTCGCCGAGGGGCAGGAACGCGCCGCCGAGGATTATGCCGACCGGCTGGAGGGGTTGTTCCCCAAGCGGCTCTATGTCGAACTGGTCCGCCGGCTGGACGAGGTGGAAGGCAAAGCCGAGCCGAAGCTGCTCGATCTGGCCTATGTCCGCGATCTGCCGCTGGTGGCGACCAATCCGAGTTGCTTCGCCGACGAGAATTTCCACGAGGCGCATGACGCGATGCTGTGCATCGCCAGTTCCTCCTATGTCGCCAGCGACGATCGCCGGAAGAGCTCGCCCGACGCGTGGATGAAGCCGGCGAACGAGATGAAGTCGCTGTTCGCCGACCTGCCCGAGGCGATTGCGAACACGATGGTGCTGGCGCAGCGCTGTGCGTTCATGGCGCCGAAGCGCAAGCCGATCCTGCCCAGCCTTGCCGGCGACCTGGAAGGCGAGGCGGCCAAGCTGCGCGACGATGCGCGCGCGGGGCTGGAGGCGCGGCTGGAAAAGGCGGGGGTGACCGACGAGGAGACCCGCAAGACCTATTTCGAGCGGCTGGCGTTCGAGACCGACGTGATCGTCACGATGGGCTTTCCGGGTTACTTCCTGATCGTCGCCGACTTCATCAAATGGGCCAAGGACAATGGCATTCCGGTGGGACCGGGCCGTGGTTCGGGCGCGGGCTCGGTGGTGGCATGGTCGCTGACGATCACCGACCTCGATCCGCTGAAGCTGGGCCTGCTGTTCGAACGCTTCCTGAACCCGGAACGCGTGTCGATGCCCGACTTCGACATCGACTTCTGCGAAACGCGGCGCGGCGAAGTGATCCGTTACGTGCAGGAGAAATACGGTCGCGGGCAGGTGGCGCAGATCATCACCTTCGGGACGATGAAAGCCCGCGCGGTGCTGAAGGACGTCGGCCGCGTGCTGCAGATGAGCTATGGCCAGGTCGATCGCCTCGCCAAGCTGATCCCCAACCATCCAACCGATCCCTGGACGCTGGACCGCACGCTGAACGGCGTCAGCGAGTTCCACGGCGAGTATAAGTCGAACGACGACGTCCGTAACCTGATCGATCTGTCGATGCGGCTGGAAGGCCTGCCGCGGCACAGCTCGACCCATGCGGCGGGCGTGGTGATCGGCGACCGTCCGCTGGCCGAGCTGGTGCCGCTGTACCGCGATCCGCGTTCGGACATGCCGGTCACCCAGTTCGACATGAAATATGTCGAGGCGGCCGGGCTGGTGAAGTTCGACTTCCTCGGCCTGAAGACGCTGTCGGTGCTGCAAAAGGCCGTCGAGCTGCTGGCCGACCGGCATATCGATATCGATCTCGATACGCTGCATTGGGACGATCCGCAGGTTTATGAGCTGCTCCAGCGCGGCGACACGGTGGGTGTGTTCCAGCTGGAATCGGAAGGCATGCGGCGCACGCTGGCGGCGGTGCGCCCGTCCAATTTCGGCGACATCATCGCGCTCGTCTCGCTCTATCGCCCGGGTCCGATGGACAACATCCCGATGTTCGGCGCGCGCAAGAACGGTCGCGAGGAGATCGTCTACCCGCACCCGCTGCTGGAAGGCATCCTGTCCGAGACCTACGGCATCTTCGTCTATCAGGAACAGGTGATGCAGGCCGCGCAGATCCTGGCGGGCTATTCGCTGGGCGGCGCGGACATGCTCCGCCGCGCGATGGGCAAGAAGATCAAGGCGGAGATGGACGCCCAGCGCGCGATCTTCGTCGAAGGCTGCGCGAAGAACGACATCAAGGCGGCCAAGGCCAACGAGCTGTTCGATTTGATCGACAAGTTCGCAGGGTACGGCTTCAACAAGTCGCACGCCGCCGCCTATGCGCTGCTCGCCTATCAGACGGCGTGGCTGAAGGCGCATTTCCCGCAGGAATTCTACGCTGCGTCGATGTGCTTCGATATCGACCAGACCGACAAGCTGGCGATCTTTGCCGACGATATGAAGCGGCTGGGCGTCCAGTGCCTGGCGCCGGATATCAACGCCTCGCTCGCCGATTTCTGCGTGCAGGAGCATGAGGGACAGCTTGCCGTCCGCTATGCGCTGGGCGCGCTGAAGGGCGTGGGCGAAAGGGCGATGGCGCAGCTGGTCGAGGAGCGCGACCTCAACGGCCGCTTCGTCTCGCTCGACGATGTGGCGCGCCGCGTCGATCCGCGGCTGCTCAACAAGCGGCAGCTAGAGACGCTGGCGGGCGCTGGTGCCTTGGACGGGATCGAGCCGAACCGCCCGGGCGTGTTTGCTGCCGCTGAGACCATCCTCGCCGTCGCCCAGCGCACGCATCAGAACCGCACCAGCGGGCAGGGTGGGTTGTTCGGTGAGAGCGAGCGCGCGGGCGGGGCGATCTCGCTGCCCAAGAGCGCCAAATGGACGCTGGCCGATCGGATCGGCGCGGAGCGCGATGCATTCGGCTATTATTTCTCGGCCCACCCGCTCGACCGTTACCAGCACCTCGCCCGCGCCCAGAGCGCGCGGCTGATCGCCACGCTGGGCGAAGTGCCGATCCCCGAGGGGCAGCGCGTCGGCGCGACCGTGGCGGCGCTGATCGAGGATGCCCGCTGGCGCACCTCGGCGCGGGGCAATCGCTATATGATGGCGACGATCTCGGACACCAGCGGGCAGGTGCCGGTAAGCTGTTTCGACGAAGCGGTGGCCAACGACATGGAGGAATGCGCCCGCGGCGGTGGCTGCGCGATCCTGACCATCGAGATGGACAAGCGTCCCGGCGAGGAAGCGCCCCGCGTGGCGATCCGCCGCGTCCAGTCGTTCGAGAGCATTGCCGGTTCTGCGCGGATGCTGCTCGATCTGACCATTACCGATGTGGCCGCGCTGCCGCTGCTGGCCGGCTTGATCGGCGGCGAGCGGACCGGGCGGTGCACCGTGCAGCTGCGGATGGCTTCGCGGCCGCAGGAGACGGCCACCGTCGTGCTGGGCCGCAATTTCCGGATCGACGAGGAAATGGCCGACCGCATCCGAGGGCTGCCGGGTGTGGCTGCCGTGCGCTTCGGCGACGCGGATATGGCACTGGCCGCCGCGGCCTGACCCCCTCGACTCGGCCCCCGGGTACACGGTACGCTCCGTCAAAACAGAACGGAGAGACGTGATGCTGGGTGGAATGCAGGATTTCGAGCTTCGGGTACCCCGGCTGATCGATCACGCCGCACGCGAGCATTGGGGCCGCGAGATCGTGAGCCGCTGGGCCGATGGCAGCGAGACCCGCACCACCTGGGCCGGGATCGCCCGCGATGCCAAGAAACTGGCGCAGGCGTTCGAGCGGATGGGGCTGGAGCCCGGCGATCGCGTCGCGACCCTGGGCATGAACCACAGCCGCCATCTGGTCGCCTGGTATGGCGCGATCGGGATGGGTGGGGTGATCCACACCATCAACCCGCGCCTGTTCGACGAGCAGTTGATCTATATCGCCAATCACGCCGAAGACCGCGTGCTGCTCTATGACAAGGTGTTCCAGCCGATCGTCGACCGGCTGCGCGAGAAGTGGACCAGCATCGAACATTACATCGTGTTCGACGGTGACGGGGCGAACAGCTTCGAAGCGGTGATCTCGGCCGAGGACGGCAACTACGCCTGGCACGAAGGGCCGGAGCGCGATCCGTGCATGCTGTGCTATACCAGTGGGACGACGGGTAACCCCAAGGGCGTACTCTACACCCATCGCTCGACGATGATCCATGCGCTGGCCGAGATGCAGCCGGCGGTGTTCGATCTCGACACCCGCGCGGTGGCGCTGCCGGTGGTGCCGATGTTCCATGCCGCGGCCTGGGGCCTGCCCTTTGCGGGGGCGGCTGCAGGGATCAAGTTCGTCTATTCGGCGGTCAACGATCCGGTCGTGCTGTGCGACCTGATGAACCGCGAGAAGGTGACCCATTCGGCCGGCGTGCCGACGGTGTGGCTCGCCATGTTCCAGCATATGGACGCGACCGGCGAGACGCCGAAGTATCTCCAGCTGGTCACCATCGGCGGATCGGCCGCGCCGCGCGCGATGATCGAGCGGTTGATGAAGATGGGCGTGCGGGTCAATCATGCCTGGGGCATGACCGAGACCAGCCCGATCGGCACGATGGGTGCGCGATCGCCCGACTGGGAGGATCTGACCTTCGACCAGAAGGTGGATCAGGTCTGCCGTCAGGGCCGGGTGCCATGGGGCGTCGAGCTGCGCGTGGTCGACGATGCGGGCGTGGTCCAGCCGCGCGACGGCGAAAGCTCGGGCAAGCTGCAGATCCGCGGTCCGTGGATCATCGAGCAATATTTCCAGGACGAGAGCGGTCCGGCGGTGGATGCCGACAACTGGTTCGATACCGGCGACGTCGCGGTGCTGCATCCCGATGGCACGATGCAGATCACCGATCGCGCCAAGGACGTGATCAAGTCCGGCGGCGAGTGGATCAGTTCGGTCGATCTGGAGAATTGCGCAGTCGGTTGCCCCGGCGTGGCCGAGGCGGCGGCGATCGGCGTCTATCATCCCAAATGGGACGAGCGGCCGATCCTGCTGGTGATCCGCAAGCCCGGCAGCGAGGTGACCGCCGACGAGATCCAGGCGCATCTGGCCAACCATGTCGCCAAATGGTGGCTGCCCGACGAGATCCATTTCGTCGACAGCCTGCCCCACACCGCGACCGGCAAGCTGCTGAAGACCGCGATCCGCGAGCAGTACAAGGACTTCAAGCTGGCCGCGGCCTGATCGCGCCTTGACCGCTGACTCCGGACTGGTCAGTCTGGGTTAAATGGAAACGGTGAACATCGGATCGGCGGGTGTCGAGGGCGTAACCCTTGGCGCGCGGCCGGAGGCGGTTCGCGTCAGGCCGTCCGAGACGGCGGTCGTCGTGATCGACATGCAGAACGCCTATGCCTCGCCCGGCGGCTATGTCGATCAGGCGGGGTTCGACATTTCGGGCGCGGCCGGCGTGATCGGCAAGATCGGGACGGTGCTGGAAACCGCGCGCAAGGCGGGCATCCAGATCGTCTATCTGCAGAATGGCTGGGACCCGGACTATGTCGAGGCGGGCGGGCCGGGTTCGCCCAACTGGCACAAGTCCAACGCGCTGAAGACGATGCGCAAGCGGCCCGAGCTTTCGGGTAAGCTGCTGGCGCGCGGCGGATGGGATTACGATCTGGTCGATGCGCTGAAGCCGCAGGATGGCGACATCGTGATCGGCAAGACGCGCTACTCCGCGTTCTTCAATTCGCAGCTCGACAGCGTGCTGCGGTCGCGCGGCATCCGCACCATCGTGTTCGTCGGGATCGCCACCAATGTGTGCGTCGAAAGCACGCTGCGCGACGGCTTCCACCTCGAATATTTCGGGGTGATGCTGGAGGATGCGACCCATCATCTGGGGCCGCCCGCGATGCAGGAAGCGACCGTCTACAATGTCGAGAAATTCTTCGGCTGGGTGAGCACGACTGCGGACTTCTGCGGCTCGTTCGGCCAGCTTCCCACGGAGTAAGATCATGCCTTTCGAACCGATCAATCCGCCGCAGTTCCCGACTCCGATCGCGCCCTATTCGGCGGGGGCGAAGGCCGGGAACACCGTCTATGTCTCGGGCGTGCTGGCGCTGGGCGAGGGCGGGGTGGTGCTGCATGTCGGCGATGCCGCGGCGCAGACCCGGCATGTGCTGGACGTGATCAAGATCACGCTGGAAGCCGCCGGAGCCAGCCTCGAGGATGTGGCGATGAACCATATCTTCCTGAAGGACCTGGGCGACTATGCCGCGTTCAATGCGGTCTATGCCGAGTATTTCCCCGGCGCGAAGCCGGCGCGCTATTGCATCAAGTGCGATCTGGTGAAGCCCGATTGCCTGGTCGAGATCGCCAGCGTGGCCCACCTTTCGTGACGCTGCCCGCGAGGGGGGCCTGATGCTGACTGCGGGGGGCATTTATTGGGAGGAACATGGACCGGCCGATGCGCCGGCCATGATCTTGTCCGCGGGCCTTGGCGGATCGGGCAATTACTGGCTGCCCAATGTGAAGGGGCTCGCCGAGCGTTTCCGCGTCATCCTTTACGATCATCGCGGCACCGGGCGGAGCGACCGCGCATTGCCCGACACGGTGACGGTCGATCAGATGGGCGACGATCTGCTCGAGGTGATCGATGCTTTGGGCGTGCCGTCCGCGATCATCGTCGGCCATGCCGCAGGTGGCGTTGCCGGGTTGGCGCTGGCGTTGAAGGCGCCGGAGCGCGTTACATGTCTGGTGCTGGTCAACGCCTTCTCTAAAGCCGATCCGCATTTCATCCGCTGTTTCGAGACGCGGCTTGCACTGCTGCGGAACAGTGGGCCTGAAGCCTATCTGAAGGCGCAGCCACTGTTCCTGTATCCGGCGGTATTTATCTCGCAGATGCACGAGTTCATCGCGGCCGAGGAAGCGCAGCACCTCGCGCATTTCGCCGGTGCCGAAGCCTATGAGAAGCGGATCGCCGCGCTGCTCGCCTTCGATGTCGATGCCCGCTTGGGCGAGGTCAGCGTGCCGACCGTGGCGATCGCGACCGAGGACGATATGCTGGTGCCTTATACCTGCTCCGAGCGGCTGGCCGAGGGCATAGCGGGTGCCGAATTGGCGGTGATGCGCTGGGGTGGGCACGCGTGTAATTTCACCGATACCGAGACTTTCAATCGCTTGCTGCTCGAAATCCTGGAGAACTGAATCATGCAGGTCGGCGTCTTCGTGCCCATCAACAACAATGGCTGGCTGATCAGCGAGAACGCGCCCCAGTACAAGCCGAGCTTCGACATGAACAAGGCGATCGCGCTGAAGGCCGAGGAGCATGGCCTCGATTTCCTCCTGTCGATGATCAAGCTGCGCGGGTTCGGGGGGAAGACCGAGTTCTGGGAATATGGGCTGGAGAGCTTCACGCTGATGGCGGGGCTCGCCGCGGTGACCGAAAAGATCAAGATCTACGCCACCTGCCCGACGCTGATCATCCCGCCGGCCTTTGCGGCGCGCATGTGCAACACTATCGACAGCATCAGCCATGGCCGGTTCGGACTGAACCTGATCACCGGCTGGCAGCGCCCCGAATACAGCCAGATGGGCCTGTGGCCGGGCGACGAGCATTTCCGCAATCGCTACCAGATGCTCGACGAGTACGCCCAGATCCTGCGCGAGCTGTGGGAGACCGGTCGCAGCGATCTGAAGGGCGAATATTACCAGATGGACGATTGCCTCGTCCGGCCGCAGCCGACGGGTGACATGAAGATCATCTGCGCGGGCTCGTCGGACGAGGGCCTCGCCTTCTCGGCGAAGTGGGCGGACTATGCCTTCTGCCTGGGCAAAGGTGTCAACACGCCCACTGCCTTTGCCTTCAACAACGAGCGACTGGCGGTTGCGCTGGAGAAGACCGGGCGCGACGTTTCGGTGTTTGTGCTGATCATGGTGATCGCCGCGGAGACCGACGAGGAAGCCGAGGCCAAGTGGAAGTCGTATAATGACGGTGTCGATCTGGACGCGATTGCCTGGCTCGCCAATCAGGGTGCAGCGGACAAGCACAATGCGACCACCAATGTCCGCCAGCTTGCCGCGCCCGAAGGTGCGGTGAACATCAACATGGGCACCTTGGTCGGCAGCTATGCCAAGATCGCGGCGATGCTCGACGAGATGGCCGAAGTGCCGAACACCGGCGGCGTGCTGCTGACCTTCGACGACTTTCTGGAAGGGGTGGAGAATTTCGGCACGCGCATCCAGCCGCTGATGAAGAGCCGGCAAAAGGGCTGAAGCGTGTCGGGATTTACCCTTTCGGGGTAGCAAAAGTCACAAGAGTCACACTGGCATGGCGCGCATGGACTTGTGACTCTTGGCCGGTTGGGTTTACCCCGCGGGAGAAAATTCCCGCCGAACTATTGTCATGTCAAAGAGCGGCCGGGCGGCGACGCGGCGCGCTGACTGCAGCAGCGGAAATCCTACATTGCAAGCTGTGCCGGATCGGCTTCAGGCGGCGACGCCGCCGGCTGCGGCGATGGTGCGGTTGCTGGCGCGCAGCTTGTCGCCCACCGCGCGAGCGAAGCTGCGTTCGAGTGCGGGCAACAGGTCCGGATTGGCGGTGAGATAGGCGCGCAGGGCCGGAGCGGCGATGCACCAGAAGCGTGCAGGACCGGCCAGCACCACGGTGGCGGTGGCCGGATCGCCCGCCAGCACCGTCGCTTCGCCGATCAGTTCGCCCGGGCCGCACAAGGCAACCTGGCTGGTGCCGCTGAACACCCTGGCTTCGCCGCGTGCGATGAACAGCAGCCGTTCGACCGGCTCGCCTTCGCGGGTGAGCATGTCGCCCTCCGCGCCGAACAGCCAGATGCCCTGATCGATCAGGTGGCGTGCGGCGTGGCGCGGGACGTGCGCAAGGAAGCCGGCGAGCATCGCTTCCTCTTCGTCGCTGAAACGGGCGCGGCGATTGGCGAGGAAATCATTGCCCAGCACGACCGCGCAAGCGCCGAGCAGCAGCGCCATCCAGCCGATCGCCGCCGGATCGCCGCTCCACCAGATCGCATGCGCCAGCGCGACCGCCGCGGACAGCGCGATGAAGATGCGCGGCAGCTTTCGCGACGTCACCACCGCGAGCACCAGCAATGCATAGCTCAGCTGAAGGACCAGCGATCCGCTCGAAAACATGCCCCACTCCGTTACGCGGGCATAATGGCCGAAGGCGGGGGCGACGGGAAGCGCCCTTGTCATCACTCTGTGGCGAGTTATGGTAGCGTTATCATAACGAGATAATCGCGGGAGAGGGATGATGGGCCGGATGCGGCTGTTGCTGGCGTTCGTGGCGCTTGCGCTGGGCGGGGCGGTGATGGCCCAGAGCGCGCCGGGCGAGCGCTGGGTGGCGGCATGGGCGACTTCGCCGATGGTGCCCGAGGGGCAGAATGCGCTGGCGGCCGAGGACCTAACCGACGCGACGCTGCGCCAGATCGTGCGGTTGCAGGTCGGCGGGAGCCGGGTGCGAGTGCGCTTCACCAACGCGTTCGGCACTGCGCCGCTGAAGATCTCCGCGGCGAGCATCGCGCTGGCAACGGGGCCTGCTTCGGCGAAGGTCGATCCCGCGAGCATGAAGCCGCTCAGCTTCGACGGGGCGGCGCAGGTCGTGATCCCGGCGGGGGCGGACTATTGGTCCGATCCGGTGGCGGTGCAGGCCAAGGCCGGGGCGGATGTCGCGATCTCGATCCACTATCCCGCGCCGCCCGCGCGGCAGACCGGGCATCCGGGTTCGCGTGCGACCTCGTACCTCGCCAAGGGCGACCGGACCCGCGACGCGGACTTGGCCGATGCGAAGGCGATCGATCGCTGGCACCAGCTTGCCGGGATCGAGGTGGACAATGCCAAGGCCTCGGCGGTGGTCGTGCTGGGGGACTCGATCACCGACGGCTATGGCGTGACGGCCAACAGCAACGGGCGCTGGACCGATGCGCTGCAGACGCGGCTGCGCGCGACGGGCGACCTGAGCCAGATGGCGGTGCTGAATGGCGGGATCGGCGGCAACCGGCTGCTCAATGACGGGCTGGGGCCGAATGCACTGGCGCGGTTCGATCGCGAGGTGATGACGCCGCCGGGGGTGACGCATCTGATCGTCCTTGAAGGCGTGAACGACCTCGGCACGCTGACCCGCGATGCGCCGGTGAGTGCCGACGAGCACAAGGCGCTGGTCGCGCGGATGATCGGCGCGCTGCGGCAGATGGTGTCGCGGGCGCGTGCGAAGGGGATCGTGGCGATCGGGGGGACGATCCTGCCCTATGGCGGATCGGGCTATTATCATCCCGATGCGGCCAACGAAGCCGACCGGCAGGCGGTGAATGACTGGATCCGCGCGCCGGGGAATTTCGACGCGGTGATCGATTTCGACGCGGCGATGCGCGATCCCGCGCGGCCCGCCTATCTGCGGCCGGACTATGATTCGGGCGACGGGCTGCATCCCTCGGCCGCGGGCTACAGGGCGATGGCGGACGCGGTGCCGCTCGACCTGCTGACGCCACGGGCGAAGTGGAAGGGCAAGCCGGGGCGCGTGGTGGTGCCGGCCCGCGAGCCAGCACCGATGATCGTCCTGACCTTCGACGATCTGCCCAAGCACACCATCACCCCGCCGGGCATGACGCAGGTGCAGGTGGCCGAGCAGATCGTGGGCGCGCTGAAGAAGGCAGGCGTGCTCGAGGCCTATGGCTTCATCAATGGTGCGTCGGGCGAACGCGAGCCGGATACCGCGCCCGCGCTGCGCGTGTGGCGCGATGCCGGCTATCCGCTGGGCAATCACGGGTGGAGCCATGCCGATCTGGCGAAGATCAGCGACGAGCAGTTCGCCGAGGAACTGGCGAAGAACGAGCCACTGTTGCGATCGCTGATGGGCGAGGCCGACTGGCACTGGTTCCGCTATCCGTTCCTGTCCGAAGCGGGGGCCGATCCGGCGCGGCGTGCACGCATCCGCGCGCTGCTGGGGGCGAAGGGGTACAAGGTCGCGGCGGTGACGATGGATTTCGGCGACTGGGCCTATAACGAGCCCTATGCCCGGTGCATGGCGAAGGGCGACATGGCGGCGGTTGCGACGCTGGAAGCGGCATGGCTGGCCGATGCCGAATGGAATATCGGTCGCTACCGGGCGATGGCGAAAGCGCTGTACGGGCGCGACATTCCCTATGTGCTGCTGCTCCATGCCGGGGCGTTCGACGCGCACATGCTGCCGCGCCTGCTCGAACTGTACCGCCGCCACGGCTTCCGCTTCGGCACGCTGGAGGAGGCCGGGCGCGATCCCTATTACCGGACCGAGGTGAACCCCGCGCTGGCCCCGGCGCCGCAGGGGCTGGAGGGTGCGATGCGGGAGAAAAATCTGCCGGTCCCCGCCGGATATCAAAAGCCGCCGCTGGACAGCATGTGCCGATAGGCTAACCTTCGCACGAAATGATCCGCTGGCTGGTTTGCGCGCTCGCGCTCGTCCTTTTCGCTACCCCCGCCGCAGCGCCGGCCGCCGCCGAGGCGCAGGTCGAGATTTCGGTCACCCGATCCGAGAATGGCGAGTGGATCGTCGACTACAGGTTCGGGCCGAAAGCGCCCGTGTGGTTCTTTCCGCGATCCTCGGACGACCGCAAGGGCGGTTCGTGGCGGGTGAAATCCTGGACCGTCGAGACGCCGGGCGTGACGCTGTCGCGCAGTGGCGGATATGACCGGCTGGACGGCGGCGAGAAGCCGTTGACCAGCGTCCGTATCCGCATCCGGCCCTATACCGACACCCTGCCTTCGGATTTCACGCCCGCGGTGCGATTTTCGGACGGGAGCCTCGCGTTCCTCAGCGACAATTTCATGCTGGTGCCGCTCAACAAGGGCCGGACGAACGTCGATATGCCGCGCCCCTCCACGCGGATCGCGTTCAACGATCCCGGCCGCCGCCTGCTGCTGCGCGGCAAGCAATCGATCGGGACGGTCAGCCTGCTGACCGAGAGCGGCAATACCTATGTCTATGCCGGCGATACGCCGGTGATCGAGGCGCCGAGCTTTGCCGGTGTTCTCGATGCGGGGCTGCCGGCCTGGATCCGCACCGAGATGACCGATTTCACCCCGCGGCTGCTGCAATTCTACACCGCCAAGCTCGGGCCCTCGCGGGACACCAGGCCGCTGGCGATGGTGGCGTGGAGCGGGCCGATCGAGGATGGCTGGACGCTGGGCGGGCGGGTGCTGGAAGGGATGATCATCATCCAGATTTCCGGACAGGCGGCGCGCTGGCGCGATTCGAAGAAGATCGACACGGTGCGCGAGTTCATCGGGCACGAGGCCGCGCATTTCTGGCTGGGCCGGACGGTGCGCACGAGCAGCTGGAACGAGCGCTGGATCACCGAGGGCGGCGCGGATTTCCTTGCCACCCGGGCGCTGGAGGAAATGCTGCCCGAATATGACGTGTACAACGAGTTGCGGCGGATGATGAACGAGTGCCTCGTCTCGGTCCGGCCCGGCTATTCGCTGGCCAAGGCGGGCAACACCGTGGGCAGCAACGCCTATTATGGCTGTGGCGCGATGCTGGCGCTGGCAGCGGAATATGCGACCAAGAAACGCTATCCGCAGGCCGACAGCTATGAGTTTGTCCGCAGCCTGATCCGGGCGAACCAGCGCGACGGCGAGATCACGGCAGAAGACTGGTTCGCCCATTTTCGCCTGATGTCGCGCGATGCGGCGCTGACCAACGATGTGCGGCAGTTCGTGATGCAGGGATCGCCCGATCCGCAGGCCTTTTTCCGCCGCCTGTTTCGCGCGACCGGCGTGCCGCTGGCGGTCGAGCAAATCCCGATCAAGGAACAGTTGAAGGAGTAGCGTTCTTTGAATGGGGTTCAGCAGAGCTGAACCGGTTGCGGCACCAGCCCGCTCCCCCGCCCGGCCTCCCATAGCATATCCTGTTGGGAGGCCGGGTGGGGGAGCGGGCTGGTGCCGCTTCAGCGGAGCTGAATAAGCACTAAAACAGCTCGCCCTGCGGGCCGGCGGGCGGGCGGAACAGGTCGGTGCGTACGTTGAAACGCTGTCCATCCAGCCCGTAGCGCTTTGCGGCAATGTGGAAGCGGGTGCGTAGCAGATCGGCCCAGGCGCCTTGTCCGCGGAAGCGGGTATGGAAGTTCGGATCATTGTCGCGGCCGCCGCGGATCGACTGGATGATCGACATCACCTTGCCCGCGCGATCGGGGAAGTGCTCGTCGAGCCAGGCGCGGAACAAAGGCGACACCTCATGGGGCAGGCGGACCGGCAGGTAGAAGACTGCGCGGGCGCCGGCCTGTGCCGCGCGCTCCATGATATGCTCCATCTCGTGATCGGTGATCGCGGGGATGACCGGCGACATCGAGACGAAGACGGGGATGCCGGCATCGGTCAGCTTGCGGACCGCAGCGAGGCGCTTCTCCGGATGCGGCGCGCGCGGCTCGACCGTCATCGCCACCTTGGGATCGAGCGAGGTGACCGAAAGCATCACCGCCGCCAGACCCTTTGCCGCCATCGGCGCGAGCAGATCGATGTCGCGGGTGACGCGATCGGACTTTGTGGTGATGGTCAGCGGGTGGTTGGTCTCTGCCAGCACCTCGATACAGGCGCGGGTGATCCGCCATTCCTTCTCGATCGGCTGATAGGGATCGGTATTGGTCCCGAACGCGATCGGCTGGCACACATAGCCGCGCTTCGAAAGTTCGGCGCGGAGCAGGGCAGGGGCATCGGGCTTGGCGAACAGCCGCGTCTCGAAATCGATCCCCGGCGACAGATCGTGATAGGCATGGGTGGGCCGGGCGAAGCAATAGATGCAGCCATGCTCGCACCCGCGATAGGGATTGATCGAGCGATCGAAGGATATGTCGGGCGACTGGTTTCGCGTGATGATCGTTTTCGGCTTCTCGACCGTTACGGTGGTGCGCAGCGGCGGCGGACCTTCGTCGACCGTCTCGCGATCGTCGAGCCAGTCGCCGTCCGATTCGCGCTCGGGCAGGTTGAACCGCGTGCTTTCACGGTTCAGCGTGGCGCCGCGGACGGGACGGGTTTTGGCCATTGCCAGATGCTAGGCGCGAGACTAGAACATAGCAAGAACATTGAGAGGAAAGACATGCTTCGGATCAGCTATGTGGAACTGCCGGTGAAGGATGTGGCCGCGGTTCGCGATTTCTATGCCGGTGCGTTCGGATGGGACTTCACCGATTTCGGGCCGGACTATTCGGCGACGATGAGCGGCGACACCGATCTGGGCCTGAACGGCGATCAGGAGCAGGCAACCGCGGGCATTCTGCCGCTGGTCGAGGTGAAGGCCGATCTGGAAGGCGCGCTGGAGAAGGTGGTTGCCGCGGGCGGCACGATCACCCTGCCGATCTTCCCCTATCCGGGCGGTCGGCGCTTCCATTTCAAGGATCCGCAGGGGCATGAACTGGGCGTGTTCATCAACGAGCCGGATGCGCACTGACCGGCTGCATTCGACGGATTGTAACAACGTCTCATCCTGATAGGCTGGCGCGGCAATCCGGGGGAGTAAGCATGCGTCCGTTCCGTCTCGCCGCCATCGCCGCGGCCCTGTTCATCGCGACCGGCACCGCGCAGGCGCAGGACCGCAAGCCGTGCCCGGAAGGGCTGATCTGCGCCAGCGATCCGGCGACGGTGATGCGCGCGATGGACAAGGCCGGGCTGAAGCCCAAACAGACGACCGACAAGCAGGGCGACCCGATGATCGAGAGCGACGAGGGCGCCTATCATTTCGACGTCTATTTCTATGGCTGCGAGCAGAACAAGAATTGCGATTCGCTGCGGTTCGAAGTGTCGTTCAAGAAAGAGGACGAGAACACCACGGACCTCGCGAACCGCTGGAACCGCGGCAAGCGCTTCCTCCAGGCATCGGTGCCCGAGGATGGACGCTTCGTCGCTGCCTATGACGTGGCGACGATCGGCGGGCTGACCGAACGCAACTTCGCCGATGTGCTGGACTGGTGGACCTCGATGCTGGTCGAGCTGGGCGAGTTCTTCCAGAAGGAACTGGACCTGAAGCCGAAGGCGTGAGTGACCAGCCGATACCAGCTGGACCTTCTTCGCGCCTGAAGTGGCTGCACCGGATCGGCTATGTCACCACCGCGCTGGTGCTGGCCGAAATCCTGTTCGCCGGCTTCATCTTCGGAAGCGAGTGGCTGAGGGTGCGTGCGTTTGAGCGCGAGCGGATCGAGATGACCCGCACACGGGACGGTCCGATACATGCCGATGGCCATGTGAACCGCCTGGCGGTCCGGCTTCTGTCCGGCCTGCCTGCCTTGAAAAGTCTCGGTGACGACGGTTTCCGGTTCGTGGCGATGCCCTCGTTCAACTATACGAACTATGCCGTTGCGCTGTATCTGCCCCGCAATGGCGAGCAAGCGACGGGCGTGCTGATCCTGTACGACGTCCGCGCCGATCCCGCGGAGACCAAGCGCCGTGCCTTCATCATGCCGAAAGCCGATTATGCGCGGCTGATGGCGGCGATCGACACGCTGACCGATGGCTGGGCCGGTGCTATCGATCTCTGCACCGACGGGACGCCGCTAGGGTTCGAGCGGGTGCGGGGTAGCCGGATCACGTCGGGGATCGGAAATTGCTCCGATCATTATGACCAACTGGGATCGCTGGTGTTTGAGGCACTGCGCAAAATCGTGCCCGAGGATATGCCGGACAGCGAGAACTGGCATTGGCGCGAACCCGCAGGCGAGGCGCCGTCAAACGCGGTTACGATGCCAAAACCCTAACGCTCCGTCAGTCGCGGCAGCAGTTCCACGAAATTGCACGGCCGGTGCCGGATATCGAGCTGGTCCTTCAGAATGCCGTCCCAGCCGTCCTTCACCGCGCCGGTCGAGCCGGGCAGGGCGAAGATATAGGTGCCGCGGGCCACGCACGCGGTGGCGCGGGACTGGATCGTCGAGGTGCCGATCGATTGGTAGCTGAGCCAGCGGAACAGCTCGCCGAAGCCCGGAATTTCCTTGTCCCACACGCGGGCCAAAGCCTCGGGCGTGATGTCGCGGCCGGTGACGCCGGTGCCGCCGGTGGTGAGGATCACGTCGACCGAGGGATCGTCGATCCAGGCGTGGAGCTTGCCGACGATCTGGTCGCTATCGTCGGTCACGATGGCGCGATCGGCGAGGATATGGCCGGCAACCGTCAGGCGATCGACCAACGTGTCGCCCGAGCGATCGTCGGCGAGGGTTCGCGTGTCCGATACCGTCAGCACCGCGATGCGAACGGGCTGGAAGGTGCGGCTCTCGTCGATCGGCATGCTCAGTAGGAAGACGCGCGTCCGCCGACGCGGACTGCGGTGGCACCGGGCAGGCCCGGGAAGCGTGGCCACATGCCGTCGACCAGGGCGGCGCGGCTGGTCGACTTGCGGCCCTCCTGCAGCTCGTACATCCAGTAATTGCGCAGCACGATCATCACGTAGCCGCGCGTCTCCCAGTACGGAATGCTCTCGATGTACAGCAGCGGATCGCCATTATCGCGGATCGTGCTGTTCCAGTTGGTTACCGGGGTCGGGCCGGCATTGTATGCGGCGACAACCTTGGGCAGCAGGCCGCCGGTGAAGGGCGAATCGCGCAGCTGCTCGATATAGGACTGGCCCAGCTCCATATTGGCGGAGGGGCGGGTCAGGTCGGCGCTGTTATAGGTGGTGCCGCGGCGGCGGCTGACGTCGATCGCGGCGATCGGCTTGACCTGAAGCAGGCCCACCGCGCCCGCGGCGCTGCGCACATCGGCGTTGAAGCGCGATTCCTGCAGCGTGTGGGCGTAGACGAGGTTGCGATCGACGCGCCAGCCACCGTCCGGCGTCCAGTCCGGCGCGGGATAGCGGGCCTCGACCAGCGGCTTCGCGCCGGCGGGGCCGTTGTGCGAGAGCCAGAGCTGGGTGGCGGGCAGGTTCATCCGGCCGGCAAGGCGGCTGAGCGCGGCGTGATCCTGTGCGGTGCCGAGCTTTGCCTGATGGCGCAGCACTTCGTCGGCGAGGCGGTTCTCGCCGATCTCGACCAGCGCCGCGGCGACGCGGACATTGGGGCGACGCTCGAGCGCGCGCCAGTCTTCGGAGATGCGGGTCTCGCCGCGGATCGGCTTGTCCTCGATGCCCAGCGCCTGGCGGGCGAGCAGGCCGTAGAAGGTCTCGCCATATTGCGCCGCGCCGTTCAGATGCGCCGCGACCCGCTCGGGCCGGCCGCATGCCATGTCGGCGCGCGAGGCCCAGTAGAGGCCGGCCGAGCGCAGTTCGACGTCGTTCGCTTCCTGTGCGACCGCGACGAAGGCGTCGCCTGCGCCTTCGCAATCCTTTTGGCGCCATGCGGCGAGGCCGCCGACCCAGTGAGCGGTGACGCGCCAGTCGCCGCTGCCCTGCTGGGCCTTGGTGGCGACGCGGCGGGCGTTGGCGTCGTCGCCGGCGACATAATAGACCCAGGCGACTTTCTGCTGCCATTCGGTGCGGGCGTCGTCGGTCAGGTCCGGGCTGAACCGTTCGACCAGGGCTTCGGCTGAGGCGCCGTCATCGGCCTTGATGAAAGGCTGGATCGCGAGCGCGACTTCGGTCGAGGCGCTGTCGCTGCGCACGGTGCGGACGCGCTGGCGGACGGGTGCGGCATCGAACCAGACGAGGCGGGTGGTGCTTGGCAGTGCCGGCAGATCGGTCGCGCCGCGGGTGGCGGCCATGCGGCGGACCTTATCGGCCTGGGGAAGTTCGGGCGCTTCGGCGAGGAGCTGGAGCAAAGGCGCGAGTTCGACGCGGGGCGAATTGCGGGCGGTGTAGAGTTCGGCGCGGGCGATCGCGTGGAGCGGGCCGGGCTTCATCGCATTGAGCTTGATCGTGGCGTCGGCCCAGCGGCCGGATCGGATCGCGGCGAAGACCGCGCGATAATCGGAACGCTGTTGCGCATCGAGCTGATCGGGGATGCCGTCGCCGTCGCGCTTCTTCGCGGGGGCCGGGGCCGGGGTGTCGCCGTCGCGGGTCGCGCGATCGAGCTTGGCAAGGTCGAGCGTGGCGGCAGGCGTGCTCAGATCGGCTTCGGCGACGATATTGCCGTCCCGAAGATCGGCGGCATGGGCGGCAAGCGGCGCGGCGAGCAAGCCGGCTGCCATAGCGATACGCAAACTCATTGGCTGGTTCCCCGGCTCAACAGCAACAATTGTCTCCAGGCATCGGCCTTCACTGCAGGTCGTTCCAGCAGGAAGCGCGGATGGCGGATCATGACTGCGTCTGTATTTCCACCAGAATGTTTAATGTCACGTATGCCATTTAGCGAAGCTGAACCACCGGCCGCTTCGATGACACGTTCTGCCGACTGGCCGAGGACCAGCAATTTCGCGGGCGATACCAGCGCGATGTGATGCAAAGCGAGCGAGATCAGCCGCGCTTCCTGTTCGGGCGGGATGCGGCCGCCGATCGGACGGGCGACGGCAAGCGAGGCGAGATGGACCGAGTCGCGCGACTCGCCGATCGCGGCGAGCATGCGATCGAACAGCCGGCCCGCTGCGCCGCCCAGCAATGCGGCTTCGTCGTCGGCCTCCGGCATGTCGGTGAGGATCATCAGCGTAGAGTCGGCTGGGCCAGCGGGACCCACGCGCGGGGACATCCAGTCGGCCTCCGGTGCCGCTTCGCCCAGGCGCCATTCGAGAAACGCCTCGAGTGTCTCGGGCAGTTTTTCCTCGACAGGTTCCGCTACGGCGGGCGCTGCTGCGGCCTCGCGCTTCACTACGGGCGGGGCCAGCCAGTCGCGCGGTTCGTCGGCCGCCAGCGTGTCGACGCCCGCGTCCGCCCACCATTCGAGCGCGCTCGAGACGCTGCCGCGCCAATCGGTTGTCAGTTCCGCCCCCATATGATGCCCATAGGCTCCTGCCTTGACGTCGCGGTCAATTAGGCTTCATCGGCACAGGGACAAGGCGTTGCGGATGCGCGACGAGAACAAGGCAAGCCGTCCGGAAGCGGGACGGGCAGGGAGATTGCGATGAGCGAACGGGAGTCGATGCCTTACGACGTGGTGATCGTCGGGGCCGGACCAGCGGGACTTTCGGCGGCGATTCGCCTGAAGCAGCTGGCGAACGAGACCGGGAGCGAACTGGCGGTCTGCGTGCTGGAAAAGGGCTCAGAAGTCGGCGCGCATATCCTGTCGGGCGCGGTGGTCGACCCCAAGGGGCTGGACGAGCTGATCCCGGACTGGCGCGAGCAGGGCTGTCCGCTCGCCGCGACGCCGGTGACCGAGAATCACCATTGGGTGCTGACGAAGAATGGCAAATCGTCGATGCCGGAGTTCATCACGCCGCCCTATCTGCACAACAAGGGCACCTATACCGGGTCGCTCGGCAATCTGTGCCGCTGGCTGGCGGGCAAGGCCGAGGAGCTGGGCGTCGAGATCTTCCCGGGCTTCGCCGCCGCCGAGATCCTCTACAATGACGACGGATCGGTGAAGGGTGTCGCCACCGGCGACATGGGCGTGGCGCGCGACGGCACGCACAAGGGCGATTACCAGCCGGGACTGGAACTGCACGCCAAGTATACCTTCTTTGCCGAAGGTGCGCGCGGGCACCTGACCAAGCAGCTGATCCGCCAGTTCGAGCTGGATGCGAACTCGCAGCCGCAGGTCTATGGCATCGGCATCAAGGAATTGTGGGATATCGATCCCGAGAACCATGTGCCGGGCCGGGTGATCCACACCCAGGGCTGGCCGCTGGACGACGACACCAATGGCGGCAGCTTCCTCTACCATCAGGCCGATGGGCAGGTGGCGCTCGGCTTCGTGGTGTGGCTCGACTACAAGAACCCCTATCTCTCGCCCTTCCACGAGCTGCAGCGGTGGAAGACGCATCCCGAGATCAGCAAGATCCTGAAGGGCGGCAAGCGCGTCTCGTACGGCGCGCGCGCGATCACCGATGGCGGCTGGCAGTCGGTGCCGAAGCTGGTGTTCCCGGGCGGCGCGCTGGTCGGCTGCGCGGCGGGCTTCCTCAACGTGCCGCGGATCAAGGGCAGCCATACCGCAGTGAAGAGCGGGATGATGGCGGCCGAGGCGGCGTTTGCCGCGGTTCAGGCCGGGCGGACTTCGGACGAACTGACCGCCTATCCAGAGGCTTACGAGAATAGCTGGATCTACAAGGAGCTTCGCGGCGTTCGCAACGTGGTGCCTTTGGTCAAGAAGTTCGGCGCGACCTGGGGCACGGCGTTCGCCGGCATCGCCATGTGGTGCGAGCATCTGGGCCTGCGCTGGCCGTTCACGATGAAGCACAAGCCCGACTATAGCTATATGGACCATGCCAGCAGCCACAAGCCGATCGACTATCCCAAGCCCGATGGCGTGCTGACCTTCGACCGGCTCTCTTCGGTGTTCATCTCGAACACCAATCATGAGGAGGACCAGCCGGTCCATCTGACGCTCAAGGATCCGGACGTGCCGATCCACGTCAATCTGCCGTTGTATGCGGAGCCGGCGCAGCGTTATTGTCCGGCAGGCGTGTATGAGGTGGTGGGCGAGGGCGACGACCTTCGTTTCCAGATCAACGCGCAGAATTGCGTGCACTGCAAGACGTGCGACATCAAGGACCCCAGCCAGAACATCAACTGGGTGGTGCCCGAGGGCGGAGGCGGACCCAATTACCCGAACATGTAAGAAACTGGGTATCGGCATCGCGGCGTTGCTCGCCGTGGTGCCGGCGTACGCCCAGGTCCGGGAAGCGCAGAAGGCGCCTGTCGATCCTACCGCCTATGTCCGCGCCCGCGCTGCCGATGAGCGCGGCGACGCGGCGACTGCGGTCACCGGCTATGCCGCGGCGCTGGCGGCGGCGCCCGACGATCCCGCGATTGCGCTATACGCCTATCGCCAGGCGCTGGCGGTGGGCGATTACGGGCTGGCCGACCGGGCCGAGCGGGCACTGGCCAAGAGTGACGAAGTGCCGGTCGATGCCGCGATCCTGCGTTTCTCGCTGGCGCTGAAGGCGCGCGACAAGGCCGGCATGGAAACCGCGCTGGGGCGGATGGAAAAGGGTCCGTTGGAATTCATGGTCCCGGTGCTGCGCGCCTGGGTGGCCTTCGATCGTGGCGAAGACCCGTTTCCGATCCTCGAAGCCGCCACGCGCGGCAGCCCGCTGACGCGGCGCTATGCCATCGAGAATCGCGCGCTGCTGCTGATCGCGCTGCGCCGTCCGGCCGAGGCAATGGAAGCGCTGCGGCCGATCCTTCGCCCGGCTTCGGTCAGTGATGAGTTGCGTATCGACGCGGCACTCCTGTTCGGCGCGACCGGGCGGCGGGACGAGGCGCTGGAATTGCTGGCAGGCGACCGCCCCGAAATGGCCGGGCTGCGCAGCCGGATCGGGCGCGGCGCGAAGCCGAGCGCGGCGCTGGGCGCCTCATGGCTGTTCCTCAATCTGACCGCCGATCTGGCACAGGAAGAAGCGCCGCCGCCGATCGCGATCCTGTTGTCGCGCGCGGCGCTGCTGCTCGATCCGGGCGACGATCGCGGGCGCATCTATCTGGCCGATGCCCTCTCCAAATCTGGCATGGGGAATCAGGCGCTGGGCGTGCTGGCGCAGGTTCGGCGCGACAGCCCCTTTGCCGGCAATGCCGCGGCCAGCCGCATCGCTGCGCTGAACCGCGCGGGCCGCGCACGCGAGGCGATTGCGCTCGCCAAGG
>NZ_JARNTV010000020.1 GCF_029433115.1 Sphingomonas sp. AOB5 | reverse complement strand
GACCCGCCGCCAGCAGCCTGCGCGGGTGGGCCGCGAGGATCAGCGCCTTGCCGGCATCGTCGACGATATCGACGTGCCCGAATCCGAGATCATCGCGATGCAGGTTCCGCCCGCCGCGCCGGTGGTCCGCGAAACCGCGTCGGAACCCGCGCCCGAGCCGGTCCGCGTCGCATCGGCGCCTGCGCCGAAACCCGCGGCCGCGCGCACTCCGCCTGCACCGGCCAAGAAGAAGGAACCGCCCAAGCCCAAGCCGCCGGCCGAGCCGAAGCGCATCTGGGTTCAGGTTGCGGGCGGCGCGAATGAGGATGTGCTGCCGACGACGTGGAAGCGCCTGTCGAAACAGGCTCCGGCAGCGTTCCGCGGCAAGACCGCGTGGTGGGTGCCGGTGCGCGCCACCAATCGCCTGCTTGCCGGCCCGTTCAAGACCAATGCCGAAGCCCAGACCTTCGTCAACACGCTGAAGAAGGAGGATATTTCTGCCTTCGTCTTCACCAGCGAGGCCGGGCAGAAGATCACCAAGCTGGACCTCCGGTGACCGGCCGGGCTTCCTGGGCCTGCAACCCGGAAGCCAGCCGCGGCCGCCTTCACGAAGAACAGAACGGGACCGCGCGCGGCCCGCGCGATGCGTTCCAGCGCGACCGCGACCGGATCATCCACTCCATCAGCTTCCGCCGCCTGCGCCACAAGACTCAGGTCTTCATGGCGCCCGACGGCGATCATTTCCGCGTCCGCCTGACCCACAGCCTCGAAGTTGCGCAGATCGGCCGCACCATCGCCCGCGCACTGGGGCTGAACGAAGATCTCACCGAAGCGCTCTGCCTTGCCCACGATATCGGCCATCCGCCCTTCGGCCATGCCGGCGAGGACGCGCTGAAGGAAGCGCTGACGGGGCAGGGCGGCTTCGACCATAATGGCCACACGCTGCGTGCGCTCACCCATCTCGACCGGCCCTATCCCGGCTGGGACGGGCTGAACCTCACTTGGGACACGCTGGAGGGGCTGGCCAAGCACAATGGCCCGGTCCGCCACCCGCAATGGGCGCTGGCCGAGGTCGATGCCGCGTTCGATCTCGAACTGACCAGCTGGCCTTCATTGGAGGCCCAGGTCGCGGCGCTGGCCGACGATATCGCGTACGACAATCACGATATCGACGATGGCCTGCGCTCGGGCCTGCTCAGTTTCGATCAACTGATGGACGTGCCGATGATCGCTGAGGGCTGGCGCCGGGTCGAGGCGCGCTTCCCCGGTGTCGCGCCCAAGCGGCTGACCGGCGAACTGATCCGCTCGCAGATTGGCGAGATGGTCAACGATCTGATTGCCGCCACGCGCGCCCGGGTCGCGGCGACCAATGTACAGTCGGTGGCCGATGTCCGTGCGGCGGGAATCGCGCTTGCCGGCTTCTCGGACGCGATGCGCGATGCCGAGCGCGGGCTGAAGCGTTTCATGTATGCCAATCTTTACCACCATCAGAGCCAGCTCGACGCAGCGGATGCGGCGCGCAAGGTGGTGGCCGGGCTGTTCGCCGCCTATGCCGAGGATCCGAAGCGGATGCCGCCCGAATGGCGCGACGCGCTGCCCGGGACGCAGCCCGCACGCAACCGGCACATCGCCGATTTCATCGCAGGCATGACCGATCGCTATGCGATCAATCGCTATGTCGAGATTTACGGTCCGGTGGACCTGCCCGACGCGTTCTGAGAGGCGCCGCGCGGATGCGGCGCCTCCCGGAAACGATCAGTTGGCTGACGCGATCTGGCTGCCCGAAGCCTTGCGCACCGGCACTGCGAACGACACCGGCATGCTGTTCATCGTGCCGCGCACGCGCCCGTCGCGCACTTCGAGGCGGAATTCGCCGCCCGGTGCGGTGCGGCCCTCGATCACAGTCAGTTCGCCGACCTTCTTGGTGGTGTAGGTGTAGCTCACGCCATCCTGCGTGAAGCTGGTGACGGCATCCTGCGCCATCGCAGGCGTTGCGAAAGCGAGCGTTGCGGCTGCTGCTGCGAAAAGAAGCTTGGTCATGTCTATCTCCCTCGGTTCGATGAGAGCCAGACCTGCATCCTCTGCCTGTGCGCGAGAATGTTGCAGTGCAGCATATGCGGCAATCGCAAAGCGCGGCCATGGTGATTGCACGCCACGCAATCGACGAAAGGTTTTGTGCCGGCGACGAACCGGGCCGATGACACACTTCTGCGACAGGTGCGTTCTAGCCCGGTGATCTAGCTTCAGGGGACTGCCCATGTCGGACGCAAGCATCGCCCTCAATCGCTTCGGTCTCGGCGCGCGCGCCGGGGAGCCGCCGGTCACCGACGCAAAGCGATGGCTTACCGGACAGCTCGATCGCTACGACGCGAAGCCCGCGGCCATCGCCGCGCTGCCCGCCACCTCGGTGATCGCCGCCAACCTTGCCGATTATCTTGCGGACGTACGCGAACAGCAGCGCGAGCGCCGCCAGTCGGGCGACATGCCCCAGCGCCCCGGCCAGCGCCGCGCCGCTGGCTACACCCCGCCCGCTGCCACCGGCAGCGATCCGTCCATGACGATGCAAGAGGGGCAGGGGGCGCCCGCCAACGGCCAGATGCGCCGTCGTCGCAACCCGCCGATGCAGGATGGTGCGCAGATGCAGGATGCGCCCGCGATGGAGGACGGCAACGCCGCCCGCGATCCCGTCCAGCAGGCCCGCCAGTTCGCCCGCCGTCAGGGCCGCGACTATTATGCCGCCTCGGTCGGTGCCCGTTGCATGGCCTCGCTCGATACGCCCGCGCCGTTCGTCGAGCGGATGGTGCATTTCTGGGCGAACCATTTCGCGGTCTCGGCCGACAAGCTGACGGTGATCGGTCTTTCCGGCCAGCTCGAATTCGACGCGATCCGCCCGCATGTGCTGGGCAAGTTCCGCGACATGCTGTTCGCGGTCGAGCGGCATCCGGCGATGCTGCTCTATCTCGATCAGGCCCAGTCGGTCGGCCCCAATTCCATCGCCGGCCAGCTCGCCCAGCGCCGTCAGGCCCGGCAACAGCCCGGCCTGAACGAGAATCTGGCGCGTGAGATCATGGAGCTGCACACGCTGGGCGTCCGCACCGTCTATACCCAGGCCGACGTCACCGAATTCGCCCGCGCGATGACCGGCTGGACCGTCTCGGGCCTTGGCCGCGGCCCCGGCGCGCGCTTCGCCGGAGTCGAAGGCAATCCCGGTGATTTCGTCTTCGCCGAACGCCTGCACGAACCCGGCACGCGCACGATCCTGGGCAAGCAATGGTCGCAACAGGGCTATTCGCAGGCCGCGGCGGTGCTCGATATGCTGGCGGTCCACCCCGCCACCGCGCGGCACATCGCCACCAAGATCGCCCGCCACTTCGCGGGAGACGAGCCGCCCGCCACTTTGGTCGCGAAGCTGGAGCGCAATTTCCTCGCCACCGGTGGCGATCTCGCGTCACTGTACCGCACACTGATCGACGCGTCCGAGGTATGGGAACCGAAACAGGCCAAGTTCCGCACCCCATGGGACTGGACCATCGCTTCCTATCGCGCGCTCGGCACGCGCGAGCTTCAGCCGCTCGCTGCACAGAATTTGTTGCGTCAGCTCGGCCAGCCGGTCTGGCAGCCGGGTTCGCCCGCGGGCTGGGACGATGTGGCGGCAAGCTGGGCCGGGCCCGATGCGATCATGCGCCGGGTCGAGGTGGCCGAACGTATGGCCCAGCGCACCCGCGACACGCTCGACGCCCGCGCTCGCGCTGCCGAACTCTTCCCCGGCGCGCTCAGCCCTTCGACGACGCAGGCCATCGCCCGCGCCGAAAGCCCCGGCCAGGGCGTCGCCCTGATGCTCGTCGCCCCCGAATTCATGCGGAGATAAGGTCATGCTGAATCGTCGCACTTTCGTCACTGCCGCCGGCACGGTCGTCCTTGCCACCAGCCTGGGCGGCACGGCGGTGTTCGCAGCAGCGCCCACCAACCGGCGTTTCGTCTTCATCATCCAGCGCGGCGCGGCCGATGGTCTCGGTACGCTCGCTCCGGTCGGCGATCCCGCCTTCGTGCGTCAGCGCGGCGCGCTGGCCGAGGATTTCGCGTCGGCGCCGAAGCTCGATTCGATGTTCGCGCTTCACCCGAACATGACCAATGTCGCCGGACTCTATGCGGCGAAGGAGGCAATGTTCTTCCACGCCGTCGCCTCGCCCTATCGCGACCGCTCGCATTTCGACGGACAGAATGTGCTCGAGACCGGTGGCACCGCGGCCTATCAGGTCAAGACCGGCTGGCTGAACCGCATGCTCTCGCTGCTGCCGCCCGATGAGGCCCGGGCGATCGCCATCGCCGCGACCGTGCCGATGGCGCTGCGCGGCAAGGTCGAGGTCGCCAGCTATGCCCCAAGCGCCTTGCCCGATGCGTCGGACGATCTGCTGATGCGCGTCTCGTCCATGTATCAGGACGATCCCCAGCTCCACGCGGCATGGGAACAGGCCACCGCCACGCGGATGGTCACCAGCGATCTCGCCGCCGATAATGGCCGCAACGCCATCGCGCTGGGCACGCTTTCGGCCAAGCTGCTGGCCGCCGATAATGGCTCGCGCATCGCGATGATCGAAACCGGCGGCTGGGACACCCATGCCCAGCAACGCGGCCGCCTTGGCACCCAGCTTCGCGGTCTCGACGGGATGATCGGCGCGCTGAAGGCGGGCCTCGGGCCGCTGTGGAAGGATACGATGGTCGTCGTCGCCACCGAATTCGGCCGCACGGTGAAGGTCAACGGCACCGGTGGCACAGATCACGGTACCGGATCGATGGCGATGCTGATGGGCGGCGCGGTAAATGGCGGCCGGGTGATCGCCGACTGGCCGGGCCTGAGCGATGCCGCGCTGTACGAAGGGCGCGATCTCAAGCCCACGCTCGGCCTCGACACCGTGATCGGCAGCGCCGTCGCTGGCCATTACGGCGTCGACGGCACCCGCGCGATGGCCGCCCTGTTCCCCGAAGCCCAGCGCGCCAAGCTGATCGACGGACTGGCTAGGGTTTAGTATTGGAGGATTTCCAAGGGGGAGGCGGCTTTGGAAGCCTATTCGGTGTTCGTGATCGGTGGCGATGATGACGAGGCGGTATCATTTGCTACCGATGATGAGGGGGACGATTGCCGACTGACCTGCGTCGTGCGGGGCGAAACGCATATCGTCGATGCGCCCGATTTCTTTCATGCGCTTCAGTTGATCAGGCAGCGCGTGCTCGAGCCGATGGGTCTAATTCCGTTCTGCTATGGTGCCAGTCTCAAGGTATGGCCGTCTGGAATGTCACGCGACATGGGACTTGGATTGACGGCCTACAAAATCGAAACCGGTGAACAGGCATCGGACTTGGTGAACATATTCGACGAAGGGCACGACGTGATCCCTGCGTCGGTTCGAAATCAGGAAGAATTCGCGCAAAGTTGGTTCGCGTCGCTACGCGCTTGAGGGCATTTCACTCGTAGCGGCTATGATGGCGGCATTCGCTGCGCCAGCGCGGCTGATCCTTGACCCATCCCCTTGCACCCACGCCCATTTCCCCGCACCACAGGGCGATGGTCCTGCTGTCCCTGTTCGCCATCGTCTTCGGCGTGAACCTGCTCCCCGCATTCGGCCCGCCGACCTGGTCGATCATCGTCTTCTTCGAGCTGAACCACGATCTCCCGATCTGGGCACTGGTCGCGGTCGCGGCGACGGCCTCCGCGCTCGGGCGGCTCAGTCTGGCCTATGGCGCGCGGCTGTTCTCGGGAAAGCTCTCCAAGAAGATGCAGGCCAATCTCGAGGCCGCCCGCGAAGCGATCCAGAGCCGCAAGCACAATGTCTGGATCGGCCTCGGCCTGTTCGCGCTGTCGCCGCTACCCTCGGGGCAGCTGTTCATGGCGGTCGGGCTGGCGCGGATTCCGCTGCTGAGCTTTACCGCGGCCTTCTTCCTCGGCCGGACGGTTTCCTACACCATCTACGCTTTCGGTGCGCGGACGCTCAAGCAATCCGACATGGGCGACATCTTCGCCGAAGGCTTCACCAGTCCCTGGGGCATCGCCCTCCAGATCGTCATGCTGGCGGGGCTGGTCGCGCTCACCCGGATCGACTGGGCAAAGCGGCTCGGCACCAAAAAGCCTTGACAAAGTTCTCATTTTGTTCTAGATGATTTTCCCGAAGCTTCGAACACTCCCCGGCATCCATTCTCCTGCATCGTCCTCGATGCGGGGCGCCCCATCGCGACCATTCGCGTGCGGGCGTGCCCGGGCAGGCGCGGCGCACGCGCAGCGATTGTGACTCTTGTGACATTCGCCGATCACCCCGATCGGCGGAAACGCCTTCGCATTGCCCGGCCCCGGAGCACGAGCGCCGCTTTGCTTCGCCATCCCGCATCCGCTAAGGGCGCGGCTTCCACGCAACCATTGGAACCGCAATGACGCTCTACACCCGTTTCGCTGCCCATCTCGACGCCGCGCTCGATGCCCTTGTCGCATCGGGCGATCTGCCGGCGGGGCTGGAGCGACGCGCGGTCACGGTCGAGCCGCCGCGCGATCCCAGCCATGGCGATCTCGCCACCAACGCCGCGATGGTCCTTGCCAAGCCGGCGGGCACAAACCCGCGCGCGCTGGCCGAAAAGCTGGTCGCCGAGCTGGAGAAGATCGGCGAAGTCACGGCGGTATCGGTCGCCGGTCCCGGCTTCATCAACCTGACGCTGAACGAAGATGCGTGGCGCAACGAGCTGACCGCGATCCTCGACATGGGCGGCGGCTATGGCCGCTCGGGCGTGGGTGAGGGCGTTACGGTCAATGTCGAATATGTCTCGGCGAACCCTACGGGCCCGATGCATATGGGCCATTGCCGCGGCGCGGTGGTCGGCGATGCGCTGGCCAGCCTGCTCGAATTCATCGGCCACAAGGTGGTGCGCGAATATTATGTCAACGACGCGGGCGGTCAGGTCGACACGCTCGCCCGCTCGGCGCACCTGCGCTACCGCGAGGCGCTGGGCGAGGATATCGGCGAGATCCCGGAAGGGCTGTACCCCGGCGACTATCTGAAGCCGGTCGGGCAGGCGCTCGCTGCCGAATATGGCGACAAGTTCGTCGGCGCGGACGAGAGCAAGTGGCTGATCCTGTTCCGCAAGACCGCGGTCGCGGCGATGCTGGTGCTCATCAAGCACGATCTTGGGCAGCTCGGCATCCATCACGACCTGTTCTCGTCGGAGGCCGAGCTTCAGGCCGAGGGCAAGCCCGAGGCTGCCGAGAAGTGGCTGCGTGAGCAGGGGCTGGTCTATGACGGCGTGCTCGAAGCACCCAAGGGCGAGCTGCCCGACGATTGGGAACCGGTCGAGCTGCCGCTGTTCCGCTCGACGCAATTTGGCGACGATCAGGATCGCCCGATCAAGAAGTCGAACGGCAGCTGGACCTATTTCGGCGCCGATCTCGCCTATCATTACCAGAAGGCGCAATCGGCCGATCAGCTGATCGACATCTGGGGCGCCGACCATGCCGGCACGGTGAAGCGGATCGTCGCCGCCGTCGCCGCGCTGACCGGCGGCAAGACCAAGTTCGACGTGAAGCTGGTCCAGATGGTTCGCCTGCTGCGTGCAGGCGAGCCGGTGAAGATGTCGAAGCGCTCGGGCAATTTCGTCACCCTCGCCGATGTGGTCGAGGAAGTGGGCAAGGACGTCGTCCGCTTCACCATGCTCACCCGCAAGGCCGATGCGCAGATGGATTTCGACTTCGCCAAGGTGCTGGAGACGTCGAAGGAGAACCCGGTTTTCTACGTCCAGTATGCCCATGCGCGGGTGAACTCGATGCAACGCAAGGCTCAGGAAGCGGGGATCGAGTGTCCCGATGTGGACCTGTCTCTGCTTGATACACGCGAGTTGGCGGTGGCGAAGGTCGCCGCGCAGTTCCCGCGCGTCGTCGATTCTGCGGCCGCCGCGCGTGAGCCGCATCGTATTGCCTTCTATCTCTATGACTTGGCAGCCGAGTTCCATTCGCTCTACAATCTTGGGAACGACAATCCGGAGCGCCGTTTCGTCTTGGCCGATCAGGTAAGGTTAACGTGCGCGCGGCTTTATTTGGCGCGCGCCATCGGGCAGGTTGTGCGGAACGGATTGGGAATCATGGGCGTGGAAGCCGTCCAGGAGATGTAGGAAAATGAGTAAGCGTTCGGAGGCCGGCTTCGGTGACGATGACCGCCTCCCCTGGCTGGAATCGGTCGAGGAGGATTATCGCGAGGGCCCGTCGATCTGGCGGATCCTGCTGCTGATCATCCTCGCGCTGGCCGTGGTGGGCGCGATCGTCTTTGGTGCCTGGTGGTATCAGACCCAGCAGGGGCTGGCCGGCAACGGACAACTCATCGAAGCCGCCGAGGGCGACTACAAGGTCAAGCCTGACGATGCCGGCGGCATGAAGGTCGAAGGCGAGGGCGGTGCCGCCTTTGCCACCGGTGAGGGCACGACGACCAATGCTGCGGTCGATACCAATGCCGGCCCCGAAACCCCGATCGACGGCCAGAAGGTCGCGGCTCCGGCAAATGGTTCGGTCTCGGGCACGAAGACCGCCACGGTCGCGGTGCCGCAGAGCGGCGGCGACCTCAAGGCTCGCGCGCCGGGCGCTCCGGTCCAGGCCCCGGCTTCTGGCGCCGGTGCAGGTTCGCTGATCCAGCTTGGCGCCTTCCCCGATCAGCAGGGGGCCGAGGCGGCATGGTCCGATCTCTCGCGCCGCTTCCCGATGCTCGCGCCGCTCGGCCGTTCGATCGAGCGTGGCGAGAAGGACGGCAAGCCGGTCTATCGCCTGCGGGTCAACACCGGCAGCAACACCCAGGCCAAGGAAGTCTGCGCGAAGCTGCAGGCCGGCCGGGCAAGCTGCTACGTCGCGAATTGAACCCCTTCTGAAGTTGGATCGGCTGGGTTAGAGCGGAGGGCATGAAGCCCGTAATCTTCGGCGTCTCCGGTCTCGAACTGACCCCGGAAGAACGCGATTTCTTCCGCGACGCCGATCCGCTCGGCTATATCCTGTTCAAGCGCAACTGCGGCGACCGTGCGCAGATGAAGGCGCTGACCGACAGCCTGCGTGAGCTGTCCGGCCGTAACGACGTGCCGATCCTGATCGATCAGGAAGGCGGCCGGGTCAGCCGCATGGTCCCGCCCGAATGGCCTGCCTTCCCGGCAGGCGCCGCGTTCGGCCCGCTGTATGACACCGCGCCGGTCTCCGCGATCGAGGCGGCTCGCGCCAATTATCAGGCGCTGGGCATGATGCTCGCCGAAGTCGGCGTGAACGTCGATTGCGCGCCCTTGCTCGACGTGGCTCAGCCCGAAGTGACCGTCGCCATCGGCGACCGCGCGTTCGGCGGTGAGCCGATGCGCGTTGCGGCTCTGGGCCAGGCCTGTGTCGAGGGCCTGCGCCGCGGCGGGGTCGTCGGCGTGGTCAAGCATATGCCCGGCCATGGCCGCGCGGTGGTGGACAGCCATCTCGAACTGCCCCGCGTGAAGGTCGATGCCGCCCAGCTCGAACTCGATATCGAGCCGTTCGCCAGCAATGCCGGCGCGCCGATGGGCATGACCTGTCATGTCGTGTTCGAAGCCTGGGACGCGGAGAACCCCGCGACGCTCTCGTCTAAGGTGGTGGGCGACATCATCCGCGGCCGGATCGGCTTCGACGGGCTGCTGATGACCGACGATATCGACATGAAGGCGCTCAGCGGCACGCCGGGTGAGAAAGCCACGAAGGCGCTCGCGGCGGGTTGCGACGTGGTGCTCGATTGCTGGGCGCGGATGGACGAGATGATCGAGATCGCGGGCCTGCTGCCTGACGCCACCCCGGAATGCCTGACCCGGCTCGATCGCGCGATGGCGACGGTCGCGGGCGGATGCGAGGCGGCCGACTATGCGGAGCTGATCGCGAAGCGTGACGCCCTGCTGGCGCTCGCCTGACGGACCTGCTTAACTTCGCTCATGGAAGACGCCGCCGAAGCGCTCAGGATCGATATCGACGGGTGGGAAGGCCCGCTCGACCTGTTGCTGACGCTTGCGCGGAGCCAGAAGGTCGATCTGCGCGCCATCTCGATCCTCGAACTGGTCGATCAGTACATCACCTTCATCGAGCAGGCGCGTGAGCTGAAGCTCGAGATCGCCGCCGACTATCTCGTGATGGCGGCTTGGCTGGCGTACCTCAAGTCCGCGCTGCTACTCCCGCGCAACCCCGAGGAGACACCGAGCCCCGAGGAACTGGCGCTTCGCCTGCAACTCCGTCTCGAACGCCTCAACGCCATGCGCGAAGCCGGCGCACGCCTCACCGCCCGCGACCGTACCGGCCGCGACGTCTTCTTCCGTGGCCAGCCCGAGGGCCTGCGGGTCCTGCGCAAGGCGCGCTGGGAAGCCGAGATTTACGATCTGATCGCCGCCTATGGCCGGATCAGCGCCCGCACCCGCCCGGTGATGCATGTCGTCGCGGTGCGCGACGTGATGACGCTCGACGAAGCGATCGAACGTGTCGCGCGGCTGGTCGGCACGCGGATCGAATGGTCGACCATCGAGACCTTCCTGCCCGAAGGCGCGAGCGGCACCTATCGCAAGTCGGCGCTCGCCTCGTCCTTCGTCGCGGCGCTGGAACTGGCCAAGCAGGGCAGGGTGGAACTGCGCCAGAAATCGGCCTTCGCGCCGCTCTATCTCAAGGCTGCCGAGGCATGACCGGACCCGACGATCTTTCCCGCGCGGTCGAGGCGGTGCTGTTCGCTGCCGAGCATCCGCTGAGCGTGGACGAGATCCGTGCGCATGTCGGGGCTGAAGCCGATGTCCGTTCGGCGCTGGCCGAGCTGGAGGGCATCTATGCCGGGCGCGGGGTCGAGATCGTCCGGCGCGGTGACCGCTGGCACTTCCAGACCGCCGCAGACCTTGCCCATCTGCTGCGCCGCGACCGCGAGGAGAGCCGCAAGCTCAGCCGTGCGGGCATCGAGACGCTGGCGATTATCGCCTATCACGAACCGGTGACCCGCGCCGAGATCGAGGCGATCCGCGGCGTGCAGATCAGCAAGGGCACGATCGACGTGCTGATGGAGGCAGGCTGGGTCCGCCCCGCCGGTCGCCGCGAGGTGCCCGGGCGGCCTCTGACCTATGCTACCACGCCCGGCTTCCTCACCCATTTCGGGCTGGCGAGCCGCCGCGATCTGCCCGGGATCGATGATCTGCGTGCCGCCGGCCTGCTCGATCCGGTCGATCTCGCGTTCGAGACGCTGGAGGCCGGGGAAGAGGCGGCGGAGGCCGAAATCGAAACTGTAACCGACGACGAATAGGGCGCATCGCACTCGTGCCATCCCGAACAGGGTAATCACGCATTGCTGGAACAGGGTCCGCGCCTTAGATAGGGCCGGAATCAAGGAGAATTTGCCATGGGCGGCTTTAGCCTGATGCATTGGTTGTTGTTCGGCGGCATCGCCATCCTGCTGCTGGGCGGCGGTCGCTTTTCGGCGATGATGGGTGACGTCGCGAAGGGCGTGAAGAACTTCAAGAAGGGCATGGCCGAGGAAGACGAAGCCAAGGCCGCTCCGACCCAGATCGAAGGCAAGGCGGCTCCGGCCCCCACCGTCGAGACCGAAGCTGCGCGGACTGCCGAGAAGCAGTAAGCCTCCCTGCCGGGGTGTGCTGCCTTAGCCGCCCCGGACACGAATGATCGGATAGCAGTCTTTCATGTTGGACGTCGCGCCTACCGAATTGCTGTTGGTGGCCGTCGTGGCGCTGCTTGTGATCGGCCCCAAGGATCTGCCCAAGGCGATGCGCGTGGTCGGCAAGTGGATCGGCCGCGCGCGCGGAGTCGCGCGCCAGTTCCGCAGCGGCATCGACACGATGATCCGCGAATCCGAACTCGCCGACCTGCAGAAGCAGTGGGCCGAGGAAAATGAGCGGATCATGCGCGATCATCCGCCCACCCAGTCGCTGCCCGCGCCGCAGACCTATCTCTCGCCCGAACAGCAGGCGCTGGCCGCCGATCCGCTCGATCGCGGGGCCTTGATGACCGAGCAACCGGTTATCAAGGACAGCTGGGAAGCCGAGCCCGCTCCGGAACCCGAAGTGAAGCCCAAGGCCAAGCCGCGGGCACGCAAGCCCAAGACCAGCGACCTGATCGAAGCTCCCGAATCGGCGCCGAAGGCCGGTGCAACGATCGAAGCGCCCAAGCCGAAGACCCGCAAGCCGCGCGCAAAGGCAGCGTCGTGAGCGGCGCGGAGATCGACGACACGCAAGCTCCGCTGCTCGATCACCTGATCGAACTGCGCCGCCGCCTGCTCTGGTCCGTCCTCGCGCTTGCGGTGGCATTTGCCGGCAGCCTGTATTTCGCGCGATCCATCTTCGCGATTCTGGTCGCCCCGCTAAAGGCCGCGGGCCAGCTGACGATCATCAATACGCAGGTGTTCGGCGGCTTCCTCGTCGAGATCAAGATCGCCTTCTTTGCGGCGCTGATGATCGCTTTTCCGGTGGTGGCCAATCAGCTGTGGCAGTTCGTCGCGCCTGGCCTGTATCGCAAGGAAAAGCGCGCGCTATTACCATTCCTGTTGGCGACCCCGGTGCTGTTCGCCGCGGGCGCCGCGATGGCCTATTTCATCGCGATCCCGACCGCGTTGAAATTCCTGCTGAGCTTCCAGGGGCAAGTGGGCGATACTGGCGTCACCCAGACGCCGCTGCCCGACGTAAACGACTATCTGAAGTTCGTGATGCAGTTCATCTTCGGCTTCGGGCTGTCGTTCCTGCTGCCGGTGCTGCTGATGCTGCTTGAGCATGCCGGCATCGTAACCTACGAACAGCTCAAGGGCGCGTGGCGCTATGCCGTGGTTGGTGCCTTCGGGATCGCCGCGGTGCTGACCCCGCCGGATGTCGGTTCGCAGCTGCTGCTCGCGATACCGCTCTGCTGTCTCTATTTCCTCGCGCTGGTGGCCATCAAGTTCACCCGCAATCGGCGCGAGAGCCGGGTCGAGTCCGAGGCCTGACGCGAAAAGCCCCTCCCGTGCGGGGAGGGGCCATTCATTACCTCACTTGGCGTCGTCGGCGGTCCGGGCGACGGTATCGCCTGCCGACGAAACGTCGCGACCGACGCCTTCGATGGTGTTGCAGGCCGAAATGGCGAACGCGCAGCCGAGCGCGGCGAGGGTCAGGATCTTACGCATGTCTTGTCTCCACTGATCCGTTGAAACGGTCGGGAGGAGAAAGCCCGGACGCGCCAAATCGTTCCGCGAGCGAACGAAAGCGCAGCCCGGAACGGCGGATCGGATATCGATGGTCTGGAAAAGTGTTAGGCCCGGAAGCGTCACCGGGGGGGGGAGGGTTGACGCTTCCGGGCCCATGTCTTGGATAGCGAGAGCGGGGGGGCAAAAGGTCACTATCCGAAGTGTAAAACGGTCAATGCGCTCCGGGGTTCCGTATTTTTCAAAAAAATTTTGAATTATTTTTTCCGGAGTATTTCCAGCTATTTCAGGCCGAAACCTCGGCTTATCTCGCGTCAGGGGCGTCCGTTTACGGCGATACTTGCCTCATAGGCACCGGTCAGCGGATCGTGATGAAGCTGGGTACGCAGCTGCCGCGCAAGGCCGGTCATCACGCGCGAATAGCGGTTCTCGAGGAACGTCTGCAGCTCGGTGCTGTCGACCAGCGCCGGTGAGCTGACCCGCACCACCGCCCGGTCGCCCTCGGGCAGCGCCTTGGCGGAGATGCGGACCTGTGCTGCCGGATTGCAGGTGATCGCCAGCTCGACGATCTCGGTGATCAGGAAGGCGACTGCGACCGCGGTATCCTGCGTCACCAGCAGCGGATCGACTTCCAGCGTGATGCCGATCCCGGCGGCTTGAGGCGGGGCGGTGGCGCGGATGTTCGATGCCAGTTCGCCGATCACCGGGCGCAGCTCGATCCCGCGATTTTCCTCCATCTCGGCATAATGGTGCCGATGGACCACGGCGAGCGCGTCGACCCGGCGCTGGATCGAGGCGTAGGCCTCGCTCGCTTCCGGCCCCTTGGCGCCGCGCGCGTGGAAATTGATCAGGCTGGAAATGACCTGCAGATTGTTCTTCACCCGGTGATGCACTTCGCGGGTCAGCCGCGTCTGGCGCACCAGTCCCTCGGCGAGATCGGCTTCGTGAAGCTGCACGGTACGGCTGATGTCGCGGAACGTGTCGCCCAGCTCGCGAATCTCGGCGGCGGGCAGGTGGCCATAAAATGCGGGGTCGATCACTTCGCCCGGCTGATAGGCGCGCACCACGCGGCGCAGGCGGCGCAGCGGGCGGATCAGCAGCCGGTCGACCACGAACCAGCCGATCGCCGAGGCGGCGATCCACATCAGCACCAGCAGCACGGTGGCGATCATCAGCGGCGACGCGATCGGCGCGCCCGGCATCGACATCTGCAGGATCAGATCGTCGACGCCGAGCTGCGCACGCATCGTCTCGCGGCGGGTAAGGGGGCCATCCCCGAGCGTACGCAACGTCAGCGATCCGCCATCGGCCTTGACCAGCGCCGAACCATATTCGGGAACAAAGCCGCTGGGGCGGCCGAGCGTGGCCAGCGCGGCGACGGGATAATAAGCGGTGGCACTGGCGCCGGACTGCCCGCCGACCCGCAGCGCCAGCCCCTTGTCGACCAGCGCGGCATCGACTTCGCCCGGCTTCAGCACCGCCACGCCGGTGATCGCGAGCCGCTGGCCGCACAGCACCGCGCCGCGGCCGTCGGTGATCGCGAACCGTGTCCCGCCTTCGGAGAGCGACGCAAAGGCCCCGGCCAGCCGGGTGCAACTCGGCGCATCGCCGCGGTCGCGTTCCAGCGCCGCAAGGCCTTCGCGCAACTCGCCGACATGATTGGCCAGCACATTGGCCAGCACGCCGGAGCTTTCCTTGACCACGGCATTCAGCCGCGCGCGCGCTTCCTCGTCAGCGCTGCGGGTGGTCTGGAGCGTGGTGAACAGCGCGATCAGCGCGAGCGGGAGCAGGGCGCCCACCAGAATCAGGAATACCTTCGCGCCCGTCGGCATGCGCGCAAACGCCGCCGCCGGCCCTTGGCCTAGCGGCGGAAGATCCAGCTTTTCCATTATGAAGGGCTAGTCGAGCTTCTTCAGCAGATCGAGCATTTCTGCCGGAATCGCCTCGCCGATTGCCTCGTCATAGGCTTCGCGCAAGGCGTCTCCCACCGCTTTACCGGTGCGATCGCTTCCGCCTCCGCCCTTGTTTGATGGCGTTTTCTTCATCGGATCATTTGCGGAACGCACCATTCCCCCGGACTATTGTCGACCATCCCCGGCCGCAAGCGCGACCGGAAAATATAATTAACGCCGCCGGACGCAAGTGCCCGGCGGTGCGAAAGCCACACGAAGCGGCTTATGCGATGAAACCAAAGAGCGCGTCGTTTGTTCCACATGCGATGCGAAAACCGCGGGGGGTATCCTTCGGTCCGCACGAAACATTTGCAAAGACGGTTCGCCGGCGCGACAAGCCGGAACGTTCCGAGGGAGAAACAATCGCTTATGTCGCTTGGTCAGCAACTCGCACCGCACCTGCCGTTCCTTCGCCGCTACGCGCGCGCGCTTACCGGAAGCCAGGGTGAGGGCGACCGCTATGTCCGCGCCTCGCTCGAGGCGATCGTGGCAGCACCGGAAGAATTTCCGCGCGACATCGAACCGCGGCTGGGTCTGTATCGTACCTTCCAGGCGATCTGGCAGACCACCCATCTCGAAGAGAGCGATTCGGGCGAGGATCAGCCGAGCGAGCCGGAAGCGATCGCGCGCAAGCGTCTCGCCCGTCTCGCGCCGCTGTCGCGTCAGGCGCTGCTGCTCACCGCGATGGAAGGCTTCAGCATCGAGGATACCGGCTATCTGATCGGCAAGGATTCTAACGACGTCTCGGGTCTGGTCGCCGACGCCATCTCCGAAATCGAATCGCAGACGCGCACGCGCGTGCTGGTGATCGAGGACGAGCCGCTGATCGCGATGGATCTGGAAACCATCGTTCGCGACATGGGCCATGAAGTGACCGGTGTCGCCGTTACCCGTGACGAAGCGGTCGCGCTGGCGATGGAAGAGCGGCCGGGCCTGGTGCTCGCCGATATCCAGCTGGCCGATGACAGCTCGGGCATCGACGCGGTGAAGGACATCCTCGCCGAGTTCAGCGTGCCGGTGATCTTCATCACCGCCTTCCCCGAACGCCTGCTCACCGGCGAGCGTCCGGAACCCACCTTCCTGATCACCAAGCCCTTCCAGCGCGAGACGGTGAAGACCACCATCGCGCAGGCGCTGTTCTTCGATCAGGCAACGGTTCCCGCCAACGGCTGACCGCATCCAGCCCACGAAAAATCGTCTCGGGTTCCATATGATACGGACCCAAAACGGTTTTCGTGGGTTGATGGGGTATGGCTGAGAACAACGAACCCATTCACCTGGACACCGAAGATGCCCGCGCGGGCGCGACACCCCATGTGACGCGCTACGTGCTGGGTTTCGGGCTGGTCCTCGTCATTATCGCCTTTGCCATCATCCTCTACGCCTAGCCCGGCGGAGGTTGATCGATGCAATTGGCAAGCGCTGTCGCGCGCCCTATCTCCAATCACAGCCGCTTTGCGGCGCGTATCAATGAACGGGGTCTAATGACTGAATCCGAACATACGGATGATTCAGCTGAGGAAGGATCGCACGACGAGGCTCCGGTGGAGCACGTCTCGCTTTCCGATCCCGAATTCAAGCAACAGCTTGCGATCGTCATCCCGCATCTGCGCGCCTTTGGCCGCTCGCTGTCGGGAAATCGCGATACCGCCGACGATCTGGTGCAGGAAACGCTGCTGAAGGCATGGGCCGCGCGCAAGCGGTTCCAGGCCGGCACCAACATGCGGGCCTGGACCTTCATCATCCTGCGCAATCTCTATCTCAGCCAAATGCGCCGCGCGCGCTTCAAGGGCGAGTGGGACGATCTGGTCGCGGACCGCATCCTTGCGGCGCCCGCCAGCCAGGACCGGCATATCGAGCTGACCGACATGCAACGCGCGTTGCTCCATCTGCCCCAGCCGCAGCGCGAGGCGCTGATCCTGGTCGGCGCAGGCGGCTTTGCCTATGAGGAAGCAGCCGAGATTTGCGGCGTTGCCGTCGGCACGATCAAGAGCCGCGTGGCACGCGGTCGCGTCGCGCTCGAGCAGTTGCTGAGCGAGGGCCAGCTTCCCTCGCGCCAGTCGCACCCGGCCAATCCTGGCGGCAAGAGCGCGCTCGACACGATCATGGGCGAAGTCGACGATCTCAGCCGCGAACGCTGATCCGCAGGACCCAAAAAGAAGCGCCGCTGTTCCTTCGGGAATGGCGGCGTTTTCGTATCTGTCGTTGGGAAGCTGGTCTTAGCCGTACTGACGGGTGGTGGCGCCGTTCAGTCGCCGGAGCATCGCGGCCATGTCTTCGGGGAGGCCCAGATCCTGCTCATAGGCATCGCGCAGCGCCAGCCCGATGGCATCGCCCTGTCGCGGTGCTTGCACCCGGTAACCGGGCGCTTCATCAGGAGAAGATGCAGGGCGTTTCATGCAGGTAAAACGGTCGAGTTTCCGATTTGTTTCTTGATGCAGAGCAAATTCCCGCCAAAGAGCGCTGATTAGAATGGAAACATCAGAACTTATTCCGCTGTGTGACATAATTGCGCGAATTCGCAGCCATTCGCCATTTTTGACCAACCTGCTCGATCGCGAACCGGCGCTTGTCGAAGGACTCGAGGCCGCGCTGGACGATCCGGCCGCCGCGGCGCGGGTCGAGGGCGATCTGCCGGCGGCCCGGCGTTTGCGCTTGGAACGCCGCCGGCTGGCGCTGCTGGTGGCCATCGGCGATCTGTCCGGCCGCTACGGCCTGACCCGCGTCACGAACCTGCTGAGCGACTTCGCAGACTCCGCGGTCGACCGCGCGATCCGCGCCGCGATCCTTGAGCGCACGCCTGACGCCGAGCCTGTGGGCTTCGCCGCGATCGGCCTCGGCAAGCTGGGCAGCCGCGAGCTGAACTATTCGTCGGACATCGATCCGATCCTGATCTTCGATCCCGAGACCTTGCCGCTCAAACCGCGCGAAGAGTCGGGCGAAGCCGCGGTCCGCATCGGCCGCCGCATGGTCGAACTGCTTCAGGCACGCGATGCGGACGGCTATGTGCTGCGCGTCGACCTGCGCCTCCGGCCTTCGCCCGAGGTCACTCCGATCGTGCTGCCGGTCGAGGCGGCGATCTCCTACTACGAGTCCCAGGCGCTGCCATGGGAGCGTGCCGCCTTCATCCGGTCCCGCGCGTGCGGCGGCGATGCGGGGCTGGGGGCCTATTTCCTCGAAGCGATCCGTCCGTTCGTGTGGCGCCGCGCGCTCGATTTCGGGGCGATCGGCGAGATCCACGACATCAGCCGCCGCATCCGCGATCACCATGCGCAGGGGCAGGCGTTCGGCCCGGGTTACGACCTGAAGCGCGGCCGCGGCGGTATCCGCGAAGTCGAATTCTATGCGCAGATCCACCAGCTCATCCATGGCGGTCGCGATCCCGCGCTGAGGGCGCCCGCGACCCGCGACGCGCTGGCGGCGCTGGCCGGGGCGGGGTGGATCGATCCCGAGAATGCGTCGGCGCTGATCGCCGCCTATGAACGCTTCCGCACCGTCGAGCATCGCTTGCAGATGGTCGACGATCGCCAGACCCACAGCTTGCCGGCCGATCCCGCCGCGCTGGCCAATGTCGCGGCGCTGGACGGGTGCGATACCGACGCGCTGATCGCCTCGCTCCGCCCGCATGTCGATCGCGTGGGCCGGGTCTATGACGATCTCGCCGGAGACGGATCGGAGCGGCTTTCGGGCGATACGGATACGCTGCAACAACGGCTGGCGGAGGCGGGCTTCCCGGACCCCGCCAATGCGCTGCGCCTGATCGAGACGTGGCGCGGCGGCGGCTACCCCGCGCTGCGCACTTCCACGGCACGCGAGGCGCTCGAATCGGTGCTGCCCGGACTGATCCAGGCGATGGGAGAGGCGCCCGATCCGGCGCATGCCATCGCCCGGTTCGACGCGATGCTGGCGAAGCTGCCCAGCGCGATCAACTTCTTCCGCCTGCTCGAGGCCCAGCCCGCGCTGGCCCGTCTGATGAGCGCCATCCTGTGCCACGCGCCGACGCTGGCCGATGCGCTGGGCCGGCGCGCCGAACTGCTCGATGGATTGATCGACGCGAGTGCGCTCAAGCCGGTCGCAAGCGTTGCCGATCTCGTTGCCGAGATGCGCCGGCGCGAGCGGGGCGGGGACTATCAGTGGCAGCTCGATCATGTCCGCCGGCTGGTGAACGAGAAACGGTTCGCACTGGGCACTCAGGTGGTCGCGGGCGCCAGCGATCCGCTCACCGTGTCCGCAGGCTATGCCCGTGTTGCCGAAGCCGCGATCGAGACGCTGGCGCGGGCCACGATCGACGAGTTCGAGATCGCGCATGGCCGCGTCCCCGGCAGCGAGCTGGTGATCCTGGCGCTCGGCAGGCTGGGTGGTCAGGCGCTGACCCACGCCTCTGACCTCGACCTGATCTTCCTGTTCACCGGCGATCACATGGCCGAGAGCGACGGCGCGAAGCCGCTCGGCGCGGTCACCTATTACAATCGGCTCAGCCAGCGGATCACCGGCGCGTTGTCGGTGCCGACTGCGTCCGGCCCGCTCTACGAAGTCGATACCCGCCTGCGTCCCTCTGGCGCGCAAGGGCCGCTGTCGGTCTCGCTCGACGGCTTCCGCCGCTATCAGGAGGAAGATGCCTGGACCTGGGAGCATATGGCGCTGACCCGTGCCCGGCCGGTGTTCGGTTCGCCTGAAGCGCGTACTCAGGTTGCCGCGGTGATCGCCGAGGTGCTGGGCGGCAAGCGCCCGGACCGCGACGTCATCGCGGAAGCGGGCAAGATGCGGGAGGAGATGGCGACCCATAAACCGGCGAAGGGGCCGCTCGACGCCAAGCTGCTCGACGGCGGGCTCGTCGATCTGGAGTTCGCGGTCCATACGCTCCAGCTCAAGCACCGCACCGCCTTCGCTTCCTATTTGCCCGATGCGATCGATGCACTGGTTAGGGAAGGGCATCTCGCACCCGGCATGCTCGGCGCGCATGATTTCCTCACGCGCCTGCTGGTCACGTTACGCCTCGTCGCGCCCGACAGCCAGCCGCCTTCGCCGGCCACCCGCCCGCTGGTCGCGCGCGCTGTCGGCGTCGAGACTTGGGACGAGGTGGTTGCGGAGCTGGACCGGGTCCGGCAGGAGGTGCGCGCATGCTGGGCCGCGATCCGCGCCCGGAGTTGAGGAAGACGCAGATGGCAATCGAGGAAGGTGACAAGATCCCGGCGATCGAGCTGGCAAGCACCGGCGGCGGCAACATCGCGCTGCGCGACCATGTCGGCCACCCGTTCATCCTCTATTTCTATCCCAAGGACGACACCTCGGGCTGCACCCGTGAAGCACAGGATTTCTCGGCGCTGATGCCCGAGTTCGAGGCGCTGGGCGCGTCGGTCCTGGGCGTGTCGAAGGACAATGCGATCAAGCACCAGAAATTCATCTCGAAATACGATCTGACCGTGCCGCTGGCGACCGACACCGACGACAGCGCGATGCAGGCGTTCGGCGTGTGGGTCGAGAAACAGCTCTACGGCAAGAAATATATGGGCATCGATCGCTCGACCTTCCTGTTCGATTCCGAAGGCAAGCTGTTCCGCTCGTGGCGCCGGGTGAAGGTGCCCGGACACGCCATCGAAGTGCTGGAATCGGTTCGCGAACTCACTCGCTGACCCGCAATTCGCGGGCGCAGGCCGTACGATCATGACCAGTCTTGCCCAGGCCTGCCGCACCGTCCTCACGACCGCGGAGCCGCGTGCCAAGGTGAAGGCGGCGCGTGCGGCTGCGCTGGATTGGCGGCTCGGGCGGCTCGATCATCGCTTCGACGTCGCGATGCCGGATCGGCCCGCACGTCCGGATCGCCCCGAACTGCTGCCACCCAATCGCATGCCGAAGCGCGGCAAGGGTTCTGAGCATGGCCGCATCGCGCTGATCCACGCGCTCGCCCATATCGAATTTGCCGCGATCGACCTGGCTTTCGACATGGCCGGGCGGTTCGGCGAAGCGTTCCCGCGCGCCTTTGCCGATGACTGGATGCGGGTCGGCGCGCAGGAGGCGATCCATTTCGCGCTGCTGGAACGGCGACTCGTCGCGCTCGGCAGCCATTATGGTGCGCTTCCCGCGCATGACGGGCTGTGGGACGCCGCTGCTGCAACTGCGAACGACGTACTCGGCCGGATCGCGGTGGTGCCGATGGTGCTGGAAGCCAGGGGACTCGATGTCACGCCGGCCACGATCGAACGCTTTTCGGCGGTCGGCGATTCCACGACAGCGCGCATATTGACGCGGATTCTGGACGATGAAGTCCATCATGTCCGTGCCGGAACACGCTGGTTCGAATCGGTGTGCAGTGCGGAAAAGCTGGAGCCGGAGGCTACGTGGCAACACCTAGTAACGCGCTATTACAGGGGTTTGATTAAGGCTCCGTTCAACGACTCGGCGCGCGAGTCAGCCGGTCTGACCCGCAAATACTACCAGCCTCTTGCCGACAGATGATTGAATCAGTCACACAATCGCGGTCACGGCGCGGAGGGGCTGCAGTCGAGACATTCGAGATTTAGGGCAAACGCCGGGTCGCTAACTGGCGCGTTTGCTGTTTTGGGGTTGCCGGGGAAACATGGCTAACGCTTCGAACAACAAGAACGCGTCTCTCGGCGCCCGGTTCCGCGAATTCTTCACGACGCGCGATTTCATTTTCCATGACGGCCGCGATCTGCGCCGCTTCAGCATCGCCGGCCGTACCCAGGCTGTGCTGGCTGGCGTCGCCGGCATCGCGATCGTCTTCTCCAGCTATGGCGTCGCTCAGGCGATGGTCGGCGTCGTCTCGCTGAGCGGCATTACCGGCGAGGCATCGACCCCCGAAGCGCAGATGGAAAAGATGCGCGCCCAGGTCGATCAGATGCAGGCGGACGTCGAAGCCGCCAAGCAGGCCGCCAAGATCCACGCCGATCGCGTCGAAGCCCGCCAGGAACTGATCAAGCTGACCGCCACCGGCGAGGGCGACCGTTCCAAGGTCACCCGTGAAATCCCCTCCGACACCCATCTCAAGACCAGCGCGCTGACCGAGGAAGTGCTCGAGCCGCTGCGCAAGCTCGAAGCCCGTCAGGTCGTTCTCGCAGCTCAGGCCCGCGCCACCGGCGAAGCCCGGTTCGAACAGACCGCGGCGCAGATCCGCCGCCTCGGCCTCGACCCCAATCGCTACGTTCCGGCCATCGTGCAGGGCGGCATGGGCGGCCCGTTCGAGGAAGTCGATAACGACGAGGGCGCTGCGACCGCCGAAGCCGATGCGCAGTTCCGCTCGCTCTTCGTCACCTGGCGCCGTCTCGATACGCTCGAGCAGACCGTGATTTCGATCCCTTCGATGCAGCCGGTCGACAATATCCAGTTCACCAGCAGCTTTGGCGTGCGTTCCGATCCGTTCCGCGGCACCGCCGCGATGCATGCCGGCGTGGATATCCCCGGCGCGATCGGCACCCCGATCTATGCGACCGCCGATGGCGTCGTCGGCCGCTCGGGCCGCTATGGCGGCTACGGCAATCTGGTCGAGATCAATCACGGCCGCGGCATCCAGACCCGCTATGGCCATCTTTCGAAGATCATCGTTCCGGCGAACACCCGCGTGAAGCGCGGCCAGCTGATCGGCCTGATGGGCTCGACCGGCCGTTCGACCGGCAGCCACCTTCACTATGAAGTCCGCGTCGACGGTAAGGCGGTCAACCCGATCCCGTTCCTGCAGGACGGTGAGTATCTGGTCGCGATCCAGGATCGCCAGACCGGCACCGCCATGGGCGGACCCGCCAAGGGCAACTGAGCTTTTTCACGGTTCGGAGAGGGAGCGAGGGGCGGTCCATAGAGGCCGCCCCCGTCGTTTATGGGCCTGAAGGCGAGGGCGACATTGCCTCCATGCCCTCCCACGCCTATCTCCACTCCATGACCACGATCACACAGCCCGAGATCGCGCTGACCCCCGCCGCCGCGGCGCGTGTCGCGGCGATTTCGGCCAAGACCGGCAAGCCTGCCATCCTGCGCCTCTCGGTCGAGGGCGGGGGCTGTTCGGGCTTTCAGTACAAGTTCGGTTTCGCAGACGGCATCGAGGGCGATGACGTCCAGGTCGAGACCGATGGCGTGAAGCTGGTGGTGGATTCGATCAGCCTCGATCTCGTGCGCGGCTCCAGCGTCGACTATGCGGAATCGCTGGGCGGCGCGGCGTTCAAGGTGACCAATCCCAACGCGGCGGCCGGGTGCGGTTGCGGCTCCAGCTTCGCGGTCTGATCCCTTGCCGCGCATCGTCACGTACAATGTGAACGGCATCAAGGCGCGTCTCGAGCGTCTGGTCGAGTATCTGAACGAGGCCAAGCCGGACATTGTCTGCCTGCAGGAACTGAAAAGCTCCGACGACACGATCCCGACGAAGGAGATCGAGGCTGCGGGCTATGGTGCCGTCTATCACGGGCAGAAGGGTTTCAACGGGGTTGCGATCCTCGCCCGCGGGCAGCAACCCGTCGAGCGCCAGCGCGGCCTCGCCGGCGATCCCGAGGACGAGCATAGCCGCTATATCGAATGCGAAGTCGGCGATCTGATCGTCGCTTCCATCTATCTGCCCAACGGCAATCCGCAGCCTGGCCCCAAGTTCGACTATAAGCTTAAATGGATGGAGCGGCTGGCCGATCGTGCGCGGGCGCTGCTCGCGGAGGAGCGCCCTGTGGTGCTGGCGGGCGACTATAATGTCATTCCCAACGACGACGACACTTTCTCGGTTCGGGCAATGGCCGAAGACGCACTGATGCAGCCTGAATCGCGCGATCGGTACCGTGCGCTGCTGGCACAGGGCTGGACCGACAGCCTGCGTACGCGCTTCCCGTCGGGCGGCATCTGGACCTTCTGGGACTATCAGGCCGGCGCCTGGCAGCGCGATGCCGGCTTCCGCATCGATCACCTGCTGCTCAGCCCGCAGGCAGCCGACCGGATGACCGGGGCAGGCGTCGACAAGGAGTATCGCGGGCGGGAGAAGGCCAGCGATCACGCGCCGACCTGGGTTAGCCTTCGCTGAGTATATTGCTAATCGCACTATATACTAAATGTTGGCGTGTTTTACTGTATTATAGCACCGGTGCTATTGTGCTACCGAAACTAAATATCTGAAATTCCTCATTTATCGACTCTGGCACGGCCCATGCAATGCATTGCTCGGGTTGGCGGAAAGCCTGCCTTGTTCGGGAAGTAGAGGAGTATTCGCAATGTCCAAGATTCAGATGGGTCGTTCGTCGGCCGTCGCTGCAGCTGTCGCGCTGGTGCTTGGTTCGGTCGCCCCCGCCACCGCCGCCTCGCGTGATCCGGTCCCCGTCCGCTCGTCGCAGGACGAGGCCACCGCGCCGACCGCCAAGAAGTCCAATCGCTACTGCATCACCACCGATCAGGTCGGCAGCCGCCTGCAGCGCCGCCTGTGCAAGACCCGCGATCAGTGGATTTCGGAAGACGGTTTCGATCCGATCGGTGCGCGCAGCGCGAACTGATCGGCCGTTCGCCCCGGCCGCCCGCCGTAGCGTATTACGGGCGGCCGGGCGCGGACACGCCGCGTGTCAGAGCGGCTTCTGGTAGATGATATATTCGCGGTTGATATGGCTCTCGATCGCGTCGGCGATCGCCACCATTCCCTGATTGTCCTCCAGGATCCAGCCAACCTCACCGCGTTGCGCGCCATATTTGGCCACCGATGCCCGGCGGATATATTCGATCATCATGAAGGCCAGCTGGCTCGCCATGCGCGAGGATTGCAGGCGCTTCACCACGCCCATCAGCGGCACGCGCGCGGTGCGCGACACCGGCTTGCGCAGCCACAGCAGCAGCTTCAGCCAGCCGAATGGCAACAGCGATCCCTTGAGCGGCTTCAGCGGCTCGTTGAGATCGGGCAGGGCGATCATGAACGCCACCGGTTCGCCTTCCAGCTCGGCGACGCGGATCATCTCCTTGCGCACCAGCGGCTTCAGCTTGGTGCCGACATCGTCCACCTCGCGCTGGGTCAGCGGCACGAAGCCCCAATTGTCAGACCATGCGTCGTTCAGGATATCGACGATGATCTTGGCTTCCTTGTCGAAATTATCCTTGTCGATCTCGCGCACGCGAATCTTCGGGTTGCGCTCGCCCATATCGACGATGCGCTGGATCAGCGGCGGGAAGTTCTTCGTGACGTCCAGCTCATAGGTGTAGAGCGACTTGGCCTTGGTATAGCCCATCGCTTCGATCCAGCCCTGATAATGCGCCAGATGATGGCCCATCAGCACGGTTGGCGGATGATCGTGACCCTTCACCAGCAGGCCGGGCTCCTCCCAGATCGAAAGGCTCACCGGGCCGATCGCGCGGGTCATCCCCTTGTTGCGCAGCCATTGTTCGGCGGTGTTGACCAGCGCCTTGGCGGTGTTTTCGTCCTCGGCCTCGAACATGCCCCAAAAGCCGGTGCCGGGGCCGAAACCCTGTTCGGGCGCCATTTCCAGCGCGAGGAAATCGAGATGCGCCGAGATCCGGCCAACGACCTTCCCGCCGCGCTCGGCCAGGAACAGCTGCGCCTCGGCATGGGCGAACCAGCCATTCTTCTCCGGGCTGATCGTGGCGGCGACTTCGCTTCGCAGCGGCGGCACCCAGTTGGGATCGCCCGCATTGATGCGGTAGGCGACTTCGATGAAGGCCTTGGTGTCGGCCTTGGTGGAAACGGGACGAATGGAAAGCGCTGCGTTGGCCAAGAGCTGACCCCTTTCATGGATGACGCGGAAGTCCTGCGTGGACCGCGCAGTGTCAAGCGCTTTGATCCGGAACAATGCGGAAGGCCGCTACCCTGTTCATGCCACCATGTAGCCACTATCTCGGAGCAATGGCACACACCATGAACAGTTCGATTGCCCTCGATCGCCGTGAGGCCGAAGCGGTGCCCGCGAAGGCGGTTGCGCCGCGGATTGCCGACGACAAGGCGATGCTGCGCGCTGCGGCCGAAATGGCGCGCGACCTCGCCGCCTATCGCCCCGCCGTCTATTGGGGCGACCTGATCGCGTCGGTCGTGATCGGCTATGGCGCGCTGGCGATCGCGATCACTGCGAACGGACTGGCGCTCGGCCTGATCGCCGGCCTCGTCTCGGCGCTCGCGCTGTATCGTGCGGTCAGCTTCATCCACGAGATTTCGCACATGAAGCCGCATTCGGTGCCGGGTTTCCGCGTCGGCTGGAACATGCTGGTCGGCATCCCGCTGATGGTGCCGTCCTTCATGTATGAGGATGTGCACGTCCACCATCACGCCCGCACCAAATATGGCACGGTGGAGGATCCCGAATATCTGCCGCTCGCGCTGATGAAGCCTTGGACGCTGCCGATGTTCGTGCTCGTCGCGGTGCTGGCGCCGATCGGGCTGCTGATCCGCTATGCGATCCTCTCGCCGCTGTCGCTGGTGATCCCGGCGCTGCGCAAGCATGTCGTCGAGCGTTATTCGGGACTGGTCATCAACCCATCCTATCGCCGCCGCATGCCGGAAGGCCGCTTCCGCGCCGAATGGCTGGCGATGGAGGCGGGTGCGAGCATCTGGGCGATTGCGCTGATCGCGCTGCTCGTCACCGGTATCATCCCGGTGAAGGCGTTTCTGATCTTCCTCGCCATCGTCTCGGTTACGACAGTGATCAACCAGATCCGCACGCTGGTCGCGCATCTTTGGGAGAATGAGGGGGAGGCGATGACGGTCACCGCCCAGTATCTCGACAGCGTCAACGTGCCGCCGCCCGCGCTGCTCCCGATGCTGTGGGCGCCGGTCGGCCTGCGTTACCACGCGCTGCACCATCTGCTGCCCAGCGTGCCTTATCACAATCTGGGTGCGGCGCATCGCCGCCTGTCTGCGTCGCTGGAAACCGGTTCGCCCTACCACAAGGCGAGCTATCCGGGCCTCCCCGGGCTGGTCGGCAAGATCGCCCGCAGCACGATGATCGATCGCCGCTGAAGCGATTCCTGTTCATCTGCAGCCAGAACAAGCTGCGCAGCCCTACGGCCGAACAGGTTTTCGCGTCGCGGACCGATATCGAGGTGTCATCCGCCGGCACCAATCACGATGCCGAGAATCCGGTCACGCCAGAGGAGCTTGCTTGGGCGGACATCATCGTCGTGATGGAGCGTACGCACCGCAACAAGTTGCAGAAGCGCTTCGGGCGGCACCTGCACGGCAAGCATATCGTCTGTCTGGATATTCCCGACGACTATGAATTCATGGACCCGGAACTGATCGATCTGCTCGAGGCGCGAATGGCGCGTCACTTGCCATCGGCAAGGCCCGCGGACTGACTATTCCTCGGTCCGCAGCAGCACCGCTTCGCCGATCGCCAGGAACAGCCAGAATGGGCCCCATGCGGCGATGATCGGCGGATAGGCGCCAAGATTGCCCATCGCGATCGCGAAATTGTCGGCGACGAAATAGAGGAAGCCGAGCGCCATTCCGATCACCGCGCGCACGAACAGCTTGCCCGAACGCGCGAGGCCGAACGCCGCGACTGCACCCAGCAGCGGCATCAGCACCGCCGAGAGCGGGCCGGAGAATTTGTGCCACAGCGATCCTTCGAGCGCCTGTGTCGGCCGCCCGGCCAGCTTCAAATCGTCGATCGCCTCGGCCAGCGCGGTGAAGGACAGCCCGTCGGCATCCACGGTCGACAGGGTGAACTGATCGGGTCGCACGCCATTGGCCACGACGACCGATCCAAGCTTGGTCAAATTGCCGCTGGCCACGTCGAAACGCTGCGCATTCTCGATCCGCCAGCCATTGCCGTCGCGCCGCCCGGTGCTGCCGGTGATGATCGAGACGAGGCTCTGGTTCTTGCGTTCGTTGACGGTGATGCCGGTCAGCTGCGCCGCATCGCCGCGGCCCTTGATCGATTCCACTTCGATCAGATGATCGCCATCGCGGACCCACACATTGGTGCGGTCGCCACGATCGATGGGCAGGGGGCCGTAGTCGACCTTCTTCCACTGGGTCAGCGTCGCGGTGGCCCGCGCGACCACGCGCTCGTTGAAGGTGAACGAGATCGCTGCGACCACCAGTCCCGCCACCATCAGCGGCGCCAGCACCTGATGCGCAGAAAGCCCGCCGGCCTTCATCGCGATCACTTCGCTGTTCTGGTTGAGCTGCGACAGGGTCAGGATCGTGCCGAGCAGGACCGAGAAGGGCAGGAACGTCTCGATGATCTGCGGCGTACGCATGCCGATATAGCGCCACACCTCGGTGTCGCCATTGCCCGCCACCGCAAGGATCTTGCCGGATTCGCTCAGCAGGTCGAGCGCCTGAAGGATCAGCACCAGCGCCCCAAGAATGGCGAAGGTGCGGATGACGAACATCTTCGCCATGTAGAGCGAGATTGTCCGCGACGGGAAGAAATTGGCGAAGTTCATGCCGTCGCCTCATTCTTCCGCCGCCGGCCGGGCAGGCGGCTGGTGATCGCCTTCAACGCCTTCTCGAACGCCTTCTCCAGCGCGCCGATCGGCTGGCCGCCGGGGACGTGCGCGATCTGGTAATACATCCAGAAGGTCAGCGCCGCGAACAGCGCGAAGGGCACCCACAAGGCGATGATCGGATCGATCCGCCCAAGGCTGCCGATCGCCTGCCCATACTCGTTTATCTTGTGATAGGTCACGATCATGATGATCGACAGGAACACGCCCAGCGCGGATGTCGATCGCTTCGGCGGCACGCCCAGCGCGACCGCGAGGAACGGCAGCAGGAACATCGACGCGACTTCGGCGACGCGGAAGTGGAAGGCAGCGCGGCTCGTCTCGCGTTTCACCGTTTCTTCCTTCGGATTGCTGCCGATCTTCGCCAACTCCGGCAGGGTCCGTTCGAGATTGCCTGCGCCGCGGACGCGGAAATTCTCGTATTTGGGCAGCGCGATCGGCTGATTGTGGACGTTGAAGCTCAACACGCGCGGGACCGGTGAATCCTCGCTCTTCTGGATCAGCTTGCCGTTGGTCAGCTGGAACACGATCTCGTCGGGATTGTCGGTGCGTAGAAAGGTGCCACGCTCCGCAGTGATCGTGTACCAGCCCTTGGGGCTTTTGAAGTGGACGAAGATGCCGGAAAGCGCGCGGCCGCTGTCCTTGCTGTCCTCGATCCTCAGGGTCATGCGGCTGCCGAAGCTGGTGAACTCACCGACCTTGATCGACGCGCCCAGCGCCCCGGTGCGCAGTTCGAAGCGGAGCTGCTCGTAATTGTAGCGCGCCTTGGGCTGGATGAAGCCGACGATCGCCAGGTTCAGCGCGGCAAGCGCGAAGGCGAACATGAAGGGCACGCGCAGCAACCGGCCATAGCTCATCCCCACCGCGCGCAGCACGTCCAGCTCGGACGAAGTGGCCAGCCTGCGGAATGCCAGCAGGATGCCGAGCATCAGGCCGATCGGTATGCCGAGACCCAGATATTCGGGCAGCAGATTGGCGAGCATGCGCCACACGACGCTCACCGGCCCGCCCTCGGTCGCCACGAAGTCGAACAGGCGCAGCATGCGGTCGAGGACCAGCAGCATCGCCGAGATGACCAGCGTAGAAATGAGCGGCACCGCGATCAGCCGCGCCATATAGCGATCGATCGAATTCATGCGCTCTGGCGTGGGCCTTTTTGTCGTTGGGTTCCGCGGCGTTGGCACCGCGAAGGAGTAAGCGCAATGGCTATACCGGTGGTTCCGCGGGGCGTCAGCAGCAAAGTTGCGCCGAATGCAATCGGCGTTAGGCTGTTGGTGAGGGGAGACGCGATCCGATGCCGATCCGCACGCTGATGACGCTGGGGCTCGCGCTCTGTTTCGCGATGCCCGTCGCGGCGCAGACCAGTCTCAAACCGGAAGACTGGCCGGCGCGGATTTCGCGGATCGCGATGGACGGCCTGATATTGAATGCGGACCTGACGCGCGATCAGGCAGTGGCGCGCTGGGGCGATACGTCGTTCCGCGACTGGAACTGGCGCCTGTACCCGACCCGCGGCGGCGGTGAACTACACCTGTTGTTCAACCCCGAGGCGCCGCACCGGCTGGTCACGGCGAAGCGATACCGTCCCGATGGCACCAGCGAGACGCTGTTCCACGACAATCCCCGCGCCAGGACACGCTATATCGAGCAACTCGACCTGTGCTTCGCGATGATGGGTACCGCCCACCAGCTGTGGGGATTGCCCGACTATACGCACGGCTCCGGCATCATGGTCCTCTATTACGAGATGGCGAACGGCGATCTGGTCGAGATCTGGCCGTGGAAGATGCGCGAGGTGCAGGTCACCCGCGCCTCGGACGGCAAGACGGTGGGGCTGCCGCGCAAGGGCTGCAAGTCGCCCGATATTCATTGGCGGATCAGCCGCGAGTTGAACCTTCCACCGCCTTCGCCAGTGCGGACATTGTGAAGGGCTTGCGCAGCACCATGTGCCCGCCGAACGCGCTGGCATCCGCTTCGCCGGCATAGCCGGTGACGTAGAGTACCGGGATTCCCGCGATCCGCTCGCCCAGTGCCGCGATCATTTCGGGGCCGGTGCGGCCGGGCATCAGCACGTCGGTCAGGATCAGGTCGACCGAGTCCATCCGGTCGAGACAGGTTTCGGCATGCATCGGATCGTCGCACGCCAGCGGCCGGTGCCCGAGTTCGGTCAGCGCGCTCATCGTTGCGGAGAGGACTCGCGGATCATCCTCCACCACCAGGATATCCAGCGCCTGTGTCGGGGCATCGGGGTCGAGTGCGGCTTCGCTGGCGACCGGCGCATCGGCCTCGCCCTGATGACGCGGCAGATAGAGCGTCACGGTGGTGCCTTCGCCCAGCACCGTATCGATGCCGATCTCGCCGCCCGACTGGCGCACGAAACCGAAGATCTGGCTGAGGCCCAGGCCGGTTCCCTTGCCGACGGGCTTGGTGGTGAAAAAGGGTTCGAACACACGCTCCAGCACCTCGGGCGTCATGCCGCTGCCGGTGTCTGAGACGGCGATGGTCACATATTCGCCCGCCGCCGCTTCGCCGACTTCCTTGCGCTTCAGCGTCCGTCCGCCCGTAGCGAAGCTGAGGGTACCGCGACCGTTCATCGCATCGCGCGCGTTCACCGCAAGGTTCAGCAGCGCATTTTCGAGCTGATGCTTGTCGGCGAACACCGTCCAGCCAAGCCCGGAATCCTTCGTCTCGACTTCGATCGCGCCGCCCAGCGTCCGGTCGAACAGGTCCGACATGCCCTGGATTACCGGCCCCGCCTCGATCGCGCTGGGCAGCAGGGCTTCCTCGCGCGAGAAGACCAGCAGGCGGCGGGTGAGCGCCGCGGCGCGGTTGGCGCCTTCCATGGCATTCTCGATATGCTTCTGTGCGTCGGGACCGCCGGTCGTCAGGTGCCGCTTGGCGAGTTCCAGCCCGCCGAGCGTGACCGCCAGCATGTTGTTGAAATCATGGGCGATGCCGCCGGTGAGCTGGCCGACGGCTTCCATCTTCTGTACCTGGCGAAGCTGTGCCTCGGCCTGTTCGCGCTCGCGCATTTCTTCGCGCAACTGCCCGGTTGCGGCGTCCACGGCCTGCTGCAGTTCTGCGGCGCGGACCCGTTCGGCGTCCGCATCGGCATCGGCTTCGGCGCGCCCGGCCGAGGCCTGAACGGTCATCCAGCCGAGCAGGATCGATCCGCCGACCACCAGCAGGCCGAACAGCCCCAGCACGTTGGTGGCAAGGTGCGAACTTGCCACCAGCTTGGCGGTGTCGCCCTTGCGTTCGAGCAGGCGCGCGCGCTCATTGTCCACGATCTCACGCAGCACCAGTTCGGTCTCGGCCCGGGCGAGGGTGGCGCTGTTCTGGTAATAGCTGCCCAGCGCGTCGCGGTTGCGCTTGTGGACGGTGTAGCCTGAAGTCGTGCCCAGTTCCTTACCCCGCGTCGCGAACGCAGCACGCAGCTTGGCCATGCGGATCTGCTGTGCCGGATCGCCGCCGATCTGGATCGTCAGCCGGTTGAGATGCTCGTTCGCCTGCGCCCATTTGTCGGCGAATTGCCGCCCCACCGCCGCATCGCCGCTCACCACATAGCGGCCGAGCGAGGCTTCGGCGTCGGCCATCGCGCTGGAAAGCTGGCCCGCGCGGATGATGACCTCATAGGTCCGCGCCTGCCGGTCCAGCGCAGCGTCACGCTCGCGATCGGTGGTCGCCTGCAGGTTGAGCAGCACGACCAGCACGCCGGTGCCGACCAATGCCAGCACCCCGAGCAGCACCATCCGCCAGTCCGTTTGCCGGACCGGGGCTTCGTCAGATGCGCCGGTTTCGCTCATGCAGCAATTCTAGGGCAGGCGCCCGTCCGGGTCTAGGCGATGACGCCGGTCGCCTGGCCGGCCGCCTTGAACATGCCCAGCACCTGTTCGATCTGCTCGCTCGTATGCTCGGCGCACAGCGAGCAGCGCAGCAGGAAGGTGCCTGCGGGAGTCGCGGGCGGGCGGGCCATGTTGACGTACAGGCCGCCATCCAGCAGCGCCTGCCACATCATCACTGCCTGTTCCTGATCCTTCAGGATCACCGCGATGATCGCGCTGTCGGGATTCTCGGTGCCCAGCTCGAAGCCCATCGCCTTCAGCCCGCCATGCAGCGTGCGGGCATTTTCCCACAGATGCGCGCGCTTGTTGTGCGCATGCATCAGCTTGCGGATCGACATCGCCGCGGTCGCCACCACCGATGGGGGCAGCGATGCAGTGAAGATATAGGGGCGGCAGGCGAGGCGGATCGCCTCGAACTTCGGGTGGTTCGACACGCAGAAGCCGCCGACCGTGCCGACCGACTTGGAGAAGGTGCCGACGATGAAATCGACATCGCCTTCGCAACCCTGCGCTTCATAGACGCCGCGGCCGTTGGGGCCGAAAAAGCCCATCGAATGCGCTTCGTCGGAGAGCACCATCGCGCCGTGCTTCTTCGCGACCGCGACCATCTGGTCGAGCGGGGCGATATCGCCCAGCATCGAATAGACGCCCTCGAGAACGACCAGCTTGCCGGCTTCCTTGGGCAGGCGGCCAAGGCGCTTGTCGAGATCCTCGACCGAGTTGTGGCGGAAACGGACGATTTCCGCATAACCCTGCTTGCAGCCGTCATAGATCGACGCGTGGCTATCGGCGTCGAGGATGATGTAATCCCCCTTGCCGGCCAGCGTGGAGATCATGCCCAGATTGGCCATGTATCCGGTCGAGAACACGATCGCGCCGGTGGTGCCGTAGAAGTCGCGCAGCGCCTGCTCGACTTCCATATGGTCGCGGAACGTGCCGTTGAGCATGCGGCTGCCATTGGTGCCGCTGCCGAACTGGTCGAGCGCATCCTTGCCGGCCTGGATCACGTCCGGATCGAACGTCATGCCCATATAATTATAGGTGCCGAGCAGGATCGTGTCCTTGCCCTTGATGACAGCCTCGGTCGGCGACTTCACCTTCTCCATCACGATGGCGAAGGGATCGGTGACCCCGCTGTCGAGCAGCATCTGCCGCTCGGCGATCAGGCCGTCGAACTTGCTCATCAGATCGCGGTCATGCGCCTCGGCGGGGGCAGGTGCGTCCGGCGTCTGGATGCTGTCGGTCATGGCGCCGCTCAGCCCTTCAGCTTGGCCACGGCATCGACCAGCTGACCGATATTCTCGATCTCGGCCTGCATGTTCATCGTGATGATGATGTCGAACTCGTCCTCGATCGCGGCGACGAAATCCATCACGGTCAGGCTGTCCCATTCGAGATCGCCGGCGAAGGTGGTGGAATCGGTCAGCGCGACGCCCTTTTTGTTGAAAGGCTCGATCTGCGCGGTGACGGTTTCGAAGATTGCGGCGCGGTCGGTCACGGAATTTCCCTGTTTTCGTGAGTGCAGGGCCGCACTGCCAAGCAAATGCGGCGGCTTGTTGACGGCGCTATAGCAGTCCTTGCGAGCGATACCATGCTGCCGTCGCTGCCAGCCCTTCTTCGGTCGGCACCTGCGGTTTCCACAGATTCTCTGGCGGGCGGCGTGCGGGATCGATCACCCAGTCCTCGTGGCAGAAATAGGCAACCCGGTCGGGCGTCAGCTTCGCGCCCTTGCCGCGGACCAGCCGGTCGAGATGCGCGCCGGCCATCAGGATCATGCGGGGCAGGGCGATCGCGGCGACGCGCTTGCCCAGCGCCGTGCCGATCGCGCGGCCGAAATCCTTGTGGCTCCAGCCGCCCTCGGTGCCGTCATCGGCGTCGAGGCTCAGGCCAGGTGCGTCGGTGAGGGCGAGCGCCAGCAGCAGCCGCGCGAGATCGCCAACTTCGATCACCGACATGCGTCCGGCGGGCGGGGTCAGTGCAAGGCCGCGCTTCGCCAGCCGGAACAGCTCGAGCATCTCCATATCGCCGGGGCCGTAAATGGCGGGCGGGCAGACGATCGACCAGTCGAGCGACGAGGCCTGCACCAGCTTGTCGCCTTCGGCCTTGGACCAGCCATAGTCCGACATTTGCGGCTCGCGGGCCGCCAGCGACGAGACATGGACGAAGCGTTTGGCGCCGGCACCTTCGGCTGCCGCGATCATGTTCGCCGTGCCTTCGATATTGCCCTTGGCGAAGCCTGCGCGGTCGGGCGCGTTGACCACGCCCGCGACATGGATGACCGCATCCGCGCCTTCGCACAGCCGGGCGAGGGCAGGCTTGTCGTTCAGGTCGCCGGGGATCCATTCGATCCCCTCGCGCGCGGCCTGTTCACGCCGGGTGAGCGCGCGGATCGCGTGGCCGCCCGCCAGCGCCTCCGCGATCAGGCGACCACCGACAAAGCCGGTGCCGCCGGTGATGGCGAGGACGCTCACAGCAGCGCCATATGGCTGCGATGCACCAGTGCCGCGCGCGGGGCATAGCCGAGGATGTCGGCCAGTTCCTCGCTGCGTTTGCCGGTGATGCGATGGGCGTCGCTATGGTCGTATTCGGCCAGACCGCGCGCGAGCTGTGTGCCGTCAGGGCCGACCACCACGATCAGGTCGCCGCGCGCGAAGCGGCCTTCCACCCGGGTTGCGCCAGCCGAGAGCAGGCTGCGGCCCTGCTTCAGCGCATTCACCGCGCCGGCATCGATATGGATCATGCCCTTGGCGGTCAGCCCGCCGCGCAGCCAGGCCTTGCGCGCGCGCGCGTTCTGTTTCGCGAGGAAGATCGTCCCGCCCTCGGCCAGCCGCGCCAGCGGATGATCCACCTTTCCGGTGGCGATGGCGAGGTGTGCACCGGCGCTGATCGCGATCCGCGCGGCTTCGATCTTCGAGACCATCCCGCCCGATCCCATGCCCGATGCCGAGCCGCTATCGGCCATCGCCTCGATCCGCGCGTCGAGCTTCTCGACCAGCGGGATCAGCGTTGCGCCCGGGTTGGTGGTCGGGTTGCTGTCGTACAGTCCGTCGACATCGGAGAGCAGGATCACGCCATCCGCGCCCGCCGCGCTGGCCACGCGAGCGGCGAGGCGGTCATTGTCGCCGAAGCGGATCTCCTCGGTCGCGACCGAGTCATTCTCGTTGATCACCGGTACCACGCCGAGCTTCAGCAGACGGTCGAGCGTGGCCGAGACGTTGAGGTAGCGGCGGCGATCCTCGAGATCGTCGAGCGTGACGAGGATCTGCGCCGCGGTCAGTCCCTGTGCGTGGAGCAGTTCGGCCCAGACGCCGGAAAGCGCGATCTGGCCGGTGGCCGCCGCGGCCTGCGCGTCCTCAAGGCTGGCGCGGCCGCCCTTGGGCAGCTTTAGTCGCCGCGCGCCCAGCGCGATCGCACCCGACGAGACGATCGCGATCTGCTGTCCCGCCTGCACCCGTTCGGTCAGGTCCGCGACCAGCCCGGCGAGCCAGTCGCGGCGCACCTGTCCCTCGCGATCGACCAGTAGCGCCGAGCCGACCTTCACGATCAGCCGCGGGCACGCGGCGGGCGCGAACAGGGTCATGTCCTTGGGGTTGGCGCGCGCGGTCATGGAGCGGCTCTTAGCCGTGCGCGGGGCGACACCCAAGCCCTAGACGAGCGAGTCCCTGTTGACATGGGTATAGGGCTGCTTTGCCAACGCGTCGGCGACGGCCAGTCGCGTGGTCTCGTCGCCCGCCCGGACCTCGGCCAGCTCGCCCGCGGTCAGCAGCACGATCGGCACCGCGCGGACCGGCGAAAGCGGCATGCCGGGGATCACGTTCGAGAAATCCGGCGCGGGTCCCCCGATCAGCACGCCCAACACATCGTCCGCGGTGACATAATGCTCGGGAATCTGCGACTGGATCGTGCCGGACTCCGAGACACCCGGAAGCTCCATCGACAACAGGCCGCCATAGCGATCGAGCAGCGGCACGATCCCGCCATTGCTGGCGACGATCCCGGCGACATGGCTGAGCAGGGCGAACATCCAGCTTTTCTGAAGCGGCGTCACATCGCCGGGCGTTCCGGCCAGCTCGGGCGGAAGGTCGGCGCATTCGATGAAGACTTCCATGCCATAGCCATTGCCATCGGCGCCATCGTCGAACGGATCGGACAGACCATCGGTGGCGAGGATCGTGGCGCCGTTCGCGCGGCGGATCACGCGATAGGCCTGCCGCGTGGTCGGCCAGGCGGGGCCACCCATCAGGCCCGGGCTGATCAGATGGCTGATGACATCGGACTCGACCGTTCCGATGGCTTCCCAGAAGCGTAGCCGTGCATCGAAGGATTCGTCCGCAGCGGAAGGCGTCGCCGGGACGGGGGCAGGGGACGGGGCGGGTTTCCCGCCGAACCAACGGCGAAACAGACTGCCAAGACTCACGCATCCTCCTGTCGAATCATCGGGTGGAGGCCCAAGCTGACCGCGAAATGCTTCAGATCGGCGACCACTCGATCGTAACTTCGCCCGAATCGCCCTCCGGCACCTCGATCGTGCTGTCGCCGGGACCAATCGCTTCGAGCAGCTTGTCGAGCACCCAGTCCACGCCGGTGCCGGCCGCGCCCGAGAGCGGGATCACTTCCGCGCCGCTGGCTTCTTCCAGCTCGGCCGACAGCGCCGCGATCAGCTCGTCGTCGAGCGTGTCGATCTTGTTGAGCGCGATGATCACCTTCTTGTCGGTCAGGCCGGCGCCATAGGCTTCCAGCTCGTCGCGGACGATGTTGTAGCTCTCGGCCACGTCGCGGTCGTTCGCGTCGACCAGATGGAGCAGCACGCGGCACCGCTCGATATGGCCGAGGAAGCGGTCGCCCACGCCCGCGCCTTCCGCCGCGCCTGCGATCAGGCCGGGAATATCGGCGATCACGAATTCGCGCATCTTGTGCCGTACCACGCCGAGTTGGGGCCGCAGGGTGGTGAAGGCATAGGCGCCGACCTTTGCCTGGGCATTGGTCACCGCGTTGATGAAGGTCGATTTGCCTGCATTGGGCAGGCCGACAAGGCCCGCATCGGCCAGCAGCTTCAGCCGCAGCCAGACATAGGTTTCCTCGCTCGGCCAGCCGGTGCCGTGCTGGCGCGGGGTGCGGTTGGTCGAGGTCTTGTAGCTGGCATTGCCACGCCCGCCATCGCCGCCGCGCAGGAATACCACGCGCTGACCGACCTTGGTGAGATCGACCAGCAGGGTACGGTCCTCGTCATCGGCCAGCACCTGCGTGCCGACCGGAACCTTGATCACCAGGTCGTCGCCGCCGGCACCGGTCATGTTCGAACCCGCGCCGCCCTTGCCGCGGGGCGCGCGGAAATGCTGGGTGTAACGGAAGTCGATCAGCGTGTTCAGGCCGGGCACGGCCTCGAACACGATGTCGCCGCCCTTGCCGCCATTGCCACCATCGGGGCCGCCATATTCGATGAACTTTTCACGCCGGAAGCTGACGGCGCCGGGGCCGCCCGCGCCCGAACGGACGAAGATCTTTGCTTGGTCGAGAAAATGCATCGCGGGCCTCTATACGAAAAGGCTGCGAAATAGAACCGGGATCAGCGCCGCCGGCTTGTCTGCCGGGGGGGAAGCGACGCGATCGCGCAATATGTCGGTATGCAGCCGCCTGCCTTGTCGATCATATCGGCATAACGGCGCACTGTGCCGCAGGAGAGGTTCCGGACGTTCAGCACGATCAGCGGCGCGCTGTGATCGCGCACCAGCTGCATATCGGCATAGTCCTTCAGCATGCGATGCGAATAATCGCGCAACCGGGCCTCGCCGAGCCAAGCGCCGTTCCACAGCGCGCCGTCGCGAACGATATCGACCCGTGTCGCGCCGCTTTGCACCGCTTCGGTGGCACTGATCCTCCGCCAATGGGACGGCACAGGGCAGGGGGCGGTCTGGGCCAAGGCCAGCGCCGCCAGCAGGATCATTTGTGTTCCGGGTGCAGATGCGCCTGCATCATCGCCTTCGTCGCCAGATCGCGCGCGGTTTCGCGGGGCAGGCCCAGCGCCTTGGCCATCGGCGCGCCGAGCAGGGCGTCGCCCATCGCGGTCAGCACCAGCTGGAGCGTTTCCTCCTGCAGCGACAGACCCTCATGGTCATGATCCTTGGCGATCATGTCGACCAGCTTCTGGATCGCCTCGAGGATCGGATCGAGCACGTCGTGATTGCCGCTGAGGATCATCCAGCTGGCCAGCGCGCCCGCACCACCCTTGTCGAACGCGTCGAACGTCAGGTCGACCACTTCGCGTGGATTATGGTCGGTCTCTCGCGCACGAAGGATTGCTTCGCCGATCTTGGCGGTGACGCCCTCGGCGAGACTGGCGACGAGCGCCTTTTGCAGCCCCGCGGCCGAGCCGAAATGGTGGAGCAGATTGGCGTGCGTCCGCCCGATCTTCGCAGCGACCGCCTTGAGCGTGACGGCTTGCGGCCCATCCTCGAGCAGCAGCTCGCGGGCGGCTTCCAGTGCGGCGTCACGGGATTCCTCGGGTGACAGACGGCGACGTGTTGTTGTTATTGACATCAATGTAAGTAAGTTCTATGCCCCAGTGGAATCAAGGCTTAGTGGAGAAATCGCGTGGTGGAAGCAAAAACTCCCGCGGACCTGACGATCACCCCGCGTGACCGTCGCTTCGGGCGCGGTAACGAGCAGGCGCGCTGGTGGCTGGGTGGCGATCCGATCGCCTCGGCGTTCATGAATGCGCTGTCGGTCACCTTTCCCAAGGGCGAGGCGTTCTTCATCGAGAGCGTGAAGGCGTTTCGCGAGGGGGTTCCGCCCAAGCTGGCGCAGGAAATCCGTGCCTTTGTGCAGCAGGAAGTGATGCACAGCCGCGAGCATGTGGCGTTCAACAAGTGCGTGACCGATGCCGGATATGACGTGACCCGGCTGGAGGCGCGGATCGATCAGGTGTTGGCCGAAGCCGCGCAGCGGCCCAAGATCGCCAGCCTCGCTGCGACGATGGCGCTGGAACATTATACCGCGATCCTCGCCGCCGAGATCCTGCGCAATCCGAAGATGATGGCCGGCGCCGATGCCGAAAGCGCGGCGATGTGGCGCTGGCACGCGATCGAGGAGGTCGAACACAAGGGTGTGGCGTACGACACCTGGATGCACGCCACGCGCGACTGGTCGCGCTGGCAGCGCTGGAAGATCAAGTCGCTGATGATGCTGGTGATTTCGGTGAAATTCTGGAAGCATCGCATCGAAGGCACGCTCGATCTGCTGCGGCAGGACGGCATTTCCGGACCGAAGGCATGGGGCCGTCTCGCCTGGTATCTGGTCGGCTCGCCGGGCCTGCTGCGCAAGATCGTGCCGGGCTGGATCGCCTTCTTCCTGCCGGGCTTCCACCCGTGGAACCATGACGACCGCGCGCTGATCGGCAAGGCCGAGAGCGACTATGCGGCGGCGGTTGCCGCGGCCGCCTGAACATCACGGACTAGACGAGGCACCTCCTCCCCCTTTCCGGTAACGGGGAGGGGTCTTTTTTGCGTCCATGGAGAGCCCCTCCCTGAAGAGGAGGGGCTCTCCAAGCCTCAAGCCGCCATTCGGGTTCGCGGGTCGTTGTCGGCTGCTTCCGAACAGAGATCGAGTTCGAACATCGCGCAGGGCGTCTGGCCGCTGCGTGCGCGCGATTCGCGCTGGACGATCCGGCCGGTGGGGCGAAAGCCGAGCTTGCGCAGCACCTTGCCCGAGGCGGGGTTGTCGATGAAGTGGCCGGCGACCAGCCGCTTCAGCCGCAGCGATTCGCGGGCCAGGCGGACCACGCCCATGCCGGCCTCGGTCGCATAGCCGCGGCCCCAGGCATCCGGCATCAGCCAGTAGCCCAGCTCATGTTCGTCATTGCCCTTCGCATGCACGCCCATGCCGCCGACGAGACGCGTCACGCCGCCCTCATGCGCGCAGATCAGGAAGAACGCGTCGCTGGACACGCTCATCCGGCCGAGGAAATCCTCGGCGTCGAGCTGGCTATAGGGCCAGGGGGCGGTCTCGAGCTTCGAGCACACTTCCCAATGGTTGATCGCGCGGGCGAGTTCGGGGGCATCCTCGATCCAGCCCGGCCGCAATGTCAGTCGCTGTGTACGCACGAACATGACCACTCTCCTCGTATTCGGCGCGCCTTTGCCCGCGTCGGATGACGGGGCGGAGACACCGCAGGGGAGGGAGCATGAAAAAAAGGGAGCCGGGGCGACCCGTCTCCCTTTTCAGCTGGTTCGTTGCGAACCCGGGTCACCCTGGTGGGCAACCCGGCTGGCTGCCCGATGTTATTCGGCTGCTTCCGCAATCATCTCGACCGAAGCGAACTTGCGGCCGAGCTTGCCCTTGTTGAAGGTTACGCGACCGTCGGTCAGCGCGAAGAGGGTATGGTCCTTGCCCATGCCAACGTTCACGCCCGGATACACTTTGGTACCGCGCTGACGGATGATGATGTTGCCCGCGACGACGGCTTCGCCGCCGAACTTCTTCACGCCGAGGCGGCGGCCAGCAGAGTCGCGACCGTTGCGCGAAGAACCGCCTGCTTTCTTATGTGCCATTGTCCGTGCTCCTCGTGCTTACGCTTCGGTGGCCGGGGCGGCAGCCTCGGCAACGGGAGCGTCGGCCTTCTTCGCCTTCGGCGCGGCCTTCTTCTTCTCTTCCTGGGCACCGATTGCGGTGATCTTCAGGATCGTGTGCTGCTGGCGATGGCCGTTGCGACGACGATAGTTGTGGCGACGGCGCTTCTTGAAGACGATGACCTTGTCCGCCTTCGCCTGCGCGATGATTTCAGCCGAGACCGTGAGGCCTTCGACCGACTTCAGCTCCGAACCTTCACCTGCGAGCAGGATGTCGGTGAGCGAAATCGACGAGCCGGCTTCACCGTCGAGCTTCTCGACGACGATCTTGTCTCCTGCGGCAACGCGATACTGCTTGCCGCCCGTGCGCACGATAGCGAACATGGGTCTCTTCTCTAACCAAATGCATGTGCCCGCCAGGGTCTACCCCGGCAGGAGGAAGGGCGCAGCTAAGGGAGGAGGCCGTTCAAGTCAACCCAAAATGCCTTAATTCCGTCATCCATCGAATGACGGCACCGGCCTGCTCCCCCACCCGGCCACCCAACGGAAGTTTACTCTATGGGTGGCCGGGTGGGGGAGCGGGCCGGTGCGGCGCAAAAACTAGTGCCGAAGAGCGGGCTTCAGATGGTAACGGCCCTCGTCATCGCCATCGAACATCTCGGCGATGGCGGGGTGATCGACCGGTTCGCCGCTGTCGTCGGTCACCAGATTCTGCTGGCTGACATAAGCGACATAGCTCGATTCGGCGTTCTCGGCGAGGAGATGGTAGAAGGGCTGGTCCTTGCGCGGGCGCACGTCCTCGGGAATCGCCTCATACCATTCCTCGGTATTGGCGAAGACCGGATCGACGTCGAAGATCACGCCGCGGAAATCGAACAGCCGGTGCTTCACCACATCTCCGATCGCGAAGCGCGCGGTGGCGACGGGCGGCATCGGCACGCCGGGATCAAGCGGAAGGTCTGGAGTCGCGGACAGGTTCATAAGTGTTAATCTAGTGCGTCTGCGACGCTCTACAAGCAAACAGCGCGAAGCAGGCCTTGTGTGCCCAGAATCATTGCGCTAGAGGCGCCCGCTCAAATCGACCGGTGCATCCGCAGGGACGCATCACATGACCTCGCGGAGAGGTGGCAGAGTGGTCGAATGTACCGCACTCGAAATGCGGCGTGCCTTTACGGGTACCGTGGGTTCGAATCCCACCCTCTCCGCCAAGTCTCCTGCTAACCCTCTGTTCTTCAAGGACAGTTTCAGAATCCGCGAACTGGGTCCCATTTGCGGTCCCACTTACCGCCGGATACTGTGCAGACCCAATGTCGGTGGATGTACCAACTCCAACGTTGATCTGGCTATTCGATCCTTGTGACTATCTCAGTCGAGACCGCGAGAGCGTGCGAATCGCAGTTGAGGGTTCGATAGATCTTTCGCTTGGCGCAGATGGCGGTAGCCCTTGACCGCCAGGTGTTCAAAGGACGCTGCCGCGGAACCAATCGCCCGGGCCACGCGGTTCGAAACCCAAGTCCAAAATCGAAGGAGCAGATCATGGAGCGGTTCGCTGCCGCCTTTCCCGCATGGCTAACGAGCCTGACACTTGTTGCCGCCGCGATAACCGCAGCTCTTGTGCTGCACTGGTTGCTGATGAAGGTCGTGCGAAGTGCGGCTGCCAAGACCGCCACCACGACAGACGATATTGTGGTTCGGCGCCTCCACACCCCGGTCCGCTGGATGCTGGTCGCATTTGCGCTGTCGGCGATCCAGCCCGGCCTCGCACTCGGCGAGCTCGGCGCAAGCGCCTGGAGCCGGGTTGCCGGCCTCGCATTCCCCGCGCTTGTCGGATGGATGGCGATCTCGGTATTCGGCGTCGCGGCCGACCTGATCAAGGCGCGCGCCGACATCAGCGCGCCTGACAATCTACAGGCGCGTCGGCGCCGGACACGCGCCGACATCCTTCACCGCATCGGCGTCTTCGTCTTGCTGCTTGCGACATTCTGCATGATGCTGATGTCAATTCCCAGCGTCCGCAACATCGGCGTTACCCTGATCGCCTCGGCCGGCCTCGCCGCACTCGCGGTCGGCGCCGCCGCCCAACCGGCACTCAAGAATTTGATCGGCGGCCTGCAGATGGTCTTTACCGAGCCGATCCGTCTTGACGACGTGGTCATCATCGATGGCGAATGGGGAAGGATCGAGGAAATCCGGCTGACCTATGTCGTTGTGAAGGTCTGGGACGAGCGGCGTCTGGTGGTGCCGGTCTCCAAATTTCTAGAGGAGAGCTTCCAGAACTGGACGCGTCAGACGAGCCAGATCCTCGGTAGCGTCTTCTGGTATCTGGATCCCGCAGCAGATGTGCCCCGGCTTCGCGACCAGCTAGAACAATTGGTCAAGGCGAACCCTCGCTGGGACGGCCGGTTCTGCAACCTCCAGGTGACCGACGCCAAGCCTGAGGCGATCGAGGTTCGGGGGCTGATGACCGCCAAGGATGCGTCCACCGCATTCGACTTGCGCTGTGAGATTCGCGAAGCATTGCTTGCGTTCATCCGCGACACCATGCCCGAGGCGATTGTCCGCCGGCGCGGTGCGCTGAGCTTCGAGCAACCTGGCCCTCAGGGCGCCTAGCAAAGCCAGCGAAGCCGTGAGCGCGTTCCTATAGGATTCCTATGCATGGACGCTGCGGCCTGATTGCCCCATCCCTGCTCGGGTCGAGCGTGGCGGCCATTCTTCGGCCGGCAAGCTGAATATTCCTCGGCGGTCTCCGTAACCATGTCCGTAGCGCTCGGCGCTGGGAAGCACGGCCAGGCCGGCGCCTGTTTTCGGCGGCTCGTGGAGCGAGATCGATCGAATGCGCTCGGCAGCGAAATCGGCCCGAGCCACAGGTTCGCGAGCTGACCGGTTCGCAGGCGTGGCCGAGCGCGACAAGACAATGGGAGCAAAATCCAATGAACGGCGCCGGCATATTGATCGGGCTTCTGGCTTCGCTGGGACTGGTAGTCTGGTTCCTGATGAGCATTGGCCGCGTCAACCTCGACGGGGGGCCGGCACGCGCCGACCCGGATCCCCTCGCCGAGGATACTCCCCCGGCCGCCGACGAGGAAATCAAACCGGAATCCGAGCGCGCCCGAAACGCGCAATGACCGGCGAGCCTGCTGTCAAGCAACGGGCAAACATCCCGACGCATCCAATCCTTCGCCGCACCCGTGCCCCATCCAAAGGACCCCACCCATGAAATCCGTAACAATCCTATGTGCCACGTTGTGCGCACTCGCCGTCGCGGGCTGCAATCAATCCCCTGCCGACAAGCTTGCCGCCCGGGTCGAGAACGCCGCGGAGGCGCGCGCCGCCGCGCTAGAGAAGCAGGCCGAGGAGCTGAAGGATCAGGCCAGGCGAATCCGCGAAGGCGGCGACGAGCGTGCCGATGCGATTGACGCTGCGGGCCGAAACGTCGCGGCGATGACCCAGGAGCAGCGGGACGCAATCGTCGCGAACGAAGCGCCGGCAGTCCGATAGGTTCGTCATGCTCGACTTTGTCCGCCCGGGCGGCGCGCGTACCCCAAGGGGTCGCCTCCTCTCGATAGCCGCCCTGCTTATCGGGTCGCTCGTCATACCGGCGTCGCGCCTTGACGGCGCAGCGGGCGCCTCGCTGCTTCACCAGCGGGGCGCGTCGCATGACTTGTCGGCCAGCGTCTCGGCGGAATCTCTGCATCGGGCGGCAAGCGGGCGAGTTCGGGACTTCTATGAAGCAGTCGGCTGGCGTGCAGTGTGGGACGACGCATCCAGGGCAGCGCTCGAAGCCGCGCTCGCCGATCGGAGCCGTCACGGACTGGACCTTGTCTCGTTCCTAGATCGCGCTGGCGAGCCTCGCGGAGCGGCTGAGGACGAACTGGCCTATACCGAAGCCGCCTTGCGCTATGGCGATGCGCTGGCGCGCGGGATTGTCGATCCCGCCACGCTGCACCAGATCTACACGCTGCCGCGCGTCGAAGTCGATGTCGCCGCAGGTCTCGCAGCGGCGATCGCTCGTGGCGATCTGCGCGAATGGCTGGCGGCACTGGCTCCCCGTGACGAGGAATATATGCGCCTCTCGCGAGCCTATCTGGACTTCAGGGCCGAGCGGCAGGATGCGCGCCCGCCGAGGATCGGCGAGGGAATCATCAGGGTGGGAGGCTCGGATAGCCGCGTCCCCATCATCGTCGATCAGCTTATCGACGATGAGTATCTCGACGCACCGACGACGCCGACGGGCGCCGTGCCGGAAAGCGTGCCCGTCTCCACCCTCTACACCAGGGAGATCGCGGAAGCGGTTGAGCGCCTTCAGCGCGACTATGGCATCGCCGCCGATGGGGTGGTCGGGCCGAACACACTTGCTGTGCTCAATCTGGGTCCTGGAGACCGCGCCCGGGCGATAGCAGTCGCTCTCGAGCGCCGGCGCTGGCTGCAGCGCACCGCACCCGCGACGAGGATCGACGTCAACACGGCGGCATCACGCCTCTATTATTATCGCGACGGCAAGATGATCGATTCGCGCCGCGTCATCGTCGGCAAGCCCGGCACCGAGACACCGGCGCTCCAGTCGCCTATCTACCGGCTCGTCGCCAATCCAACCTGGACGGTTCCCAAATCGATCCAGCGCGGCGAGCTCGCCCATGTCGGGCGCGCCTATCTGCGGCGGCACAATATGACCTTGAGGAACGGCTGGATCGTGCAGGGCCCCGGACCGGGCAATGCCCTTGGTCTGGTCAAGTTCGATATGCATAACGGCCACGCAATCTATCTGCACGACACCTCCGCGCCGGCGCTGTTCGCGCGCAGCCAGCGCCATCGCAGTCACGGCTGCGTGCGGGTCGAGGATGCACTGGGATTTGCAAGGCTGCTGGCGCAGGACCAGGGCGTGGAGGCAGAGTGGCAGGCGGCGCAAGCCGGCGGCCAGCAACGCTTCGTGGCACTCGCCACGCCCATACCCGTCAGACTCCTGTATCAGAACGTGTTCATCGATCTTCAGGGCGATCTGGCCTTCCGTACCGATCCGTACGGATGGAACGCCCCGATCGCCAAGGCGCTGGGCTTCCCCGACCGCCGTGAGGCCCGCGTGCGCAGCGATGAAATTGATATCGCCCCATGAGCGGCGGCGCGCGGCGGGGATCCCGAATGTCGTCACGATGGCTATGGGTGTTGGGGCTGGTCCTGCGCCAGATCTGGTTCCGCGCCGCGCTCTTCTCGGTGTTCTCGGTGGCGCTTGCGCTGCTGGCCGCGTTCATCGCCCCCTATATACCCTATGAGATCAGCACCAAGATCGGCTCTGAAGCAGTCGACAACATTCTGACGATCCTCGCGTCGAGCATGTTGGCGGTGACGACCTTCTCGCTCACCGCGATGGTATCGGTGTTCGCCGGCGTCAACAGCACGATAACCCCGCGCGCGACGCAGCTGCTGGTCGAGGATTCCACCGCACAAAATGCCTTGTCGACGTTCCTTGGAGCGTTTCTTTTCGCGATCGTCGGGATCTGCGCGCTATCGACCGGGATCTATGGAACATCGGGTCGCGTGATCCTTTTCGTCGGCACGATCATCGTCATTGCCGTCATCGTCGTCACCCTTCTGCGCTGGATCGGGCACCTGTCCAGCTTCGGCAGGGTAGGTAGCACCATCGACCGGCTCGAAACGGTGATCCGGGCGGCAACCGACCGATCGGGCTATAGCCTCAGCACCGCTCCGGTGACGAGCGCTCCAAGCCCGCACAAGCATCCCGTCCTGGCCGACAGGATCGGTTACGTCACCCATCTCGATCTCGGTGCTCTTGAGGACCTGGCCGGCCGCCTGGATTGCGCGATCGACGTGCATGTTCTGCCGGGCACATTCGTGACGACCGGGCGGGCGATCGCGTCGCTAGATCGCGCCGATTCCCGAACCGAGGCGGAAATCCGCGCGGCCTTCACCTTCGATCATCACCGTCAGTTCGATCATGATCCACGTCTGGGTTTGATCGTTCTCTCCGAGATCGCGTCGCGGGCGCTTTCTCCTGCAGTCAACGATCCCGGAACCGCGATCGCGGTGCTCGGATCGGGCGTCCGGGTCATGGCCGCCTTCCTGGAAGAGGGCAGGTCCAAGCCCGCCTTCGACGCAAAGGTCCGGCTGCCCAGCTTGTTCGTCGGCGATCTCTTCGACGACCTTGTCCGGCCAATCGCCCGCGATGGCGCGGCCCTGGTCGAGGTGGCGATCAAGTTGCAGCGGTCGCTCGGCGAGTTAGCCGACATGGCCCCCTGGGTGCGCGGACTGCTCGCGTACCGCGCCGCCGACGCGATGGCTCGCTCCGAGCAGGCCATGACCTTCGAGGCCGATCTTGAGTGCGTGCGAGCGGCTTATCTCGCGCACTGGACTGGGCCTTCGATCCCGGCGCGACACTAGGAGGGGGATCGCCATGGAAGCTGGCACCTTTTCTCCCATCCATATTTCCTGGGCCGAGGCCTTGCTGCGCATCGGCGCCGCGATGCTGCTGCCATTGCTGATCGGTCTCGACCGCTTCCTGCGACGCAAGCCGATCGACTTTCGTCCATTCGTCATCGTAGCGCTCGCCGCCTGCACGCTGGCTTTGGCGATCATGGAACTGGCCGCGCGGACCTCCGATCCCCAGGTCGATGTCGGACCGAGCCGCATCTTTGCCGGCGTAATCACCGGCATCGGGTTTCTCGGTGCAGGCGCCATGTTCCGCCAAGAGAATTATGTGAAGGGCGCCGGCTCGGCCGCCTCGATCTGGGCGGCGGGGGCGATCGGCTTGATCTGCGGCGTGGGAATGCTGTGGCTGGCCGCGTTGCTCGCAGGCGGGGTGCTTGTGGTCCTTGTCGCCAGCGCACCGCTCACTGGAAAGTACGATCCGGACTGAGGAGCGAACTCCATCGGTACGAGACTAGCGCCTCTTGGCAAGGGTTCGATCTACATGTTCTTCGACGACTTTCATGGCTTGCTGAGAGTGGCGACGATGTCGCTGCTCGCCTACACCGCAATCGTGCTCACTCTGCGCGTGGCTGGCAAGCGGTCGCTCGCCAAGCTCAACGCCTTCGACCTGGTGGTGACCGTAGCGCTGGGCTCTACGCTGGCTACAATCCTTCTCGCCAAGGATGTCGCGCTGGCCGAGGGAATTCTCGCGTTCTGCATGCTGGCGCTCCTGCAGTGGCTGGTTTCTCGCCTCTCTATATCCAGCGGCGTGTTCCGAAGGCTTGTTCGCTCCGAACCGCGCCTGCTGCTAGAGAATGGACAATTTCGCTTCGACGCGATGGCCAAGGAGCGAATCACGGCGTCCGAGATCGACGCAGCCGTGCGAAATGCAGGGCATGGGCGGCTGGAGGCAGTTGCCGCAGTGGTTCTCGAGACCGACGGCAACATGAGCGTCATTTCGCACGGAGGCGAAGGCGAACTGACCGCGCTTCGCTCGGTGCGGAGCTGAGGCAGTGGCGCCGACCGAATGCGAAACTCGTGGCGCTGGCGCCCCGGCCTTGGCTTTCAGCTCATCGAACGGGGTCTGCGGGCTCCACAGTGCAAGCGGCATCTTCATCATTCTCGATTTCTGCCGCTTCCAGCCGCTCTTCCTCCATATGGCCGGGATGGGGCGGCGCGAGCCGCAGGACCACATAGCCAGTGACCGCCGACAGGATCGAGCCGAGCAGGACGCCTATCTTTGCCTCTTCAATCAGCTCGGCATTTGCGGGGAATGCGAGAGCGCCGATGAAGAGGCTCATCGTGAAGCCGATCCCGCAAAGCAGTGAGACGCCGTATATCTGGAGCCAAGTTGCACCGCGCAGGCGCGTGCTGAACCCAAGGCGCACGCACAGGAGAATCGCACCGAATATCCCGAGCTGCTTGCCGACAAACAGCCCCGCGGCGATACCGAGCGGAAGCGGCGCCAGCACGTCGGCGAGCGCGACGCCTTCGAGCGAAACGCCAGCGTTCGCGAAGCCGAAGATCGGGACGATGGCGAACGCGACGATCGGCGACAGGGCATGCTCGAGCCGATGCAGCGGCGATTCTCCCGAATCCGGCGCGCCAGGTGTCGGCTTGAGCGGGATCATGATCGCGGCCAGCACGCCTGCGACGGTGGCGTGAACGCCCGAGAGCAAGACCGCGTACCAAAGCATCGCAGCCAAGACCAGAAACAGGGGCAGCCGCCGGACGCCGAAGCGGCCAAGTAGCCACATTCCCAAGAGGATCGCCGCTGCCGCCGCCAGCGCGGCAAGATTTATCTCCGCAGTATAGAAGAACGCGATGATCGCGACCGCGCCGAGATCGTCAACGATCGCGACCGTGGTCAGAAAAAGCTTCAACGAAGTAGGAGCGCGGCTCCCAAGCAGCGCGAGGACACCGATCGCGAAGGCGATGTCGGTGGCGGCCGGGATTGCCCAGCCGTCGCGAAGCGCCGGAACGCCTCCTGCGGTAAGCAGATAGATCAGCGCCGGCACCGCCATCCCCGCGCCCGCTGCGATCGCGGGCAGCGTGCGTCTCGACCATGTCGACAGGCGCCCATCGACGAACTCGCGTTTGATCTCGAGTCCGACGAGCAGGAAAAATACGGCCATCAGCCCGTCGTTGATCCACAGATGCGGCGTCATCGGCCCAAGCTTGGGTGTCAGCGCCGGGCTCACCGGCAAATGCAGCAAATCATGATAGTCGTGCGCCAATGGTGAATTGGCCACGAGCATGGCCAAAGCCGCCGCCGCCATCAGCAGAACGCCGCCGGTTGCCTCACTCGTGAGAAAGGTTCGTAATGCCGATGGCCGGGGCTTCGCCGAATGAATTTTGGTCATCGGCCACCTTCTAACGGTCGCTTGGCCTCAATGGAACGCCGCAGCTGCGTGTTCCCAAACAATAACCCGCCGGACAATTTTCGCGCCGATTGAACCGGCACATACAATCGGCGCACCTTATCACCAGATCGAGCGGGAAGACGTGGTGGTGGCGAATGATCGTATCCTGGATGAGTATCTCGTCGCCGCTGCGAAATCGGGCGGTCACAAGGCTCGCGCGTTGCTGGTGCATCGTTGGCACAAGCGGCTGCTCGCCCATGCGACCCGCCTGACCGGCGATCCCGAGCGCGCACGCGACGCGGTCCAGGACAGCTGGATTGAGATCCTGCGCGGGCTACAACGGTTGCGCGACGATCGCGCATTCCCGGCTTGGGCTTACCGGATCACTTCGCGGCGTTGTGCCGGCGCGGTGCGGGATATCCAGCGTCAGCGCGAGGTTGGAAATGCACTGGCCGCCGAACCAGTCATGCCTCCGGAGCCGCTAATCGGCGGCGCGACGGATAGCGAGCGCCTGCGATCGGCGATCCGGACATTGCCGCCCGAACAGCGCGCCGCGATCGCGCTGTTCCATTTCGATGAGATGAGCGTCGCCGAAGTGGCGGTGGCGCTCGACGTGCCAGCGGGCACGGTCAAGACCCGCCTGATGCATGCGCGGCGCAAATTGCGCGCGGCGCTCGAAGGAGAAGCATGATGCGTAACGTGGACGAATTGATCGATGAGGCGCTCGACGCTGAGGAGCGCGAGCTGCTGCGCAGCATTGGCGACGAACCAGGGTTCGTCGAGCGCGCGATGGGACTGTTCGGCGCCGGCATGGGGTGGATGGTGACCTTCATGATGGTCGGGCAGACGCTGCTATTCCTTGCCGGCGTCTGGGCGGCGTGGGGGTTCTTTGAAGCGAGCGATCCGGTCACCCAACTTCGCTGGGGTTTCCCGGCGGCGGTGTTGCTGCTTGCGTCCCTCGCGGTAAAGCTTGGCGTCGCGGCGCCGATCCACGCCAACCAGATCATGCGGGAGCTCAAGCGTATCGAGCTACAGATCGCGCGCGGCGCCAAGCGATAAACGCAATGCGGTGGCGGGTGCCGTACTTGCTGCGTCAGGCGGGAAACCGACGCTTCTGCCAAGGCCACAGCAACTGAGGCCATAAACCTGAATGGTCGCCGCTTGCGCAACTTCGCGAGCGCTAGCGGCGCCACTCCGACAAAATGTCGCCATTGGAGTTTTCGAAGGCGGTGCGGCTGATCTCCACGGAGATTAGGCAGACGGGCGGGAGGCGATCCGCTTCGTTCCAGCATTTGACCGGCTGGCGGTCGGCGAACCCGACGATACGTCCGCTCAAGGCAAGCCGATAGGTAACGCCTTCGGGTGGCGTCTCCAGCTTCTTGGTTGCCGTGTAGGGCCTCGCGCCGCGCTGGATCGTTCGCGGCGCATCGGGTTCAAAGAACTGAACGACCCCCAGGGTTCGGCGCAATGGGTCGGCGGCACCGGGCTGTTCGCCCTGTGAGCAGGCTTCCGAGCTGGTCCAGGGCCGCTCGATCCAGAACCCTTCAGCGGCATCGATCTGCTGGTCGCCAGTGACAGAAGGGAGCCATGCAGGGAGATCGACAAACTGATTGCTTGCGCTGAGCTTCAGCGAGCCCGCGTTGGGATCGTAGCTCCACCCAGCCCAGGTCGATAACGGCTCGGTCATCGGACCGGAACAGCCGAAGGGCAGTCGGATTTGAAACGACCTTCCAATCAGCGCGCGATTCCCTTCCGGAAGGGGTCGACTAGCGGCAGTCGCGTCCGCCGCTTCAGAGGCTGCGGCAAGCAATCCGGCGCGGTCGAGGGGTGGGAGCGGCGCAGGAGGCGGCGGAACGATGCTCTCCACGGAACCGGAATTGACCGGGGCGTCGCTGCCTGGCGCTTCGGTGGGCTGTCCGCACCCGGCCGTCAGCAGCAGCGCGACGAGAGCAGCGATGTCCCGAGCGCCACCAGGGGTCATGCCGGCGGGGTCTGCGTGGCTCATGTCAGCACCCTAGCAGATGAAGCAGGATAGTCGACCGGCGCAACGCGGCGGGACCGGTCGTGTCCCTCGAAGATCGGCATCTACAATCGCGAGCTTTGCGGGCGAACTCGCTCTTCGGCTAGCGGGTTTCAATAAACAGGATCTCGGCAGCCCGTCCGGCCTCGATTCGCAGCAAGGTCTCATCGGCGACCGCCGCGCCTGCGTGCGTGTCGATCGGTACCCCGTTGACTTCCACGCAGCCGCTAAGCGCCACCAGATAGACGAGCCGGTCGGACTCCAAGACATAGTCTAGCCTGTCCCCCGGCGAAATGCGGCCCCCGAGGACGCGTGCTGGCGCGGTAAGCGAGGGCGCGGGCCGGTCCTCGGCGAAACCGCTAGCGAGTGTCAGCAGATGACCGCTATGACTGCGCGCAGGAAAGGCGACCGACCGGCGCTGCGCTCGATCACCTGGCGATTGGCTGCGGATGCGGATCTCCACATATTCCGCCGGCCTCGCCGACGGATTGATGTCGGCATGGGTCATACCCGGACCTGGGCTGATCAGCTGGACCTCGCCTGCAACCGTGCGGCAATTGCCTCCAAGGCTGCCGGCGTGGGCGATGACACCCTTCCGCACGACCGTGATCAGCTCCACACCGTCGATCGGTTGCGGACGCAACGCCGCGCGTGGCGCGAGCGTTACATAATTGAGGACACTCAAGGCCCCCCAGCCTTCGCGGCCGACGGCGTGATATCCGGCAAAGCAGAAGTGATGGGCGGACTCAACGCCGTCCAAAGAGGTTGCGCCGAGTGACGAGCGCGGTCGCGCTTCGATCATGCTCCGTCAGCCGACTCGGGCGCGACGAGTCGATAGCCGACGCCAGGCTCGGTGAGGATAAGCCTTGGCTCGGCGGGGTCTTCCTCGATCTTCTGCCGCAGCAGGCCAATATAGACCCTGAGGTACTGGCTGTCCGCGCCTTCGGGCCCCCAACCGGCGGCAAGCAGACGTTTGTGCGTCACCACCTGACCGGCGCTCAGCGCTAGGGCGACCAGGAGATCGTGCTCCTTGGGCGAAAGCCGGACCTGCTCGCCGCCGACCGTGACCCTGCGCTCCGCAAAGTCGATGTGAAGCCCGCCACCGCTATAGGCGGCAGGCTGGAGGCGAAGGCTCGAACTGCGGCGAAGCGCGGCGCGAACGCGCGCCATCAGTTCTCCAATTTCGAACGGCTTGTTGACATAGTCGTCCGCGCCTTCATCGAGCGCAGCGACCTTCTCGCCCTCCTGGTGCCGCGCGGAGATGATGATAATCGGGACGCTGCTCGTCGCGCGAATGTTGCGGATGACGTCCTTGCCGTCCATGTCGGGAAGACCAAGATCGAGCAGAATGACGTCAGGCTGCTCGCTGCCGGACCGCCAGATCGCCGATGCGCCATCGCCCGCGGCGGTGACGCGATAGCCTGCGGCGCCCAGCACCGGTTCGAGCACCGCCACCAGCGAAGGCTCGTCGTCGATCAGCAGGATGTGGGCCATTACACTTCCTCCCCGGTCGCGGGCAGCGAGATGATGATCCGCGTCCCTGCATTGCCGACACCGGGTACGCGCGCTTCGATAGTGCCGCCGAGCGCTTCGACAAATCCTTTAGCGATCGCGAGGCCGAGGCCGCTGCCGCGCGGCGCGGATTCGGTGCGTGATACCCTATGGAACCGAGTGAAAACGCGCTCGAGATCGTCCGGCGGGATGCCGATCCCCTCGTCCGCCACCGTTAGATTGCAACGATCATGGACGCGCTCGATCGTGATGATGATCGAGCTCTTGTCGCTGCTGTAGCGGATCGCATTGTCGAGCACGTTGAGCAGGACCAGTTCGAACAACGCGGCGTTGGCGCTCACCAAGACGTCATTCTCGTCGCAGCGGCGGATGGTGCGCTCGCCCGCGCGAGGGCGAACGCGCTTGATCGCGGCGCCGACCATCTCGGCGACGCTCAAGGTTTGCAAGCCGGCCAGACCGCCGCCTGCTTCAAGGCGGCTCATCTCAAGCAGGTTGGCAGTGTACCGATTGAGGCGCTCGCATTCCGCGACGATGCTGCGAAGCAGGCCCGCTGAAGTGGGTTCGTCCAGCTGGTCGCGATACGTGATCAGGCTCGAGGCCGAAGCGCTTATCGCGGCAAGCGGGGTTCTGAAATCATGGCTTACCGACGCGAGCAGCGCAGTCTTCAGCTCTTCGGCACGGACCAATGCGCGGCTTTCCGCGATCGTCTCGGACAGCGCGGCGCGTTCGAGCGCCAGGGCTATCATATTGGCCAGGGCATCGATGAAGTTGGCGTCGAGCTTACCGGGGCGGAACACCTCGATCACCATCACGCCAAGATTGCCATCGCTCCCCTCGAGCCTGCGAGTGATCCGTCCGTCCTCCTCCAGCGCCGCTGAATCTGCGGCCAGCGCCCGCATGGCCAGCGCCTGCCATTCCGGGTCATGCGGCGGGGCATCGATCGGTTCCAGCACTTCGGACGTGTGGCGGAACAGCGAGATTTTTGCGCCGACAAGATGATATGCCGCCGTGGCAACCGCAGCGACGACATCCTGCTGTCGAACGGCTGCCTGCAGGGTGCGGCTGAGCTCCAGAAGATTCTCCAGCTGCAGATTGCTGCGCTGTGCCGCCTTGGCATGGTCCTTGAGCCGACCCGCGAGCACGCCGGCGACTAGGCCACACAGATTGAAGATAATGAGCGGAGCGATGTCGCGGCTCGTCGCGAACCTGAAGCTGAAGGCAGGGTCGGTCAGGAAGAAGTTATACAGAAGGAAAGCCGCAAAGGAGGCGACAAGAGCAGCGACGACCCCACCGAGTGCGCCGGCGACGGTAATGCCCAGCACGAAGATGAGAGCCGCGGCGACAGGGCCTATCAGCGCCTTGGCGACCATGGCTCCCAGCGTCGACAATGTCACGACAAGCGCCGCCACCAGCGCCTGCTGGAGCCTGGGGCGCAAGTGAGGTTTCGCCTCGGCGATGGTTGCTTCGATGGTCATGAGCGACGCGCGAATCCCCGCTGCTGGTCCGCGACGGCGGGGCCGTGCTCGAAAGCACGGCCTCGCCGCCGTGGTGAGTCAGGAACGCATCCTTTCGGAAGACCGGGGACCCTTGCGGGATAGCGTGGGCTACCGCGCTCGCTGTCCGGACGGAGTAGGGCGCCGGAACGTGAAAGGTCCATGCATATAAATCCTATAGTAACGTGCGTACCCGTTTTGCCTCTACGGCTTCTTCGCCCGCACCGGGTGGTCGAGGCGCGTGCATGTTCGACGTTCTTCTAAATATTGCGGTCCTCGCGGCATTCAGTGGGGACAGCAGCGACACCGGGGCGCAGGCCGAGGTCGTGCGCACCTATCAATGTGCCCATGGCATCACCTTCTCTGTTCGCGTTGAAGGGGAACGGGCGACGGTGGTCACTCGAAACCATCGCTACCCGCTTACGAGACGGTCCTTTTCCCTCGGACCGCGCTACGGTTCCGACACTGTCGCCTTTGCCCAGGACGAAGATCGCGCGGTCCTGATCGGCGCCGAGGACGGACCCTATCTGAACTGCCTCGCAATTGGCCCGGAGCGGCTGATTTGAGCCGCCCGCGACGATGCTCGATCACGACTGAACGGGTTCGGTTACGGAACCCCGCAAGCCGGTGCCGGTTCCCCTTGCAGGCCGCATGGGCGGGCGCGGCTACATCGACACTTAGACAACAGGTGGCAGTTATTTCGCTCGATACTCGCATTGCTCTACCACTCCCGACCCCTTCGCTGGCTGCCGGTGCCAGCTTGCTGCTCGACCTTGATGGAACCCTGCTGGATCTCGTCGACCGGCCCGACGCTGTCGTTGCCGACGATGATCTGCGTGGGCTGTTGCTCCGGCTGAGTGCACGCCTCGACGGACGGGTCGCGATCGTCAGCGGCCGATCGCTGGCGCAACTCGACTTGATCCTCGGTCCCGTCGCGCACGCGATCGCCCTCACCGGCAGCCACGGGTGCGAGTATCGCTGGCGCGGCGTGTTAGAGGCACCCGAACGGCCCGCCGCACTGGATACGGCCGCTGTTCGCTTCGGAGCCTTCGCCGCCGAGCGCGACGGGGTGGCCCTCGAGATGAAGAGTCTCGGGATGGCATTGCATTTCCGGCTCGCTCCTGGCGCCGAGACCGATGCGTACGCGCTTGCGGAGTCTATCGCGCGCGACACCGGCCTGGCCTTGCAGCCCGGAAAGATGATGGTCGAGTTGCGCTGCCCGGGCGGCGACAAGGGAAGCGCAGTGCGCCGGCTGATGCGCCAACCGCCCATGACCGGCACCCTGCCTTTGTTCATCGGCGACGATATCACCGACGAGGCGGCGTTCGAAGCAGCGCTTGGGCTGGGTGGTGTAGGTGTGCTCGTCGGCCAGCCCCGTGAAACTGCGGCCAGGTTCGGACTGCCGGATCCGGCCGCCGTGCGCGAATGGCTGTCGGAGATCGCATCATGACCGCTAACCTCGATCTCTGGCCGGTCGGCAATTGCCAGGTAAGCGCTCTGATCGACCGCTCAGGTCGGTTCGTCTGGGCATGCGTTCCGCGCGTCGACGGCGATCCGTTATTCTCTGCTTTGCTCGGCGGCGAGGCCGATGCAGGCTATTGGGATATCGAGCTGGAGGACGGCATTTCGGTCGAGCAGGAATATCGTCGCAACACCCCAATTCTCGTTACCCGCCACACCGACGCGATGGGCAACGCCATCGAGGTCATCGATTTCTGTCCCTATTTTCGTCGCCTCGGTCGCCACTACCGGCCGGTCGCTTTCGCGCGCATCGTCCGGCCGCTGAGCGGCTCCCCACGGATCCGGGTCCGGCTCCGACCGACCTGCGGCTGGGGCGGTGAATGCGCGCAGAGGATCGGCGGGTCGAACCACATCCGCTACCAGACCGACTCGATGACCCTGCGGCTGACCACGACGGCGCCGGTAGGCTTCGTCCATGAGGAGCGCCCCTTCCGCCTCGAGGGCACGCTGCACTTCTTTCTCGGCCCAGACGAGAGCTTCGCCGGCGACGTCGCGGGCACGCTCGACGCGATGCTCGCGAGCACCGCTGCGGAATGGCAGGAATGGGTTCGCGGCCTCGCTGTTCCCTTCGAGTGGCAGGACGCGGTCATTCGCGCCGCGATCACCCTCAAGTTGTGCCAGCACGAAGAGACTGGTGCGATCGTGGCCGCGCTGACCACGTCGATCCCCGAGCATGCCGGCTCGCAGCGCAACTGGGACTATCGCTACTGCTGGATCCGCGACGCCTATTATACCGTCCAGGCGCTCAACCGTCTCGGCGCGCTGGATGTTCTCGAGGGCTATCTCGTCTATCTCCGCAACATCGTCGACAATGCCCGGGGCGGGCATATCCAGCCGCTCTACGGCGTACTTGGCGAAGCCCAGCTGCCAGAACGTACTGCCCCGGACCTGCCGGGCTATCGCGGCATGGGGCCGGTCCGCGTCGGCAACCAGGCCTATGAGCAGGTCCAGCACGATGCCTATGGCCAGATCGTGTTGTCGAACACCCAGGCGTTCTTCGACCAGCGGCTGTTCCGCATGGCCGGTGTCGAGGATTTCGAATCGCTTGAACGCGTCGGCGAGCGCGCATGGGAGCATCACGACCATCCGGACGCGGGCCTGTGGGAACTGCGCACGCGGCAGAGCGTGCATACCTATTCTTCAGCCATGTGCTGGGCCGCCTGCGACAGGCTTGCCAACGCCGCCCAGGCACTAGATCTGCCCGAGCGCAGCGCGTTCTGGCGCGAGCGGGCCGACCAGATCCGCGCGCGGATCGAGGAGGCTGCATGGCGGCCCGAGACGCGGCGGATGTCGGCAACCTTCGCTGGCGACGACCTCGATGCGAGCGTCCTGCAACTGCTCGAGATCAAGTTCCTGTCGATCGACGATCCACGCTTCCTCGATACGCTCGACGCGATCGAAGCGGGACTCCGGCGCGGCTCGCACATGCTGCGCTATGCCACCGAGGATGATTTTGGATCGCCCGAGACCGCTTTCAACGTCTGCACCTTCTGGTTGATCGAGGCGCTGCATTCCACCGGCCGCAGCACCGACGCGCGGGCCTTGTTCGAGGAAATGCTGAGCCGGCGCACAGCTGCGGGACTGCTCTCCGAGGACATCGATCCGATGACCGGCGAGCTATGGGGAAATTACCCGCAGACATACTCGCTGGTCGGCCTGATCAATTGCGCAGTCCTGTTGAGCAAGCCGTGGAGCTCGATCCGATGAGCAGGCTCATCGTCATCTCGAACCGCGTCTCCGCGCCGACCGCCGACCAGCCCGGCGCGCAGGGCGGGCTAGCCGTCGCGCTGACCGCGGCGCTGCGCGAGGCGGACGGAATCTGGTTCGGCTGGTCGGGGGACACGGGCGAGACGGGCGAGCTCAAGTTCGAGACCTATGACGGCGTCACCTCGGCTACGATCGATCTGCCCGAACAGGATGTCGAGGAATATTATGATGGCTATGCCAACCGCACCTTGTGGCCTTTATTCCACTACCGGCTCGGGCTGACCGAATTCGAACGCGATTTTCAGGGCGGCTATGAGCGGGTCAATCGCGTGTTCGGCGACGTCATCGGACCGCACATCCAGCCTGATGATCTGATCTGGGTGCACGACTATCATATGATCCCGCTCGGCTGGGTGCTCCGCCAGCGCGGGCTGACCAACCGGATCGGCTTCTTCCTCCATATCCCGTGGCCGCCGACGCGGCTGCTCACGGCGCTGCCTGAACATCGCCGGTTGGTGGAGGCGCTGTTCGCCTATGACGTTATCGGATTCCAGTCCGACGAGTGGCTCGAGACCTTTCACGATTATGTTATCAGCGAGATGGGCGGATCAATCGGCAAGAATGAACACATCACCGTTGGCGGGCGAACGATCCGCGCTATCGCCTGCCCGATCGGGATCGATGCGAAGGAGTTCGTCGCCAGCGCCGGCAGCTCACAGGCGAGGACGACGCATGCCCGGATGGTCGAAAGTTCGATCGGGCGCAGCCTGATCGTTGGGGTCGACCGGCTCGACTATTCCAAGGGGTTGGAGGAGCACTTCAATGGCTATCAGCGCTATCTCGAGACCCATCCCGACGCCCATTCCAACGTCTATCTGCTACAGATCGCCCCGCCTTCCCGGGCGCAGGTGCAGAGCTATCAGGACATCCGCGCACAGCTCGATGCGCTGTCGGGACGGATTAACGGCGCCTTTGCCGATATCGATTGGGTGCCGCTGCGCTACGTCAATCAGGGCTTTTCGCGCGACATGCTCGCCGGCGTCTATCGCGCCGCCCGGATCGGCCTCGTCACCCCGCTCCGTGACGGGATGAATCTCGTCGCCAAGGAATATGTCGCGGCTCAGGACCCCGAGGACCCCGGGGTGCTTATCCTCTCGCAGTTCGCCGGTGCGGCCGCGCAGCTCGGCAACGCACTCTTGGTCAATCCGTACAGTCCCGACGACATCGCCGACGCGATCGAGCGGGCGCTGGCGATGTCGCGCGAGGAGCGGATCGCGCGGTGGCGGCCGATGTTCGAGAATGTCCGCGACGAGGACGTGATCTGGTGGCGCAAACGCTTTACCAAGGCACTAATGGCTGTTCCGATCCCGGCGTGAAGCCGGCGGCTACGGTTTGCGCTAGAACGGGAAGAACCAGGGGATGGTCGCGACGGCGACGATCCAGGTGATGATGTTCAGCGGGAGCCCGATCTTGACGAAGTCGAGGTAGCGATACCCCCCCATTTGATAGACCAGGACATTGGTCTGGTAGCCGAAAGGCGTTGCGAAAGCGGCACTTCCCGCAACCATGACGGCGACCAGAAACGGCCGTGGGCTCACGCCGAGGCTTTCGGCAAGCGCCACTGCAACGGGAGTCACCAGCACCGCCACCGTCGCGTTGGATAGAAGTTCGGTGAGCAGCATGGTCGCACCGTAAAGAAGGACAAGGGCGACAAGCGGCCCGAAGCCCCCGACCGACCCGATCAGCCGGTCGGTCGCCGCGGCCGCGAGACCGGTTTGTTCGAGCGCGATGCCGAGCACGACCATGCCGGCTATGAGCATAAGGATTTCGGGCCGAAGGCCGCCATAGGCTTCCTCGGGCCGGATAACACGGATGAGAATGAGGAGCACGGCTCCGGCAAAAGCGGCGGCGGCGATCGGCGCGACATTGAACGCGGCAAGGGTGACGACGCCCAAGAACACGAGCACCGAGGCCACCGCCTTGAACGGAGCCAACGGACGCTCCACCGCAAAGTCAGTCGCATCGCCCACCGAATCACCGGCAACATCCAGGTGGGTAACATGATGTTGGATTGATCGCTGGGGGCTGGGCTCGGTTTGCCCCTTCAGCAGACGCGCGAAAACAAGCAGATAGAGCCCGCCCGCGAGCGCCACGATCAGGCCGACCGGCGTGATTTCAAAGATTCCAAACGGCGGCTGCCCCGAGGATCTCGCCATGTCGTCGACAAGGAGGTTGGTTGAGGTTCCGATCAAGGTGCAGCACCCTCCGAGAACGGCGACATAGGAAAGCGGCATCAGGAACTGCTTGGGGTCGAGTTTCAGCGAGGTCGCGACATCGCGCACGACCGGGGCCGACAGCACCACGATGGGCGTGTTGTTGAGGAAGGAAGAGGCGCCGCCGCACAAGCCGATCAGCACCCAAAGTCCGGCCGCCCCGGTTCGCCGGCAGACCAGGACGGCACGACGAATCAGAAGGTCGAGCAACCCCGAGAGTTCCATCGCGTGCGCGATCACGAATAGAGAGGCGAGCGTGACGATCGCCGGGCTCCCAAAGGCGCCCTGGACTTCGCTGGGTCGGACTGCCCCGCTGATCAGCAGGACCGCGGCACCTGCCAGTGCAACGACGTCAGCGCGGACCTTGTCCCAGATGAGCGCTGCGACGACGGCTGCCAGGACCAGCAGGGTGATAATTTGTTCGGCAGTCATGTGCGGGTGGTTACCACACTATGGCTGCTTTCGCCGACGTAGCAGTCAGCATCGAGCGATAGCAGTCGGCGATAAGCCGCAGAGCGTGCTGTTCCAATCGTCGTGGTCGTATTGGCGAATGGAATGGGGAAACCTAGTCGGATGAGTTCGGAATGCGCTCAACAACCGATTTGGGGCACGACGGAGACTATCGTCGCTTCAACGGCTAAGGCCCCGCCCGCGGTCGAAATTGATCCCGTAATTGAAGGCAAGTTCTGCGCCGAGCCTGCGCCCAGTGTCGATGGAGATGCCCAGCTCGACCTTCCGCGCGGCGAGAAGCGATTCCAGCTGCGGATCGCGTTCGAGGCTCTTTGCCATCCCGGCCATCTCGTTTTGCGCTGATTTACGGCCCGCAATGTCGCCCGTCACATAAGCACGATCGGCCTGACCGCTGAGGCTGGTCCAGCGCTCTACGAACCGGTCAGCACGCAGCGTCGGATTTGTGCGGATCTCGGCTTCAAGCTGTATTGCCCGCATCGCGCGTGTAAAGTTGCCACCGGCGGCTTCCCCGGCGAGCGACGGGTCCTTCTTGTAGGCAGTCTCAAGGTCCGTGGAGGCGTGCTCGCGTAGCGCGTTCAGGTCTTTGCGCGCTTCGCGGATTTCCTGCACCTGGCCGGCGTCGATGGGACGTCCCTTATCGAATCTCTCGAAGATGTTGACGACCGCGCGGGCATGCCGCCGAACGATATTTCTGCGTCGCTGACGCGCTTCGTTGTCGGCCGATCTGGCTGCCTCCATCGGTCGCGCAACCGGGAGCCGCAGTCCCTCGAACATGCCCCGTACCTTTTCCGGCACCTGCCGGACCAGGTCGGCAACGCGCTCACGGAAGGTGATGCCGCGACGCTCTGCAAACTGGCGTTCCGGCTCATGGGCATAGTCGCTTGCCATTTCCTTGGCGCGGTCGCGTGACAGCGTGCGGGCAAGTCTGCCCTGATCCGCGAAGTCGTCCTGCCCATAATGGAGATCGATGCGGTCACGATGACGCGACAACGCGACATAGGCCGAATGGCGGTCCATCCCCGGCGTCGCCAGAACATAAGTTCGATCGACGGTCATGCCCTGCGCCTTGTGGATCGTGGCGGCATAGCCGTGATCGATCTGGACATAGTCCTTGATGTCGAACGCGACCGAGCGGCCATCGTCGAGCTGCACCGCCATCCGCACCGCGCTGGCGCTCTCCACGGTCCCGAGCGTTCCGTTCTTCACGCCGAGGCTGCGCTCGTTCTTGAGGAACATGATCCGGTCGCCGGCCGCAAAATCGCGCGCTCCGCGCTCGGTGGCGATGGTGACATCCTCGCCGAGCGCACCAGCGGTCCGGAGCCGATCACGCGCGGCGACATTCAACGCCTGCACTTCATCGCGCGTATGCGTGAGGATGATGCGCGAGGCGTCCGGATCGGCGATGCGGTCGCGGTCCCAGCAATCGATCAGCGCATAGCGAGCCTCGTCCCGCGTCGAGGCGGCATGCACGGCGTCATGCTCGTGATAAGCCTGGATCGCTTCACCCGTCCGCTCAGTCGCAAGATGCCGCGTGGCATCGCGCTGCCAGTTCTCATGCTGGCGGCGGACCTCAGTGATCTCGACGCTGCCATGCCGCTCGGCAACCGAGCGGAATGCGGCACCCGCCTCGATCGCCTGGAGCTGTTCGGGGTCGCCGACCAGCACAACCTTGGCGCCGCGCTTCTCCGCTTCGGAGATGACGCGATCCATCTGGCGCGTGCCGATCATTCCGGCTTCGTCGACCACCAGCACATGGTTCGGGGTCAGCAAGTTGCGGCCCTGATCCCATTGAAGCTCGATCGATGCGATGGTGCGTGAGGCGATGCCCGATCCGCTTTCAAGATTCTCGGCGGCGATGCCGGATAAGGCGAGTCCCTGAATCTCGTAGCCCGCGAGGTTCCATGCATCGCGCGCAACGCTCAGCATGGCTGATTTGCCGGTCCCGGCGTACCCTGTGACTATCGCCAGATCGCGAGGGCCGGTTATGTGGCCAAGAGCGGCCTTCTGCTCCCCCCCGAGAATGAGGCCGTCACTCCCGGCGGCATCAATGGCTCTGTCCATCGCCGCTGCCGGGAGGCTATGATCCGAGCGGTCGGCGAGGCGAAGCGCGGCGCGCTCCAGCCGCTGCTCGGTTTCGATCATCTCGCGCGACGTGAACCTTTGCTCACCGAGTCCGTCTCTGCCCAGGATCACCAGGTCAGGCGACGTCCGGACGGCGCTCATCGCCTCATCGAACTGCTCTTTGCCGTCGCTATGTCGATGGATGAACCGCGCGAGATCCCGCGTGGTGAAGGTTGCCTGCTGGTGGGTGATGGCGTCGAGCCCGATGTTCGGATTGGCAATGATCCTGTCGCCATTTGCGCGAGCGATTTCGAGATGCTCGGCGAGCCGTTCGGACTCCAGTCCCTTCGCCGCCATGCGCGACGCCGCAGGGCCGATCTTGTGCTGGGGCTCCAGGTCGATGCCCTGCGCCTCAAGCGGACGATGATCGATCCGTGCATCGATATCGACTTCAGCGAGCCGCTGGTTGACGTGCTCGCTCCAGCGCTCGCGCCATTTCTCCAGCAGGTCCGTTCGATTCCAGTCGCGATTCTTCTGTCCGAAGCCGTCGTCGCCAACCTCGCGCATCGTCAGCATCACATGCGCGTGCGGCTTGGCCTCACCGTCGGCGCCGATATCCCAATGCACGTTCAGATCGGCGATCATGCCTCGATCGACGAACTCGTGGCGCGCGAATTCGCGGGCTAGCTCAATGCCCTGGTCCTTGGTCATCTCGCGCGGGATCGCGAACTCGATCTCGCGAGCGAGCTGGGCGTCGATCCGCTTCTCGGCTGCCTCGACCTCGTTCCACAGCTTTTCGCGGTCTGAGAGATGCTCGGGGGCGCCATCCGGCAGCATCACTTCGGCGTGAACGACGCCTGCCTTGTTCGAGAAGTCGTGATGCCGGTCGAGCCGCTGGTCATGCAGCCGCGAAGCCGAGCGGTACGCTGCGGAGGCCAGCGCGCTCGAACCGTCAGCGCGCGAGATGACTTTAGCCGAGAAATGGTAGATCGCCATGACGGCAATCCAATTACACCTAAAGAGCTACGTCGGCACGACGTATAAGCGCGCCCTCAAAAGATTCAATCTTTCTCGGGATTGCGAAGTCCCAAATGATTTCAACGCATTGCAGCTTATCGAACGGCTCGATAACTGGTGCGGCCTCAATGCTCAACTGAGGACTGCACCATGCGCAAACCCCGCGATTTCGATGCTGAACTGAAGGCGCTGACAGACAGGGCCAAACACCTCAAAGATCGCAAGCTGCAACAGCTCGGCGAACTGGTCATCGCGACCGGCGCCGACGCGCTGCCAATCGAGCAACTGGCCGGCCTTCTGCTGGCTGGCGTCGAGAACAAGGAGTCGAACGCAAAGGAGAGCTGGCGCAAGCGGGGTGCCGCCTTCTTTCAACGGACGGCACGGCCTGGTGGAAGCGCTGGCGAACATTCTGGCAGCGCTGCGTCGGGCAACGGCAGCGCGCAATCGCCTTGAAGCGTTGCGCGCTCGAACCGACCGAAGGGATTGGATCGCGAAGCGCCGCGGGCGAACGCGACATCTAATTGAGTTGGGCGGCCTCGTCGTCAAAGCAGGGTTGGTTGATCTTACCGATGACGATCGCGCCGTGATTTTCGGCCTGATGGTCGAAAGTGCCGCGACATTGCGGAGCGAGCATCGCGAGCAGACGCTAATCCTCTGGCGGCGGCGCGGGCAGCGTGCATTTAACGGAACTGCCGATGGTTAAGCATCTCGGCAGTTGATTTCGAAACTTGCGCGGCACATGGCCCTTAACAACGGGGGGAAACAACTACGAACGGCGTCATAGGCGCTGGTATCAACTCCGAAGGGTCGAAAATGTCTGAAGAGAATTCCTTGAACGCGGTCGAGCTCGCCGCTGAGCTTACGATTGCCTGGCTGGGCAATCAGAACAACCGCGTATCGGCCGAAGACGTGCCAGCATTCCTGCGCACGATGCACGCGACGGTGACCGAGCTCGCGGGCGCAACGTCTGCGCCTGCCGATGCCAGCGAAGATGTCGCGCCCGCGCAGGAATATACGCCAGCCGTAACGGTGCGTAAGTCGCTCGCCTCGAAAGATCACATCATCTCGCTGATCGATGGCAAGCCTTACAAGACGCTGCGCCGCCATCTATCAGGTCATGGCCTCACCCCCGAGCAGTATCGCGAGCGCTATAATCTCAAGGCTGACTATCCGATGGTCGCCGCAAGCTATTCGGAGCAGCGCCGCGCGATGGCACACAAGATCGGTCTGGGCAGTAAGGGCCGCGCCGCGAAGGCGGCGGCGGCAAAGCCGACGGCCGATAGGCCAAAGCGCGCTCCGCGCGCGGCAAAATCTGCCTGATGAATACGAGCGCCGCGCGGCTTAGTCGCGCGGCGCGAGCCGCTTCTCACACACCGCTTTGACCAGCGCCTGCAACTCGGCGACGCGCTCGCCGAGCCAGTTCAATTCCTCATCGCTGATCTCGTAATGCGGCGAGTAGCGCGCGTTCACATAGGCTTGTCGCAAAAATTCGAAACGGCGTCGGCTCACCTTGTCGGAGCGGGGCCATGCAGCAATTAGATCGCTTGCGACCTCCTCTGCGTGTGACCTCAGAAAGTTCAATCTGTGGGACTTGGGGCTATAAAGCGTCAGCGTTAAAAGCGTGCAGTGGTAGAGTTGCTCGGCTGCTTGATGCAGCAGGAATGCGGCTTTGTTGGCCATCTTCTCGCTGGTGGCCATCTGCGCGAGCCGGACGAAATCCGAAGCGCTCGAAAACCAGCGATTGAAATGCGTTTCGGCCTCCGCCAGCGCTTCCCCCGGCGGAAGCACACGCGGCGTTGTCAGCTCAAATCCCTCGGCCTCGTACAGCGCGATCCCTTGCTGCGCGATATCGACAAAGAATGGTCGCCCGTGCGTGAGTTGATCGTTCACATCGGCCAGATCGTGGACGATGAAATTGACCGGCGCGCTTAGGGCTTCGTTGATCGTAGCGTCGCGCATGAGCCGGTCGTCCGCCTTGCCCCAATATTCAATGGGATCGGTCAGCTTCGTGTCGTTTACGACGACCAGGATATCATAGTCGGACTTGTAGCCACCGACTGCATCATCGACCCAGTCGCCACGCGCGTAGCTGCCGTAGAGAACGACCTTGAGGATGCGCCCGCGCTTCTTCCAGGGCTGCGTCGCCAAGCCGATCTCGCGCTCGAACTCCTCGAACAGCACACGCACTACGTGCTGCAATTCGCGTTGCTTCTGGCTGGGAAGATGGTCGAGATCGGTCTTCATTATCGCACTCCTAGCCCTTGGCGGGGCAAGCGCAAACCTCGCCGGATCAAACCCCGGCGAGGTCGCGGTCATCGACGCCACCAGCGCCCGGGTTGCCTGTCCATGCGGCGGACGATGCTCACCAGCGCCTTTGCAATGTGTCGCTCCACCTCGCGGACACTGAGGCCAGTGCGCTCGGCGATCTCGACATAATCCATGTCGTCGAGCCGGGCGGCGAGGAAGATTTCACGCTGCAACCGGGGCAGCTTGCGCACCGCGCGCGCCAGCCGCTTCAACGTCGCGGGATCAGCTTCCTCACCGAAGGCGTCCTCAGGGCTGCGTTTGGGGAAATCTGGCGCGGCAATCTGCGTGACGCCTATCTTCTTCACTCCTTCAAACACCGCAACCGGCGCCGGAATGGCGGGTAGGCGGCAGGAGCGAACCGACGGTCCCGCCGGCAGAGGCGGGCTGCACCCGCAGGGCTGCAACGTAGTGGAAGACCCCGGCAACGCCGGGGTTGCGGCACGCCGCGGCGGGACCATAGGGTAGCGACGCCCACCCGCCAGATCGACGCCGGAGGTCAACGCCGCCGCGCTCCGCGCGGCGACCGCAGATCTCTTGCAGCGCAAAGCGTTGCGCGGCTCCGCCGGAGCCCAACAG
>NZ_JARNTV010000002.1 GCF_029433115.1 Sphingomonas sp. AOB5 | reverse complement strand
GCAGAACAAGGCCGCAAGCGACGGCAAGACGCCCGACCTCCAAAAGCTCGTCGCCAAGGGACAAACCTGGTTGGTGGACAAGCAGCCTCGGGCGGAGTGAGCGGGAGCCTAAAGGCAATCCGGCCGTTGGCACGCCGATGACCGGATCTGTCCTGCTCTGGCTCCGCCAGGACCTTCGCCTGCATGACCAGCCTGCGCTGATCGCCGCTGCCCATATGGGTGCGGTGATCCCGGTCTATGTGCTGGACGATGAGGCTCCGGGCCGTTGGCGGATGGGCGGGGCGCAGCGTTGGTGGTTGCATCATTCGCTGGCTAGCCTTGCGGCGGCGCTGGAGGCCAAGGGGTCGCGCTTGATCCTGAAGCGGGGCGAGGTGGTGGCCGAGTTGGAGAAGCTGGCCACCGAGACCGGCGCTTCGGAAATCCACGCGATCCGTCATTACGAGCCGTGGTGGGTGAAGGCCGAGGCGGCGCTTGGCGACCGGCTGCACCTGCATGACGGCAATCACCTCGCGCCGCTTCGCGACATCACCACCGGGTCGGGCGGGCAGTACAAGGTCTATTCGGCCTTCTGGCGCGCGCTGAACGAGCGGATGCCACCGCCGGACGATCTGCCGGTGCCGCGGAACATTCCCGCGCCGGATACATGGCCGGAAAGCGAGAAGTTGGCGGACTGGGACCTGCTGCCGGCCAAGCCCGATTGGGCGAAGAGCTTTGCCGTGGACTGGGCGCCGGGTGAAGCGGACGCGCTGCGCAAGGCGGATGATTTCGTCGACGAGGTGGTCGATTACGAAGCGCGCCGGGACTTTCCGAATATCGAGGCCACCTCGCGCCTCTCGCCGCATCTGCATTTCGGCGAGATCTCGCCCGCGACCGTCTGGCACAAGCTCGACCGTGCGCGGAATGCGGACAAGTTCCGCAAGGAGATGGCATGGCGCGACTTTGCCGCCAGCCTGACGCTGGCGATGCCGCGCTATGGCTATCGCAACGGGCGGCCTGCGTTCGATGCGCTCGCGTGGCGCAACAGCGCGCATGATCTGAAGGCGTGGCAGCAGGGCCGCACCGGCTATCCCATCGTCGATGCCGGGATGCGCCAACTCTGGGCGACGGGATGGATGCATAACCGCGTGCGGATGATCGCTGCCAGTTTCCTGGTGAAGCATTTGCTGATCGACTGGCGCGCGGGCGAGCGCTGGTTCTGGGATACGCTGGTCGATGCCGATTACGGCAACAACAGCGTCAACTGGCAATGGGTGGCGGGGACCGGAGTCGATTCGAACATGTGGGGTCGGATCATGGCGCCGCTGGTCCAGTCCGAGAAGTTCGACGCGGGCGGTTATATCCGCGAATGGGTGCCCGAGCTGGCCGATGTTCCCGACGCCGCGATCCACGATCCCGAAGCCGCCGGAATGCGCCCGCAAAGCTATCCGGCGAAGATCATCGGCCATCGCGAAGCGCGCGAGCGGGCGCTGGCCGCGGGCGCCGCGATCCGCTGACCCCCATATGGGGCTTGCTACCCGCGCCGAAGGGTGCATGAAGGGCACACCATGAACGCGCCGATGGGGAAAAGGGGCAGCGCCGCTCGGGGGAGGAGCGTGCTGGACTGGTTCGCTCCGGTCTTTCGCCGCATGCTCGACAGAATGGACCGCGGGATTGCCTTTGGCAGCCTGCAGGCGACCCTTCCCGATGGGCAGTTGCGGGTGTTCGGCGGTCATGAAGAGGGTCCGCTGGCGATCGTCGAGCTGCGGAGCTGGCGCGCGCTGCTGCGGCTGGCGAGCGGCGGATCGAGCGGGTGGTACGAGGCATGGGTCCATGGCGAATGGACCAGCCCCGACCCGGTTCAGGTTTTCGCGATCTTCAGCCGCAACCGCGCGGAGCTTTCCGGTCCGGCGCGGGCGTCGGGCCTGTCGCTGCTGATCAAGCGGTTGCGCCACCGGCTGCATCGCAACGACCGCAGCGGATCGAAGCGTAACATCCATTTCCACTATGATCTGGGCAACGACTTCTACCGCGAATGGCTCGATCCGGGGATGACCTATTCGAGCGCGATCTTCCGTGGCGCCGAGAGCCTTGAGGATGCGCAGACGGTCAAGCTGGATGCGATCCTCGAGCGGACCGGCACCAAGCCGGGCGAGACGATTCTCGAGATCGGCTGTGGCTGGGGGTCGTTTGCCGAAGCTGCCGGGCGGAGCGGGCGCAGGCTGCATGGCCTCACACTTTCGATCGAGCAGAAGGCCTGGGCCGAAGCGCGGATCGCGAATGCAGGGCTGGACGGCGTGGACTTCGCGCTGACGGATTATCGCGACGTTACCGGCACCTATGATGCGGTGGCGAGCATCGAGATGGTCGAGGCGGTGGGCCGCGAATATTGGCCGGACTATCTTGCCACCATCGCGCGGGTGCTGAAGCACGGCGGCCGCGCGGCGATCCAGTATATCACCTTCGACGATGCGCTGTTCGAAGCCTATGCGGCCAATGTCGATTTCATCCAGACCTATATCTTCCCCGGCGGCATGCTGATCCGCGAGAGCGAGTTCCGCGCCATTGCCGAGCGGAACGGGCTGTCGTGGCACGACCGGCATTGCTTCGGGATCGATTATGCCGAGACGCTGAAGCAGTGGCGCGAGAATTTCGATGCGGCGGCGGCGACGGGTCGCTTGCCTGCGCAGTTCGACCAGAAGTTCATCGACTTGTGGCGCTATTATCTGATGTATTGCGAAGGCGGGTTCCGCGGCGGCGGGATCGATGTGGCGCAGGTGACGCTGATAAAGGAGAGGTGATGCGCAAGGCATGGTTGCTGGCGGGCGCACTTGCGCTTGCCGGGTGCGCGGACAAGGCGGCGGAGATGGCCGCGGTTCCCTCGACCCAGGTTTCGCTCAAGGCCGACGACACGGCCGGGCTGCGCAAGGTGGGTGCGGAGATCCTGTTCTGGACCCAGGCGCAGCGCGACGCGAACTTCCCGCATATGGAGCGGCTGTTCCCCGGCAATGTCGTGAAGCGGGGATCGCGGGTCCGCGCGCTTCCGGCGGGCAAGCCGCTGCCGATCGATGCGGCCGCAGTCGATGCCTTTGTCGCCGGCCAGAATGTCGGCGGGCTGATCGTGCTTCAGGACGGCAAGGTTCGGCTGGAGCGTTACGCCCGCGGCTATGGACCGGAGGGGCGCTGGACCAGCTTCTCGGTCGCCAAATCGTTCACTTCGGCGCTGGTCGGGGCGGCGATCAAGGACGGCTATATCAAGTCGGTCGACGAGCCGGTGACCAAGTATATCCCGGAGCTGGCGGGCAGCGGCTATGACGGGGTGACCATCGCGCAGCTGCTCACGATGACATCGGGCGTGAAGTGGAACGAGGATTATACCGATCCGAATTCCGACGTGGCGCGGATGTTCCTCCAGCCGGTGCCGGCGGGGCAGGACCCGACCGTGTTCTTCATGAAGACCCTGCCGCGCGAATCCGCGCCGGGCACGAAATGGGTCTACAAGACCGGCGAGACCAATTTGATCGGCGTGCTGGTGATGCGCGCGACGAAGGTGCCGCTGGCGACCTATCTGAGCGAGAAGGTGTGGAAGCCATACGGCATGGAGCAGGATGCCTTCTGGATGGTCGATCCGTCGGGGCATGAAGTCAGCGGCTGTTGCCTGTCGGTGAGCCTGCGCGATTATGCGCGGATGGGGCAGTTCGCGCTGGAGGGCGGGAAGGGCATTCTGCCCGCCAACTGGATCGCCGACTCCACGCGTGCGCATGCCGAAATCGGCGTGCCCGGTTACGGCTATGGCTATCAGTGGTGGACCTATCCGCAGGGCCGCTATGGCGCGCAGGGGATCTTCGGCCAGACGATCCGGGTGGATCCGAAGACGCGGACGGTGATCGTTGTGTCGGCGGCGGCGCCCAAGGCGACCGATCAGGCCTATGGCCGCGCGCGGACCGAGTTTCTCAACATGTTGTTCGACGCGGCGGCGAAGTAGGCCGCCCGGGGCAAATCGACATCTACAATCCTCCCCCGGAGGGGGAGGGGGACCGCGAAGCGGTGGAGGGGTAGTCTCAACGGGCGATATCGCTCGCGGATAATACCCCTCCGTCAGCCTTCGGCTGCCACCTCCCCCTCCGGGGGAGGATTTTTCACGACCTTAGTCTACCCGCTCGAAATGGCCCGCCTCGAAGCCCGAGGCGGCGAGGGCGGCGATGCGCTCGGCCACCACTTCGGGTGCCTTGACCGTCGCCGGGTCCTCGCCCGGGAAGGCGCGCGCGCGCATTACCGTGCGGGTGGCGCCGGGATCGAGGATCGCGACGCGCAATGCGCTCAGGTTGCGAAGCTCTTCGCCATAGGTGAGCAGCAAATTCTCGAACGCGGCCTTAGACGCGCCGTACATGCCCCAATAGGCACGCGGGTTGCGGCCGACGCTGGAAGTCACGCCGATCACCTTCGCGGCCTTTGCCTGACGCAGCATCGGATCGAAGGCGGCGAGCAGGGCGGCCTGTGCGCTGACGTTGAGCGTCAGCAGCTTGGCGAAATCCTTGCCGTCGATCGCTGGAACTGCACTGAGCGTGCCGAGCATCGCGGCGTTGAGCACCATGATGTCGAGATTGGGCCAGCGGCCGCCGATCGCGCTGGCCAGGCGCGCGATGCTGTCATTCTCGGTCAGGTCGAGCGGGGCGATGGTGGCCGAGCCGCCTGCGGCATGGATCGCTTCCTCGACTTCCTCGAGACCGCCGGCGGTGCGCGCAGTGAGGATGACGTGCGCGCCCGCGGCGGCGAGCGCCTTGGCGGTGGCGGCGCCGATGCCGCGGCTTGCGCCGGTGACGAGCGCGATCTGATCGGAAAGTGGCTTGGTCATGGGATTCCGGAAATCTAGGAGACGCGCTCTTCGAGCAGCGCGAACTGGTCGAGCGGCGGGGCCAGCTCGTCCTGATCGGTCAGCGGCGTGGGATACTGGCCGGTGAAACAGGCATCGCAATAGCCGGGATTGGCATCGGCACGACCGGCTTCGCCCAGCGCCTTGTACAGGCCGTCGATCGAGATGAAGGCGAGGCTGTCGGCATGGATATGGCCGGTCATGCCGACCAGATCCATCTTGGCAGCGAGCAGCTTTTCGCGCTCGGGCGTATCGACGCCGTAGAAGCAGCTGTGGCGGGTCGGCGGCGAAGCGATGCGCATATGCACCTCCTTGGCGCCGGCATCGCGCATCATCTGCACGATCTTCAGGCTGGTGGTGCCGCGCACGATCGAATCGTCGATCAGCACGATGCGCTTGCCCGCGATCAGTTCCTTGTTCGCGTTATGCTTCAGCTTCACGCCCAGGTGGCGGACTTCGGCGCTTGGCTGAATGAAGGTGCGGCCGACATAGTGCGAGCGAATGATGCCCAGCTCGAACGGAATGCCCGATTGCTGGGCATAGCCGATCGCGGCGGGGACGCCCGAATCGGGGACCGGGACGACCAGGTCGGCCTCGACCGGCGTCTCGATCGCGAGCTGCGCGCCGATCGCCTTGCGGACCGAATAGACCGAGCTGCCCGCCGAGATCGAATCCGGGCGCGAGAAATAGACATATTCGAAGATGCAGGGGCGCGCGGCCTGCGGAGTGAAGGGGCTGTGCGACTGGATGTCCTTGCCCTTAACGATCACCAGCTCGCCCGGATTGACGTCGCGGACATATTCCGCGCCGACCACGTCGAGCGCGACGGTTTCCGACGCGAAGATGATCGAATCGCCCAGCTTGCCCATCACCAGCGGACGGATTCCCAGCGGGTCGCGGCAGGCGATCATGCCTTCCGGCGTCATCACGATCAGCGAATAGGCGCCCTCGACCTGCTTCAGCGCATCGATGAACCGGTCGATCAGCGTGCGATATTGCGAGGTGGCGACGAGGTGGATGATCACCTCGGTATCCGAGGTCGACTGGAAGATCGAACCGCTGCGCACCAGATCGCGGCGGACCCGGGCGGCGTTCGAGATATTGCCGTTATGCGCGATGGCGAAGCCGCCCGTCGCCAGCTCTGCATAGAGCGGCTGGACGTTGCGCAGCGATGTCTCGCCTGTGGTCGAATAGCGGACATGGCCGCAGGCGACGGTGCCCTGAAGCGGGCGCATCACATCGTCGCGGTCGAAATTGCCGGCGACATGGCCCATCGCGCGATGGGTGTGGAAATGGCGGCCATCGAAGCTGGTGATGCCGGCGGCTTCCTGCCCGCGGTGCTGCAGCGCGTGGAGGCCCAGTGCCACGAGCGCAGCTGCGCCCTCCGCACCGGATACGCCGAAGATACCGCACTCCTCGCGGAGCTTGTCGTCATCGTACGGGTTTGTGGTAAGCATCGTACCCTGTGGGTTCGGTTACAGTTGCCGCCCTATATAGGCTGGGTTCGGATTTGTCGCCCGTCTGTCACAAAAACTTTATTCGCGTGGCGGACCGCGCCCCGCTAGGAGGGAAAGCGTGACAGATGAACGCGAAACCGGGCTGGTGCTCGATCCGAAATATGATGCCAACGGGCTGGTGACCGCAGTCGCCACGCATGGCGATTCGGTGCTGATGGTCGCGCATATGAATGCCGATGCGCTGGCCGCGACGCTGGAGAGCGGGGAGGCGACCTTCTGGTCGCGCAGCCGTGGGCGGTTGTGGAAGAAGGGCGAGACTTCGGGCCACATCCTGAAGGTTCGCGATGTGCGGGTGGATTGCGATCAGGACGCGATCTGGCTGATCGTCGATCCGCAGGGGCCGGCATGCCATACCGGCGCGCCGAGCTGCTTTTACCGCGCGGTCGAGGGCGGGAAGCTGGTCCGGATATGAGGGCGGCCTTCGCGCTTCTTCTGTTGCTGGCGGGATGCACTGGCGAGCCGGTGGTGCAGAATGCCGCGCAGCCGCAGGATCTTGAGACCGCGGCGATCGAGCGCGGGCTGGTGCGCGATCCCAAGGATACCGAGATTGCCGGGCTGTACGCCCGCGATACCGACCGGATCTGCATCGTGCCCAACGGTAACGGATACCGGATCGGCGCGTTCGTCGATTATGGCGACAGGATCACCTGTTCGGGATCGGGAACGGTCAGCCGCGTCGGCGAAGTGCTTCGCGTCGAGATGGGTGAAGGCGAGGAGAAGTGCGGCTTCGACGCGCGGTTCGATGGGGACAAGATCGTCTTCCCCGGCAACGTGCCCGATGCCTGCTCAAAGCTTTGCGCCAAGCGTGCTTCCTATGCCGGCCTCGAAGTGACGCGGATCAGCGAGTCGGAGGCCGAAGCGGCGGCGATGCGGGATTCGCGGGGGCGGGCGCTGTGCGGAAAGTGACGAACATTGCCTAGAAGCGGGCCGCACTGCTCGGTTGACGTTCACGTAAAGGGAAAGTAAGAAAGCGGCCATGGGTGCCGCTTTTCCCGTCGAGGCGCTTGCGCCGATTGAGCCGCGGACCGACCGCGACCATTTCTCGATCTCGGACCTTTGCGCCGAGTTCGGGGTCACCGCACGCGCGCTGCGCTTTTACGAGGACGAGGGGCTGATCGGGCCCGAGCGCCGCGGCACCGCACGTATCTATTCCCATCGCGACCGCGCCCGGCTGGCCTGGATCCTGCGCGGCAAGCGCGTCGGCTTCTCGCTGGGAGAAATCCGGGAAATGATCGATCTGTACGATGTCGGCGACGGCCGGCGGGTGCAGCGGCAGGTGACGCTGGAGCGCTGCCTCGACCGGATCAACCTGCTCGAGAACCAGAAGCGCGACATCGACGCGCATATCGAAGAACTCAACCAATTCGTCGACCTGCTCAAAAGCGGCGACTGACCCCAAGAGGAAGCCTGAAATGCCCCAGTACACCCCGCCCGTGCGCGACACGCGCTTCATCCTCGATCGCGTGATCGGGCTGGACCGCTATGCGAGCCTGCCGGGTTTCCAGAACGCCACGCCCGATGTGGTGAGCGCGGTTCTGGAAGAGGGCGGCAAGTTCGTTTCCGAAGTGCTGTTTCCGCTGAACCTGAGCGGCGACCAGGAAGGCTGCACCCGCCACGAGGATGGCAGCGTGACCACGCCCAAAGGCTTCAAGGAAGCGTACAAGGCGTTCACCGAAGCCGGCTGGACCACGCTGGCGATGCCGGAGGAATTTGGCGGACAGGGCCTGCCACATGTGATCGCGACTGCGTTCGAGGAATATCTGATCAGCTCGAACATGGCGTTCGCCATGTATCAGGGGCTGACGCTGGGGGCCGTGTCGTCGCTGCTGGTCAAGGGTTCGCCCGAGCAGCAGGCCAAATATCTGCCCAAGATGATATCGGGCGAGTGGGGCGGCACCATGAACCTGACCGAGCCGCAGTGCGGCACCGATCTGGGCCTGATCCGCACCCGCGCCGAGCCGCAGGCGGACGGCAGCTATGCGATCACCGGCACCAAGATCTTCATCTCGTCGGGCGAGCATGACCTGACCAGCAACATCATCCATCTGGTGCTGGCCAAGACCCCGGGTGCGCCGGAGAGCAGCAAGGGCATCAGTCTGTTCGTGGTGCCCAAGTTCATCGTGAATGAGGACGGTTCGCCGGGTGAGCGCAACGCGGTGACCTGCGGATCGATCGAGCACAAGATGGGCATCCACGCCAATTCGACCTGCGTCATGAACTATGACGGGGCGACCGGCTGGCTGGTCGGCGAGGAGATGAAGGGCCTGGCCGCGATGTTCATCATGATGAACGCGGCGCGGCTGGGCGTCGGCCTGCAGGGCGTCGCCGTGGGCGAGACCGCTTACCAGAACGCCGTGCAATATGCTGAGGACCGCCGTCAGGGCCGCGCGCTGACCGGTGCGGCCGAGCCGAACGAGAAGGCCGACACGCTGTTCGTCCATCCCGACGTGCGCCGCATGCTGATGGAGGCCAAGGCGCAGGTGGAAGGCATGCGCGCGCTGTGCCTGTGGAGCGCGCTGCAGGTCGATCTGGAACACGCCGCCGAGACCGAGGAAGAGCGCCAGCTGGCCGCCGATCTGGTCGGGCTGCTGACCCCGGTGATCAAGGGCGTGGGCACCGATATCGGCTACAAGGTCGCGACCGACGCGCAGCAGGTCTATGGCGGCCATGGCTACATCGCCGAATGGGGCATGGAGCAATATGTGCGCGATGCCCGCATCTCGATGATCTACGAAGGCACCAACGGCGTGCAGGCGATGGATCTGGTCGGCCGCAAGCTGGCGATGAACGGCGGCCGCGCGGTGCAGACCCTGTTCAAGGTGGTGACCGAGGAAGTGGCCGCGGCGAAGACCGACGCGAAGCTGAAGGATTTCGCCGAGGCGCTGGAAAAGGCGCTGGGCCAGATGCAGGCCGCGACGATGTGGATCGCCACCAACGGCTTCAAGAATCCCAACGACGCGGGTGCGGCAGCCTATCCGTACATGCAGCTGACCGGCATCGTTGCGCTGGGCCTGATGTGGCTGCGCATGGCGAAGGCCGCGGTGGATGCGCTGGCCGAGGGCGCCGAGGACGCGAAGTTCTACGAGGCCAAGCTGGTGACGGCACGCTTCTATGCCGAGCGGATCATGCCCGACGCGGGCGCGCTGCGCCGGAAGATCGAGGCTGGCTCGGACTCGCTGATGGCGCTGGACCCGGAGATGTTCCGGGCGGCGTAATATCGGGATCGACCGATGCCTTCCCGGTGCGAGCCGGGAAGGTTCAGCCCGTCAGCTTGTCGAGCCGATGGACTAATGCCTCCAGCCGCTTCATCACCTGAACGAGTTCGTCCGCGGACAGGCAGGTCGGGCGAGGATAAGGCGGATTGCGCACCGGTTTCCCGGCGACGCCAAGCGCGCTGTGGCAGAGCAAGGCGAAGGTGCCCCGTTCCTCCGCTCCCGCGAAAGTCACGCTGAAGTCGGTCTCGACAGATCCATGGCTCTGAACGATGACGTTCAGGCCCGTCTCTGGCGGCATCGAGGAGAGGCGAAAGACCGTTCCCGGGCCGCTCAGCTTTTCGAGAGGAAGCGATTCCGCCCCGGCGGCCTCGAGCACGGCCTTCTTGGCCAGCGAGGCTTTCGGGGTATCCAAACGCGACGGATAATCGTCGCAAAGGGCGTAATAGGTTTCGCAGATATCCGAAGCTGCGACAGCTGTGATAAATTCCCTGCTGAAGAACATCCGCGAGCAATCGCTCCGATCGAGCGCGAAATCAATATTGCGGGCTGCCCGGCTGCCATAACGAAAATGGCCTTCGGCGCGCATGGTGCCGAAGGCCATCTCCGGCCGCCCCCGTCTGGCGACCTTTAATCCGGTGATGAAGCTCCCCCGAGCGTCACCGGACTAGCGGCGTGTCTCTCTCGTTGTTCCCGACGGCCTGACCCAGACAGGGTTAACCGGACGCTAAGGCTGCATGGATTTGCAGCAATATTTCCCCAAAATGAGTAGCAAAGTCGCGTTTGGGCGGCGAAAAGGCCCTCTCCGGCAGCGGAGTTGACGGTTTGGGCGCCTTGCTATGTGCTGGTGGCGGGCTCGTGATGGAGGGGCGGATGCGGTGGTTGCGCGGATCGTGAGCGGGGCGATGTCCCTCTCGACCGTGCCGACGGCTGCCGATGCCGGATTGCCCGGCGATCTTGTCGAGACGGTGGGTATGGCGGTCCATGCCTCGGGCGACGGGACCGCATTTCTCAACGCCGCCGGGTTCGCGTCGGCGCTGTGCGATGCCGATGGCGTCATTCGCCTTGCCGACGAACGCTTCACGCAATGGGCGATGGCCGGGGAGGGCGCGCAACTCGACCGCCTGCCGCCGATGCGGGGCGGACGCGTGTCGCTGCTTTGCGCGCCGGATGGGCGGACCGTTGCCGCGGCGGTCGCTTCGCCGGCGAGCGCAGGGGCGTGGCCGCTGGCAGAAGCGCTGAAGCTGCGGACTGGCCCGGGACTGTATCCGGTGATCATCTGTACGCCGCTGGCCGCGATCGATCCGGCGCGTAGTGCGTTTGCGCAGGCGCTGGGGCTCACCGGGCTGGAGGCTCGGATCGTGGGCGGGCTGATGCGGTCCGGCGATTTGCGTGTTGCCGCGAAGCAGGGCGGCGTGACGTATGAAACAGCGCGGGCCGCGACCAAGGCGGCGATGCGCAAGGCCGGCGTGCATCGGCAGGGTGCACTGATCGGCCTGTGCGTGACCCTGCAATCGGGCGAACCGGCAGAGCGCGAGGCGCTGTTGCCGGTGCTGGGCGAATTGTTCGGGATCAGTGCGCGGCAGGCGGAAATTGCGCTGCTCGTCGCGCAGGGCAGCAGCCGGGACGAAGCGGCCGAAGCGATCGGAGCTTCCGAGCATGTGATCAAGGCCGAACTGAAATCGGTGTTCACTGCGATGCAGGTGGCGACGGTGGCCGCGCTGGCAATCCGGATCAGCGAGGTCAGCATCCTGAGCCGGATGGTGAGCGCGACCAGCATGGAGACCGTGCCCGCGGGGGCCGTGGAGCCGCTGCGGCTGATCCCGCGGATCGGCCGGGCGGGCCGGATCGCGGTGGTCGACCATGGCCCGCGCGATGCGATGCCGGTGCTGATCCTGCACACCGCGACGACCAGCCGGCACAATCCGGCTTCGTTCATTCGCACGCTGCAGGCGGGCGGACTGCGGCCGATTGCGTTGGACCGGCCGGGCTTTGGCCTGTCGGGGATGGTGAGCGGCGACTATCTGGCGGAATCGGCGCAGGATCTGGCGGATATCCTCGATACGCTGGGGCTGGAGCGGGCGTGTATCCTTGCCCGGGGCGGAACGATGGTGCTGGCGCGGTTCGCCGAGCGATGGAGCGAGCGGATCGAGCGTGCGGTGGTGGTCAATCCCGAGCCGCCGCCGGATGCGGACCGCAAGCGCGGTGGGCTGCTCGGTGCGATCAAGGGGCTGGTCTATGGCCAGCCCTGGCTGACCGGGCGGCTGGCGAGTTATCTGAGCCGCAATGCTTCGGCTGCGATCGTCGAGCGGCTGGTGACGCGATCGCTGGAAGCGAGTGAAGCCGATCTGGCGGTGCTGCGCGATCCCGAGATATGCGCGGCCTATGTCCGGGCGAGCCAGCATAGCGCGTTGCAGGGCGGTGCGGGGTTCCGGGCAGTGGCGACGACCGAGCCGTTCGCTTCGGTTCCGGCAATCGGCGATGGGCGGATGATCACCATCGTGTGCGGTGCGCAGGACCCGCTGTACAGCGCGGCGGATTCGCTGCCGCGGCTGCAGGCGGCGTGGCCGGGATGTTCGGTGGTGATCGTGCCGGACGGCGGGCGGCTGGTGCATTTCCAGAAGCCCGAGCTGATCGCGCGGCTGCTTGGCGACGGCGATGCGCAGTTTCGCTTGAGAAACGGTTGCGGCGCGGCATAGTCGGGCCATGCCGCTTCCCGTCATCCCCCTCGAACCGCTCGAACGCGGACAACTCCATGTGATGCGCCTGCGGGTGCTGATCTTCACCGCGATCCTGATGGTGCCTGCGGCGGTCGTGCCGTTCATCGCCTTTCCGCGCGAACTGGAGGCGCTTGGCGTGCCGCTGTGGGCGCCGGGGGCGGTGGTGGCCGCGATCGGGCTGTACCTGCTGCTGAGCGCCGGGCGGCGCTGGCGGCGCTGGGGCTATGCCTTTACCGGGCGCGAGCTGCACGTCTCGCATGGCTGGCTGGTGCATTATCATACCATCGTGCCGGTCGGGCGCGTGCAGCATATCGATGTGAGCCAGGGACTGTTCGAGCGGATGTTCGGCGTGGCGACGCTGGGACTTCACACGGCGGGGACGGAGAACAGCGTGGTCAGCCTGCCCGGCGTGACACGCGAGACCGCGGAGGAGATCCGCGACGCGATCCGCGGCCAGATCGGTGGCGTCGAGGCGTGAGCGACGGGCTCGACTATCTGGACGAACCGCGGCGCCTGCATCCCGCGTCGCTGTTCATCGGCTGGATCAAGGGGCTGCCGCAGTTCGCGGGCGGCATCGTCGCGATCGGCGTGGCACTGCGCGAGTCGCCGTGGCTGGTGGTTGCGGCCGGCGGCATATTGGCGATCTCGGGTCTGATCGCGCTGCTCAAGTGGCGCAACTTCACCTATCGGATCGACGGCGACGCGCTGGTGATCGAGCAGGGCCTGCTGAGCCGCAGCCGTCGCGCGATCCCGCTGGAGCGGATCCAGGACGTTTCGATCGAACAGGGATTGCTCGCCCGGCTGCTGGGACTGGTGATCGTCAAGATCGAGACCGGTGGCGGCGTGGCCGACGAAGGATCGCTGAACGGCGTCGGGCTGGCCGAAGCGAAGCGGCTGCGCGAGACGCTGCGTAGCGGGACGCGGATCGCGACGGGCAGCGTCGCCGAGGTTGCGGAAGCGACGCCCGAGACTGCGCTGTTCGCGATGTCGTTCGGGCGTATCCTGCTGTTCGGCGCGTTCAACTTCTCGCTGCTGTGGATGGCGGCACTGTTCGGCGCGTTCCAGTTCTTCGACGATTTCCTGCCGTTCGACCGCGACCAGCTGTTCGAATGGCTCGACGTTGCGGGGCATGAGGCGAGCGCGCGGTTCGGCATTGCGCTGGTGCTCGGTATCATCGGGCTGTTGCTGGTGCTGGGCTTTGTCAGCGGACTGTTGGGCACGGTGCTGCGCGAGTTCGGGTTCCGGCTGACGCAAGGCGAGGGGCGGTTCCGGCGGGTGCGCGGGTTGCTGACGCGCAGCGAGGTGGCGATTGCGATCCGGCGCATCCAGCTGGCGCTGATCGAGCGGCGGCCGATCACCAATGCACTGGGCTATGCCTCGCTGCAGTTCCAGTCGCTGGGCGGCAGCAACGATGCGGGCGGGCGGCAGGAAATGGCGCCGTTCGCCAGGGCGGAGGAGATCGAGGCGATCGTGGCGGCCGCGGGCATGCCGCGGTTCGAGCGGCCGGGCATGAAGCCGGTCGCAGCCGGCCATGTCGCCCGCTCGTTCGTCGAGAAGGCTTTGCCGTTCATCGTCGCGGTGATCGTGGCCGGGGCGTTCTTCACGCGATGGGCGTGGCTGGGGATGATCCTGGTGCCGTTCATCATCGGCGTGTCGCTGCTGCTGCGGCGCTTCCATCGCTATGCCCTGCGCGGCACGAGCCTGCAGGTGATGCGCGGCGTGCTGCGGCGGCGCGAATGGGTGGTGCCCTATGACAGCGTACAGGTGGTGACGATCCGGCAGGGGATCGTGCAGCGGATGCTGGGAATCGCTTCGGTGGAAGTCGATACGGCGGGCGCCAAGGGACGTGCGCGGCCGGATGTCGAGGATGTGCTGGCCGCGGATGCGATCGAGCTGGCGCGGGATCTGGGGACGCGGGCGGCGGGGTAACTCACCCGCACCGAGGGAAAAGAAAACGCCGCGGTGGCCTGTTGGGCTACCGCGGCGTCTTCGTTTCAGGATCGTCGGATCAAGATCAGGCCCACTTGGCCATTTCGGCTTCGAGGTTGACGCGGATCTGTTCGAAGAACTGCTCGGTGGTCATCCACGCCTGATCCGGGCCGATCAGCAGCGCCAGATCCTTGGTCATGTGGCCAGCCTCGACGGTCTCGATGCAGACGCGCTCGAGCGTTTCGGCGAACTTGGTGACGTCCGGCGTGTTGTCGAACTTGCCGCGGAACGACAGGCCCTGGGTCCAGGCGAAGATCGACGCAATCGGATTGGTCGAGGTCGACTTGCCCTGCTGGTGCTGGCGATAGTGGCGGGTGACGGTGCCGTGCGCCGCTTCCGCTTCGATCGTCTTGCCGTCCGGCGACATGAGGACCGAGGTCATCAGGCCGAGCGAGCCGAAGCCCTGTGCGACGGTGTCCGACTGGACGTCGCCGTCATAGTTCTTGCAGGCCCAGACGAACTTGCCGCTCCACTTGAGCGCCGATGCGACCATGTCGTCGATCAGGCGGTGTTCGTAGACGATGCCGGCTTCCTTGAACTTGACGGCGAACTCGGCGTCGAAAATCTCCTGGAACAGGTCCTTGAAGCGGCCGTCATAGGCCTTGAGGATGGTGTTCTTGGTCGAGAGATACAGCGGCCACTTGCGGTCGAGCGCATAGTTCATGCTGGCGCGGGCGAAATCGCGGATCGACTGATCCAGATTGTACATGCCCATGGCGACGCCGGCGGCCGGGAAGTCGAACACTTCCTTCTCGATCTTCTCGCCATTCTCGCCGTCCCACACCATGCGGAGCTTGCCGGGGCCGGGGACGAGGAAATCGGTGGCGCGATACTGGTCGCCGAAGGCGTGACGGCCGACGACGATCGGATCGGTCCAGCCCGGAACCAGGCGAGGCACGTTCTTGATCACGATCGGTTCGCGGAACACGACGCCGCCCAGGATGTTGCGGATCGTGCCGTTGGGCGACTTCCACATCTGCTTGAGGCTGAATTCCTCGACGCGCTGCTCGTCCGGGGTGATCGTGGCACACTTCACGCCGACGCCGTACTGCTGGATCGCCTTGGCCGAATCGATCGTGATCTGATCGTTGGTCTCGTCGCGCTTCTCGACCGAGAGATCGTAATATTTCAGGTCGATATCGAGATAGGGGAGGATCAGACGCTCACGGATCCACTGCCAGATGATCCGCGTCATTTCGTCGCCGTCGATCTCCACGACCGGCGTCACCACCTTGATCTTCGCCATATGCTCGCTTTCCTGATTGGGAGGTTTGGCGGTGTCCCTAGGAGCAAGGGGGAAGGGGATCAAGCGTCCGGTGCACGGGTTTTGCTCATGCGGGGGATTGGCGGGCCCCTGATCCTCCCCCGCTAGGGGGAGGTGTCAGGCTCAGCCTGACGGAGGGGGAGGATTCCAGAACGGCGGTTTGGGAGTCCTCCCCCTCCGTCGCCTTCGGCGCCACCTCCCCCTGGCGGGGGAGGATTGAGCGGCTATAGCACCCGCCTGAAGTAGATCACACGCTCGGTTTCCTCGAAGCCGATGGCGGTGTGGAAGACGTGGCTTTCGTGGTTGTCGGCGAGGATGTCCGACGCGAATTCGGTGCAGCCTTTTGCGCGGCCCCATTCGGCCGCGGCATTGGCCAGCGCCTGTGCCACGCCGGAGCGGCGATGTTCCGGTTCCACATAGATGCCCTCGAGGAACGCGACCGGCGAGGTGTCGCAGCCATTGACGTAGTCGCGGCGCAGCGCGGCTTCGGCGAAGGCAACGGGTTTGCCGTCCGCATGGACGATCAGCGCGAGCATGTCGGGATTGGCCAGCATTGCCTCGGCGCCCCCGCGCAAGCCATCCTCGTCGGGCCACAGGGCTTCGCGCATTGCGGTCCAGTGATCGAGGTCGGCAGGGGTCGCAGGAAGGATATCCATCGGCCAAGTCTAGGAAAGCGCGGGCGGGCGGGCTAGAGGGCTGGGGATGGCAGCATCGATCCCACCGAAACAGTCGCCCGAAACGCCCAGCGTCAAATGGCGTTTCCCCACAGTGCATCCCGAGGGGCGCAAGTTCGTCGCGATTGCGCTCGTCTTCGCTGCGAGCAGCCTGTGGTGGTTCGATTTCATCACATGGCCGCTGCTGGGTCTGGCGCTGTTCGTCGCCGCCTTCTTCCGTGATCCGGTGCGCGTCACGCCGCAGGGGGAGGGGTTGATCGTCTCGCCTGCCGACGGGCTGATCACGATGATCGAGCGGGTTAATCTGCCGCGCGAGCTGGCCGGGCCGAACGCGCTGGGCGACAAGCCGATGGTGCGCGTGTCGGTGTTCATGTCGGTGTTCGACGTGCACATCAACCGCACCCCGATCACCGGCACGGTGCGCCATGTCATCTATGTCTCCGGCAAGTTCCTCAACGCCGACCTCGACAAGGCGAGCGAAGAGAATGAGCGGCAATATTTCGTGGTGGAGGACAAGAACGGCGTGCGCGTCGGCTTCACCCAGATTGCGGGCCTGATCGCGCGGCGCATCATGGCCTTTACCAAGTCGGGCGACATGGTGGTGGCCGGGCAGCGGATCGGCCTGATCCGCTTCGGCAGCCGCGTCGATGTGTTCGTGCCCGAAGGCTATGCGGTGAACGTCGCGCTGGGCCAGCGCGCGGTGGCGGGCGAAACGGTGCTGGCTCGCAAGGGCGGGCAGGACGTCACCGGCGTCAGCCAGTAATGCGCCCGCCGCGCCTTCGCGTGCCGCGTGGCCCCCGGGTACAGCGGGGCATCCCGCTGCGTACCATCCTGCCCAACGCCGTCACCGCGCTTGCGCTCTGCTCGGGCCTGAGCGGCATCCGTTTCGCGATGGACGGGAAGTGGGAAATCGCGGTCCTGATGGTGTTGATCGCGGGCATACTCGACGGCATCGACGGGCGCATCGCGCGGCTGGTGCATGGCGAGAGCCGGTTCGGCGCCGAGTTGGACAGCCTGTCCGACGCGATCTCGTTCGGGGTGGCGCCGGCGCTGATCCTGTTCATGTGGTCGCTGCACGACGTCTCGCGCGTCGGCTGGCTGATCGCCCTGGTCTATGCGCTGTTTTGCGCGCTGCGGCTGGCGCGGTTCAATGCGCAGATCGACCAGACGGTGCAGCCGCATAAATCCGCGGGCTTTCTCACCGGCGTTCCGGCGCCGGCAGGCGCGGTGATCGCGATGGTGCCGCTCTATCTGTGGCTGTCGACCGGACTGGAGGAATTCCGCTCGCCCTGGCTGGTCGGGCCATGGACCGCATTTTCGGCGATCCTGATGATTTCCAGCGTCGCCACCTGGTCGGGCGCATCGCTCAAGCTGCGCCAGCGCATCCGGTTCGAAGCGATCGCGGTGCTGGTGGTGCTGGTCGCGGCGATCGTCTCCGCGCCCTGGCAGTCGCTGACCGGGATCGCCTTGCTCTATCTGGCGACGATCCCCTTCAGTATCCGGGCCTATCGCCGGGTCAGGCGGCTGCGCGAAGCCGGGCGGGGACCTGCATCCGCAGCGGAACGTTCCGCCCGCGAACCGTGACCCGCGGATTGACCGGCGGAAGCGGGGTGCCGATCACCGGGCCGTACTGAAGCAGGAAAACGATGCGCCCCATGCGCGGGCGGACGGTTTCGACGATCGACCAGATCGCGATGCCCAGCACCGCGGTGAAGAAGAGCGTTCCCAGAATTGCGACCATGTTCTCATCTCCGTCCCGGAGCCGAACGTTCCCGCGTCCGCCTCTTGAACTCTTTATGTTCCATTAATGTTCAACGCGTCAAGCGATTGATCGTGGTTTGTTCCACTTTTCCGCTAAGCCATTGAAGCAAGGCAGGAACGGATCGCGACTCATGGGGTTCCCTGCGCGGCCTTGAAGAAGCGCCGGACTCGTACCAACTGACTTGCATTCGGGAGCGCTTGCCTGTAACGGCGCGCCCTCAACCCCACATGGGAAGCATCATAACCCGGTGCCTGACACGTCAGGTGCACGCTTCCCAGAGGAACAACCGGAAGGAGTTATCCCTATGGCGGCACCTGTCGTCTCCATGCAGCAGCTGCTCGAGTCGGGCGCGCACTTCGGTCACCAGACCCACCGCTGGAACCCGAAGATGAAGCCGTATATTTTCGGCGACCGCAACGGCGTCCACATCATCGACCTGTCGCAGACCGTTCCGCTCTTCGCGCGCGCTCTGGAATTCGTGAACTCGACCGTCGCCGCCGGCGGCAAGGTCCTGTTCGTCGGCACCAAGCGCCAGGCGCAGGAGCCGATCGCCGAAGCAGCCCGCCGTTCGGGCCAGCACTTCGTCAACCATCGCTGGCTGGGCGGCATGCTCACCAACTGGAAGACCATCTCGGGTTCGATCAAGCGTCTCAAGACCCTTGAAGAGCAGCTTTCGGGCGACACGCATGGCCTGACCAAGAAGGAAGTGCTGAACCTGACCCGCGAGAAGGACAAGCTGGAGCTTTCGCTCGGCGGCATCCGCGACATGGGCGGCGTTCCCGACATCATGTTCGTGATCGACGCGAACAAGGAAGAGCTGGCGATCAAGGAAGCCAACACGCTGGGCATCCCCGTCGTCGCGATCCTCGATTCGAACGTCTCGCCGGACGGCATCGCGTTCCCGGTTCCGGCGAATGACGACGCATCGCGCGCCATCCGCCTGTACTGCGAAGCCATCGCGATCGCCGCGACCCGCGGCGGTCACGAGCAGCAGGCTCGCCGTGGCGCCGATATCGGTGCGATGGACGCCCCGCCGGTCGAGGAAGCACTGAGCGCCCCGGTCGATGCCGGTGCTGCCGAAGCCCCTGCGGCCGACGCTCCCGTCGTGACCGCCGAGGAATTCGAAGCGCCTGTGGTTGCCGAAGCGGTGGCCGAGGAAGTCCGCCAGGCCGACGCGTAAGCCTAGGCTTCGACAAGCCTTTTCACCGTTCGTGCTGAGCTTGTCGAAGCACCGTCTTTCTCTCGTAACAAAGAGAGAAGAACGGCCCTTCGACAGGCTCAGGGCGAACGGAATTCTTTTTGAGCGTCGCGACAGAGCCGCGACCCAACTGATGAGGAAATAAACATGGCTGAGATCACTGCATCCGCCGTCAAGGAACTGCGCGAGCGCTCGGGCGCCGGCATGATGGACTGCAAGAAGGCGCTGACCGAAACCAATGGCGACCTCGAAGCCGCCAGCGATTGGCTGCGTTCGAAGGGCCTTGCTGCCGCCGCCAAGAAGTCGAGCCGCACTGCGGCCGAAGGTCTGGTCGGCGTTGCCGTTGCCGGCACCAAGGGCGTGGCCATCGAAGTCAACTCGCAGACCGACTTCGTCGCGAAGAACGAGATCTTCCAGAACTTCGTCCGCGAAGTGACCGGTATCGCGCTCGAAAAGGGTGACGATATGGATGCGCTGAAGGCTTCGCCGATGGCGCAGGGCGGCACCGTCGAGGAAGTCCTGACCGCGAACATCGCCACCATCGGCGAGAACCAGGTGCTCCGCCGCGCCAAGGCCGTTTCGGTCGCGAACGGCGCGGTGATCCCGTACGTCCACAACGCCGCGGCCCCGGGCCTGGGCAAGATCGGCGTGCTGGTCGCGCTGGAATCGGACGCAGGCGTCGATGTGCTCGAGCCGCTGGGCAAGCAGATCGCGATGCACATCGCCGCTGCCTTCCCGCTGGCGCTGGACGAGAGCGGCCTGGATCAGGAAACGCTGGAGCGCGAGCGCGCCATCGCGACCGAAAAGGCTGCCGAGAGCGGCAAGCCGGCCGACATCATCGCCAAGATGGTGGAAGGCGCGGTGAAGAAGTTCGCCAAGGAGAACTCGCTGCTGAACCAGCTGTTCGTGATGGACGGCAAGACCCCGATCGCCGACGTGATCGCGAAGGCGGGCAAGGACGCCGGCGCGACCATCGTGCTGAAGGACTATGTCCGCTTCCAGCTCGGCGAAGGCATCGAGAAGGAAGAGAGCGACTTCGCTGCGGAAGTGGCGGCTACGGCCGGCCTGACCAAGTAAGCGAAACGCTTCGATCGACAAGCGGGCGCGGTCACGATGGTGACCGCGCCCGTTTTCGTTTCGGGTTGAGAGCGCGCTTATTTGATCGAGGTTGCCGCAAGCGATGCGGTGCACGGCGCCGGATTGTTCAGCCAGTCGTGATCGTCCGCGAAGGGCAGGTTGCTGGTCGTGACCGTGCGGCGCGAGGCCTGACTGCCGTCCTCTTCGTACACGCTGGACATGTTGTTGTTGAAACCGGGGATCTCGCGATTGAGCAGTTCGGCGTCGGCTGCGCTGATCTCGGGCAGATAAGTCCGGCGGCTCATCACCGTGCGCATGACATTCTGGCGCAGGCCGGATGCGCGCCAATATTCTATGCCGCCCAGCTGACGGTTCATCGGATCCGCATGATAGGTCCAGCGGCGGCGCACGCCGGCCGCGGGCAGGCGGATGGTGGTCGCCCAGCAGCGATAGCGCGGAAAGTCGGTCGCCCATGGCACCGTCTGCTCCTGATCCTCGGGGCGCTTCAGCTCGCTGGGCGGCACGAATCCGGCGCCGGGAATGGTCAGGCGGCGGCCTTCTTTCTCGTCGCCATCCCAGTCGGGCTTGCTGTCGCCGGTGGCGGTGAGGATCAACGCCGCGCGGGCCTCGTCATAGCGCCAGCTCACCTTGTCCAGCGTGACCCATTCCATCTGCTGCCGCCAATATGTCCTCACCGCGCGGTCCGCGTCGCTCGCGGGCATCGCCCCAAGCTGCGTGCGGATCTGATAGGCATCGTCGTCGCGAATGATGTGCTGGACGTTGTACTTCGCCGGTTTATCGAAGCCTGCAGTCGCATCGACATCCACTACCCCGATGAGCATCGGAACGTTCCACGGGCGCGCCGGAACCGATTCGAGCTCCGATCCCGATGCGTTGAGCGGCAGGACCCAGCGATAGAGCGGCGGCTGGAGTGCCGCCAGCGTCCGGTCGGCCGGGCGGGTGCCGTCGAGCCAATAGCTCCGCTCACCGATCCGGGCACGCACCAGCACATGATCGAAATAGCTTGGCTGGGGCAGGCGCTCGTTCAGCCCGTCGCTGCCGGTTGTGTTCACCAGCACCGGCTCGGCCGATATGCCCATCAGGCGGAGCAGCGCGAGCAGCACCACCGTCTTGCCCTTGCAGTCGCCAAAGCGGCGGCGCCACGTTTCCTCGGCCGAGGCCGGGATATAATTGCCGCCATCCAGCCCGATATAGACGTAGCGGATATTGTCCTGGACCAGCCTGAGCGCAGCCTGTGCGCGTTCGGCGGGATTTTCGGTGCTGGCCATGATCTTCGCGGCTTCGGCGCGGAGCGGCGAATTGGCAGGCAGCGTCGCCGCCTTGTCGAACAACGGCCATGCGCGCCGCGAGACATCGGCCCATGCCGCGAAATCGGAAAATTCGATGAGGCGGCGGACGTTGAACCGGGCCGGCGCTTCTTCGCTCAGCACGATGCTGGCGGGATCGCGCAGCTCATAGACGAGCTGTTTCTCGCCGCGGGCGATGCCGGGCGTGACCTTGGGCAGATCCGCGGTCGCGCGCCAGTGCATCGGTGAGTTTTCGGGCCAGAGCAGGCGGAAGCGATACGCGCCGGGGATGCCCTGCATCGGCAACTGCGCAGCGCCGAAGGCGGGAACGCCGAACGCGGTATCGCGCCGCTGGATCGTTGCGGCGAACTCGATCTCGTCGCCGACCTGAAGGCCCGGCGCCTGCAGCGTCGCGGTCAGCAGGCCGCTGAGCATCGACTGTTCGAGCGCCTCTTCACGCTGAAGAACGCGGAAGCGCGTCTGTTTCAGCACGTCGATGACGCGCCCGTCGCGGATGATTCGCAGATAATGGACCGTGGCGTCGCCGCCATCGGGATTCCACACCACCTTGATATTGCCCGCAGGCAACGCCTCGGGCCTGAGCAGCTTCAGCCGGTATCCGGTGAACCACTCCATGCCCGCACGCCCGGCCCGGACCTGGGTGTCGGTATAGATGACGCGGAGCGGCGCTTCATCCGCTGCCGGCCCGGTGGTCGGGGAGGGCGGCGGCAAGACCCATGCTGGCGCAGCGGCGTAACGGACATCGCGGCTGGCCGAATGCGCAGCCGGGGCCGCCATCAGCGCCACCGGCAGCGCCAGTGCTGGAATAAGTCTCAATTGCCCCTCGCTCGATTGCCCCCGCAAATCTGTCGCCGTGCGCCGAGTTAGGCAAGGGCGCTTGGCCTCGCGCCTGTCCGGCCCTAATCGTTGTGCATGGTTTTCGCGCTCCTCCTTGCGGCATTCGCCGCAGTTGCTTCGCCCAGCGATCCCGCGACCCACGCCGCGGATCGTGACCGGACCTGCACGGCTGATCTGTTCGATATCCTTCCGACGGCGGGCGGCGGGCGGAAGTATCGCGAGAAGCGCAGCGGCTTCACCGCGCCCTCATCGGTCGGCAAGGCGATGCTGGCCGGTTGTGCGGTCGCGCCCAACGGCGTGGAATTCTATTATGAGATGGATCCGGGCGGCCCGTTGCACGACCGTTGCCTGCAGGTGTTCCAGATTCGCTATTTTCCGGGCCTTGGCCCGCAGGCGAAGGAAGCTGTGGAGGCGCTGGCAGGGCAGTGGGGGCCGGAAGCCCGTCCGGCCTTCGGCACGCGGCGGATCGGTACGCCGGACCATCTGATCGAAGTCTATCACGCAGGCGGGTCGGTCAACGGCCCGCGCGGCCGCTATCGCCGGACCCAGTTCGGCTATGCCAAGGGCAATGATCTGGTGCTGGGCGGCGAGGATCTGATGGAGGACCCGTTCTGCACCCAGGCATCGCAGAACAGCCAGACCTTCCTGCGCGAATTTGCCTGGCCCTAAGGAGGGCGAGATGGCGACTTATGCAGAACTCGGCGCGAAGCTGCTGCGCGATGCGGCGACCTTCTTCCGCAATGTCGGCGGGCAGAACCCGGCGCTGGAGGAGCAGATGATGGAGAATGCCGCCGTCTATGAGCAGGTGGCGGACCTGCTGGCCGCCAATCCGTTGGGCACGCTCGACATTGGCGAGGGCGGGTCGGACGACTGAAATTCCACGTCATCTGCACGGCTTCTCCGCTTGGCTTCCGGTGCAGCCGCATCTAAGGTCCGCGCCGCCTCCCCACAGCAATATCGGAACCCATGACGCCTCCCCGCTTCAAACGCATCCTGCTCAAGCTCTCGGGAGAGGTCCTGATGGGGCAGGGGCAGTTCGGGATCGATCCCGCCACCTGCGAGCGCGTGGCGCTGGAAGTGAAGGCCGCGCGGGAAGCGGGACATGAACTGTGCCTGGTGGTCGGCGGCGGCAACATCTTCCGCGGCGTCGCAGGCGCGGCGCAGGGAATCGAGCGCACCACCGGCGATTATATGGGCATGCTCGCCACGGTGATGAACGCGCTGGCGATGCAGAGCACGCTGGAGAAGCTGGGTGTCCACACCCGCGTCCAGTCTGCCGTGCAGATGGACAAGATCTGCGAACCCTTCATCCAGCGCCGGGCCGAGCGCCACCTGGAAAAGGGCCGCGTAGTGATCTTCGCGGCCGGCGTCGGCAGCCCGTTCTTCACCACCGACAGCGGCGCCGCGCTGCGTGCCGCCGAAATGAAGTGCGACGCGCTGTTCAAGGGCACTTCGGTTGACGGGGTCTATGACGCCGATCCCAAGAAGGTGGCCGGCGCGACGCGTTACGAAACGCTGACTTACAACCGCGTCCTCGCAGATAATCTGAAGGTGATGGACGCTGCTGCCGTCGCGCTGTGCCGCGATTCCGATATCCCGATCGTGGTGTTCAACATCCGCGAGGAAGGCAATCTCGCCGCCGTGCTGAACGGCGAGGGGACCTCCACGATCGTCCGCAACGAACAAGAAGCATACGCATAAGGCGCGGTGCCTTTTATCACCCGCCTTTAATAAGGAGAGCCTGAAATGGCCGCTTACGATAAAGCCGATCTCGAACGCCGCATGCAGGGCGCCGTCGAAGCGCTGAAGCACGATCTGGTGGGTCTGCGCACCGGCCGCGCCTCGGTCACCCTGCTCGATCCGGTGAATGTTGAGGTGTACGGCGCGCATATGCCGATCAACCAGGTGGCGACGGTGTCGGCGCCCGAGCCGCGCATGCTGTCGGTTCAGGTGTGGGACAAGAGCAATGTCGGCCCGGTCGAGAAGGCGATCCGTTCGGCGGGTCTGGGCCTGAACCCGATCACCGACGGCCAGACGCTGCGCCTGCCGATCCCGGATCTGACCGAGGAGCGTCGCAAGGAGCTGGCCAAGCTGGCCGGCAAATATGCCGAGAATGCGCGCATCGCGGTGCGCAACGTCCGCCGCGACGGCAACGACAATCTGAAGACCGACGAGAAGAAGGGCGTGTTCAGCGAGGACGAGCGCAAGCGCCACGAGACCGAGGTCCAGAAGCTGACCGACGCGACGATCGCCGACATCGATGCCGCGACCGCCGCGAAGGAAAAGGAAATCCTGGGCAAGTGACGGGCAGCGTCCGCCCTTTCCCTTCCTCCGTCATTCCCGGTTATGGCCGCTAAACCCGCACCATCTCCCGAAACGCCCCCGCGCCATGTCGCCATTATCATGGACGGCAACGGGCGCTGGGCGAAGAAGCGGCTGTTGCCGCGGATCGCCGGGCACAAGCAGGGCGTGGAGGCGGTGCGCCGCGTCAGCCGGGCTGCGCGTCAGCTCGGGATCGAGGTGCTGACGCTCTACGCCTTTTCGTCCGAGAATTGGCGACGGCCGGAGGAGGAAGTGCGCGACCTGATGGGGTTGCTGCGTCATTTCCTCGCCAGCGAGCTCGAGGAGCTGATCTCCGAGGGCGTGAAGCTGAAGGTGATCGGCGATTACAAGCGGCTCGCGCCCGATCTGGTGACGATGATCGATCAGGCGATGGCGCGCACCGTGGACAATCCGGGTGCGACGTTGGTGATCGCGCTCAATTACGGCGCGCAGGCCGAGATCGCCGCCGCGGCGCGCAAGCTGGCGGGGGAGGTTGCTGCGGGTCGCATGTCCGCAGACGCAATCAACGAAGCTGCGCTCGAGAATGCGCTGGAAACACACGATCTGCCGCCGCTCGACCTGCTGATCCGCACTTCCGGCGAGCAGCGTCTGTCGAACTTCCTGCTGTGGCAGGCGGCCTATGCCGAATTGCTGTTCGTCGACACGCTATGGCCCGATTTCGATGCCGATACGCTGGCCGAGGCGATCGGCCAGTTCGGGCGCCGCCAGCGACGCTTCGGGGGCCTGTGAGCAAGAACGCCGACCTTCCCAAGCGGCTCGCGGTCGCATTTCTGCTGATCGGCGTCGCCTTTGCCGCGCTGTATGCGGGCGGCTTCGTCTTCTGGTTGCTGGTGGCGGTGGGATCGCTGCTGATGCTGGCCGAATGGGCCAATCTGGTCGGCGCGACGCAGCGGCAGCGGCTGATTTCCCAATATGCGCTGACGGTCCCGTTGGCGATCCTGTCGCCGCTGGCGGCGGGGCCGGGGTTTCTGGCGCTGGGGCTGATCGGCGGGGCGATCTTCTTCACCGGCGCAACCAGTTTCAAGCCGCGGCTGGCCTGGGGCGTGGCCTATGTCGGGCTGCCCGCGCTGGCGCTGATCGTGCTGCGTGCGGAGCCGAATGGCTTCCTGCTGACCTTCTGGGCGATGGCTTTGGTCTGGGCATGCGACAGCGGCGCCTATTTCGCGGGCCGCGCTATTGGCGGGCCGAAGCTGGCGCCCGGCATCAGCCCGAACAAGACCTGGGCCGGCTTTATCGGCGGCGTGGCGGCGGCCGGTGTCTTCGCCATCGTGCTGGTGCTGCTGTTCGACCTGCCGGTTGCGCTGGCGATCGCGACGCCGTTGCTGGCGATGCTGGCGCAGGTTGGCGATCTGTATGAGAGCCACCTGAAGCGCGTCGCCGGGGTGAAGGATTCGGGTAATCTGCTGCCCGGCCATGGTGGGCTGCTCGACCGGCTGGACGGGCTGGTTGCGGTCGCGCCTGTCGCGGCTTTGCTGGTACTGCTCGTCCAGTGAAGCGCATCACGATTCTTGGCGCCACCGGATCGGTGGGCAGTTCGACGCTCGACCTGATCGAGCGCGAGCCCGAGCGGTTCGAAGTCGTTGCGCTGACTGCCAATGGCGATGCCGCCAAGCTCGCAGCAGCAGCGATCCGCACCAATGCGAAGCGCGCGGTGGTTGCCGACGCGGCGCGGCTGCCCGAATTGCAGGAGCGGCTGGCCGGAACGGGCATCGAGGCGAGAGGCGGGGCCGACGCGGTGTGCGACGCGGTCCGCATGGGCGCCGACTGGACCATGGCCGCGATCGTCGGCACCGCGGGCCTCAAGCCGGTGATGGCCGCGCTCGAAGCAGGCGGCACAGTGGCGCTGGCCAACAAGGAATCGCTGGTTTCGGCGGGCGACGTCATGACGGCGGCGGCGCGCGCGCATGGCACCACGCTGTTGCCGGTCGATTCCGAGCATAATGCGGTGTTCCAGTGCCTCGACCGCACTGCGCCCGAGCGCGTGCGCCGGATCATCCTGACCGCCAGCGGCGGGCCGTTCCGCACCCGCAGCCTCGACGAGATGCGCGCGATCACGCCCGCACAGGCGGTGGCGCATCCCAACTGGTCGATGGGCGCCAAGATTTCGGTCGATTCGGCGACGCTGATGAACAAGGGGCTGGAACTGATCGAGGCGTTCCACCTGTTCCCGGTGGCCGCCGATCAGCTCGACGTGATCGTCCATGCCCAGTCGGTGATCCACTCGATGGTGGAATATGTCGACGGTTCGGTGCTGGCCCAATTGGGCTCGCCCGACATGCGAATCCCCATCGCCTATGCGCTTGCCTGGCCCGACCGGATGGAAACTCCGTGCGAGCGCCTCGATTTGGCCCGGATTGCCCGGCTCGATTTCGAGGAACCGGACTATCAGCGCTTCCCCTGCCTGGCGCTTGCCCAAGAGGCGTTGAAGGCCGGTGGCGCGCGTCCGGCGATCCTCAACGCCGCCAACGAGGTGGCTGTCGCAAGCTTCCTTTCCGGCGCCGTCAACTTTCTTGAAATTGCCGCAATCGTTGCCGATACGCTGAGCCGCTATGACCCGCCTGCTCCGGACACGCTCGACGCCGTACTGGCCATCGATGCAGAGGCCCGGCGCCACGCGGTCGAGCGTGTGAAGGACTGCGTCGTTTGATCGAAAATCCCGGCATCTTGCTGACGGTCCTGGCGTTCGTGCTGGTGCTTGGTCCGCTCGTGTTCCTGCATGAGCTTGGCCATTATCTCGCTGGCCGCTGGTTCGGCGTGAAGGCGGATGAGTTCTCGATCGGTTTCGGCCGCGAAGTCGCCGGTTTCACCGACAAGCGCGGGACCCGCTGGAAGTTCGGATGGCTGCCGCTGGGCGGCTATGTCCGCTTCGCGGGCGACATGAACCCGGCGAGTCAGCCCGATCCGGCCTGGCTCGAACTGCCGGCCGCCGAACGGGCGAAGACCTTCCAGTCCAAGAAATTGTGGCAGCGCGCGATCATCGTCGCAGCCGGGCCGATCATGAATTTCCTGATCGCCATCGTCATTCTCGGCACTTTTGCAGGTCTTTACGGCAGTGCGGTCGTCCCGACCGTGGTCGGCACCGTGACGCCGCAGAGCGCGGCCGAGGCGGCCGGCCTGAAGCCGGGTGACCGGATCACTTCGATCGGCGGGCGTTCGGTCGAGGATTTCAGCGATCTCGCCTCATTCACCGCGCTTCGTGCAGGCATGCCGGTCCGGATCGAATATGTGCGCGACGGCGCTCCGGCCAGCGGCGATGCCGTTATCGGCACCCGCGTCGACAGGGACCGCTTCGGCAACGAGACCCGCCGTGGCATCCTGGGCGTCGGTCCGGCCGAGGCGGTGTATCATCCGGTGCCGTTCTGGCAGGCGCCGATCGTCGGCGTGCAGCGCACCTACGACATGGTCGGCATGATGGTGGATGGCCTCGGCCAACTGATCGCCGGACGCGTGCCGGTGAGCGAGCTGGGCGGGCCGCTGCGCATCGCAAAGATCTCGGGCGAGCGTCTCTGGATGGGACCGAGCGAGTTCGTGTTCCTGATCGCGCTCATTTCGATTAATCTGGGATTCATTAACCTCTTGCCAGTCCCGGTTCTGGATGGCGGCCACTTGCTGCTGTACGGAATCGAGGCAATCAGGCGGCGGCCGGTCGAGCCGCAGGTAGTGGAATGGGCGTTTCGGGGTGGAATGGTCGCAATTCTTGCGCTCATGCTGCTGGTTACGTTCAACGATCTGGGCGCGTTCGGCGTGTGGAAAAACTTGGCCGGGTTGATCGGCTGACGCGCTTGGGGCAGGGCAGGTAGCTGCCGTGCCGACCGGCATATATTGATTCCGACTGGGGTGGGATGGTGACCGTTATTAAGGCGAAACATATGGGCGTGAACGCCACCAAGACGCTCCTGGCGGGCACGATCCTTTCGGCTGGCTTTGCGGCGGTGCCCGTTGCCGCGCAGGTCGCGACCCCGCCGGCTGCGGCTGCGCCCGAAGCGATGACGGTCGCTCCCCCGACGCAGCGCGTGATCCGCTCGCTGCGGGTCGAGGGTGCGCAGCGCCTCGAGCCCGACACGATCCTGTCCTACACCCAGCTTCGCGTCGGTGCGTCCTACACCAACGAGACGGTCGACCAGGCGATCAAGGACCTGATCGCATCGGACCTGCTGGCCGATGTCGAGATTGCAGGCGTCGAGACCGGCGATATCGTGATCCGCGTCCGCGAGAACCCGATCATCAACCGCGTCATCTTCGAGGGCAACAAGCGCCTGAAGGACGACAAGATCACCAAGGAAGTGAAGCTGGCGCCGCGCCAGATCTTCACTCGCACTGCGGTCCGCGCCGACGTGGCGCGCATCATCGAACTGTATCGCCGTCAGGGCCGCTTCGCCGCGAATGTCGAGCCGAAGATGGTCATGCTCGACCAGAACCGCGTCGACGTGATCTTCGAAATCCGCGAAGGGCCGAAGTCCAAGGTCCGCCAGATCAACATCATCGGCAACGAAGTCTTCTCCGACGGGAAGCTGCGCGGCGAGATGGCGACGAAGCAGGCGCGCATCACCTCGATGTTGAGCTCGAACACGTCGTACGACCAGGATCGCCTGGCCTATGACCAGCAGAAGCTGCGCCAGTTCTACCTGACCGAAGGCTATGCCGATTTCCGCGTGATCTCGGCCATCGCCGAGCTGACCCCGGACAAGAAGGACTTCATCATCACCTACGTGGTGGAAGAAGGCCCGCGCTACAAATTCGGTCCGGTTACCGTCGACAGCGCGATCCGCGACTTCGACGACAAGAAGATGGCGGAAAGCCTGCCGATCCGCGAAGGCCAGTTCTACAACGCCAAGGCAGTGGAAGACTCGGTCGAAGCGCTGAGCGAGACGGCCGGCCTGTTCGGCTATGCGTTCGCCGACGTGCGTCCGGAGTTCCAGCGCGATCGTGAAAACCTCACGATGACGATCAACTTCCACATCGCCGAGACGAACCGTACGTACATCGAGCGGATCGACATCACCGGCAACACCCAGACGGTCGACAAGGTCATCCGTCGCGAAATGCGCGTGGCCGAAGGCGATGCGTTCAACACCTTCCTGGTCAAGCGTTCGCAGGACCGCATCAACTCGCTCGGCTATTTCCAGGACAAGTTCGAGATCGAGCGCAAGGAAGGTTCGGCGCCGGATCGCATCATCCTGTCCGCCAATGTCGAGGAAAAGGCGACCGGCGAACTGACGCTGTCGGCCGGTTTCTCGAGCCTTGAGCGCTTCATCCTCCAGGCCTCGATCCGCCAGCGCAATTTCCGCGGCAAGGGCCAGACGCTGTCGGCCTCGGTCGATTATTCGAGCTATTCGAAGTCGGTCGAACTGGGCTTCACCGAGCCCTATCTGTTCGATCGCAACATCGCGCTGGGCGCCACGGTCTTCCGCCGCGACTATAACTCGTTCAACTATATCGGCACCGATCGCAACACGACCTACAGCCAGGTCTCGACCGGTATCCAGCTCGTCACCGGCGTGCCGCTGACCGAATACTGGACCCTGTCGGCACGCTACACGCTGATGCAGGACGAAGTGACGCTCGACAAGGCGAGCTTCTATTCGGATCTGAACAGCGATGGCGTGATCAGCGACAGTGAGTGCGATCCGCTGAAGGCCGGCCGCTATTATTGCGACGCGATCGGCACGCGCATCACTTCGCTGGTCGGCGTCTCGCTGATCTATGACAGCCTCAACAGCCGCCTGCGTCCGACCCGCGGCCAGCGGCTGGTGTTCGGCGCCGACTTTGCAGGCCTGGGTGGCGACGTTCGCTATGCCCGCGCCCGTATCGACGCCAAGAAGTTCTGGCATGTCGGCAGCGGCTTCATCGCCTCGCTCTCGGCCGAAGGCGGTTACATCCATTCGTTCGAGAAGAGCTCGGGCGGCGGGCTCGATCCGGTCCGCATCACCGATCGCTTCTATCTGGGCGAACCGCAGTTCCGCGGCTTCGACATTCGCGGCGTCGGTCCGCGCGTGCAGCGCATCGGCTTCACCGGCGATGCGGTGACCGGGAACCAGCTGCTGGTCACCGATCGCGACCAGATCGTCGACGACGCACTGGGCGGCCGCGGCTATTATCTCGCCAAGGCCGAGCTGGAAATTCCGCTGGGTGCCGGCGCGGCCGAAATGGGCCTGCGTCCGTCGATCTTCGTCCAGGCAGGCGCGCTATTCGGCATCCGCCGCCCGGACAAGACGATCGATTTCGTCCAGCGCACCGATGGCAGTGGCAACCTGTTGTTCAACGCCGATGGTTCGCCCTCGCTGCTGCCGAAGGACAATTTCATCAAGGATGCCAGCGGCAACCAGCTGTTCATCGTCAGCGCGTCCGACGCGGTGAACAGCGGTCAGCTGACCACCTGCCAGGTCGGCTATACCGCGACCTCGGGCGGCGCCTGTTCGGGTACGTCGGTCAACGCGATCTACAACATTCCGACCCAGCCGTTCCTGGAGCGTTTCGTGGGCGATTCGGCTCGCCCGCGTCTCGCGATCGGTGTCGGCGTGAACTGGAACTCGCCGTTCGGGCCGCTGCGTATCGACGTTTCCAAGGCCCTGCTGACCCAGCCGGGCGACGACCCCAAGCTCTTCACTTTCAACGTAGGGACTCAGTTCTGATGATCACCAAGAAGCTCCTCATTGCGAGCCTGCTCGCCGCACCCGCGGCGCTGCTGACGGCCGCACCTGCCGCAGCGCAGGTCCAGGGCATCGCCTCCGCCAATCCGATCATTGCGATCGCCAATTCGAAGGCGTTCGGCACTGCCAGCCAGCAGATCGCCACGCAGCACAAGGCCGCGATCGATCAGATCAACGCCCGCCGCGACGCGCTCGATAAGGAGCTGGAACCGCTCTACACGCTGATCGACACCAACAAGGACAAGGAGATTTCCGAGGCCGAGGTGAACGCTGCGCAGGCTGCCCGCAATCCGGCACTCGCCAGCATCAAGACCGCGCAGGACAAGGCACAGGCCGATATCCTCCGCCTGAGCACCCCGGTGATCCGCGCGCAGCTCTATGCGCTCGAGAAGATCCTCGAGAATTACGGCACCGCGCAGACCAACGTGATCAACGCGCGCAAGATCACCGTGATCCTGCAGCCGTCGGCGTTCCTCTATGCGCCTGAATCGGCCAGTGTGACCGGTGCGATCACCGCCGAGCTGGACAAGGTCATTCCGAGCGTGCCGATCCAGCCGCCCGCGAACTGGAACCCGTCGCAGACCACGGTCAACATGCTCGAGCAGATCAGCGAGCTGGAAAGCCGCCGCGCCGCGTCGCAGCAGCAGCAGGCTCCGCGTCCGGCAGGCGCCGCACCGGCACCCGCCGCTGGCCAGCCCGCTCGCCCGGCAACGCAGACCCCGCCCCCGGGCCGGTGAGCGACGAAACCATGACGGCAGGGACTGACTCTTCGGGTTCGGAGAGGGGCCCGCTGGATATCCAGCGGGTCATGGCGGCCCTGCCGCATCGTTATCCGCTGTTGCTGGTCGACCGGGTCGAATCGCTGATCGTCGATCAGCGGATCGTGGCGATCAAGGCGGTGACGATGAACGAGCAGTTCTTCCAGGGGCATTTCCCCGGGCGTCCGATCATGCCCGGCGTGCTTCAGGTCGAAGCGCTGGCCCAAGCCGCGGGCGTGCTCGCGGTCGAGAGCCTGGGCCTCGCCGGTTCGGGCAAGCTCGTCTATTTCATGAGCATCGACGGGGTGAAGTTCCGCAAGCCGGTCGAACCCGGCTGCCTGCTCCGCCTCGAGGTCGAGTTCGTCCAGAAGCGTTCGCGCGTCTGCAAGTTCGCCGGCAAGGCCTATCTGGGCGATGACGTGGCGACCGAATGCGAGTTCACCGCGATGATCGCGGATCCGCCGAAGTAAGCTCTACCTCCCGTTCGCTCTCAGGGCGAACGGGTGAGGTGGCATTCCCATAACTTGCACCCCGCGCCGCCCTCTGCTAGGCGCGCGCCTCCGCTGCTGGTCGGAACCAGTGGCACTTCAAGGAATTCGACGTGAAGAAAGATACCCATCCCGATTATCACACCATCACGGTGCAGATGACCGACGGCTCGTCCTACCAGACCCGTTCGACCTGGGGTAAGGAAGGCGACACGATGCAGCTCGAGATCGATCCGCTCGCGCATCCGGCATGGACCGGCGGCCGCGGCCAGCTTCTCGACGCGGGTGGCCAGGTTGCGCGCTTCAACAAGCGCTTCGGCGGCCTCAGCCTCGGCAAGAAGTAATCGGAAAAGGGTGTGGCGGACGCGCGTCGTTAACGCGCCGTTAGCCACACCCTCGTACGTTTCCCTGATGGTTCAGGGAAAGCCCATTGCATTCGCAGCAGAAATCGAACCCGCGGCTGCGCTTGGCCGGCGGCGTTCGATGCGTGCGCCCGTTTCGCTTGATGCGAAGATCGGCAGGGGCGGACTCGATCGGGCCCTGTGCAAGGTGACCGACCTGTCGCAGCACGGCGCCAAGCTGCAGACCTATTCCGAGCTTCGCGCGGGATCGATGCTGTGGCTGACCCTTCCCAAAGTGGGACATTGGGGTGCGCGCGTCGTATGGGCGCGCGACTTCGAAGCAGGTCTGGAATTCCAGAATCCCCTCAGTGAAGACGACTTCGAGGCGATCACCGCGTAACAATCGCGCGGCTTCCTCCGTATAAATCTCAATATTGCGTTAACCAAGAACGTTAGTCATGTTCCTCGCTTCACAGAGGGGGACTGTGAGTGCTGGGGCGTTCGCTTGTCTGCGCCATTGCGAGCTTTTTGATCGTCATGCCGGCTGCGGCAGGCGACCGCCCCGGCTTTACCCCCCGACCCGATGCGCTGAGCCTGTTGATGCAGGATGACGGCGTCACCCATGGCGGACGTATCACCACAATCAGGCTGCCGACCCCGACCGATTTCGGGCTGGGCGTGCGTCTAGCGCCCGTGACGATCCAGTCCGACGATCTCGTCACCTTCGAGGCGCTGGATCTGACCCCGATGGGCTATCTGCCGGTCACCAATGGCTGGGAGGGGCGTCTCGCCAGCCGTTTCCTGTTCGATGGCACACGCACGGCGGGGGAGGGGTGGCAATTGCCGGCACCCCAGACGCGCGGGGAAGCCCGGCTCGATCCGCGCAATGCTTTGAACGAAGGCCGGGCCAGCCTGCCGCGCGGCGGACGGCGCCGGACGCCGCTGAGTGCCAGCCTGGAGTTTCGCCTCGACGGGCGGCCGGACAGCCCTGCGTTCAGCCTGGGCGGCGGTGCGGCAACCGTGCTTAACGTCGTGAGGCCGCAGCGTTAGGCTTGCCCTGTGGGCAGGGCGCACTAGGCTGGCCCCATGAACCTGCGCCATATCGAGATATTCCACGCAGTTTACGTCAACGGATCGGTCAGCGCCGCGGCGCGCGCGCTGAACGTGTCGCAGCCATCCGTCTCGAAGATGCTGCGCCATGCGGAGTCGCTGCTCGGTTTCCAGCTGTTCCAGCGCACCAATGGCCGTCTGGTCGCGACCGAGGATGCGCATACGTTGTTCGCCGAGGTGAGCGAGATCCAGGAGCGCGTCTATGCGCTGCGGGAGGCGGGGCGGAACCTGCGTCGCGGATCGGGCGGGACGCTGCGGATTTCGGCGCTGCCTTCGCTGGCGTTGGCGGCGCTGCCGACCGCAGTCTCGCAATTCCTGCGAACGCATCAGGACGTGAAATTCGACCTCCAGACCGTCCATCACGACGATCTGCTGCGCAAACTCTATGAGCGCGAGACCGATGTCGCGATCGCTTATGAGGTGCCGCCTGCAACGCCGCTGGGCAATCGCTGGCTGGGGGAGGGCGAGCTGGTTGTTCTCTATCGCGAGGAGGACATGCCCGACGCGCCGCCGCGGCTGGAACTGGAGGCATTGCGCGGGCGCAAATTCATCAGCGTGGTCGGCAGCGGGCCGATCGGGCAGATCTTCAGCCAGGAACTGGCGCGGCTCGATCTGGATCTCGACGAGATTGTGTCGGCGCGGACCTTCTACATCGCCACGGCTTTGGTGCGGCAGGGCGTGGGAATGACGGTGGTCGACAGCTTTACCGCGCAGGCTTCGCTGACACCCGGCCTGTCGATCCGCCCGCTCAAGCCGCAGATCACGTTCGACGTCCACGCAATGTTTCTGCTCAATCGCCCGCCGACGGCGTTGGCCACCGATTTCCTCAAGACCCTCGGCCAGGTGATCAACGTGCCATAACGTAAGGGCATGTTCGGCCTAGCAGAGACTATGAGTCTGTTTCCAAAGGCCAAGTTACGGTCGGTGCCCTATGATCCCGGCACCGTATCTTCTCTATCTCGGTCACAGCACCGATTTCGTTGGCATCAAGACCTCGCGCGGTCTCGCGACTTTCCGTCCGGAAGATTGCGTCGGCGAGTTCCGTCATGACGATTGCCCGCTAACCTTGGACCTGCCCCGGCTGACCATTGCGGAGGGTGCCGAACGCGGCGCGAAGACGCTGGTATTGGGCATCGCCAATTCGGGCGGCGTGATGAGCGGCGATCTGGTGAACGATGCCGCGGCCGCGCTGGAAGCCGGAATGAACGTTGCCGCGGGCCTGCACCAGCGGCTGCGCGACGTGCCGCGCCTCGCCGATCTGGCGAAGGAACGGGGCCTTCAGCTGTTCGACGTTCGCGATCCCCCCGCAGACCTGGTGGTCGGCAACGGTTACCGCCGTGCCGGCCACCGTCTTCTGACGGTCGGCACCGATTGCTCGGTCGGCAAGATGTACGCGACGCTGGCGCTGACCACCGCGCTGCGGGCGCGTGGCGTCAAGGCGGATTTCCGCGCGACCGGCCAGACCGGCATCCTGATCGCCGGTGGTGGCATTCCCATCGACGCGGTGGTGGCGGACTTCATTTCCGGCGGGATCGAGATGCTCGCCCCGGCGCGCGACGACGATGGCTGGGACCTGATCGAGGGCCAGGGTTCGCTATTCCATCCGAGCTTTGCCGGCGTTTCGACCGGGCTGCTGCACGGTGCCCAGGCCGAGGCGATCGTGATGTGCCACGATCCGCTGCGCGAGAGCATGCGCGGGTTGAAGAACCGCAAGCTGCCGGGGCTTCGGGAGTGCCTCGACGCCAACCTGCAGGTTGCGCGGCTGACCAGCCCGGACGTGCGTGCGGTGGGCGTCTGCCTCAACACCTCGGCCATGGACCGCAACGAAGCGCTGGCGCTGTGCCGCCGGACCGAGGATCAACTGGGCCTGCCCACCACCGATCCGATCGCCTTTGGCGCCGAAGCCATCATCGACGAGCTGCTATGCCTCGCACCCTCCGCGCGCAGCACGATCGCTTCGCACTGAGCCGCCCGTTCCGCATTTCGCGCGGGGTGAAGACCGCGGCGGATGTGGTGACGGTGACGCTCGAGCAGGATGGCATGCGCGGGCTGGGGGAGGGCGTGCCCTATCCCCGCTACGGCGAAAGCATCGACAGCGCGATGGCGGAGATCGATGCTGTGCGCGATGCGATGGAAGCGGGTGCGAGCCGCGAGGAACTCCAGTCGCTGATGGAGCCGGGGGCGGCCCGCAATGCGGTCGATTGCGCGATGTGGGATCTGGAAGCGCGGCTTTCGGGCAGGAGCGTCGCCGAACTGATCGGCAATCCCGAGCCGCAGCGTCTCGCCAGCGCGCTGACCGTAGTCATCGACAGTCCGGCGGCGATGGGTGCCGCCGCGCGTGCCATTGCCGATGCGCCGCTGATCAAGGTGAAGGTCGACACCAATTCGCCTGACGAACAGATCGGTGCCGTTCGCGCCGCGGCGCCCAATGCGCGGCTGATCGTCGATCCCAACGAGAGCTGGGACGAGGGGCTGGTGCGTGCGCTGCAGCCCCTGCTGGTGGCGCTGCGGGTCGATCTGCTCGAACAGCCGGTCCCGTCCGAGAAGGACGAATGGCTTGAGGGCTTCACCCCGGACGTGCCGATCTGTGCCGACGAATCCGCTCATGTCGCGGGCGATATCGACCAGCTTGCGCGCCGCTATCAGGTGGTGAACGTCAAGCTGGACAAGACGGGCGGCCTGACCGCTGCCCTGTCGCTGGCCCAGGCCGCACGCTCCTGCGGCCTGGGCCTGATGACCGGATGCATGGTCAGCTCGTCGCTGTCGATCGCGCCGGCATTGCACATTGCGCGTATGTCGGACTTTGTGGACCTTGACGGGCCGGTCTGGCTCCGGGAGGATCGGCCGGACGGGGTTCGTGACGAGGGGGGCTATATGCTCCCGCCCGTGCAAGGTTTCTGGGGAACGCTATGATTTCGCGCCGCATCTCACTCCTGGTCGGGATCGCGGCGCTGTCGCTCGGTGCCGCGCCGAAGCCGCACCAGATCTATGACATCGTGATCCTTGGCGGGACGGTCTATACCGGCGACAAGGCGCCGTTCGTCGGCAATGTCGGCATCGTCGGCGACAAGGTCCATTATGTCGGGCCCGGCGACGACCTGATCGCCAAGCGGATCATCGATGCCAAGGGCATGATCGTCGCGCCCGGCTTCATCGATCCGCACACCCATATGGGCGACGATCTCGCTTCCAAGGATCCGAAGCGGCGGCTGATCCCGGCTTTCCTGATGCAGGGTGTGACCACTGCGTTCATCGGCAATGACGGCGGCGGATCGCCCGAGGTCGGCAAGGTGCTGGGCAGCGCGAAGGCAAAGCCGGTCGGCATCAACTATGCCGCCTATGTCGGTTTCGGCGCGATCCGTGGACGCGTGATGGGCGCGGGCGACCGCGCGCCGACACCGGTCGAACTGGACAAGATGAAGGGGCTGGTCGGCACGGCGATGTGCCAGGGATCGCTCGGGCTTTCGACCGGGCTGTTCTATGCGCCGCAGAGCTTTTCGAAAACCGGCGAAGTGGTCGAACTGGCCAAGGTCGCGGCGGCGCATGGCGGCATCTATGACAGCCATATCCGCGACGAATCGAGCTACACGATCGGGCTTGCCGGCGCGATCGAGGAAGTGCTGACCATCGCGCGCGAAGCGCAGATTCCGGTGCATATCGCGCATATCAAGGCGCTGGGCGTCGATGTGCAGGGTCAGGCGCCGAAGATCATCGCGATGATCGAGGCAGGACAGGCCGCGGGCCTGAAGATCACCGCGGATCAATATCCTTGGTCGGCCAGCGGCACGAGCCTGGTCGCGTCGCTGATGCCGCTCTGGGCGCAGGATGGCGGGCGCGCTGCGCTGCTCAAGCGCTTCGACGATGCCAGCCAGCGCGAGAAGCTCCGCGACGGCATCACCGAAAATCTGCGCAAGCGCGGCGGGGCGGAGAAGCTGCTGATCGTCGAGGGCAAATATCTCAACCGCACCCTTGCCGATGTGGCGAAGGAGCGGAACGAGGATCCGGTGACCGCTGCGATCTCGGTGATCCGCATCGCCGATCCGGGCGTCGTCTCGTTCAACCAGAGCGAAGACGATATCGCCGCCTTCATGAAGATGCCCTGGGTGATGACCGGATCGGACGCTTCGGGCGGTCATCCGCGCGTTTTCGGCAGCTTTGCGCGGAAATACGCCAAATATGTCGTGGCCGAGAATGTCATCAGCCTGCAGGATTTCATCTATCGCAGCTCGACGCTGACCGCGGACACGTTCGGCCTGACCAAGCGCGGACGCATCCGCGAGGGCAATTTCGCCGATATCGTGGTGTTCGATCCCAAGACCTATGCCTCGCAGGCGACCTATGAGCAGCCGCGGCTGCTGGCGTCGGGCGTGCGCACCGTTGTGGTGAACGGCATGCTGGCGGTCGATAATGGCGCGATGACCGGCAAGGCGGCAGGCCGCGCGCTGCCGCACAAATCGACGGGCACCTGCAAATGAGCTGGTGGTTCGGCATTCCGCTGTGGAAGCGCGTGCTCGGCGCGCTGGTGCTCGGCCTGGTCTTCGCCTTCGCATGGCCGGCGGGCACGCCCTATGTCGCGTTCATGGGCGAGCTGTTCGTCCGTGCGATCCGCATGCTGGTCGCGCCGATCGTGCTGGTCACGATCGCGGCGGGCATCACGACGCTGGCGGATCCCAAGCGGCTCGGCAGCCTTGGCGGGCGGACTATCGGGCTGTTCGCTTTCACCACCTTCGTGGCAGTCTCGGTCGGTATCCTCGTTGCGACGCTGATCCAGCCCGGCGTCGGCGCGCCGCTCGGCACCGCAGTCGCGCATGAGCTGGGCCAGAAGGTCACGCCCTATCAGCAGCTGATCGGCATCATCCCGCTCAACATCTTCGAAGCGCTGGTGAAGGGCGACATGCTCGCGCTGATCTTCGTCGCGATCCTGGTCGGGTGCGGCACGGTGGTCGCGGGGGAGGCGGGCAAGCCGTTCGCGAACCTGCTCCAGTCGCTGTCGGCGGTGCTGCTGAAGGTCGTCGGCATCGTGATGGAGGCGACTCCGTTCGGCGTCTTCGCACTGGTGGCCAATGCGGTTGCGGCGAACGGCGTGGGGGTGTTCGTCAATATCGGCTGGCTGGCGCTCGCGGTGGTGCTCGGTTCGCTGATCCAGATGGTGGTGGTGCACAGCCTGATCCTGAAGCTGGTCGCGCGGCTGCCGCTGATCCCATTCTTCCGCGGCATCGTCGATGCGCTGGCGGTGGCCTTCTCCACTGCGTCGAGCGGCGCGACGCTGCCGGTGGCGATGCGGGTGGCGGAGCAGAATCTGGGCATCGGCCGTTCGGTCTTCTCCACCGTTCTCCCGCTCGGCGCCAGCATCGGCAAGGACGGGACGGCGATGTATGTCGGCCTGCTGAGCATGTTCGCGCTGCAGGCGTTCGGCGTGCCGATGACGCCCACCGTCTATGCGCTGGTGCTGCTGACGGGTGCCATTGCCGCCTTCGGCACGGCACCGGTGCCGTCGGCTTCGCTGTTCATGCTGGCTTCGGTGCTGTCTACCGTCGGCGTGACAGACCCGCAGATCGCGCTGATCGTCGGCTTCGTCCTGCCGTTCGACCGGCTGCTCGACATGACCCGCACCGTGCCCAGCGCCAGCGCGAACCTGACCGTGGCGACCACCGTCGCGCGCTGGGAAGGCGATCTGGACGAGGAAGTCTACCGGTCGAAGGTCGATACCTGACCGCGGAACCGCCCGCCCTGCGGGCAGTTTCACTCGCGCAATGACCAGCGCGGCCGGCACTACCAACACCGATTATGCCCGCGGGCTGGCGCGCGCGTTCGGCGGCGCGATCCTGTTCGGGCTGCCGCTGCTGATGACGATGGAGATGTGGTCGCTCGGCCTCTATGCCCATCCGGCTCGGCTGTTGCTGTTCCTGTCGCTGAACTTCGTCATGCTGGTGTTCCTGTCGCGCTTCGGCGGGTTCGAGCATACCCTCACGCTGACCGAGGATATTCTGGACGCGCTGGCGGCATATGGTGTTGGCATCATCGCTTCGGCTGCGGTGCTCGCGCTGTTCGGGCTGCTGACGTCCGCCATTCCCGTCGGTGAAACTATCGGCATGGTCGCGGTGCAAGCCGTTCCAGCCAGCTTCGGCGCGATGATCGCGCGCAAGCAACTGACGGGCGGCGACGTCGAAGAGGATGAGGACCACGCCGCCCGCGCTTCCGGCTATGGCGGCCAGCTGTTCCTGATGATGGGCGGCGCATTGTTCCTCGCCTTCAACGTCGCGCCGACGGAGGAGATCATCCTGATCGGCTTCAAGATGACGCCATGGCACAGTGTGGCGATGGTGCTGGCATCGCTGTTCCTGCTCCATGTCCTCGTCTTCGCGGTGGGTTTTGCCGGGCAGGAGGAAGCTCCGGAGGGATATGGCTTTGCCCGCCAGTTCCTGACCTTCACCATTCCCGGCTATGCCATTGCGCTGCTGGTCAGCTTCTACGTGCTGTGGACTTTCGGCCGGGTAGACAGTGCGGAGATCGGTACTGTTGCCGGCACGCTGGTGGTGCTCGGCTTCCCTGCCGCGATGGGCGCGGCCGTTGCGCGGCTGGTGGTCTGATGGCGAAACGACAATCCGTGCCGGCGCCGCTGCTGGAATGGATCGCGGCGGGAATCGGGCTGATCCTGTTGATGATCGTGCTCGGTGCGATTGGCCGGGAAGCGATAACCGGCGCGGCAGACGAGCCGCCCGCAATCACGGTGACGGCGGGGCAGGTGACGCAGGTCTCGTCGGGCTTCGTGGTCGCATTCGAAGCGAGCAATGCGTCTCGTGGTACAGCGGCCGCGGTGGAGATCGAGGGCAAGCTGGCTTCCGGGGAGACGAGCAGCGCGACGCTCGATTATGTGCCCGGGCGTGGTACGACCTCGGGCGGGCTGTTCTTCAAGGCCGATCCGCGTGGTCAGCAGGTCGAGCTTCGCGCACTGGGCTATCAGACGCCTTGACGCCATGCTTGGCGGTTATGCCCCCAAAGCGGCGAAAGAATTGCGCGGGGGCGTTTTCGGTCTAGATTTCGGACCATGAAACGTTCGATGCTCGCGCTCGCCCTTCTCGTCGCCATGCCGGTTTCCGCTCAGGTCGCGCCGCCGCTGCAGCAGCGTGTCGAGACGGTGCTGGCCGAGGCTGGTCCCGGCGTTCGCTATGGCCTGGTCGTTACCGACGAAGCCGGGCGGGAGATCGTTGCGATCAATCCCGATGGGCGTTTCATCCCGGCATCGAACACCAAGATGTTTACGACGGCCGTCGCCTTCCACACCATGACCGGGCTGGACCAGCCTGACGTGACGGGCGGAACGGTGGTCCGGCTCGACGGCAAGGACGTGATCCTCGAGGGTGCGGGCGATGCGCGGCTGTCCAGCGCGGCGGATTGCAAGGTGGATTGCCTGGCGGTGCTGGCCGATGCGGTGGCGGCGCGGACGAAGCGGATCCGCGACGTGATCGGCGACGATACGCTGTTTCCCGACCAGCGCTGGAGCCAGGGGATGAGCTGGAACAACATCCCGTCGCGTTCCGGCACCGGCATTTCCGCGCTGACGCTGGACGATAACGAGCTGGCGCTGACGATCACGCCGGGCGCGGACGGTGCCGAGCCGAAGGTGGAGGGTTATCCCTATTTCACCATCGACAACCGGATCATGACGGTCACCGAGGGTAAGACCGATATCGGGTACGACCGCGATCCCAACGGCATGACCTTGCGTCTGACCGGCACGATCAAAGCCGGGGCTGCGCCCGAGGTGGTTCGTGTCGGCATCGACGATCCGGCGCATTATGCCGCGTGGCGTTTCCGGACACTGCTCGAGGCGCGGGGCGTGCGGGTAAAGGGCAAGGTGACCGTTCGCCGCCGTGCCACAGCGCCGGCCGACGATCCCGCCAATCGCGGCAATCCGCCTGTCCGCGCGCAGCGTGTGACCGGGTTGGCGCAACTCACCCCGCCGCCGCTGGGCGAGGACCTGACCCATATCAACAAGGTCAGCCAGAATTTGCATGCCGAGCTGCTGCTGCGCCGTGTCGGGCTGGTCCGCGGGACCGGATCGACGCAGGACGGGCTGGCGGCGGTGCGCGCGATGCTGACGCTCGCGGGTGTGCCGCGCACCGCATACGACTTTTCCGACGGTTCGGGCATGTCGACCTATAACCGGGTGGCACCGCGCGGGATGACGACTTTCCTGCGCTGGATTGCGGCCCAACCCTGGGGCGAGGCCTATCGCGCCACGTTGCCGATCGGCGGCGTGGACGGGACGCTGAACCGCCGCTTCCGCGGCACCGTTCTGGAAGGGCGCATCTTCGCCAAGACCGGCACGCTGAATGCAACCAATGGCCTGTCGGGCTATATGACGGCGAAGAGCGGCAAGCGGCTGATCTTCTCGGCCTATGCCAATGACGTGCCCGAAGGCGTGAGCGCGACGAAGTGGATGGACGCGGTGCTGGTGCTGATCGCCGAGGCGAATTGAGGCTGGTGCCTGCGCAGCCGCTTGGATAGCTTCAGTGCATGAGCATCATCCGCGCAATGCTATCGCTTCTTGCCCTGACCTCATTGGGCGCCGCGCCATTGCCGGCCATGCAGGATGGATCATCTCGCCAGAAGCCTCCCGGTGAGGGGGTGCTATGCCTCTGGGCCATATCGACGGCGATGGAGGAAGTAGGAAGGCGTTGCACAGCCGGACAGGATAAGGAGTTCCAGCTGGCCTTGAGCGAAGGCAACGTGAAGTTGCGGAGCTTTGTGCTGGCGAACTCGGACATGACCGTTGAGGGCGCGACTGCATTCCAGAAGCAGATGGCGCACAAGGATATGCCGACCGCGGAAATGTGTCAGGGCGACACGCTGTCGCTCTACGAGCTTATGCGCAAAAATGGCGCAGCAAAGCACAGGAGCAGCGTCGACGAGCATGTCGCAAAGCCTGGAACACCGAGCTGGGGCGCTTGCCTCTAACCAAACGCCCTAACCACCGCATCGCCCGTCTCGGGCCGCAGCACGAAGATCCCGCTGTCGAAATGCCGCGTCGGGTGCACCCGGTTGGTCAGCAGCGTCCAGGCGAGGCCGCGCTCGAAATCCACCCACAGGCCGGTGCCGGTGAAGCCGGTATGCCCGATGGTTTCGCCCGAACAGGCCTGACCGCCCGACCAACCCTCGAACTTGCGCTCCCAGCCGCAGGTGCGGTGTTCGTAGTAAGGCGTGCGCATCGCTTCGAGCATCGCCGGGGACGCGCCGGTGCCGTCGAGCAGGCCCTGCGCAAAATCGAGCACGCCATCGACGGTGCCGAACAGACCTGCATGACCGGTCTGTCCGCCCATCGCCGAGCAATTCTCGTCATGCACCTCGCCCTTCAACACGCGACCGCGCCAATGGCAGAATTCGGTCGCGACGGCGGGGCCGGGTGGCGGGCCGAAGGTCAGGCCGGGGTTCAACCCCCAGTCGCCCAGCGGTGCGCCGGTGATCCGCTCGATGGCGATGCCCAGCAGAATGAAGTTGATGTCCGAATAGACCGGCTCGGCCACATGCCGCCACTCGCGCTGGAGCACGAAGGCGCGCAGACGGGCGGGATCGTCGCCATAGGTGTAGATCGGCTCGACCGCGGGGAAGAAGCTGCGATGCGACAGGCAATCGCGGAAGGTGAGCTTCCGTTCTGCCGCGTTCGCCACGTCATATTGGCGCAGGTCGGGAATGGCGGTGGTGAGCGGTGCGTCGAGGTCCAGCTTTCCCCAATCGGCGAGCTGGAGGATCATCGTGGTGGTCGCGATCACCTTCGACACCGAAGCGAGATCGAACCAGTGAACCGGAGTCAGGATCTCGGGTTCGGGGACCAGCGCGGCCATGCCTTCGGTCTTCGTCCAGCGGCGGCCGTCCGCCGCCACCACGCCGAGCGTCGCGCCGGGAATGCGTTTATCGGCAATGGCTTGCGCGGCGGGTGCAAAGGCGTCGTCGATCATGCCGCAGCCGTCTCATAGGGCCGCGCTTTTGCGCGCGCGATCAGCGGCAGGAACAGCAGGGCCGCGAGGCTGATGACGCCCGAGGCGAAGAAGAAGGCGTCGAAACCGGTGGCGTTCAAACCCTTTAGCCAGGGCGCCTGGTTCAGCCGCTCGACGATCGCGCCGCCTGCACCCGCCAGCAGTCGGGATAGCAGGAAGGCGAAGCCCGACAGGAACGCATATTGCGCGCCCGGATAGCGTGGGCTGCAGAGCATCGACAGGTAGACGACGAACACCGCCCCGGCCATGCCGTTACCGAACTGGTCGAGCGCGGTGGCAATGTAGAGCGTCATCTCGTCGCGGGGCATATGCGCCAGCCAGACGAAGCCGAAATTGCCGATGGCAGCGAAGATCGCGCCGACGGTCAGGGTGAATGCCGAAGGCCAGCGCGTGACCATCCAGCCGCCGAGACCGACGCCGATGATGGACGAGGCCAGTGCGATGATGCCGTCCGCCCGCCCGATCTCGGTCTTGGTATAGCCGAGGCCCAGGATCATCGGCTTGGACAGGTTCAGCGCCAGCACGTCGCCCATGCGATAGATCGACACGAACGCCATCAGCGTGATCGCCAGCGTGCCATATCGCCAGAAGAAATCGACATAGGGGCCGATCGCGGTCGACGTACGGAGCGGCGAATCCGGTCCGGCCTTGCGGATGCGGGGCAGGGCAATGGCCATGGCGATGAAGGGCAGGGCGGAGATGCCGAGCACCCATGGCGTCACATTGGTCTTGGCGTCGATACCGATGCCCGAAGCGGCGCTGAGGATCAGCCAGCCGGCCGCGGCGGTCACCAGCCCGATGGCCAGCAGGATCACGGCGCTCGCTCCCAGTCCGCTCGCCAGCGCGGTCCAGCGCGAGCCGCTGTCGCCGCGCGAGGGCTGGGGCGGGAGGGATGCGAGGATGGGGAGGGGAATTGCCGCGGCAAGCGTGATCAGCAGGTAGGACGAGGTCCAGCTGGGCTCGATGTGGAGGCTGCGCAGGGTACCGGCGAAACTGCCCGATGGATCGGCGAAGATCAGCGCGCCGCTGCCGGCCGCGACCATCGCGGTACGGTAACCCCACAGGTTCGACGCGGCGATCGGTCCCTGTTCCTCCTGCGTCGGTGCCAGTTCGATGCGCCATGCGTCGGCGGCGACTTCCAGCGTGGTCGTCCAGAAGGCGAGCAGCACTGCGAACAGCGCGGTGACCGCCAGATTCGCATCCGACGCAGTCAGCGTCATCGCGGCCATCGAGGTGACGATGCCCAGCTGTGACAGCATGATCCAGCCGCGGCGCTTGCCCCAGAAGCGGGCGAAGCCGGGCACGTCGTACTTCTCCAGCAGCGGCGCCCAGAGGAACTTGAAGGTCGGCAGAAGCTGGACCCAGGCGAAGAAGCCGATGATCGTCAGCGCGACGCCATGCTCGGTCAGCCGCGCCGACAGGATGGTCGAGAACATGTAGAAGGGCAGGCCGGCCGAGAAACCCAGCAGCACGTAGAGTGCCATCCGCCCGATTCCGGGCTTCACCGCGGGCGGCGGCACGTCGGCGGTGGCGGTCACGGGGGCCTCAGCCATGGGCCGAAATCCCCAACGCACAGTGATCGAACGCCATTTTCAGTCCCCCGCCGGATGGATCCCCACGCTCGGCTGGCACGCGCGCGCAGTCAATGGCGGGGAACATGACACCAGTGTTGCAAACGCAACACGCTTTGGAGGGGAAGTGTCACAGAAAATGCCAATTGGTTATGGCCCGGGGAACAGAAACTATGGCGCGCCGCAGCATTCTTGTTACTTAATGCCGAACTACGCATCGGGAAGTGCGAGTTTAAGGGGGTTTAGACATGGTTGGATCAACTTCGTTCAGAATGGCTCTGGCGTCGGGTACTGCGCTGCTCGCGCTGTCCGTCGCGCCTGCGGCCTTCGCGCAGAACGCCACCGCACCGGCAACGCTGCCTGAAACGCAGCAGGCCGAGCCGGAAGCGACGCAGGGCGAGATTCTCGTCACCGGTTCGCGCATCCGCCAGAATCCGAACAACAGCGCGCTGCCGCTGCAGATTATTTCCACCGAGGAAATCCAGCGCAACGGCATCAGCAGCCCCGAGCAGCTGATCATGTACCTGAGCACCAACGGCTCGGGCGCGGACAACCTTGCTTCGAACGCCGATGTCACCACCGGCGCGCAGCGCGGCACCAACGGCCTGTCCGCCGCCAACCTGCGCGGCCAGGGCAGCTCGGCCACGCTGGTCCTTCTCAACGGCCGCCGCGTTGCGGCTCACGGCCTGTCGGGTTCGGCGGTCGACGTGAACCAGATCCCGTTCGCGGCGATCGAGCGTGTCGAAGTGCTGAAGGACGGCGCTTCGGCGATCTACGGCACCGACGCGGTCGGCGGCGTGATCAACTTCATCACCAAGAAGGACTTCCAGGGCTTCACCGCGACCGGCTTCGCCGACGTGACCGAAGCAGGCGGCGGCAACATCTACCGTGTGTCGGGCCTCGCCGGTTACGGCGACATGGACAAGGACGGCTTCAACATCACGTTCGGCGCTTCCTATAGCTGGAACAGGATGCTTCGCGGTTCGGATCGTGACTTCGTGAACGGCAACCAGCCGAACCGCGGCCTTTCGATCGATACCCGCGGTACCCCGATCGCGACCGCGTTCAACATCGGTGCGAACACGCAGCCGGGCAGCATCACCGCTGCCGGTACGCTGCTTTCGGGCCTGACCATCACCGCGAACGGCGCGAACGTGGCAGGCGGCGGCATCAACCCGCTCGACGTTCCGGGCGGCGCGGGCTGCGAGTCCTTCGACGGCGGCATGGCCTATGACCAGGCGCTGTGGAATACGCCGAGCGCATTCTACGCCTGCGCCTGGGATACGGGCCGCGCCGCTGTGATCCAGCAGCCGATCGAGACCCTGACCTATTATGGTCGTGGCGTCTTCGCGCTTGGCGGTGGCCACGAACTGTCGTTCGAAGTGACTGGGTCCGACGCGGATTCGGCCAAGAGCTTCTCGAACGCACAGCTTTCGGCGAACACCACCAACCTGCCGATCGCCTATCCGCGCAATGCGACGACTGCCGCGACCTATGACTCGGTGGTCAACTCGATCCGCAGCATCATCACCAACCCGACCGAGCTTGCGGCATTCAATACTCGCGCAGCGCTGAACCTGCCGATCTCGTATCGCTGGCGTTGCGAGGCCTGCGGCCCGCGCGAATATCGCACCAACACCAAGACCCTGCGCGGCGCTCTGGCTCTCGAAGGCCCGCTGTGGGAGGGCTGGGAGTATCGCACTGGCGCGTCCTACGCGAAGAGCGAGTCCTCGTCGGTTCTCGGCTCGGGCTATTACTATCGCGGTACGCTGGCCAATGGTGCGATCGATCCGAACGCACCGGCAGTCACCGGAACGACCCAGCGCGGTCTCGTCGGCGTGATGAACTCCGGTCTGATCAATCCCTTCAGCCTGACCCAGACTGCAGCCGGCCTTGCCGCGCTTGAGGCGGTCTCGGCCGAGGGTGCTGTGTTGTACGGCGGCCGCTATGAAGTGCGTCAGTTCGACTTCTCGGCTTCGGGTCCGCTGTTCGGCGTCTGGGGCGGCGAGGTTCAGCTCGCGGCCGGCATCGATATCCGCAAGGAAACCTATGAGTTCAACGGTTCGGATGCCGCTGCGGCAACCGCTCCGGTGATCTTCCTGGCGGCGTTCGACAACGTCAACGCGCTGACCCCGAAGAGCCGCACCGTGAAGGCGGCCTATGCCGAATTGCTGGTGCCGCTGTTCCCCGGCTTCGAAGTCACCGGCGCGCTGCGCGTCGATGATTACACGGGCTTCGGCAGCACGGTGAACCCGAAGATCACGGCGAAGTTCCGCCCGATCGATCAGGTCATGTTCCGCGGTTCGTACAACACCGGCTTCCGCGTTCCGTCGTTCAACCAGATCTTCAACGGCATCACCGAATCGCCCTATTCGGGTTCCGATCTGGCCGATCCGGTCCGTTGCCCCGGCGGCGTGCCGACCTCGGCATTCGGCAGCGGCCAGCCGTGCGCGCAGATCCGTCCGAATATCTACACCGGCGGCAATCCGACCATTGGGCCGGAGACTGCGAAGCAGTTCAGCGTCGGTATGGTGGTTCAGCCGGCTACCGGCTTCAGCTTCTCGGTGGACTGGTGGTCGATCGCGGTCGACAACTCGATCCAGCTGCTGACGCTGCGTCAGCTGATCGAGAACGCCGCGCTGTTCCCGGATCGCTTCATCCGCGCACCCGGCACCAACGACGTGGTGGTGATCGACCAGCGCTGGATCAACGCCGGTTCGCGCCGCACCCAGGGCCTCGAATTGTCGGGCCGTGGTGCGATCGACGGTCTGGGCGGCCGCTTCTCGTTCGGTGCGGACGGCACGCTGCTGCTCAAGAAGCGTGAGAAGCTGACCCCGACCTCGGCCTATGGTCCGAGCCTGGTCGGCGTGTTCTCCTTCGCCGGCGATCTCGGTGTGCGCTGGAAGCACAACGCGTTCATCAACTACACCACCGGTTCGCTGAGCGTGAACTTCAGCCAGATCTTCCGTAAGGGTTACAAGAACTTCGCGCTGCCCGGCATCGCGGCTGGCCTGGTGACCCGTCCGGATTACAATCCGATGGTTTCGGATTACGCGATCTACAACGCATCGATCAGCTATAGCGGCTTCAAGCCGTTCAAGGTGACGCTCGGCGTGAAGAACATCTTCGACACCGATCCGCCCTTCGCCATCACCTATGATGGTAACACGGGTGCGGGCAGCAGCTGGGAACCGCGCGTTGCGGATCCTCGCGGCCGTGCGTTCACCTTCGCGCTCGAAGCGAACTTCTAAGACGCCGGGATGCGCCGTCCGATGGCCGGCGCACTCCGCAACATCGAAAGCGGGCGGGTGGTTCTCCACCCGCCCGTTCTCGTTTTGAGGTAAGTCCATGCCGCTGCTGTCCGCCCTGCTGCTCGCTGCCACGCCGCAACCCGCCGCCACGGTCCGCATCACGTTCGACCGATCGGGCGAGACCTCTATCCTGACGCGCGGCATGGCGGACCTGACCACCGGCCGGGCCGTTACCGCCGACGATCCGGTGCGTATCGCGTCGATCTCGAAGCTGGTCGTGGCGATCGCGGTGCTGCGGCTTGTCGAACAGGGCCAGCTCAACCTCGATGCCGATGTGTCGAAGCAGCTCGGATGGCGGCTGCGTAATCCGGCGTTCCCGGACAAGCCGATCACACTGCGGCTGCTGTTGTCGCACCAGTCGAGCCTGACCGACCGGATCGATTACGTCCTGCCGCTCGACGCCGATATGCGCGGGCTGCTTTCCGACCCCAAGGCATGGGACGAGAAGCACGCGCCGGGGACCTTCTTCCGCTACACCAACTTCAATTTCCCGGTCATCGCTGCGGTAATGGAGCGCGCCACCGGCGAGCGTTTCGACCGGCTGATGGACCGGCTGGTGATCCGTCCGCTCAAGCTGAGGGCCTGCTACAATTGGGATGCCTGTACGGCGCCGGTCGCGGCGCGTGCGGTGGTCCAGTATCGCGACGGCAAGCCGACCAAGGACGACAATCAGGGCGTTAAGCCCATTTGCTCGGTGACGCCCGCAAAGGATGGCGGATGCGATCTCTCGGTATGGCGGGCAGGCGCGAACGGCGCGATCTTCTCACCCCAGGGCGGTCTGCGGATCTCGGCGCGCGATCTGGCGCGGGTTGGCCGCTTCCTGCTGAACGGCGGCATGCTGGATGGCGTGCGCTTGCTCGGCCCGCGGAGCATGAAGCTGCTCGAGACGCCTTTATGGACGTATAACGGCGTGGAAGGTGAGGGCGCCAACGGTGAGATCGGCGCCGACTCGTCGGTCGAGGCGCCGACCGGCGGCTTCACCTGCAGCTATGGGCTGGCGGTCCATTTCCTCGCGACGCCGGTGAAAGGCTGCCGCGACGATCCCTTTGGTGATGGCCGTCGCCGCTTCGGCCATTCGGGCGACGCCTATGGCCTGAAATCGGGCCTGTGGATCGATCGCGAGCGCGGTGTGGGCGTGGTGTATTTCGGAACCGATGTGCCGACGAAACTGCCGGGGCGGTCCGCGTTCACACCGACGGAGGAAGCGCTGGCTCGCGGCGGATGAGCATCCAGGCGTCGATCATCACGTCTCGCGCGAAGAGTGCCAGCAGCGCGGCATAGCTCGAAGCACCGACCGCGATCAGGACCAGCAGTCGAGCCGGCGCGCTCATCGGCGGCAGGTTGTTCCCCGCCAGCACCACCAATGCCGCCATGGCCAGCGCAGCAGCGGCGCCCGGCGCTACCGCGGTTGCGACGCTCCGTGCGCTCACCCCGATCGCGGGCAGCGATTGGGAGGCAGTAAACACCAGCACGAGTGCCATGCCGATCAGCCAACCCCAGGCGAGCCCCTCGATTCCCCAGCCGACGCCGGTCAGGAATGCCAGTGGCATCACCAGGCCACCGGCAATCGCCGCGCGCAGCGAGATGCCCGGCTTGCCCAGTGCATTGGTGGCCGGTGCGAACAGGATCTGGAGCGTCAGGAGGGGCATTGCGAGCGCCAGGATCGGCACGATCGCGGCGGTCTCCAGCCACTTCTCACCCAATACGGTCGCGACCAAAGGTTCTGCGGTCGCAGCCAGCCCGAGATAGGCCGGCATTGCCACCAGCATGATCAGCCGCACGGTTTTCAGGAACGCGCCCTGCATCACGTCGCGTTGCCCCTGAATCCGCGAATAGGCGGCGAAGGCGACTTCGTTCAGCGGCGGCACGAACTTGGACGCCAGGATCTGCGTCAGGAACAATGCGGTGGTGTAGATGCCTAACGCATGCGGATCGAGGGAGCGGCCCGCGATCATCACATCGGCCTGGCTCTGCAGGAACCAGAAGAACTGCGCACCGGTCAGCGCCGCGCCATAGCCGAACAGGCTGCCTGAACCGCGGAAGCGGAAGCTGGGCCACATCAGCGATCGCGCGGCCCAGGTCATGCCGATCGCCTCGACATAGAACAGCGCCATGGGTGCCGCGACCAGCGTCCAGACGCCCCATCCGGCCAGCGCGCAGGCCAGAGCCGTGGCGGCGCCCGCCAGCGCTGCTGCCAGCCGGACCTGTGCGGGCCGCTTGAAATCCATCTCACGGCTGAGGATCGCATGGGGCAGGGCCATGAACGGCGTCGCGATGTAGAGCAGAGCCTGTACCCGCAACAGGTCCGTCACGGCCTCCTGCCGGTAATATCCCGCGATTGCCGGTGCCGCGATGAACTGGGCCAGCCCGAGACCGAAGTTCAGCAGCACCAGCATGCCGAACACCTGGCGCAACTCGGTCCGCGATACGCTGTCGGCGCGGATCAGCGCGCTGGCGATGCCATAGCCGTTCATCAGGTTGAGGAACACCAGCACGACCTGGGTCATGGCGAACAGGCCATAATCCGCGGGATCGAGCAGGCGGATCACCATGAAGGTCGATCCCCAGGCGACCGCCTGTGCCACGATCTGGCTGCCGGAACGCCAGATCACCGCCTGCTTCACGCGCCGCAGGAGGTCACCCGGCGCGGCAGCCTCGATCTTCTCGTGCTTCATTATTCGGACAGCGCCAGCACCGCCGCAGCTACGGCTCCTGCCGCCAGCCAGGGTTCGATCCGCGTCAGCAATGCGGCATGGCCGACATCGGCGGCGGGCAGGAATGCGTCGCGCCCGATCGCGGACTCCTCGCCCCATTTCAGCTTCAGTACCTTGGCGGCGGAGCGGCTGCGGACGATCAGCAGGTCGAGTATTTCCGAGCCGGGCAGGGCGCCCATGTCCTGCTTGTAGCCGCTGTCGCCCGCGCCCAGATCGACGCGAGTCACGCCGCGCTCACGGGCCCATTGCAGCTGCCGCCAGGTCACGATCCGCCCCGGGCGTCCGGCGGCGAAGCGCTCGTCATAGCTGCTGGCGATCGCGAACTGGGTCGAGCCCTCCTGCAGGTCGAACGAGAATGCCGCGGGTTGCTCTCCGACGAACATGATCGTCGCCGACAGCGCCTTTGCGAGGTGCGGATCGCACACCATGCGGCGCCAGCGCTCGCGCTGTTCCTCACTCAGGAATTTCGCGCCGCTGCCGTCGGTGGTCTGGCCGACCCAGCTGTTCGCCTCGATCGCCGAAAGGGCAGCGAATGCCGCTTCGTCCCAGTCGCTGCCGGTGACATGGCGATAGGAAACCGCGCCGATCAGCCCCAATTGTCTTTCATAGCCTGCCAGCCGCCGGCGCGTCGATTTGCGCGGCCAACCGCCATCCTCGTTCGCGGCGAGATCGAAGATGAAGGTCTGGCCGACCCTTCGCTTCAACACCGTCCAGCCAGCCCGCGCCGCCGCGCGCTTCAGCATCACGGTCGCGGGATCGTCCTTGTAGACCGGGCCGACCCGCCACATCGGCGTAAGCGTGGCGCGCAGCATCGGGTGCTTGAATGCTTCGGTGAGTTCCGCCTGCGTCGCGCTGCTGTCGATCAGGATCGAGCGGAACGGCCAATAGCTGCCGGGAACCGTCCGCGCGCCCAGCAGGGTGGGGCCGATCGGGACGGTGGGGATGGCAGCGATGACGCTGTCGTCGAGGCGGCGGGCGACGATGGTGGTGCCGTCCTGCGGTCCGCTGTCACCGCGATACCATGCCGCGCGCAGGAAGCCGCGCGCGCCGACGGCACGATCGGCCAGCCGGTCCAGCAGCATCGGAAACCCGCGCCGGACCTCGATCCCCACACAGCTTTCCGCTGCCGGACGAATGGTCTCCCCTTGCATCATCAGCGCCCGCAAGCTCCTCCAGGAGCTGGGGGTTAGCGGCAGAGTCCTACGATAAGGGTAACGCTGTTGCCCTCGCCCTTCTTGATATCCCCCGCGACATGGCGCATTCCGGATATGCCGGAAATAGAGTGGCAGGTTGGTAGTTCCTGCGCCCGATCCATCGGGTTCTTCCCAGCCGCGGCGTCGAACCGAGTCTCTCGGGGCGGCGCCTTTACGTTGGTTGGCGCCGCCCTCGGAGCATACCGAGGACCTGCAATGGCTATTCTTTCGATTGTCGCACTGGTTGCTGCCACGCTGTTCGCGGGCGCGGCCCTGTACATCACCCTTGTCGAGCATCCGGCACGGCTGGTGCTCGATGACGGGTCGCTGCTTGCGCAATGGCAGCCCAGCTACGATCGCGCGCTTCCGATCCAGTCGGGCCTCGCCATCCTGGGCGGGGTTGCCGGGCTGGCGGCATGGTATCTTTCGGGCGACTGGCGGTGGATCGCGGGCAGCGTGGCACTGCTGGCGAACTGGCCATTCACGCTGGTGGTGATCTTTCCGGTGAACAAGCAGCTTCAGGCCACCCGTCCGGAACAGGCGAATGCGGAGAGCCGCCAGTTGCTTGTGCAATGGGGCAGGCTTCATGCTGTCCGGAGCGCCCTCGGCACGCTCTCCGCGATCCTGTTCGCCTGGGCGCTGACATCCGCACTCTAGCGGAAGTAGCGCAACATCGAACCCGCAGGGTTCGCAAGGCCGAACGGCCGCCCGAGCTTGTGCGAGGTCCTGAAACAAAACTGGCGGAGAGAGTGGGATTCGAACCCACGGTGAGCTTGCACCCACGGCGGTTTTCAAGACCGCTGCCTTAAACCACTCGGCCATCTCTCCGCGCTGCGCCGCGCTAGCCCGGCTGCTGGTCTGAGTGCAAGCGGTCAGAATAGTTGGTGAATGGCGCGCGCAGGGGGTTCAACCGCGGGAATCGCTGTGTCATCATGCAGCGATGCGGGCGATGGGTGTTCAAGATGCGTAAGATTGGCGCGATTTTTCTGGCGATGATGGCGGCGGCGCTGGGCGCGGCTTCGGGTCAGGCACAGCAGTCGGCGCCGCTCAGCGAGGCTGGCTTCCAGGCCTATCTGCCGCAGCTTGCCCGTCAGGCGGAGTCAGCGGGGGTTACCCGCCGCACGATCAACCTCGTCATGCCCACGCTGACCTTCAATCCGCGCGTGGTCGAGCTGGACCGGCAGCAGCCCGAGACCCGGCCCAACGCGCCGATCCCCGCGTTCGAGCCCTATCGCCGCACCCATGTCGACGCATCGCGCATCAATCGCGGTCGCGAAGCCTATCAGCGCCAGCGTCCGCGGCTCGAGCTGATCGAGCGTGAGACCGGCGTGCCCGAATCGATCATGGTCGCGATCTGGGGCCATGAGACTAATTACGGGCGGATCATGGGCAATTTCGATCTGCCCCGCGCGCTGGCCAGCCTGGCCTATGAAGGGCGCCGCCGCGATCTGTTCGCCGGCGAGTTCATTGCCACGCTGAAGATGATCGATCGCGGCGTACCGCGCGAGAAGCTGATCGGCAGCTGGGCAGGGGCCTTTGGCGGGCCGCAATTCCTGCCCTCGGTCTATATCCGCCTGGCGCGTGACGGCGATGGCGACGGGCTGGCCGATATCTGGACCAGCGAAGCCGATACGCTGACCTCGATCGCCAATTATTTCGTCGATGCCGGCTGGCGCCCGGGCCAGCCCTGGGGCTTTGCCGTCACCGTGCCGGCGGATCTGAACCGCAATGCGATCAAGGCGCGCACCACGTCGCCGCGTTGCCCGCGCGTGCATGAACGCCACAGCCAGTGGAAGTCGATGGCCGAATGGCGGGCGCTGGGCATCGTGCCGCAGAACCGTGCGTGGCCGAACGAGAAGATGCAGGCGACTTTGCTTGAGCCGGACGGCCCGGGAAAGACCGCCTATCTGCTGACCGGCAATTATCGCGTGATCCTCGATTATAATTGCTCAAATTTTTACGCTTTGTCGGTAGGCCTGCTCGCCGATGAGGTCGAACGCTAGCATCGTTGCTGTTCTTTTCCTGCTCTCCGGCTGTGGGGGCGGGTTTGGCTATGGTCCCGAAACCCTGCCCGCAGCCCAGCCTGCGCCGCAGGGCTATGGCAGTGCCTATCAGGCGCCGCAGGACACGTACCGCGAGCCGGAACCGGCGCCGTCCGATCCCTATTCCGCACAGGCCCAGCAGGGCGGCTATGAACGCCCGGACGCAGGCTATGACACTCCGGGCGCCAGCTATGGCCGCCCCGGTGAGCGCGTCGCCCAGCGTACGCCTGCGCCGCAGCCTACGCGCCGTCCCGTAACCCAGCAGCCGGTTGTCCAGCAGCCTCAGCCGCAGCTCGATGGCTGGCAGGATCCCACCACAGGCGTGACCGACCCGGCCGCATCGTCGACCGGCCGGAACGAAGCCCGCTACGACAAGGTCGGCTATGCCGGTGTCCGCGGTGTGCAGGGTGGTGACACCACCGCCGGTGCCGTCGTGGCGATTAGCCCGACGCTGCCCGCAGGCAGTTTCGTCGAGATCACCTCGCTCGACAGCGGAAAGACCATTCTCGCGCTCGTCACCGGTACGGGCGGCGATGGCGATACGCTGATCGATCTCTCGCCAGCCGCCGCGCGTCAGCTTGGTGCGTCGGGCAATTCGATCCCCGTCCGCGTGCGCAAGTCGACTCCGACCGGCCCGGACCAGAATGCGCTCAACAGCGGTCAGGCCGCCACGCCGCGGCCCGATACGCCGCCGGTGCTGCTCAACGCGCTGCGCAAGCAGCTTCCGGCCTATACGCCCGCTCGCGCGACCGCGCCGGCCCCGGCCTATGGCCGTCCCTCTACGGCGCCGGTTCGTACCGCACCCACCGGACGTGGCCGGTATTTCGTACAGGTGGCGGCGCTCTCCAACGGCGCCAATGCCAACAATCTGGCGCAGAGCCTGGGCGGCTTCGTGAAGCAGGGTGGGGGTCTCTACCGCGTCCAGCTCGGGCCGTTCGCGACGCCTGCAGAGGCCGATCGCGCCCGCGCATCGGCTGCTCAGCGCGGTTTCGGCGACGCACGGGTCTTCACCCAGAACTGAGTAGGGCCTAGGAAGGTCTCGAACATCCGTTTTGCTGGATTCGAGACCCCATGAAGAAGCTTTTCGCCGCCGCCTCGCTCGTCGCCCTTTCGATTGCCGTGCCGCTTCAGGCCGCGGGGCCGGTGTTCGATACGCCCGCGCCGATCGCCTTCATGGTCGATGTCTCGTCGGGCGCCACCCTGTTCGCCAAGGAAGCCGATCGCCGCATCCCGCCGGCTTCGATGGCGAAGATGATGACGGTCTATGTCGCGTTCGACCTGATCAAGCAGGGCAAGCTGAAGCTCGACCAGAAATTCACCGTTGCGCCCGAGACCTGGCGCAAATGGCATGGCCCGCAGGCGGGATCGACCATGTTCCTGGAGACCGGCGAGCAGATCAGCGTGCAGGAGCTGCTGTACGGTATCGTCACGCTTTCGGGGAACGATGCCTGCGTGGTGCTGGCCGAGGGTATTTCGGGTACCGAGGAAGCCTTCACCACGCTGATGAACCAGCAGGCGAAGAAGCTGGGCCTCGCCAACAGCAATTTCGGCACCTCGAACGGCTGGCCCGACGAAGGCCGTACCTTCGTGACCGCGCGCGATCTGGCCAAGCTGGCGCAGGCGACGATCGAGCAGCATCCGGCGCTCTACAAGCAGTTCTACAGCCAGCATAACTACATCCGCACGCTGAGCGACGGAAAGGTGATCAAGCAGGACAATCGCGATCCGCTGCTCGGCCGTGTCGCCGGTGCCGATGGCCTCAAGACCGGTCACACCGACGAGGCTGGCTATGGCTTCACCGGTTCGGCCGAGCAGAACGGCCGCCGCATCGTGATGGTGGTGGCGGGCCTCGATTCCTATGGCGGTCGCGCCGAGGAGTCGGTCAAGTTCATGAACTGGGGCTTCCGCGCCTGGACCCCGCACAAGGTGGTGTCGAAGGGCAAGCATGTCGGCGAGGCCGATGTGCAGGGCGGCGGTTCGGGCAGCGTCGGGCTGGTCGCCCCGCGCGATCTCGCCATCGCCATTCCCGCCGGCACGACGCCGACGATGCAGGGCAAGATCGTCTATACCGGCCCGGTCAAGGCGCCGATCAAGGCGGGCGATCATATCGCCGACCTCGTCATCACCACCCCTGACGGCAATGGCGCGCAGACCCTGCCGCTGGTGGCCGAAGCGGACGTGGGCGAAGCGGGCTTCTTCCGCCGCGCATGGCTTGGCCTGTGGGGCCTGTTCGGCCTCTGATGGGGGCATGACCGACCTGATCGGCAACGAAACGGCACAATCGCAGCTCGCCGCCGCCATGGCGTCGGGCACGCTGCATCATGCGTGGTTGCTGGCCGGGCCGGAGGGCGTGGGCAAGGCCAGTTTCGCGCGCAAGGCGGCGCTGCGCATGCTGGCCGAAGCGGCGGAACCCGATCGGTTGCAGCCCGGCTGGGCTGTGCCGCTGACCAGCCAGACCTCGCATCTGTTCGAAGCGCATTCGCATCCCGATTATCGCGAGCTGGTGCGCCTGCCCAAGGATGCCGACAAGCCGGAGGCGGGTCTCGCCCGCTCGATCCCGATCGCGCAGATCCGCAGCCTGATCGCCAGTTTCGCGACCAAGCCTTCGCTGTCGCAGCGCCGCGTCGTTTTGATCGACTCGATCGACGAGGTGGAGCGCCCCGGTGCCGCGAACGCGCTGCTCAAGGTGCTGGAGGAGCCGCCACAGGGCACGATCTTCCTGCTGGTCAGCCACGCGCCGGGCCGGCTGTTGCCTACGATCCGCTCGCGCTGCCGCTTGCTACGGTTCGAGCCGCTGGCGTCGAGCGACGTCGCCTCCGTCCTCCGCAACCAGTTGCCCGATGCGACCGCGAGCGAGATCGAAGCTCTGGTGCGGGCAGGGGAGGGTTCCCCCGGCCGCGCGCTGGGCTTTGCCGGGCTCGATCTGGCCGCGATCGAGGCCGATATGCTCAGCATCGCGCAGACCGGCGATCCTTCGAACGCGACCCGCACCCGTCTTGCCAAGCTGCTTGGCGTCAAGGCTGCACAGCCGCGTTACGAGGCGTTCCTCGAACGGGCGCCCAGCTTCATCGCAGAACATGCCCGGCCCCTGTCGGGCGAGCCGCTGCGCACCGCGCTGGATGCCTATGCCAGCGCACGCGACCTTTCCGGCGCTGCGCTCGGACTGTCGCTCGATGCCACGGCTACCGTGTTCGAGATGGGCGGGCTGATCGCGAAACTCGGCGCGCGCTGAATTTCGTTCAGCTTGCGTATCGACAAAGCGGGCTAGCCCCCGCAAAGCGAAGCACCATTGAGGAGCCGAAACGATATGCGCCTTGTTCTCGCCAGCCTTGCCGCCACCGTCTTCCTCGCCACCGGTGCACAGGCCCAGGATGCGCCGCGTCCGCGTCCGGTCGTGGGCGGCTTCAGCGCCATCGAAGTGGACGCCGAGGTCACCAAGGCCGCCGAGTTCGCGCTGGGCGAGTTGCAGATTCCGGTCGAGGACCTCGACCATATCGAGCAGGCCAAGCGGCAGGTGGTTGCCGGCACGAACTATAACTTCGTCATGGTGCTGAAGGATGGCCGCAAGTTCCGCGTTCAGGTCTGGGCGAAGCTCGATCGCAGCTATGCGCTGACCAGCAGCGAGGAAATCCACGCGCATTGATCGCCTTCGGGGGCTTTAACCTCGATTTCAGCCGTGCCGGGGTAAGTCTCTCCCGAACAGGGGAGAGAGTATGACCATCGGCATTTCCGGCACTGGCGCGGCCAGCGATCCTCTTCGCTCCAGGCCGTCGGCCAAGGCAAGTTCCGCCGCTTCGTTCGAGACGATCCTCGAATCCTTCAAGAAAGCCGCTGCCCAGACCCCCGAAGAGCGGGTCCGCGAAGCCGTGCTCAAGAAGCATGACCTGAACGAAGCCGATTACGACCGCCTGGCGCCGGAGAAGCGCAAGGCGATCGACCAAGAGGTCGCTGCGGCTGTGAAAAAGCTCCACGAACGCAAGACGGGCGTCCCCGCGACCGAACATTCGTTCGCCACGGACAAACTGTTCGGCTGAGGGCCTTCACCGCGCGAGCGCATTCCCCTAAAGCCGCCCCATGTCCCGGCCTTATTACATCACCACCGCCATTCACTATCCGAATGGCCGCCCGCATATCGGTCACGCCTACGAGATGATCGCGGCCGACGCGATCGCGCGGTTCCAGCGTCAGCAGGGTCGCGACGTCCGCTTCCAGACCGGCACCGACGAGCATGGCCTGAAAATGGTCAAGACCGCGCGTGACCGCGGCGTCGAAGTACGCGCGCTCGCCGACGAAATGTCCGGCTATTTCCATGAGATGGCGGACAAGCTCGATATTTCGTGCGATCGTTTCATCCGTACCGTCGAACCCGATCACTATGCCGCCAGCCAGGCGATCTGGAAGGCGATGGAAGCCAATGGCGACCTGTATCTCGATCGCTATGAGGGCTGGTATTCGGTTCGCGACGAAGCCTTTTACGAGGAAAAGGAGCTGGTCGAAGGCGAGGGTGGCGAGAAGCTGTCGCCCCAAGGCACGCCGGTGGAGTGGACCGCGGAAGAGACCTGGTTCTTCCGCCTGTCCAAATATCAGCAGCCTTTGCTCGATCTGTTCGCGAGCCAGCCCGACTTCATCCGCCCGGAATCGCGTCGCAACGAGATACTGCGCTTCGTCGAGGGGGGGCTCACCGATCTGTCGGTCAGCCGCACCAGCTTCGACTGGGGCGTGCCGGTGCCGGGATCGCCGGGGCACGTCATGTATGTGTGGGTCGATGCGCTGACCAACTACATCACCGGCGTCGGCTACCCCGACGATTCCGCGATGTTCGACAAATATTGGCCGGCGGACCTACACCTGATCGGCAAGGACATCGTTCGCTTCCACACCGTCTACTGGCCCGCCTTCCTGATGTCGGCGAAGCTGCCGTTGCCGAAACAGGTCTTCGGCCATGGATTCCTGCTCAATCGTGGGGAGAAAATGTCGAAGTCGGTCGGCAACGTGGTCGATCCGATGGAACTGGCCGAGCTCTATGGCGTCGATGCGCTGCGCTATTTCCTGCTGCGTGACGTCAGCTTCGGCAATGACGGCACCTTCAGCGACGAAGCCATCGTGACGCGTGCCAATGCCGACCTGTCGAACAGTTTCGGCAATCTGGCCCAGCGGGTCTGCGCCTTCATCGCCAAGAATCTCGAAGGCAAGGTGGAAGCGGGCAGGGCGGATACGGCCGACGATGCGCTGATTGCCGACGTGGATGCCGCCTGTGACGGTTTTGCGAAGGCGTTCGAGGAACTGGCGCTGAGCCAGGGCATCGAAAGCTGGATGACCGGCGTCTTCGCATGCAACGCGTTTATCGACGTGCAGGCGCCCTGGGCGCTGCGCAAGACCGATCCGGAGCGGATGCATGCCGTCCTGGGCACGCTTCTGAAGGCGATCCACCGTCTTGCCGTCACGATTGAGCCGGTCGTGCCGGGCTCGTCGGCGAAGCTGATCGCGCAGCTCGGGCATGATGCCGCGACCGGTGCCTTCAATATCGCGGCGCCAAGCCCCATCTTCCCGCGTCTGGAGCTTCAGCAGAGCGAGGAAGCGTGAGGTTAGCGGACAGCCATTGCCACCTGAACTATAAAGGGCTTGTCGAGGAACAGGCGCAAGTGATTGCGCGTGCTCGCGAAACCGGTGTGGAGGCGATGCTCAACATCGCCACGCGCGAAAGCGAGTGGGACGATGTGCTGGCTGCGGCCGAGCGCGAGCCGGACGTGTGGGCGACGGTTGGCATCCATCCGCACGAGGCGGACGAGCATCCCGATGTCGACACGGGGAAGTTGGTCGCTCGCGCTGCGCATCCGCGTATCGTCGGCATCGGCGAAACCGGCCTCGATTATTATTACGACCATAGCGACCGCGACCGCCAGCGGCACAGCTTCCGTTCGCACATCGCCGCCAGCCGCGAGACGCAGCTTCCCATCGTCATCCACACTCGCGATGCCGAGGAAGACACCGCGGCGATGCTGCGCGAGGAGATGGGGAAGGGGGCCTTTCCCGGCGTGATCCACTGCTTCACCGCCAGTGGCGAGTTCGCCGATATCGCGCTGGAACTGGGTCTCTACATCTCGATCTCAGGCATCGTGACGTTCAAGAACGCGAAGGACCTGCAGGAAACCGGCGCGCGCCTGCCGCTGGACCGGATGCTGATCGAAACCGATGCGCCGTTCCTCGCCCCGGTGCCGCATAGGGGCAAGACCGGCGAGCCGGCATTCGTGGCGGATACTTGCCGCTTCCTGGCAAATCTGCGCGGCGAGGATCCGGATGCGCTGGCGGACGCGACGCGGCTCAATTTCCACAAGCTCTTCTCGAAGACGCTGGCGTGAAGGTCCGCATCCTCGGCTCCGGCACGTCGTCGGGCGTGCCGAGGATCGGGAATGATTGGGGCGATTGCGATCCCACAGACCCGCGTAACCGCCGCACGCGCGCCTCGATCTTGGTCTCGACCGAAACCACGCATATCCTGGTCGATACCAGCCCGGACATGCGCGAGCAGTTGCTTGCCGCGAACGTCAGCGATCTCGATGCGGTGATCTGGACGCACGACCATGCCGATCATTGCCACGGTATCGACGATCTGCGGCAGCTGATGCACCTGCGCGGCGGCGATCCGGTCCGCGGGCTGGCGCGGCCGTTCACGCTCGAACAACTTCAGAGCCGCTTCGCCTACGCATTTTACGGCCGTGCCGGTTATCGCCCGACCATCGAAGGCGATCTGCTCCATGATCGCTGCCGCATCGGCGATATCGAGGTCAGCGTTGCCGATCAGCCGCACGGTGGCATCACATCGGCCGGACTTCGCTTTGAAAACAATGGAAAATCAATCGGATATTCCACCGATTTCAATGAAATGACGAACGAGATGCGTGAGAATTTCCGCGATCTCGATCTTTGGGTGGTCGATGCATTGCGCCATGCGCCGCATCCGACCCATCCGCATCTCGACGCCACGCTCCGCTGGATCCAGGAACTGAAGCCGCGCCGGGCGGTGCTGGTGCATATGGACCAGTCGATGAACTTCGCTACGCTGGCCGCCGAACTGCCATCCGGTGTGGAGCCGGGCTATGACGGACTGGAGGTCGCGGCATGAGCGATTACGAAGGCGCGCGGGTCATCTATCTTCTGGCGGCACTGGTGCTGGTCGGCAGCGGGCTGTGGGGGACACGCCTGTCGCTGGGCAAGTCGCTGCGCCTGCTGCTGCTCTGGGCGGGCATCTTCCTGATCGCGTTTCTGCTGGTCGACAATCGTCACGCGATCGGCCGCGCGTTCGGTATTCTGCCGGCTGAAGCCGAACAGCAGGATGTACAGCCGAACGACAATAGCCGGATCGCTGACGTCATGCGGGAGCAGGGAAGGGCCTGACGTTCTGCGTTCGGCATTTGTTCATGAGGGGCGGGGTATGGGTATCTCATGAATAATCAGCTACTTATGTTGATCGTCGCGGCGGTTGCGCTGTTGATCGCGGCGCGGTTAGCCGCCGGCGGCTTTACCGTGCGTGGCTTGATCCAGAGCCTGATCAGTTGGGCCGCCATCGGCATCATCGCGTTCATTGCCTTCAGCCATCAGCAGGAAATCGCCGCGATCCTGGCACGCGCGTCGGATCGGCTCGGCTATGAGCAGCAAAAGGTCGAAGGCGACACCGTTCGAATCCCGATGAGCCGTGACGGGCATTTCTGGGCCAAGGTCACGATCAACGGCGTCGAACGCCGCATGCTGGTCGATAGCGGCGCGACGGTCACAGCATTGTCCGAAACGACCGCGCGTGAGGCCGGTATCGGCCCAGGCGGCCTGCCGGTGGTGATCGAGACCGCCAATGGATCGGTTCAGGCGCGCAGCACGCGTCTGGACCTGATCGAAGTCGGCCCGCTGAAGACCCGCGATCTCGAGATCGTCGTTTCGCGCAGCTTTGGCGAGTTCGACGTGCTGGGGATGAATTTCCTGTCGCGGCTGCAATCCTGGCGCGTCGAAGGCAAGACGCTTGTGCTCGAGCCTGTGCGGCCGAAGGGTACGGAAGATCGCAAGGCATCGGAAAAGAGGGACCGGCGCGAACCCTGAATCCCCGTCGCGTGATGCTTATCGTAATTTAACATAATGTATATTATCGTTCTTGCGTTTGTCCGTGCGGGGCGATCGACTATGACCGCCCTCTCTTCAATTAGCCTGCACCAGCAAGCCTCCAGGTCGTGTCCTTGATGATGTGGCGGTATGGCGCGACGCAGGCGCGGCTGATACCAGCGGCGCAGCATCGATCCGCGCTCCGAAAGGCTCCCCATGACCGCCGCTCCCATCGACCGTCTCGTCGCGATCATGGCGCGGCTGCGCGATCCGAAGACCGGCTGCGAATGGGATACCGTCCAGACCTTCGAGACGATCGCGCCCTACACGATCGAGGAAGCCTATGAGGTCGCCGATGCGTGTCAGCGCGGCGATATGGCCGATCTGAAGGACGAGCTTGGCGATCTGCTGCTCCAGGTCGTGTTCCACAGCCGCATGGCCGAGGAATCCGGTCATTTCGCACTGCCCGACGTGATCGGCGCGATCAGCGACAAGATGGAGCGCCGCCACCCGCATATCTTCCTCGGCAAGTCCGAGGGCGGCCATCATCTGTGGGAACAAATCAAGGCCGAAGAGCGGGGGAGCAAGGGGGCGGAGAGCGCCTTGGATGGCGTCGCCCTCGCCCTACCCGCCCTGCTCCGCGCCGAAAAGCTCCAGAAGCGCGCCGCCCGCACCGGCTTCGACTGGCCCGATCCGAGCGGCGCCCGCGTCAAGATCGACGAGGAACTGGCGGAAGTGGAAGCTGCGGAGACGGCTGCGCATCGCGAGGAAGAAATTGGCGACCTGCTGTTCGCGGTGGTCAACTGGGCGCGCAAGCTGGGCGTGGACCCGGAGGCTGCGTTGCGCGGGGCAAGCGCCAAGTTCGAGCGGCGGTTCAAGGCGATGGAGGATGCGGCTGGCGTCGAGGCCTTCACAAAGCTCGATCTCGATGCTCAGGAAGCCCTATGGCAGCGGGTCAAGGCCGCACCAACCGCCTAGCCTAGGCCGGAATCTCGGCCTGCATGTCCAAGACATGCGGATAGTAGACCATCCGCGCCCAACCCGAGGCATCGCCGCCCGGCTGTTGGTTTTCGTGAATGATCCTGAACCCGATGCTGTGTAGCGTTTCCATTCCCGCACGACCGCCAGACACGGCAGAGGTTCTGAAACCGACCCCTGTCGGTTCGCTCCAGAAGCTGTTCGTCCGCGCATTCAGCGAAAACACATCGATCTCGGGATTCAGCCCGATCGTGATTTCCGAGTTGAAGGTCGATCCTCTCGAGCCACCGTCGGTCGCTCCGAGGGGAATCTCGAGCGTATCTATCGACATACTCGGTACAGATACCGGTCGAGGAAGACTGGACCCGGCCGAGTTCCACTCACCGGTATACAGATGCCTCGGCCCTAAGCCGTTCAGGGTTACGTAGAGAAAGTGCTGGGCGAATTCCGAAACCGTGACGTTGAGAAGTATTTTGAAGAACCCATCGCTCAAGCCCGGTAGCGTAAACTCAAGCGTCGAACCGCTGAATTCCCGGCTGAGGTAAATGAGTGGCATGGCCTGCTCCCCTTTCGCATCGAAGGGAAGCTATAGCCTGCCATGATCCGGCCCCTGCGCCGGATGCGTCCATTTCGCACCAAGTTCGTAACAATAGGGGCGTTCAGCCTCGCATCCCGAACCGTTCGAAATCCCGCGGCGCCATCCGCACTTCATACACTGCGCGGTCGCCCTCGACGCGTTGCTCGATCACCTCGCCATGCTGGTGCAGCCAGGCAGCCCCCGCCCCATCGCCGGTATCCAGCGTCACCGTGTAGCGCCGGTGCCCCTCGGTCAGCCGTGCTGCCACCGCTTCGATAAGGATCGCGACGCCCTCCCCCGTCCAGGCGGACAGCGCCACAACATCCTCGCGCTTCGTCGCTTCGGCCAGCGCTTCCTCGCGCCGCTCCTCGTCGAGCAGGTCGAGCTTGTTCCACGCCTCGAACCGCGGCGTGTCCAGCGCCACGCCGATCTCGCCCAGCACCTTCTCGACATCGGCGCGCTGCGCTTCGCTATCGGGATGGGCGATGTCGCGGACATGGATCAGCAGGTCGGCCGACACCACTTCCTCCAGCGTTGCCTTGAACGCCGCGACCAGCTGGGTCGGCAGTTCGGAGACGAAGCCCACCGTGTCGGACAGGATCGCCTTGTCGATCCCCGGCAACTGGATCTGGCGCAAGGTCGGATCCAGCGTGGCGAACAGCAGGTTTTCCGCCATGACGTCAGCACCAGTCAGGCGATTGAAAAGCGTGGACTTTCCGGCGTTGGTATAGCCGACCAGCGCGATCACCGGCCATGGCGCGCGCTGGCGACGGTCGCGGTGCAGGCTGCGCGTGCGGCTGACCTGATCGAGTTCCTTCTTCAGCCGCGCCATCCGGTCGCGGATCAGGCGCCTGTCGGCTTCGATCTGGGTTTCGCCCGGGCCGCCAAGGAAGCCGAAGCCGCCGCGCTGGCGCTCGAGATGGGTCCAGCTGCGCACCAGTCGGCCTGCCTGATAATCGAGATGCGCCAGCTCGACCTGAAGCCGGCCCTCGGCCGTCCGCGCGCGCTCGCCGAAGATTTCGAGGATCAGGCCGGTGCGGTCGATCACCTTGCAACCGAGCGCAGTCTCCAGATTGCGCTGCTGCACCGGTGTCAGCGCCGCGTCGAACACCGTGAGGTCCAGTTCGCGGTCGCGCACCGTCTCGGCCAACGCTTCGACCTGGCCCGAACCGATCAGCGTGCCCGGCTTGGGCTGGCGCAGCCGGAACGTCACCTTCTCGATCACATCGACGCCGATCGCCATGGCGAGGCCGGCGGTCTCCTCCAGACGCGCGTCTGCATCGCGCGAGCTGCCTCCCGTATCGGGATAGACGACTGCCGCCCTCGCCCCGCGAGTGAACTCGCTGGCGTCGCGTTCGAAACCGGTACTCATTTCAATGCCTTAAAGTCAGTCCTCGCCATTCTGCTCTTCGGCGAGGTTCAGCGGATGCGCCGGCTGGATGGTCGACACCGCATGCTTGTAGACCAGCTGCGCCATGCCCTCACGCTGGAGCAGCATGCAGAACAGGTCGAACGCCGCGATCTGCCCCTGCAGCATCACGCCATTCACCAGGAACATGGTGACATTTTCCTGCTGCTTGCGGATCGCATTCAGGAAAATTTCCTGCAAAACCGGGTTCTTGGACTGGTAATCTCCAACCTGATCCAAGAGTTGCTCGAGATCCACTGCGCCCGAGGGCATGATGGTGGAAATGGCATGCTTGTAGATCAGCTGCGACTGGCCGTCGCGGCGGAGCAGCACCGAGAAATTGTCGAACCAGGTCACGATACCCTGGAGCTTCACGCCCTTGACCAGGAACATGGTGACGGGGGTCTTGGAACGGCGCAGCGAGTTCAGGAACAGGTCCTGGAGCGAGGTCTGCTTGTCGGCCATCGAAGGGCTCCACTGTTTTTGGCGGGATCTGTCCCGCTGGGCGCCGTTTCCCGGCGTCGGAGTCGCGCCACCGCTGGCGCGCGCCGCCAATCTAGGGATTGCACCCCGTCGCGTCCAGTTGGATGCTTGATCGGCCCGTCCCATTTTCCTAGATGAGCCGCGCGAGGCCACGCCCTCCCCTGCTCACCACTATAAGAGGGTGCCGCAGGCAGATGCCCGGGACGGCCCGGCCTTTCGAAAGGAGGGCCATATGGCCTGGATTGCATTGTTCGTCGCCGGTCTGCTCGAAGTGGTGTGGGCCTATTTCATGAAGCTGTCGGACGGCTTCACCCGCCCGGGCGCGACCGCCGCGACCTTCGTCTTCATGTTCCTCAGCTTCGGCCTGCTCGCATGGGCGATGAAGCAATTGCCGCTAGGCACCAGCTACATGGTGTGGACCGGGATCGGCGCGGTCGGCGCGTTCATCGTCGGGGTGGTGTTCCTGGGCGAAGGCGCCGGGCTGATGCGGATCGCGGCAGCAGGGCTGATCGTCGCCGGGATCGGGTTGATGAAGCTGGCGACGCCCTGATCGAGACCGCTTTGAATGCGATCCCGCTTGCCTCACGGGCGGCGGGATTGCCATGGTCGGCTCGTCCAGGGGAGGATGCCGATGCCCGTTACCGATTTCGCGCCGCTGCGCCTTTATGACGCGTCCCGGGCGAACGGGCATTTCTCGCTGCTTACGCTCTCGATCATGGAGGAGGCGTCGGCGCGCGAGGCGTGGCGTGGCGCCGGCGAATATTCGAAGGTCGGCATGCAAACCCAGGCCGAGCGTGCCGAACGCGAGGCGGTGACCGCCGGTTTCAATCTGGATGAGATGCATCAGTCGCTGACGAGCGTCCACGAGCATAATCATTTCGCCGCCCATACCGGTTCGGCATTCGGGGTGCTGGTCACTTATGTCCAGCTCATGCGGCATGCGCTGATCGTCTCGATGCCGCGCATGGGCGAACTCGAGACGCCAAGGGCGATCCTTGATCTCTATGATCGGGTCTTGTTCTCGCTTACCGGCTATTCGCCCGAATGGACCCAGGCCGATGCGGTCGATGCGCTGAACATGCTGTTCACGCAATTCACGGACTGCGAAGCGCCGTTCGTTGCGGATACCCCCTCGGCGCCCGCCTGCCCCGATCCACGCTTTGCCTATACGAACCTGCTCGAGGCGTCCGCGCTGATGGTCGAGATGCGGCAGCTTCGCAGTTTCGCGCCAAACCTGGATCCGGTTCCGCTGCTCCGCTACGACAAGCGTGATCATCTGATCTATTTTGCGCTGATCGATGCCATGCGCGAGCAGATGGGTCTGCTGGCGCCGTGCCAGATGGCACTAGGCATCGCATTGTCGGGGCCGGTGCCGGTCTTCGGGACCACAAGCGGTGTCTCGGGCAAGCTACGGTGGAGCGCGTTTCATCCGGGCTACCGGCTCGCGCATCTCATTCCGGGTTCGCAACGGCAGTTGCAGACTGCGCGGGATGCGCTGACGAAGAATTACGAAGATCCGGAAATGGCGGAGGACAGGGCTTATGACTCGGTCATCCTCGAAATGTATCTCGATATTTTCAAACAGACCGGCCTGATCGGCTATTGTGGCGGGATACGCGCGCGCGAGACGCCGCTCACCGCCTCCTACCTGCGCGAGCGGCTCACCGAGCGTGGTGGCCGCATGCTCGGCAAGCTCGGCTTCCATCGACACGAGCCGATCCTCCAGCACGCGTGCGATTCCTATAATTCGGTCCAGGCGATGCTGCGCAAATCCTTCCTCGCCGCCGGGATGACCGAAATGCGCTTCTACGGGGCGGAGGCACGCGATACCTTTGCCGAGATGGTTCGCGATCGCGAGATTTACTACGCGCTTTTCTCGATCTTTGCCGGTGAGTTCCGCTCGGAATATGCGTCTTCAAAGGTTGAAGCGGTGACCTACGGGCTGTTCACCGCGATGCAGGCCGAGATCGTGGACTATCTGGCGCAGGGGTACGAGATGGACACGATCCGGGCCTATCTCGACCAGAAATACCATACCGGCGTGGAAACGAGCGATCGGCTGCTGGCGTCGGCGATCAGCCAGGCCTGCGACAGCCTGACATCGGTCGTGTGATCGCGCCGCCTAGTCTTCCCGCGTCTCGGTAATCCCCAGCAGCTTCAGCTTCCGGTGCAGCGCCGAGCGTTCCATCCCGATGAAGCTCGCCGTGCGCGAGATATTGCCCGAGAAGCGACGGATCTGGATGCGCAGATATTCGCGCTCGAACGTCTCGCGGGCTTCCTTCAGCGGGGCGCCCATGATCGCGTTGGCGCCGACGCCATTGCCCATCTCGCCCGGCTTGCCCAGCACTTCGGGGGGAAGCAGGTCGAGATCGATCCGGCCGATCCGGTCGCCGGGGGCGAGGATCACGGTGCGTTCGACCACGTTGCGGAGCTGGCGGACATTGCCCGGCCATTCATAGCTTTGCAGCGCGACGATCGCGTCCGCGGCCACCTCGGGCGTCGGCACGCGGCGTTCGCTGGCGTAATGCGCCACGAAATGCTCGACCAGCACCGGGATATCCTCGCGCCGTTCGGTCAGCGGCGGGATCATCACCGGCACCACGTTGAGCCGGTAATAGAGATCCTCGCGGAAACGCCCCTCGGCAATCTCGGTCATCAGGTCCCGTGCAGTGGCCGAGACCACGCGGACATCGACTTTCACGATCCGCGTGCCGCCGACGCGGCTGAAACTTTGATCGGTCAGCACGCGCAGGATGCGCGCCTGGGTCGCGATCGGCATGTCTGCGATCTCATCGAGAAACAGGGTGCCGCCATGGGCCTGTTCGAGCAGGCCGGTGCGGACCAGATCGCCATTCTCCTCGACGCCGAACAGCTCCTCATCGACCCGCTCGGGCGTCATCCGCGCCGCGCTGACGATGATGAAGGGCGCCTGTGCGCGCTGGCTCCAGCCGTGCAGCAGCCGCGCCGCGACTTCCTTGCCCACGCCCGCGCCGCCGCTGATGAGTACGCGGCTGCCGGTCGAGGCAACCCGCTTCAGGGTTGCACGCACCGCATTGATAGAACCGGACATGCCGGTCAGGTCTTCCTCGCGCCCGATCGACGCGCGCAGCGACGCGACCTCGCGCTTCAACCGCTCGGTCTCGGTCGCGCGTTCGACCAGCCACAGCAGCCGCTCCGCCTCGAACGGCTTTTCGATGAAGTCCACCGCGCCGCGCCGGATCGCCGCCACTGCGGTATCCAGATTGCCATGGCCCGAGATCACCAGCACCGGGATCGAGGGGTCGCGCCGCTTGATCTCGTCGAGCAGTTCCAACCCGTCGAGCCGCGAGCCCTGCAGCCACACGTCTAGCAGCACCAGGCTGGGCCGCCGGTCGGCAATGGCATTCAGCGCTGAGTCGCTGTCGGCCGCGCCCCGCGTCTCATAGCCTTCGTCCTCGAGCACGCCGGCGACCAGCTCGCGGATGTCGCGCTCATCGTCGACGACCAGGATATCGAGTGTCATGACTTGTTCCCACGGGTAAGCGCCACCGGACGCGTATCGGCGCTGTCGGCGGTTTCGGAATCGGCGGTGGCCATGCCGGCCAGCGCATCTGTGTCGAAGCAGATGGTGACGATCGTGCCGCCACCCGGACGATCCCCGAAGGCGATCGTGCCGCAATGCTCCTCGACGATCTTCTTGACGATGGCGAGGCCGAGCCCGGTGCCGCGGCTGCGCGTCGTCATATAGGGCTCGACGATGCGGTCGCGCTCGACCGGCAGGCCCACGCCATTATCGGCGACGGTCAGGGTCACCCTGCCCTCGTCCTCGGCAATGGTCAGCACGACCTCGCCCTGCGGCAGCGCCTCCCCTTCCCCGCGGCCCTCGATCGCCTCGACCGCGTTCTTGACCACATTGGTCAGCGCCTGACCGATCTGGCGGCGATCGGCGATCAGATTGGGTGCGGGATCGGGCGCATCCATCTCGAAGCGGATCGTCGGATGGGCGACTTCGTGGAGGAACATCGACTGGCGCGCGATATCGAGCAGGGATTCGCGGCGGAACAGCGGCTTGGGCATGCGCGCGAAGGAGGAGAATTCGTCGACGATGCGGCGCAGATCGCCCACCTGCCGCACGATCGTGTCGGTCAGCCGGGCGAAGGTGCCGTCCTCGGCATCCACCTTCTTGCCATAGCGCCGCTGGAGCCGTTCCGCGGCGAGCTGGATCGGGGTGAGCGGGTTCTTGATCTCGTGCGCGATCCGCCGCGCCACGTCGGACCATGCCGCGCGGCGCTGGTCGAGGAGTTGCTGGGTGATGTCGTCGAAGGTGAGGACCTGCCCGCCCTCGTCGCGGGTGATCTTCACGGCGAGCGTGCGCGGATCGCCTCCGGCTGTGACCTGGACCACGGCCTCGCGGTCCTGTCCGTCAAGCAGCACGGCGAGTTCGGGCACCAGCTCGGCCAGCGGCTGGCTCACCACATCGGCATCGCGACGCAGCATCGTAAGCGCGGACGCGTTGATCAGCCGCACCTTGCGCTCGTCATCGATCGAGATAACGCCTGCGGTCACACCCGACATCACTGCTTCGATAAGCGCACGGCGGCTTTCGGATTCAGCGTTCGCGCTGACGAGCGCACTGGTTTGCCCCTGAAGCCGCTCGGTCATCTGGTTGAACGCGTCCGCGAGCACACCGACTTCGTCCCGCGTCTTCGGCTCGGGCACGCGCACGCCCAGATCGCCCTTGGCAATCTCTCGTGCTGCACCAACCAGCTCGCTGATCGGCCGCACCAGCCGGTCGGCGACGAGGATCGCGACCCACATGGCAATGCCGATGATCAGCAGCGCGACGCCATAAAGCGCCGCGTTGAAAATGATCTGGAGCGAGCGCGCACGCGCCTGCAGCGCGGTGTACTCGCGCTTGATCTCACGCGCGGAGTCGGTTTGGCGCGTCAGATATTCGGCGTTTACCGGCGTCGCGACGTACAGGAAGATGTTGCGGGAACGATCGACCGGGGTGATCACCCAGACCAGCTTGGCGTTGAAATCGGTATAGGTTTTCTTGTTGTCGTTCAACGCGTTGAGGATCGAACCGGTGACCCGGGCGGCGAATTCCTTCTCGTTCGGCTGCTCATAGGCATAGAGCGGCTCGACATTCTTGCCATCGGGCAGATGAAATAAGACCGCCTGATAGAAATTCCGGAGGTAAGTCTGCTCGAGAAAGGCGCGCTGCACCGAAGCCGAGCGGCCGGGCAGATCGGGATAGATGGCGATCAAGTCATCCGCCATCGCCCTCGCCTCGCCGGCCCAGCGTTCCGCGACCACGCGCTGCCCTTCGATCGCAAGGTCGGTGCTTGATTCAAACGCGGTTCGCGCGCGTTCGGAACCCCAAAGCTGCACACCAGACTGGAACATCACGGAAGCGCCGATCACGGTCAGGATGATCGGAATGCTCGCAATCAGCGAGAACATCACCACAAGCCGGATGTGAAGCTGTCCGCCACCGGCCATGCCTGCTTTCGCAGCGCGGTTTCTGGCGATCCGGCGTCCGAGCAGGATAATCAGGACCACTGCGGGCAGCAGGTTCGCCAGCAGCAGGAACGCGGCGATTACCGGACTTAGCAGACCGGTGAGATCGCGCTGTCCGCTGATATAGAGATAGGTGCCATAAAGCGTCGCGGCCGCGACCCCCAGCACTGCCAGTTCGATCGCCGGGGTAACCGAAAACCACCGCTTTTGCGGCTTCTCTCCGGTTATTGGCGTCGTGACGGCATCCATCGTTGCAAGGCTACAACAGGATTGTGGCCGGAAAAACACATAATCTGGTCAGACTGTCGCTATTCGGCACCATCCTGACGCCCGCCCGCCATCGCGATCCCGAGCGTATCCAGCCGCTTGCGCAGCGTATTGCGGTTGATTCCCAGCGAGCGGGCGGCGCGAAGCTGGTTCTGGCCGTGGCGGCTCAGCATCGCTTCGATCAGCGGGCGTTCCACCTCGCCGATGATCCGGTCGTACAGCGTGCCATCGTCGAGCGACTGCGGCTCCTCGATCGCGATTCGTTCCAGCCGGGCACGCACTGCAGCCTCGATTCCCTCGTCGCGAACCGCCACGGGCGCATTGCCCATATTGGCTTCGCCCAGCGCGCGGCGGATGCCGGCAGCGTCGATCCACTCGTCGCGGCTGAGCGCGGCAATGCGGCGCATCAGGTTCTCCAGCTCGCGCACATTGCCGGGCCAGTCATAGGTCTCGAGGACGGTGACCGCATCCTTGTCGAGATGCTTGCGTGGCAATCCGTCTTCCACTGCCCGGTCGAGGAAGTGACGGGCCAGCAGCGCGACGTCCTGACGCCGCTCGCGCAAAGCGGGGAGCGCTACCGGCACTACGTTGAGCCGGTAGAACAGATCCTCGCGGAACTGGCCGATATTCACCAGCGCGCTCAGATCCTTGTTCGTCGCCGCGACGATGCGGACGTCTGCACGGATCGTGCGGGCGCCGCCTACAGTGGTGAATTCGCCCGATTGCAGTACGCGCAACAGGCGCGTCTGCGCATCCATCGGCATGTCGCCGATTTCGTCGAGGAACAAAGTCCCTCCTGCCGCCTGTTCGAACTTGCCGGCGACGCGCGCAGCCGCACCGGTAAAGGCGCCGCGTTCATGGCCGAACAGTTCGGCTTCGATCAGCTCGCGCGGGATGGCGGCCATGTTGAGCGCGACGAACGGCGCGCGCCGGCGCTGACCGAGATCGTGGATCGCCTTTGCGACCAGCTCCTTGCCGGTGCCGGATTCGCCCGAGACCAGCACGGTCAGGTCGTTCGAGACGACGCGGGCGATCACCCGATACACGTCCTGCATCGCAGGCGAGCGGCCGATCAGCGAGGGGCCTGCGCCTTCCTCGATATCCGGCATGGCCGAGGGCCGCCGCCGTCCCTTGGCGATCGCGCCGCGCACGGCCTGCGCCAGCACGTCGAGATCGAACGGCTTGGGCAGATAGTCGAACGCGCCCACCTCGGTCGCACGCACCGCGGTGGCCAGCGTGTTCTGTGCGGAGAAGACGATCACCGGCAGATCGGGATGCTCGGTCAGCAGCGACGCGACCAGATCCAGGCCATTGCCGTCCGGCAGCACCACGTCGGTCACCAGCACTTCAGGCATGGCGAGACGGAATTCACGGCGGAATTCGGCGATGCTGCCCGCGGTGGTGACGCGATGCCCCTCGCGCTTCAGCGCCGCGGCGACCACGGTGCGGATTGCAGCGTCGTCGTCGACGACCAGAACGGTACCGGGGCTGTTCATTTGGGCGCGATCACTTTGGAGCTCTGGGCAGGAGGATGCGGAATACAGTGGATTCGTTCTGGCCGGTGCGTTCGCGGGCATACTGGATGATACCGCCCATATCGCGGACCAGCTTCTCGACCAGCGGCAGGCCCAGGCCCTTGCCCTCGGGCTTGCCCGAAACGAACGGCTCGAACAGATGCTCGGCGATATCCCCCGGCGCGCCGGGGCCGTTATCGACGACGAGGATCTCGATCGGCAGCGGCTGGCGCGGACGCCCTGCCCCGGTGCTGACCGACATGCCGTGGCGATAGGCGGTCGACAGGGTGATCCGCGGCTGCGCCAGCCCGACCAGCACCTCGGCCGCGTTCTTCAGCAGGTTCAGCAGCACCTGCAGGAACGCGTCGGGATCGATCAGCACCGGTGGCAGCGAGGGATCGAACCGCTCCTCGATCACCATCCCGCGCGCGAACCCGGCCAGCGCCACGCGGCGGGCGTGATCCAGTAGCGGATAGACATTGGTCGGCGCCAGCTTCAGCGGACGCGTATCGGTGAAGTCCTGCATCCGGTCGATCAGCGCGGCGATGCGGTCGACTTCGGTGGTGATCAGCCCGGTGAGTTCTGGATCGGCTCCCTCCCCCATTCCGAGCAACTGCGCCGCCCCACGAATGCCCGAAAGCGGGTTCTTGATCTCATGCGCCAGCATCGCCGCTGCGCCGACTGCAGCGCGCGCGCCTGCCGAACGATCGCCGCCGTGCGCAGCTCTGCGCGGCGCATGGTGGAGCGTCACGATGCGCCAGCCGGGATGGTCGACGACCGAGGTCTCGACGAAATCGACGCGGATGCGGGAACCGCGCACCGCTTCGATCTCGACATCATAGGCCGCGAAGCCGCGTCCGTCGCGGCGGTCGGCATAGTCTTCGGGCGGCAGCAGCACCGCGTCATAGGGCTGTCCCGCCATGGAGGTTTCGCTGTGGTTGAGCAGCAGCTCGCACGCGGCATTGGCATGGGCGATGCGACCGTCCGGATCGATCACGAGCACCGCGACGGGCAATGCCGCGAACATTTCGCCAAAGGCCGGCCCCGCGACGGGGGTTACCTTGGCGCGCTTCAGGCCGCTTCGCGGGATCGCCACGGTGCGTAGAATTCGGCGAGCATCTTCAGGACGGTATCGGCGTCGGCGATCTTGTTGACTGCATTGCGGAACTCGGCCGATCCGTGCAGCCCCTTGGTGTACCAGCCGATATGCTTGCGCATCATGTTCACGCCGACTTCGTTGCCATACAGGCTCAGTGAGTCGCGGTAATGCGCTGTGATAATGTCATATTGTTCGTCGAGCGTGGGATCGGGGCGCACGCCCTGCCCTGACAGTTCGTCCATGACCTGCTTCAGGATCCACGGCTTTCCATAGGACCCACGGCCGATCATCACGCCATCCGCGCCCGACTGCGCCAGCGCGGTGCGGGCGTCCTCGGCGTTCAGGATATCGCCATTGACGATCACCGGGATCGACACCGCATCCTTCACCTTGCGCACGAACGCCCAATCGGCGCTGTCGCGGTACATCTGGTTCCGGGTGCGACCATGGACCGTCACCATCTTGACGCCAAGATCCTCGGCGATCCGGGCAAGCTCCGGCGCGTTCAGGCTGGAATGGCACCAGCCCATCCGCATCTTGAGCGTGACCGGCACCTTCACCGCCTTCACCACCGCCTCGACCAGCTGCGAAGCAAGCGGCAGGTCGCGCATCAGCGCGGAACCCGCATCGCCATTGGTGACCTTGCGCACCGGGCAGCCCATGTTGATGTCGACGATGGCGGCGCCGCGATCCTCGGAGAGCTTGGCCGCCTCACCCATTTCATAGGGGGTGCAGCCGACCAGTTGCATCGACACCGGATCCTCGATCGGATCCCAGGCGAATTTCTGGACCGACTGGCGCGTCTCCCGGATGGCGGCCTGGCTGGCGACCATCTCGGTGACGTTGAGGCCCGAGCCATAGCGCCGCACCACCCGCCGGAACGGCAGGTCGGTGACGCCCGTCATCGGGGCGAGGATCACCGGTACGTCGATCCGCACGGGACCGACCTGGATGGGAGCGAGCGTCGTCATGATCTGCCTGAAAAATAGGCAGCAGCCCCTACGCGCGCAAGCGGCGATTGGCAAGTTGGGGTGGTTACGCCCCGTATATTACGGGATCTCCCAGTGAAACCGGCTGCTCCAGACGCTGGGAATATTCTGGCCCTCTTCGTTCCTGGCGGGAATAAACCGGGCACGGGCCTTCAAAGCTGCGCAGACTGTGTCGTCGAGACGCCGGAATCCGCTCGTTTGGGTGATGGTGCAGGCGCTTACCTTGCCCTTCTCGTCGACATCGAGACGGAAATACACCATTCCCTGCTCCCTGCGCCGCAGGGATTCCATGGGATAATCGTTGTTGGTGATCCACTTGAAGGGATCGATGGGACGCAAGCTGGATTTCTGCGCCCATGCAGCAGGGGCAACCGATAGCGCCGCGATGGCTGCCAAGAACTTCAACCCCGCCATTGTCATGCCGATCCCCTTTCCTGCCCCGATGCTGCCAGTGCCGGTGCCGCCGATCAAGGCTGGCGACCCACTTCGCCTTGCGCTAGGGCGCCCGAATGTCCCGCCCGAAGACCGTCGCGATCATCGTCGCCGCTGGGCAAGGCACCCGAGCGGGCAGCACCGTCCCCAAGCAGTTCGCGAAGCTCGCCGGCAAGCCGATGCTGGCGCACAGCTATGCCGCTTTGGCGTCGCATCCGGACGTGGACGACGTGCTGGTGGTGATCGGCGAAGGCCAGCAGGACGCGCTGGCCGAGGCGCTGGGTGACGTCCCGCACGTTATCGGCGGGACCACGCGCCGCGAGTCGGTGCTGAATGGCCTGCAGGCGATTGAAGCGGATCGTGTCCTGATCCACGACGCCGCGCGGCCGTTTCTGCCTGCTACGGTGATCGGCGCGCTGGTCGCCGCGCTCGACGAGCATGAAGGTGCCATCCCTGCCCTGCCCGTCGCCGACACTTTGGCACTGTCGTCTATTGGTAAGTTAGAGGACACTGTTCCCCGCGACGGCCTGTTCCGCGTCCAGACCCCGCAGGCCTTCCGCTATCCCGCGATCCTCGCCGCGCATCTCGACTGGCCAGAAGATCGCGAAGCCACCGACGATGCCCAGATGCTCCGCCATGCCGGGCATGACGTCATGCTGGTCCCCGGAGATGCTGCATTGGAAAAGATCACCCACCCCGCCGACTTCGCTGCCGCAGAGGCGCGCCATTCGGCCAGCCTGCGCGTGCGCACCGCGACCGGATACGACGTCCATCGCTTCGCCGAGGGTGAGGAATTGTGGCTCGGCGGCGTGCTGGTGCCGCACAGCAAGGGGCTGTCCGGCCATAGCGACGCCGATGTCGCGCTCCATGCGATCACCGATGCGTTGCTCGGCACCATCGGCGCGGGTGATATCGGCATGCATTTCCCGCCCAGCGACCCGCAATGGCGCGGCGCTTCATCGGGGCAGTTCCTCCAGCATGCCGCCGGCCTCATCGCGCGCGAAGGCGGGATCGTCGACTTCATAGACCTGACCCTGATCTGCGAGGCGCCCAAGATCGGCCCGCACCGCGAAGCCATCCGCGCGAGCATCGCAGAGCTGTTGCGGCTCCCCGTCAGCCGGATTAGCGTCAAGGCAACGACGACCGAGCGGCTGGGCTTTACCGGTCGCGGCGAGGGCATGGCGGCACAGGCGGTCGCCACGGTCAGGATTCCGGAGACCGACGCATGATTCGCAAGGGATTCCTCGCCACCGCTGCCGCATGGGCCGCGCTCGCAGCCACCGGCGCGCATGCCCAGAGCTTTGGCGGTCGCGACATTCCCTGTCTCGAAGCACCCGAGGCCGAAGCAGTGATGCTGCTGATCGCACCCGGTGCGATCAAGGGCGTAACACAGGCGTGCACCCCCCATTTCACCGCCGGCGCCTTCCTGACCGGCCCTGCCGGTCGAGCCCAGCTGACCCGCTACGAAGCCGCCGCGAAGGCTGCTGAACCGGCCGCGGGCTCGGGCATCGCCAAGCTGCTGGGCCTGCCGCCCGCCGCTGCAGCCGTTCCGGGATCGTCCGCGGGCTTCGCGTCGCTCGCGCAAATGATGGTGATGGGCGAACTGGACCAGATGGACACGCTCCGCTGCTATGCGTTCGATCGGATGTTCCACCTGCTCGATCCGCTGCCGCCCAAGGATGTCGCCGGCGTTTTGACCGTGATCGCCGAACTGGGTTCGCGCGACGGGAAAAAGCCGCTGCCGATCACTATATGCCCCCGAAAGGCACGCTGAGACTCATATGGACACCATTCTTCCCCCGGAACTCGTCGCCGCCGCGCGCAAGGTGATCGAGGCCAACCGCGCCGCTGGACGGCGCATCGCGGTGGCCGAAAGCTGCACCGGCGGGCTGGTCTGCGGCGCGCTGACCGAGATTCCGGGTTCGTCGGATGTGCTGGAAGGCGGCTTCGTTACCTATTCGAACGAAGCCAAGACCGACATGCTGAAGGTCAGCACCGATGTGCTCGAGACGTTCGGCGCCGTCTCGATCGCCGTTGCCTGGACGATGGCGCAAAACGCGGTTTCCAAGACCCAGGCCGATGTAGCGGTGGCGATCACCGGCATCGCAGGCCCCGATGGCGGAACCGAGAAGAAGCCGGTCGGCACGGTCGTCTTCGCGCGCGCCGAAAAGGGCGCCGACCCCAATCACATCGTCGCGGATTCGAAGCTGTTCGAGAATAATGGCCGCGGCGGGATCCGGCTTCAGGCGGCGCTGGTGGCGCTCGAACTGCTGATGCCGGGCGCGCCCGAGCCGGATGCGGCGGAATAGAGCCGCGCGGCGCGATCCTCGAACGCATTGACCATCTTGCGGACGGCGCGGTCGAACACCTGACCCGCCAGCATCTCGAACATGCGGTTCTTGAACGCGAAATCGACGCTGAAATCGACCAGGCAACCGCCCTTGCCGTCCGGGCGAAACTTCCAGTCGTTATTGAGGTGCTTCAGCGGCCCCTCAAGATAGTCGACATGGATATGATCCGGCTGCGTCTTCGCGACACGCGACGAGAAGGTTTCGCGCAGCCCCTTGAAGCCGACGATCACGTCCGCGACCATCTCGGTCTCGCTGTTCGAACGCACCCTGACTGCAGTCACCCAGGGCAGGAATTCGGCATAGCGGCCGACATCGGCCACCAGATCGAACATCTGTTCGGGCGTGTAGGGAAGCGCCCGCGTCTCCTGATGACGCGGCATCAGGCCCCCGCGGCTTCCTTGGCCAGCTTGGCTGCGCGGGCGTCGCGCATCTTCGCGAAATCGTCGCCCGCATGATAGCTCGAACGGGTCAGCGGCGAGGACGCGACCAGTAGGAAGCCCTTGGCCCGCGCAATCGCACCATAGGCGTTGAACGCCGCCGGGGTGACAAATTCCTGCACCTTGGCGTGCTTGGGCGTCGGCCGGAGATACTGACCCATGGTCAGGAAATCGATGCCGGCCGAGCGCATGTCGTCCATCACCTGATGCACCTCAAGCCGTTCTTCACCGAGGCCCAGCATCACGCCCGACTTGGTGAAGATCGACGGATCGAGCCGCTTCACCGTCTCAAGCAGCCGCAGCGACGCATAATAGCGCGCGCCCGGGCGGATCGTGGGATAGAGCCTCGGAACGGTTTCGAGATTGTGGTTGTACACGTCGGGCCGCGCGGCGACGATCGCCTCGACCGCGGCCTCGTGCTTGTTGCGGAAATCCGGGGTCAGGATCTCGATGGTCGTGGTCGGGTTCGAGCGGCGGATCGCCTCGATCACCTTCACGAACTGGCTCGCGCCGCCATCCTTCAGATCGTCACGGTCGACCGAGGTGACGACGATGTGCTCCAGCCCCATCTGGGCCGCGGCATCGGCGACATTGTTCGGCTCCATCGGATCGACAGCGCGCGGCATGCCGGTCTTCACGTTGCAGAAGGCACAGGCGCGGGTGCAGGTGTCGCCCAGGATCATCACGGTCGCGTGCTTCTTTGACCAGCACTCGCCGATATTCGGGCAGGCGGCCTCTTCGCACACCGTGGTCAGGCTTTTCGACCGCATCAGTTCGCGCGTGGCGGCGAAACCGGCCGAGGTCGGCGCTTTCACGCGGATCCAGTCGGGCTTGCGCTGGCGTTCCGGGCGGGGTGCGGCAGAGAGGTCGTTCATGAGGGCCAGATAGCGGCAGCAACCAACGGTTACAATGTTGCGCTTGTCCCGCCGGCGCGCTTTCCGTTAACCGCCATCGCACCAGGCACCGCCCCAGTGTATCAGTCGGGGCGCACGGAGGTACCATGACCTACTTCACCGACCTTGTTGACGGCTATCACCGGTTCCGCAGCAGCGACTATCGCCGCCAGCGCGAACGCTGGGAGCAACTGGCGGAAGGCCAGTCGCCCAAGGTGATGGTGATCGCCTGTGCCGACAGCCGGGTCGAGCCGTCGCAGATATTCGACACGCTGCCGGGCGAGATGTTCGTGGTGCGCAACGTTGCCAATCTGGTGCCGCCGTTCGAGACGACTCCGGGCCGTCACGGCGTGTCCGCCGCGCTGGAATTCGCGGTGACCAAGCTGAACGTCGAGGAGGTCGTCGTTCTCGGTCATGGCAAATGCGGCGGCGCACATGCCGCGCTGACCGAGATGTTCCAGGATTCCGAACGCGGCGATGGCGGCTTCGTGCACGACTGGGTGAGCCTGCTCGACGGCGCGCGCGAAAAGGTGAAGGCGAAGTTCGGCGACAGCCCGGATATCGGCCGCGAGATGGAATATGAGACCGTCCGCACCTCGATCGCCAATCTGCGCAGCTTCCCGTTCGTCACCGATCGCGAGTCTGCAGGCACGCTGACCATCCACGGCGCCTATTTCGCGATCGCGGACGGCGGCTTGCACGTGATGGGCGAAGATGGCGAGTTCACACCCGCCTGAACGCAAACGTGCTTCCGTAGAAACACCTAGGTAAACACCGAATAAACCACGTCTTTACGCGGTTCGGTATATTCCTGCCCGCTATTGAGAGGCGCGCCCGTCTTGGGCTGCACTCTTGTGTAATGGGGGCGTATGCCGTTTGATTCGGTACAGATTGCGCGGCTGAGCGGTGCTTCGGGGCCTATGGGCGCCCTCACCGCTTCGGACGGCGTCGCGGTCCATCCCTGGCTCACCCGACTCGCGACCAAGACCGAGCCGCCCCGCGACCTTGCCGACGCGGTGCATTATCTGTGCCTGCTGCACGGCAGCCATCCGGGTGTGATCGATCACGCACTGGCGCATGCGCGCGGCGATCTGGAACGCGGCTGGCTGGAAGCGGCCGCCGAGGCCTTCGTCGCCGAGCGCGAGTTCCTGGTTCGCATCGTGTCTGCCGCAGGCCCCCTGCCCAGCACGCCGGGCCATGCCGAGGCCGAGGCCGCAGCACAGCATCAACGCCACGCGCTGGACATGCTGGCCCAGTCGGATCGCGCCGGATGCGCTACCGGCGCCGCGCTGGCACTGGCGCTGGACTGGGATGCGATCCGCGACGTGCTGGATGCCGCCGCGCACCGGCTCGGCCTGATTGCGCCGGCAAGCACGTTGCCGTTGGCGGAGGAGACTATAACCGTGGTCGACACGCTGGTGCGAGAAATGAGTGTCGAGCGTGCCATGCTGTTCGGCGCGCAGCAGATGTTCGCCCAGCATCGCGGCCTGTTCGATCTGCTCGAAGCCCGCGCCAGCGCCCGCGGCAAGCACTGATCCCTCCGGCGGGGTTGCACCCGCCGCCCCTTCCCCTCTACGCAGCAAATCGGGTTTCAAAGGAATACCGATGCGCTTCGAGGGTACCCAGTCTTACGTCGCTACCGAGGATCTGAAGGTCGCGGTCAACGCCGCGGTCACCTTGCGCCGCCCGCTGCTGGTGAAGGGCGAGCCGGGCACCGGCAAGACCGTGCTGGCCTATGAGATAGCAAAGGCGGTCGGCGCGCCGCTGATCGAGTGGAACGTCAAGTCGACTACCAAGGCGCAGCAGGGCCTGTACGAATATGACGCGGTCGCCCGCTTGCGCGACGGCCAGCTGGGCGACGAGCGCGTCCACGACATCGCCAACTATATCCGCAAGGGCAAATTGTGGGAGGCGTTCACCGCGCCCAAGCTGCCCGTGCTGCTGATCGACGAGATCGACAAGGCGGATATCGAGTTCCCGAACGACCTGCTCCAGGAACTCGATCGCATGGAATTCCATGTCTACGAGACCAAGGAGACCATCCGCGCTGCCGAGCGCCCGATCGTGGTCATCACCTCGAACAACGAGAAGGAACTGCCCGACGCGTTCCTGCGCCGCTGCTTCTTCCACTATATCAAGTTCCCCGATCGCGAGACGATGCAGGCGATCGTCGACGTGCACTTCCCCGGCATCCAGAAGATCCTGGTCAGCAAGGCGATGGATATCTTCTACGATATCCGCGAGGTGCCGGGCCTGAAGAAGAAGCCCTCGACCAGCGAGCTGCTCGACTGGCTGAAGCTGCTGCTACACGAAGACCTGCCGCTCGACGTGCTGCAGAACAAGGATCCGACCAAGGCGATCCCGCCGCTCCACGGCGCGCTGCTGAAGAACGAGCAGGACGTGATGTTGTTCGAACGCCTCGCCTTCATGGCCAAGCGACAGCAGAACCGCCCGTGACGAGTAGCGCAGGTTGCCTGTGCGGCGCCGTGCGCGTCGCGATCCATGGCGAACCTGTGCGCGTGCGGACATGCTGGTGCCGCGACTGCCAGTATTGGGGTGCCGGTAACGGCACCACCAATGCTTTGCACCGTGCGGCGGACCTCGAGATCGAGGGCGAAGTCCGCTGGTATGAGAGCGTCGCGGATAGCGGCAACCGTCTGCGGCGCGGTTTCTGTCCGCAATGCGGAACGCCGCTGTTCACCGGTCCTGTGAGTGGCGAGTTCCTGGGCATGCGCGCTGGCGCGCTGGACGATCCGGGCAGCATCCGCCCGACCGAAGTGATCTGGACCGCGTCCGCGCCGCACTGGGCCGCTTTCGATCCCGAACTGACGCAGTCCGAGCGTCAGCCCCCGCCGATAGGCTGACACCATGGCTGGGGGGCGTCGTCTTTGGTTGGCAGTCGCCGCCATAGCGGTACTCGGTCTTGCGCTGCGCGTCGCTGCCGGAACCGGGGCGCTTTGGCTCGACGAGGCTTGGTCGGCGGTTCAGGCGCATGATGTGGGGACGCCGCTGGGCGTGTTCCTCAACATCAATCATGACAACAACCATCACCTGAACACGCTGTGGCTGCAGATGGTAGGTCTGGACGCACCGCCGGTGCTACAGCGTGGCCTTTCGGTCCTGACCGGTACGGCGGCCATTGTCGTCGCGGCGCTGATCGGGCGGCGGGACGGTGTGGCGATGGCGCTGGTTGCCGCGTTGCTGTTCGCGGTGTCGCCGTTGCTGGTCATTTATGGATCGGAAGCGCGGGGCTATGCGCCGATGATCCTGGCGCTGATGGTTGCGGCTCTGCTGGCCGCGCGGTGGATGGACGATCCGGGGCAGCGGCTGCCGGTGGTGCCGCTTGCCCTTGCCTCACTGCTGGGCATGGCTTCGCAACTGACCATGGCGTTCGGTTTGGCGGCGATGGCGCTCTGGGTCGTGCTCACCCTCAAGCACGGGCGTTCGTGGCGGGAGACGCTGATGCTTTCGGCGCGCGTCCTGCTGCCCTTGGCCCTGCCCGCCATCGCGATGCTGGGGCTGATCCTGTGGGCGGCGCAGGGGGAACTGCAGTTCGGCAATGTCGAGGCCTTCAGCTGGGCGAGCTGGTGGAACGGCGTGAGCCTGCTGGCGAACTACTGGATCGGCGGCATCCTGCCGATCGCGCTGCTGGTGCTGCTGCTCGGTCTGGGCGAGGCGCCGCTTGCCCGGAAGGCGGAGCGCAACGAGCTGGCCTATTGGGTCATCCTGCTGCTGGTGCCGCTGGCGATCGCGCTGGCGCAGCTGCCGAACAGCGGGGCACCGCGATACCATATCGTCGCCAGCATCGGCGGGCTGATGCTGATGGCGGTGCTGATCGCGCGGCGGATCGAGTGGCCCGGGCTGGCGCGCATGTTCGGCTGCATCGCGATCGTCGTGGTGGCGTGGTTCGCGCTCGACAAGGACTGGCGCCTGATCGTCGACCAGCGCGCCGATCCCGGCCGCGCCATCGCCGCGATGCGCGACAGGGCGCCTGCCGGAGCGGATGTCACCGCCGAGCGGGATCGCGCCGTTGCGGTGCTGCGCGCGGCGAGCGTCTCGTCGGGCTACCGGCTGACCATCGTCGAGACACCCTGCCCCGCCCCGCGCTTCCTGTTCGTCGACCGCGACGGGTTCGATCGGTTTCCCGACGCCCCCGAACATTGCGGCACCATCTATCAACCGATCGCCGAGGCGCATCCCGAAGGCCTGTCCGGCACGCACTGGAAGCTTTACGAGCGCGTCGCAGAGGAGCATCGCTGACCCATGTTCTTCAACTTCCTCGACGAGCTGCGCGCCGCGGGTATTTCCGCCAGCCTGAAGGAGCATCTGGTCCTACTCGAAGCGCTCGACAGCGATGTGATCGACCGCACGCCCGAGGCCTTCTACTTCCTCGCCCGCGCGACTTTCGTGAAGGACGAGGGGCTGCTCGACCGGTTCGACCAGGTGTTCGCCAAGGTCTTCAAAGGCATCTCGTCCAGCTATGGCGTGGCCCCTGCCGAGATTCCCGAGGACTGGCTGAAGGCCGTGGCCGAGAAATTCCTGACCCCGGAGGAAATGGAGAAGATCAAGTCGCTCGGTTCGTGGGACGAGATCATGGAGACGCTGAAGAAGCGGCTCGAGGAGCAGCAGGGCCGGCATCAGGGCGGAAACAAGTGGATCGGCACCGGCGGCACCTCGCCTTTCGGCAATGGCGGCTATAATCCCGAGGGCGTCCGCATCGGCGGCGAGAGCAAGCACAAGCGCGCGCTGAAGGTGTGGGAAGGCCGCGAGTTCAAGAATCTGGACGCCACCCGCGAGCTGGGCACACGCAACATCAAGGTGGCGCTGCGCCGCCTGCGCCGCTTTGCCCGCGAGGGGGCAGCGGACGAACTCGATCTGGAAGGCACCATCGAAGGCACCGCGCGCCAGGGCTGGCTCGATATCCGCATGCGGCCGGAGCGGCACAATGCGGTGAAATTGCTGCTTTTCCTCGATGTCGGCGGATCGATGGATCCGTTCATAAAGCTGTGCGAGGAGCTGTTCTCTGCCGCGACCGCCGAGTTCAAGAACCTCGAATTCTTCTACTTCCACAACTGTCTGTACGAAGGCGTGTGGAAGGACAATCGCCGCCGCTTCACCGAGCGTACGCCGACCTGGGACGTGCTCCACAAGTACGGGCACGACTATAAGGTGATCTTCGTGGGAGACGCCGCGATGAGCGCGTACGAGATCAGCCATCCGGGCGGATCGGTCGAGCATTTCAACGAGGAAGCCGGCGCGGCGTGGATGCAGCGCGTGACCAACACCTATCCCGCCGCGGTGTGGCTCAATCCGATTCCCGAGGCGCAATGGGGCTATTCGCAGTCCACGCGGATCATGCGCGAGCTGATGACCGACCGGATGTATCCGCTGACGCTGGCGGGGCTGGACGATGCGACGCGGGAACTCAGCCGGAAGCGCTAACGCCTGTAAGGCAGCATCCACATGCCGCCCTGGCCCACCAGCGCGCCGAGCCGTACGCCGATTTCCACTGGTCGCGCTGGATCGGGAGCTAAGCGAACTGCGCGGACCAGGGTCGCGAGCGACGCCACCATCTCGGTCATCGCGAACGCCGCGCCCATGCAGATGCGAGGGCCCGCGCCGAAGGGGTGGTAGATAGCGGCGGCGGGTTTTTCCCCGCTGAACCGGTCGGGATCGAAGCGTTCGGGGTGGGACCACAGATCGGCGCGGCGATGGAGCGCATAGGTGGCGATCTGGACCAGCGCGCCCTTGCGCACCTTGTGACCGCCCAGTTCGCAATCGGCCGCTGCGGTGCGCACCAGCGCGACGGCGCCGGGATAGAGGCGCTGGGTCTCCTGGATCACCTGCCTCGTGAAGATGAGCTGGCCCACATGTGTCCCGCCGATCGGCCCCTGCCCTGCTACCGCCTCGATCTCGGCCAGCAGCCGCCCCTCGACTTCCGGGTGATGCGCGACGAGCCACAGTGCCCATGACAAAGCGAAGGACGAAGTGTCGGTGCCCGCGGCAATGAACCCCAGCAGATTGTCGCGCAGCAGTTCGTCGTCCATGCGCTGACCCGTCTCCGGGTCGGCAGCCTGCATCAGCATGGTGACGAGATCGTCGGGCTGCTCGGCCAGCGCACGCCGCCGCGAGACCATCGCGTCGACGCCGGCGCGCAGATAGGCGGCATCGGCACTTCCCCGTCCCGCGGTCGAGCCGCGCCAGCGCTCTGGGATCGGCAGGAAATCGCGCAGGCTGAACTGCCCGACCCCATCCAGGAAGCGATGCACATGGCGGCTGGTTTCCGCCTTGTCAGGAAAATCGGCGCCACCGGACAGCACGGCGTCGAACAGCACCTGCAGCGTGAGCCGGCGCATTTCGTCATGCAGGTTGACGGGAACTCCGTTCGTCCAGCGCGCCGCGACACCCTCTGCGGCGGCGCTCATCACCGGCGCGAGCGCATGCATCGCGGACGGGCGGAAGGCAGGTGCTGCGGCTCGGCGCTGCCAGCGCCACTCATGGCCTTCGCTGACAAAGATGCCGCGTCCCCAGACCGGGCGGAACAGGCGGTTGAACAGTTCGCCATGCGGGAACTCGTCGGCGCGATCGACCAGCACCTCATGGGCGAGATCGGGATCGCTGACGATCAGCGGGGCGCCGGGAAGGCGAGAACGGTAGATGCCGCCCGTGAAAACCTGGGCGGGCCAGCCGTCGACCACGGTGCGGACCGCGCGGAGCGATTCCTTCAGGCCGGGTTCGCGCGAGGGCGGATAAATGGCGGGCGGCACGATCTGCTGTCCGGTCGCCATGGTCCGCCCCCCTTTCGGGGCTGGCTCTACGCCCGGGACGCTGGCGGGGCCAGTGCCAAAGCGGTCAGATCAGCCCTTCCGGAACGGAAAGATCGCCCGCAATGCCGGATCGCGCAGCCATAACCCGCCCCACATGAACAGGCCGAGATACAGGCTGAAGAGGATGTTGCTGTAGAGCGGCATTTCCGCGCGGATCTGGGTCGCCATCGCGCCGCCGAACACGCCCATGAACAATATGGCGCCCAGCACGCTCGTGCGCGGGAAGAGATAGAGGATCAGGCAGGCCAGCTCGATCAGGCCGATCATCATGACATAGCCGGCGGGCCAGCCGAGTTGTGCCATGGTCTCCTCGGCAATCGGCATGCCGGAGAGTTTCGGGAACACCGATGCGCCCAGAATGAACAGCGAGAACAGGCCGGTCAGGACCCATCCGGTGATCGTCATCGCCTTGGGCGACATATGCAGGCTCCCCTCGTTTCGAAGTTAGTTTATGTAACTTCGATCGGGAGCGCAACCGTAAGGAGGATCAGAGGCGTTCAATCGCCCGATGCAGGCGGCGCAGCGTCGCATTGTCGTGCGCCAGGCCGTTGGCGGCTTCGCCCGCCAGCGCCATCAGGCGAACCGCGCCGAAGCTGGCGGCCAGACCCTTGAGACGCAGTGCCGCGGCGGTCCATCCGTCGGGCGTGTCGGCCGACTTCATGCCCTCCAGATTGCGCTTCACGCCATCGAGGAAAGCCTCGCGCAGCTCCGCGATCAGAGCAGGCTCATCGCCTACCGCTGCCGCCAGCGTCGCATCGATTGCACCGGGATCATACGCCATGATCAAAGAGTAGCTTAACCCCAGTTAATGCTTCGTTTCCTTACGGAGTTGGACCGGCAGCGAAATGTGGTAAATGGGTCACATGACAGGGGCCAAAACCGCCGAACCCATTCTCGCGCCGACGGCAAGCGGCGAAGAGGAACTGTTGCTCGCCAACGACGCTTTCGAAGCGTCGGCCGAGCCGGAGGCCGTTTACGCGGCCGAAGTGGAGGCGGATGAGGAGGAAGCGCCGCGCCGCAGCTTCGGCTGGCTCGCCCCTGCCCTCGCCATTCTTCTGTCGCTTGGCTGGATCGGCGGCTCGCTATGGGCGATGCGCGATATGCTGACCCAGCCGATGGCGCCGGTCGAACTCGTCCGGCTGGTGGCGGAACTCTGCGTTCCGCTCGCGCTGATCGCGATACTGTACCTTCTGGCGATGCACACCAGCCGTGCGGAGGCGCAACGCTTCGGCAAGACCGCCCGGGCGATGCGCTCCGAGGCGGCAGCGCTGGAGCGTGTCGTCGAGACGCTGGCGCGCCGTATCGAGGATAATCGCGCGGCGCTGGCGCAGCAGACGACCACGCTGATGGCGATGGGCGATGCGGCGGCCGAGCGGATGGCGGGTCTGGCGACCGAAATGGGCCAGCAGGCGCGCGTGGTCGATGCCAGCACGCGTACCCTCGTCGAAGCGGTTACCGATGCCGAGAAGAGCGTCGCGGTTGTCCTCTCCTCGCTGCCCAAGGCGCATGAGGAAATGCAGGGCATGGCCGCGCGCGTGGACGCCGCGGGCCTGATCGCCAGCGAGCGTGCGGCGGCACTCGATACCCAACTTACCGCGCTCGCCGATCGCGGGCGTGAGGCCGACACCGTCGCCGGTGGCGCTGCAGACCGGCTCGCGGCGCATATCGCGCGGATGGAAGCGACCAGCGAGACTGCCAGCGCGCGGCTGGAATCGGTTACCGGCGAGATGTCGACTGCGGTTGATGCGGTGCTGGATCGTGCCGCCAATGCCGTGGACGAAGCGCGCAAGGGGATCGCGGCGCAGGGCGAAGCGATGCTCGCCATGCTCGGCGCCAATCAGGCTGCGCTGGATCGTGCCGGCAAGGACAGTGCGGATGCGCTGGCCGAGCGGATCGCGACCATCGAGGAAGCCGTTGGCCGCATTTCCGAGCGGCTGGGCGAAGAGAAGGACCGCGGCAGCGAGCTGTTCAGGACGCTGACCGACGGGGTGAAGCGCACCGATCAGGAACTCGCGGTGCTCCACGCCGCGGGCATGGACCGCACCCAGGCGCTTGCCGCGCAGGTCAGCGCGCTGGGCGAATCCTTCGAAGCGACCGCGGCGACGATGCGCGCGGGCGAGACCACGGCGCGCGCGGTGATCGCGACCTCGGAAGACCTGCTGACCGCGCTCGATGCATCGGCGCGCGAGATCGACGAGACGCTGCCGGAGGCGCTCGACCGGCTCGATGCGCGGATAGCGCTCAGCCGTCGCGTGGTGGCCGAGAGCAAGCCCGAACTGCTGGCGCTGGTCACCGCCGCGGAGAGCACGCACGACGCGATCGAAGCGATTGCCGATGTGGTCAAGCAGCAGACCGATACGCTGGCCAAGACCCAGGAATCGCTGCTGGAGACGCTCGCCAGCGGCCGTGAGAAGGCCAACGATCTCGAAGCGATCGTCGACGATGCCATTTCCACCACGCGCCGCTTTGCCTCCGAAGCCGCGCCGCAGTTGATCGACGCGCTGCTCCGCGTGCGCGAGACTTCGGCTCAGGCGGCCGATCATGCGCGCAACACGCTGGCGGGGATCGTGCCGGTTGCCGAGGCGGCGCTGGAGGAAGCGGGCAATGCCGCGCTCAGCCGCGCAATGGATGCTTCGGTGCGCCGCCAGCTGGTCGAGCTGGCCGACACTACCGAGGCTGCGGTTACCGCCGCCACGCGGGCGTCCGAGCGGCTCACACAGCAGATGCTGGCGCTGGCCGAGACCACCTCGCAGGTGGATCGCCAGATCGACAAGGCGCGCGCGGAGCATGAGAAGAGCGACAGCGATAATTTCGCGCGCCGCGTGACCTTGCTGATCGAGGCGCTCAATTCGGCGTCGATCGACATCACCAAGAGCTTCTCGGCCGAAGTGACCGACAGCGCCTGGTCGGCCTATCTCAAGGGCGATCGCGGGGTCTTTACCCGCCGTGCGGTACGGCTGCTGGATGCGGGAGAGACCCGCGAAGTGGCGCGGCTGTATGACGAGGACGAGGTCTTCCGCGACAACGTCAACCGCTACATCCATGATTTCGAGGCGATGCTCCGCCAGATCCTCGCGCTGCGTGACGGATCGCCGCTGGGCGTAACCCTGCTCTCGTCCGACATGGGCAAGCTCTACGTCGCGCTGGCACAGGCGATCGAACGGCTGCGGGGCTGAGCCCGGTGCAGCCCCGGCTGGTCGATCAGGGCGGACTGAGGCTGGCCGGTATCCGGCGTTCGCACCCGCGCGCCAAGATGGCCAGCGACTCCCGGCGGCAGTGGATGGACCTGGTCGTGCTCGGCCGGATTCCGGGTCAGGCGGCGCAGACCGGCTATGGACTTCATCTCGAGGCGCCGGACGCGGAGATGGTCGACTATCTCGCGGCGGTGGAGGTCGACGGGTTCGAGGCCCTGCCCGCCACGCTCGAGCGGATCGCACTGCCGCAGCGGCGCTATGCGGTGTTCGAGCATCGCGGGCATGCCGCCGAGGCGCGCAGCCTGCGGGATCGGCTTGCGGGCGGCGAACTTGCCGCACTGGGCCTGACGGCGGACGAAGGCCCGGATTTCGAGCGCTATGACGAGAATTTCGATCCGATCACCGCGACCGGGCTGATCGAATTATGGTTCCCCGTCCGAGCCTAGTGCGCCCAGTCGAGCATCTCGGTGGTCACCCAGCCGAAGATATAGTTGAGCAGGAAGATCGCGAAGAGGATCGTCGAGACGATCGTCGTGCGGATCGCGACCTTGGCCAGGCTGAAGCTGGCCGGGGCGCTGTCGGCCTGTCCGGGCACCATCTCCACGCCCGCTTCCTGCGAGGTCTTCACGCCGAACGGCAGCACGAAGAAGACGCAGAGCGACCAGAACAGCACATAGATTGCGAGCGCGGATTGCCACTTCATCGGATCAGGCCTCGATCACCAGCACATCGACCACCGGCTTCTTGCCGGTGAAGCGGGTCGCGGTGCGCCGAACGGCGAGCCGTAGCGCCTCGCGCAATGCTTCGCCGCCGGACTTGCCCGCGCGGACCGCTTCGGCGGCGGCGTCCGCGGCTTCGGCGATGAACTTGTCGCGATCTTCCTCTACCGGCACGCCCTGCACGCGGATCTGCGGCTTGCCGAACAGGCGGCCATTCTTGTCGAGCGCGACTGCGACCGAGATCTGGCCGTAGAGCGCCACGCGACGGCGTTCGTTGATCGTCGTGCCGTCGGCAGGCAGGATCACGTCCCCATCCAGCACGAGGCGGCCGGCATGCGCCTCGCCCACCTTGTGCGGCTTGCCCGGCGCCAGCCGGATGATGTCGCCATTGACCTGTTCGATCGCGGCCGGGATGCCGAGCGAACGGCCGAAGCGCGCCTGTTCGTGCATGTGGCGCACCTCGCCATGGACCGGCAGCAGGATCTGCGGGCGGATCCACTTGTACATCTCGGCCAGTTCGGGGCGGCCCGGATGGCCGGAGACGTGGATAAAGGCCTGGCGATCGGTCACCAGATCGACACCCTGCCCCGCCAGAATGTTCATGATGCGGCCAATGGCGATCTCGTTGCCCGGGATCTGGCGCGACGAGAACAACACGGTGTCGCCCTTGCCCAGCTTGATCTGGTGCTGTCCCTCGGCGATCCGCGACAGGGCGGCGCGGGGTTCGCCCTGCCCGCCGGTCGCCACGATCATGACGCGGCCCGGCGGCAGCGACATGGCGGTGTCGAAATCGATCGTTTCGGGGAAATCGCGCAGATAGCCGGTCTGCTTGGCCACACGCAGGATGCGGTCGAGCGAGCGGCCCGCGACGCAGAGCTGGCGCCCGGTATCGACCGCGACTTCGCCCAACGTCTGTAGGCGCGCGGCGTTCGAGGCGAAGGTGGTGACCAGAACGCGGCCGGTGGCGGCGCCGATCACTTCGTCCAGCCCCTTGCGGACCTCGCCTTCCGAACCCGAGGCTTCGGGATTGAAGACGTTGGTGGAATCGCAGACCAGAGCCAGCACGCCCTGGTCGCCGATTGCGGTCAGTTCCTCGGCGGTGGAAGCGCCGCCCAGCGAGGGGCTGTCGTCCAGCTTCCAGTCGCCGGTGTGCATGATCTTGCCATAGGGCGTCTCGATCAGCACCGCGTTGCCCTCGGGGATCGAGTGGGCCAGCGGGACGTAACGCACGGTGAAGGGGCCGATATCGAACGGCTCCTCGTCCTTCACAACGTTCAGCCGGACGCGATCCTCGACACCCTCTTCCTCCAGCTTGCCGCGGATCAGGCCCGCGGTGAACGGGGTGGCATAGAGCGGCACGCCCAGATCGGCGGCGAGATAGGGCAGCGCGCCGATATGATCCTCATGCCCATGGGTCAGCACGATGCCGAGCAGATCGTCGAGCCGTTCCTCGATGAACTGGAGGTCGGGCAGGATCACGTCGACGCCGGGATAGTTCGCGTCGCCGAAGGTGATGCCGCAATCGACCATCAGCCACTTGCCCTGCGTGCCGTAGAGATTGACGTTCATGCCGATCTCGCCCGAGCCGCCGAGCGCGAGGAAGAGGAGTTCTTTACCGGGGGTCACATCGTTCCAATCAGTTGCGCTGCCTCAACGCTCATTTGGCGCTATGGCTGCGTGCCCAGAGCATCGACAGGCCCTGGATGGTAAGGTCGGGTTCGATCACGTCGAACACATCGGTATGCTTCTCGAACAGGACGGCGAGGCCGCCGGTGGCGATCACCTTGGCGGGACGGCCGATCTCGGCCTTGGTGCGCGCGACCAGCCCTTCGATCATCGCGATATAGCCCCAATAGATGCCGATCTGCATCTGATCGACCGTGTTGCGGCCGATCACGCTGTTATTGCCCTTGGGCGCCTCGATCGCGATGCGGGGCAGCTTGGCGGCCGCGGTGACGAGCGCATCGAGCGACAGGTTGATGCCCGGCGCGATGATGCCGCCCTTGTACGTGCCCTTGAAGTCGATCACGTCGAAGGTGGTCGCGGTGCCGAAATCGATAATAACGAGGTCGCCGGGATGGCGGGCATGCGCCGCGATGCAGTTGAGCGCACGGTCTGCGCCCAGATTGTCCGGCTCGTCCACGTCGAGCTGAAAGCCCCAGTCTGCGTCGCCCTTGCCTGCGATCACGGCCTCGGTCTTGAAGTATTTGCTGCTGAGCACCTGAAGATTGTGAAGCGCACGGGGCACCACCGTGCCGAGGATGACCGCGGTCACCGAAGCCATGGTGAAGCCTTCGAGGCCAAGCAACTGACTGAGCCACACGGCATATTCGTCGGCGGTGCGGCGCGGATCGGTGGCGATCCGCCAGCGCGCGCGGATCTCGCCCGCATCAACGAGCGCGAAGACGACATTGGTGTTGCCGGCGTCGATCGCGAGCAGCATCGGGCTTTCCTCTAGATCAGGAATACATCGGCGGCGTGAATGACATGGCTGGAGCCATCGGCCAAGCGAAGGATGAGCGCGCCGTCACCGGTGAGGCCGCCGAACAGGCCATCCTGCGAACTGCCATCGGCCTGTCGCGCGGTGAGCGCGGTGCCCATCGGGTGCGCGCGGGCGAGCCAGCGGTCGCGGACTGGACCAAGCCCCTCGCCCCGCCAGCGTGCGATCCAGCGCTCCAGACTTTCGGCGAGGGTTTCGAGGAAGATATGCGGATCGGGCGTGACGCCGTGTGCGGCGAGGCCGGTGACGGGGCGTTCGAGACCCTCGGGATGATGCGCCAGATTGACGCCGAAGCCGATGATGACGGCATCGTCGACCCGTTCGAGCAGGATGCCCGAGAGCTTGGCGCCGTCGATCAGCAGATCGTTGGGCCATTTGAGCATCGCCTGGCCGGGCAGGAAGGTCGACACCGCATCCTCGAGCGCCACCGCCGCGACCAGCGCGAGCGTGGCGCCCTGCGGATCGCTTGGCCGTAGCCGAACCAGCGTCGAAGCGAACAGGTTGCCGACGGGGGATTCCCACGCCCTGCCTTGCCGACCCTTGCCCGCGGTCTGGCGTTCGGCCCTCAGCCACAGCCCTTCGGCCGCGCCGCTGCGGGCGAGGCCGGCGAGATCGGCATTGGTCGAACCCGTCTCGGCGACGGTGCGGATCGTGACGGTCAGAACAGCGACTTCGCGGCCAGCATCGTCCAGGCCGACAGGCAGGTCAGGCCGAACCAGCTGAGCGGCGAGAGCGCCACCGCGCTGAGCGTGATCAGCCCGCCTTCGATCACGCCCGGACGCCCCTCGAACTTCGGCGCGGGCTTGTCGAAATACATCCGCTTGATGATCGAGAGATAGTAGAAGGCGCCCGGCACCGATCCGACGATGCCGATCGAGGCCAGCCAGAGCAGATCTGCCTGAACCGCGGCGTTGAACACTTCCAGCTTCGAGAAGAAGCCGAGCAGCGGCGGGATGCCGGCGAGACTGAACATGAAGATTGCCATCGCCGCGGCCAGCCCCGGACGGGTCTGCGACATGCCCGAGAGAGCGTCGATCTCCTCGACCTGATTGCCCGCCGCATCGCGCATCTGAAGCACGATCAGGAAGCAGCCGATGGTCATGACGACATAGACGGCCATGTAGAACAGCACGCTGGCGACACCGGCCTGCGTGCCCGCGGCCAGACCGATCAGCGCGAAACCGACATTGTTGATCGACGAATAGGCCAGCAGCCGCTTGATGTTCTTCTGACCGATCGCGCCGAACGCGCCGAGCAGGATCGAAGCGAGCGCCGCGAACACGACGATCTGGCGCCAGTCATGGATCGCGGGACCCATCGCCTCGATCGCGACGCGGATCGCCATCGCCATCGCCGCCATCTTGGGCGCGCTGGCGAAGAAGGTGGTCACCGGGGTCGGTGCGCCTTCATAGACGTCGGGCGTCCACATGTGCAGCGGCACGGCGCTGATCTTGAAGGCGAGGCCGGCGAAGACGAAGACCAGACCGATCAGCAGGCCAAGCGAACGGCCCTCACCATAGGCATCGGCGATACCGCCGAACAGGGTCGTGCCGCTGAAGCCATAGACCAGGCTGATGCCGTAGAGCAGCATACCCGAGGCGAGCGCGCCGAGGATGAAGTATTTCAGGCCCGCTTCGGCAGAACGCGTGTCGCGACGCATGAAGCTGGCGAGGACGTAGGATGCGAGGCTCATCAGCTCGAGGCCGACATAGAGGGTCAGCAGGTCGCCCGCCGACACCATCATGCCCATGCCTGCGGTCGAGAGCAGGATGAGCACCGGATATTCCGGACGCAGATCCTCGCCGCTGGTGCGCTGGAAGAAGTTCGGCGCGATCAGGATGGAGACCGCTGCCGCGGCATAAATCACTGCCTTGGAGAAGGCGGCGAACATGTCTGCGCGGTACAGGCCGTCGAACGCGCTGCCGCCGGCCGAGGCCGGACCGAACAGGGCGATGAACGCGCCGGCGATCACCGCGACCGCGGCATAGCTGACCACGCGGGTGGAGGCCTGCCCGCCCCATGCGGCGACGAGCATCAGCAGGATCGCGCCCAGGCCGAGAACGATCTCGGGCAGGGTCATGGCGAGCTGGAGGGAGTAGGACATCAGTGCGCCTCGGTCTTTGCGGCGGGTTCGCCGTGCGCAGCGGGGGCGCCATGTGCGTCGTGCGCGGCCTTGGCGGCCGCAGGGTTACCCGGGGTAGGCTGGGAGTCCCCAGCCGGCTTGGCGCGCTCGATCCGCTCGACCAGGCGAGAGACGTCGGGGCGCATCGGCTTCAGGAAGCTTTCGGGGTACACGCCCATCCACAGCACCGCCGCCGCAATCGGCGCCAGCGTCAGGATCTCGCGGACGTTGAGGTCCGGCATGGCGCGGACATCGTCCTTGGTCAGATCGCCGAACACCACCCGGCGATAGAGGTACAGCATGTACGCCGCGCCCAGGATGATGCCGGTGGTCGCCATGAACGCGTAGAAGGTCGAGATCTGGTAGATGCCCGCCAGCGCGAGGAATTCGCCGATGAAGTTGCTGGTGCCCGGCAGGCCGACCGAGGCCATGGTGAACAGCATGAAGAACACGGCGTATTTCGGCATGTTGATCGCAAGGCCGCCGTAGCGGTCGATCTCGCGGGTGTGCAGCCGGTCGTAGATCACGCCGACGCACAGGAACAGCGCGCCCGAGACCAGGCCGTGGCCGAGCATCACCATCATCGCGCCTTCGATGCCCTGCGCGTTGAACGCGAACAGGCCGAAGGTGACGATCGCCATATGCGCGACCGACGAATAGGCGATCAGCTTCTTCATGTCGGACTGCACCAGTGCGACGAGCGAGGTGTAGACCACCGCGACGGCCGAGAGGGCGAAGACCAGCCAGGTGAGCTGGGCCGAAGCCTCGGGGAACATCGGCAGCGAGAAGCGCAGGAAGCCGTAACCGCCGAGCTTCAGCAGCACGCCCGCCAGGATCACCGAACCTGCGGTCGGCGCCTGCACGTGTGCGTCGGGAAGCCAGGTGTGGACCGGCCACATCGGCATCTTCACCGCGAACGAAGCGAAGAAGGCCAGCCATAACCATGTCTGGACTTCCGCCGGGAAGTCATAGGCCATCAGCGTCGGGATGCTGGTCGTGCCTGCGGTGCCCACCATGTACATCATGGCGATCAGCATCAGCAGCGAGCCGAGCAGCGTGTAGAGGAAGAATTTGTACGACGCGTAGATCCGGTTCGCACCGCCCCAGATGCCGATGATCAGGTACATCGGGATCAGGCCGGCTTCGAAGAAGATGTAGAACAGGAAGATATCCTGCGCCGCGAAGGTGCCGATCATCAGCACTTCGGTGACGAGGAACGCCGCCATATATTCGGAAACACGATCCTGGATCGCGTCCCAGCTCGCCAGGATGCAGATCGGCATCAGGAACACGCTGAGCAGGATCAGCATCAGCGCGAAGCCGTCGATCCCGAGCGACCAGCCGAAGCGGCCGAGGACCGCGCTATGCTCGACGAACTGCCACTGGGCCGCGTGCGGACCCATGTCGAAACAGGCCCAGAGCATACCGCCCAGGACGAGATCGATCAGGGTCGCGCCCAGCGCGATCCAGCGCGCCGCCTTCGCGTCGACGAACAGACAGGCAATGGCCGCGACCGCAGGGACCGCGAGCATGATCGAAAGGATGGGAAATCCGGTCATGCGCTCAACCCACCATGAACCAGGTGATCGCCGCAGTGAGGCCGATCAACATGACGAACGCATAGCTGTATACATATCCCGATTGCAGGCGGACCGCGCCGGCGCTGCCGAGCTGGACCAGCCGGGCGAGGCCGTTGGGGCCGAACCGATCGATCGTGCCCTCGTCGCCCTTCTTCCAAAGGAACCGCCCGATCGCGAAGGCAGGCTTCACGAACAGGAAGTTGTAGAGCTCGTCGAAATACCATTTGTTGAGCAGGAACTGGTAGACCGGCTTGAACTGCTCGACGAAGCGCGCCGGGAAGCCCGGGTTGCGGATGTAGGCATACCAGCCGATCAGCAGGCCGCTGACCATGGCGATGGTGGCGGAAAGCTTCACCAGCGTCGGCACCTCGTGCATCGCGTGCATCAGATGGGTGTCGAACGCGAGCGCGCCGTTCCAGAAGTGCGCCCCCTCCTCTGCCTCAATGAAGAAGCCGTGGAAGACGAAGCCCGCGGCGACTGCGCCGACGGTCAGCACCAGCAGCGGGATCAGCATCACCAGCGGGCTTTCATGCGGGTGATAGCCGGCCGTCCCGTCACCGTGCGAGTCATGCGCGTGGGCGTGATCGTCATGACCATGGGCATGATCATCGTGGTGCGCATCGCCATGGCCATGCGCGTCATGCACGGCATGCTGGATATGCTCGGACTGCTCCCAGCGGGGCTTGCCGTAGAAGGTCAGGAAGATCAGGCGCCAGCTGTAGAAGCTGGTGATCAGCGCAACGCCAACGCCGACCCAGAAGGCGGCCGGATAGCCAGCCGCCCAGGCCGCTTCGATGATCGCGTCCTTCGAGTGGAAGCCGGCGAAACCGATGGCGAGATGGTTGCCGAACACCGCGGGGATGCCCAGGCCGGTGATCGCGAGCGTGCCCGCCATCATCGTCCAGTAGGTGATCGGGATGTGCTTACGCAGGCCGCCATAGTAGCGCATGTCCTGCTCGTGGTGCATCGCGTGGATCACCGAACCGGCGCCGAGGAACAGCAGAGCCTTGAAGAAGGCGTGCGTGAACAGGTGGAACATCGCCGCGCCGTACGCGCCGACGCCTGCCGCGAAGAACATGTAGCCCAGCTGCGAACAGGTCGAATAGGCGATCACGCGCTTGATGTCGGTCTGCGTCATGCCGACCGTGGCGGCGAACAGGCAGGTCGCGGCACCGACGAAGGTGACGACATGCTGCGCGACTTCGCTGGTTTCGAACATCGGCGACAGGCGGCAGACCATGAACACGCCGGCGGTGACCATCGTCGCAGCGTGGATCAGCGCCGACACCGGGGTCGGGCCTTCCATCGCGTCCGGCAACCAGGTGTGCAGGCCGAGCTGCGCCGACTTGCCCATCGCGCCGACGAACAGCAGCAGGCACAGGATCGTCATCGTATCCCAGCGAACGCCAAGGAAGCCGATGGTCGAACCCGCCATGCCCGGCGCGGCGGCCAGGATCTCGGGGATCGAGATGGTGCCGAACACCAGGAAGGTGCCGAAGATGCCGAGCATGAAGCCGAGATCGCCGACACGGTTCACCACGAACGCCTTGATCGCGGCCGCGTTGGCGCTGGGCTTCTTGAACCAGAAGCCGATCAGCAGATAGCTGGCGAGACCCACGCCTTCCCAGCCGAAGAACATCTGGACCAGATTGTTCGCGGTCACGAGCATCAGCATCGCGAAGGTGAACAGGCTGAGATAGGCGAAGAAGCGCGGCTGATCCGGGTCCTCGCTCATATAGCCCCAGCTATAGAGGTGGACGAGCGCCGAGACGCTGGTGATCACCACCAGCATGACCGCGGTCAGCGCATCGACGCGCAGTTCCCACTGCACATCCATCGCGCCCGACAGGATCCAGGTGAAGCCCGGCGCGATCGCCGCCTCGCCGCCACCCAGATATTTGATGAAGATGGTCCAGGAGAGCGCGCACGCAACGAACAGCGCGCCCGTCGTCACCAGCTTCGGAAATGCGAAACCGAATGCCTTGTTCGAAAGGCCGCCCACTGCTGCCGCGATCAGCGGCAGGAGTACGATGAAATGGATCGTCGACATCAGCCCTTCATCCGATTGACGTCGTCGACTGCGATCGTGCCGCGGCCACGGAAATAGATGACGAGGATGGCGAGACCGATCGCGGCCTCACCGGCAGCGACGGTCAGCACGAACATCGCGAACACCTGACCGACCATGTCGTTCAGCGCCGCCGAGAAGGCGACGAGGTTCAGGTTCACGCTCAGCAGGATCAGCTCGATCGCCATCAGGATGATGATCAGGTTCTTGCGGTTCATGAAGATGCCCAGCACGCCCAGCGTGAAGAGGATCGCCGAAACGACGAGATAATGGGTGATGCCGATCACAGCTCGACCCCCTGCCCAACCGGCGGTTTCATGTTGCGGGTCGCATCCTTCTGGCGGCGATTGATCTGGCGGTTGATGTTCTGCTTGTGCACGTCACCGCGCTTGCGGTGGGTCAGCACGATGGCGCCGATCATGGCGACCAGCAGGACGAACCCGGCAGCTTCGAAGACGAACAGGTAACGGGTGTAGAGCAGCTCGCCGAGCGCCTCGATGTTCGGCTTGGCGCCATCGACCGGCGCGATGCGGCGGCCGAGCTGGATGCCGCCCGCCTGCCACGCGCCCACCGCGATCACGATCTCGGCAGCCAGCGCGATCGCCAGCGCCAGACCGACTGCGGCATAGCGCATCACGCCCGCGCGCAGTTCGGCGAAATCGATGTCGAGCATCATCACGACGAACAGGAACAGCACCGCGACCGCGCCGACATAAACGATGACGAGCAGCATCGCGATGAACTCGGCACCCGCGAGCACCATCAGCCCTGCGGCGTTGAAGAACGCCAGGATCAGCCAGAGCACCGAATGCACCGGATTGCGCGCCAGGATCGTCATCGCCGCGGACGCGACGACCACGATGGCGAACAGGTAAAAGGCTAGGATCTGGATCACGGAATCAATGGGCCCCTGAAGCTGCGGTGCGCTTAACGATACGGTGCATCGGCGGCAAGGTTCGCGGCGATGGCGCGTTCCCAGCGGTCGCCGTTGGCGAGCAGTTTCGACTTGTCGTAGATCAGTTCCTCACGCGTCTCGGTCGCGAATTCGAAATTCGGTCCCTCGACGATGGCGTCCACCGGGCATGCCTCCTGGCACAGCCCGCAATAGATGCACTTGGTCATGTCGATATCATAGCGCGTGGTGCGGCGGCTGCCGTCGTCGCGCGGCTCGGCCTCGATGGTGATCGCCAGCGCCGGACAGATCGCCTCGCACAGCTTGCACGCGATGCAGCGCTCTTCGCCATTGGGATAACGGCGCAGCGCATGCTCGCCGCGGAAGCGGGGCGAGATCGGGTTCTTCTCGTAAGGATAGTTGATCGTCGCCTTGGGCTTGAAGAAGTACTGCAAGGTCAGCGCATGCGCCTTGACGAACTCCCACAGCGTGAAGGAACGGATGGTCTGGGCGATGCTCATTGGCTTGCTCTCGGGAAATTGGGTTGCGCCTGGCGCATCAAGGGGGTCCGTGCCATCGTCATCCACCTACCGGCGTAAATTGGGTACGGACCACACCATTCGCATTGCACAGCGCGCGAGCGCCGGTTGCCGCCGGACTGGAAAGATCGGAAAATTCGAACACGGATGACAGGATCGCAGACTCCTTGCCCGTCATCTGGGTGTACATGACTCGCGTGCCGCGTGGGCCCGTCTTGCCGCGCGCCGGCGCGAACGCGTCCGTCGTCAGATCCAGATCTCTCGCAATCTTTCGGGTGCCCGTATCCCGCAACACGACCGGCGATGTCGGCGCACTCCAGAGATCATAGCCCGGGGCCTGAAAACTGATCGTAAGATCACCCGATCCCGAAGCCGCTGCATAACGGGGATCGATCACCACCCGCTTGCCTTCGCTGGTGATCGCCAGGCACTTCTGCATCCAGCGGTCGTAAGCAAAGGCTGGAGAGGTCGCATCAGCTACCGTTGCGGTACGCGCCCCGGAGGTATCCTTGGCGTCATCTTCGACGCAATAGCCAACCGCGACCGGAAGGCCCTTGAGCGTGGCATTGGTCTGAAAGAGTGTCGCCGAGCGCATGCCGTCCTGTATCGGACCCAACTCGAGCGCAAGCCGCTCGGATCCAGATCCGATCACGACCGTTTCGCTCGCCCCTGACTGCGTGCGGGGCGTAACGATCTTAGCGCTCGGCCACGCGGTTCCGCTCGTCGGGACCAGCGTTGCCTGCGGCCCTGACGTCGCAATACCGAACACCACGGGATCGCCCGTTGCAGCGATCATGCCGCATTGCTGGGCGCCCGCCGGTGCGGACTGCGCGGACAGCGCAAGAAGGAGGAGCGGCAAGCTCACCAGGGCATCCCCACGCGCTGGATCATCAGCCAGCCCGACACCAGGAACACGAAGGTCAGCGACAGCGGCAGGAAGATCTTCCAGCCCAGCCGCATCAGCTGGTCGTAACGGTAGCGCGGGACGGTGGCCTTCACCCAGCTGAAGCAGAAGAAGAAGAACAGGATCTTCGCGAAAAGCCAGATGATGCCCGGCACGTAATAGAGCGGCGCCCAGTCGATCGGGGGCAGATAGCCGCCCCAGAACAGGATCGCGTTCAGCGCGCACATCAGGATGACGTTGGCGTACTCGCCCAGCCAATAGAGCGCGAAGGCCATCGACGAATATTCGGTCTGATAGCCGGCGACGAGCTCGCTCTCCGCTTCGGTCAGGTCGAACGGCGCGCGCTGGGTCTCGGCGAGCGACGAGATGAAGAACACCACCGCCATCGGGAACAGCAGCGGGTTGAAGCCGAAGCCGTTGAGGAAGCTCAGCACATGGCCCTGCTGCGCATCGACGATGGTCGAGAGGTTGAAGCTGCCGGCCCACAGCACGACGGCGATCAGGACGAAGCCGATCGAAACTTCATAGCTGACCATCTGCGCCGCGGCACGGATCGCCGAGTAGAACGGGTATTTCGAGTTCGACGCCCAGCCCGCCAGGATGATGCCGTACACGCCCAGCGACGAGGCCGCGAGAATGTAGAGCAGGCCGACATTGATGTTCGACAGGACCACGCCCGCTTGGAACGGGATCACCGCCCACACGATCAGCGCGACCGTGAAGGTGATGATCGGCGCCATCAGGAACAGCACCTTGTTGGCGCTCGACGGGATGATCGTTTCCTGCAGGAACACCTTCAGGCCGTCCGCGAACGACTGGAGCAGGCCCAGCGGACCCACCACGTTCGGGCCGCGGCGCAGCGCCATCGCCGCCCAGATCTTGCGATCGGCATAGATGATCATCGCGACGGCCAGCATCAGCGGCAGCGCGATCAGCAGGATGCCCGCGATGGTAGCGATGAACCACGCCGCCTCGAACGGCAGGCCGAGCCATTGGAAGAAGGCGGTCATCGCGCGCACTCCATCAGCTCGAAGCAATCAACACTAGCGCCGCCAAGCACAGAATGACGGTCATGAACAGCGCCCACGCCTTCCATGAGGAGGGCATAAGAAACCCGAGGATTTCGAAGAGGTAGTTGGACATAAGTCATCACTCCGCGGCCTCCGCGAAATCTTCGCCGTGGATCAGTTCGGCCGAGCAGCGCTGCATCGTCGGGCTGGCCCGGCAGATGGCGTTGGTGAGGTAGAAGTCCTTCATCGGATAGGCGAGTTCGCCCTTCGCCTTGGCAGCCAGCTTGGGCGGCGCCCAGTCGTAGCTGACCAGACCCTCCTGCCCCAGCGCCGGCACGTCCGCGGCCATCGCGGCGCGCAGCTCGTCGAGCGTGTCGAACGGCAGGGTGTGGCCGAGCTTGTCCGACAGCGCACGCAGGATAGTCCAGTCCTCACGGGCATCGCCCGGGGCGTAGACGGCACGGTCGCCACGCTGGACGCGGCCTTCGAGGTTCACATAGGTGCCCGGCTTCTCGGCATAGGTCGCGCCCGGCAGGATCACGTCCGCGTGATGCGCGCCGGTATCGCCATGATGGCCGATATAGACCTTGAAGCTGCCCCCGAACGCCGAGAAGTCGACTTCGTCGGCGCCCAGGAAGAAGGTCAGCTTCGGTGCAGCCGCAACCACGTCGGCGATGCCGCCCTTCTGCGCATAGCCGAGCATCAGCCCGCCCATCCGCGCCGCGGCGATATGGACGACGTTATAGCCGTTCCAGCCGTCACGCATGAAGCCGCCGGCCATCGCCAGCGTCGGGCCATGGCCGTCCTTCAGCGCGCCGGGGCCGACGATCAGCAGCGGCTTCTTGGCTTCGTCGATTGCCTGTGCGGCCTGAGCCGGCAGCTTGGCGAGCAGGCCGAGATCGTTGCCGAGCCATTCGACCGGATAGGTCAGGTCGGTCTCGGGGCCGATGGCGAAGACCTTCGCACCCTTCTTGAAGGCCTTGCGCACGCGGGTGTTCACCAGCGGCGCTTCCCAGCGCAGATTGGTGCCCACCAGCAGGATCGCGTCGGCATCCTCGACGCCGGCGATGGTCGAGTTGAACGCCACGGCGCCCAGATTGCTGGTGTCATAGGCCATGCCGGTCTGGCGGCCTTCGAGCAGGTCCGAGCCGAGCGACTTGAGCAGCGCCTTGGCCGCGAACATCGTCTCGCAATCGAGCAGATCGCCGGCAATGGCCGCGACGCTGGAGCCGGCGGTCTTGGCGGCCTTGGCGATCTCGGCGAACGCTTCGTCCCAGGTCGCTTCGATAAGCTTGCCGCCCTTGCGGACATAGGGCTTGTCGAGGCGGCGGCGCGACAGACCATCGACATGGTGGCGCGTCTTGTCGTGCGCCCATTCCTCGTTGACGTCCTCGTTGATGCGCGGAAGCGCGCGCAGCACGGCGCGGCCGCGGCTGTCGAGGCGGATATTGGTGCCGACCGCGTCGGTCACGTCGATGGCGAGCGTCTTCTTGAGCTCCCACGGGCGCGCTTCGAACGCATAGGGCTTCGAGGTCAGCGCGCCGACCGGGCACAGGTCGACGACATTGCCCGAAAGCTCGCTGGTCACGGCCTGTTCGAGATACGAGGTGATCTGCATGTCCTCGCCGCGATAGATCGCGCCGATTTCCTCCACGCCCGCCACTTCCTCGGCGAAGCGCACGCAGCGGGTGCACTGGATGCAACGGGTCATCACCGTCTTGACGATGGGACCCATGTACTTCTCGGTCACCGCGCGCTTGTTCTCGGTGTAGCGCGAATGGCCGCGGCCATAGGCGACCGACTGGTCCTGCAGGTCGCATTCGCCGCCCTGATCGCAGATCGGGCAATCGAGCGGGTGGTTGATCAGCAGGAACTCCATCACGCCTTCGCGCGCGGCCTTCACCATCGCACTGTCGGTGCGGATTTCCTGACCTTCGCCAGCGGGCAGCGCGCATGAGGCCTGGGGCTTGGGCGGTCCCGGCTTCACTTCGACCAGGCACATGCGGCAATTGCCGGCGATCGAGAGGCGCTCATGGTAGCAGAAGCGCGGAATCTCCTTGCCCGCGGCCTCGCAGGCCTGGAGCACGGTGGCCCCTGCGGGCACCTCCACTTCGATTCCGTCGACAGTTAGCTTGGGCATTACTGGGTTCCCGCTTGGGCAGGCGCAGCGCTTCCGCTGCGAGACTTGAACAGGGCTTCGGCGAGAAGACCGTGGAGCATGGCGCGATCGAAACCGATCTGTGCGCCGTTGGGGGTGCAGCCCGCGATCACCGGGACGATGCGGGTCAACGCCGCCTTTTCCTCGGGCGAGCGGAGCTGCGAACGGACGAAGCGGTCGGCACCGGACGGATCGCGCGCGGCGACGCAACGCGTGACGTCATAGCTGGCCAGCCGCGAATTGCCGCTGCCGGTGAATGGCGCCTCGGAAGCGGGGCGATCCGCCAGCGGCTCGGAATAGGTGTCGAGATAGAGGCGCTCGGCGACCGCGCCGCGGAACGACGCCTGCTTCATCCGCAGCTTGCCGCTGACGCCCATACAACCGCTGCGCCGCGTGATCGCCGCCTGGAACATGGCGTTGGTCTCAGCCGTCTCAGGCTCCATCGCCAGCAGCGCGCGTGCCTTGGCCGGTTCGCCGCGCACGAAGCAGCGCGCGACGTCCTGCACCATGCGATAGGTGCGGTCGGGACTTGCGTCCTGCGCCTGCGCCGGAAGCGTGGCGAGGCCGATGGCGGCAACGGCAAGGATCGGAACGAGACGCATCGTCAGTTCGTCCCCGCCGCGCCGCGGATATTGTACAGGCCCTCTGCCACCATCCCGCGCAGCTTCTCGCGGTCGAGGCCGAGCTGGAATCCCGACGGCACGCAGCCGCCGAGCACCGGCATGATCCGCTTCAGTGCCGCCTTCTCCGCTTCCGAACGCAGATCCGAGCGGATCAGCATATCGGCACCCAGCGGGTCGCGGGTCGCGACGCAGCGGGCGATGTCGTAATAAGCGAGGTCCCTGACGCCGCTGCCGGTGAAGGCGGCGGGCTCGCCCGTCGCTTCGGCCGGCGGGGTGGCATAGGTGGCGAGATACAGCTTCTCGGCCACGGCACCGCGCAACCCCTCGTCATTCGGCTTGCCGTCACAGCCAAGCGCGGTGACCTTGGCCGCGGCGGCGCGCGCCTCGGCACTGCCCGGCACGGTCGCCAGCAGCGCCTTGGCGGCAGCCGCGTCCTTGCCGACCGCACAGCTCGCATAGTCGAGCGTCGTGCGGTAGGCCGAGGTCGAGACCCCCTGCGCCGCGGCGGGCTGCGCAAGCAGACCGAGCGGCACAGCGGCGATAAGAAGGGCGAGCGGCTTCATCACTTCGAACCGGACGCCTTGCGATAGGCGGCCTCTGCGATCACGCCGCGCAGCTGGGTGCGGGTGAAGGTGATCTTGTCGCCATCGTTGAGGCATTCGCCCATGACCGGTGCCAGTGCGCTGAAGGCGGTCCGCTCATTCGACGAACCTGGCGCGGTCAGCATCATCGCGACCGACTCCTTCGGTGCGGCCTGAACGATGCAATCGCCATAAGCGAGCATGCCGATCGCGTAACGGGTGCGCGGATAGAGAGACTGATAGCTGCCCGGCATCGGCATGGTGAACATCGAAACCTTGCCCGGACGCGCTGCGCCATCGAGCGTGCCGTAGTCGCGCTCGAACAACGCCTCGGCCATCGAGCCGCGAACCGTGGCCGGATCGACCGCGAAATCGCCCATGGTGCGGCAACCCTTGCTGAGCAGCGCAGCGATCGCATCGCTCTCGCCCGACGTGCCGGGCATGGCGCCGAACAGCCCCTGCACCAGAGTCAGGTCGTTCGCGGCGCAGGCGACGAACGCCTGGGTCGATTCCACGGCGCTTTCGGTGGCGACGGGAACACGGTTCCCCTGTTGCGGCGCGGTCATCAGCGCCAGAGAAGCGAGAAGAGCAATCATTCTGCAGCCTCCATCATGGGAGCGTCGCCACCGCCATTGCGTTCGGCAATGCGGCGTTCCAGCTCAGGTCGGAAATGGCGGATCAGGCCCTGGATCGGCCAGGCGGCGGCATCGCCCAGCGCGCAGATCGTGTGCCCTTCCACCTGCTTGGTAACCTGGTGGAGCGTGTCGATCTCGCTGACATCGGCATCGCCGGTGCGCAGACGTTCCATGACACGCCACATCCAGCCCGTACCTTCACGGCACGGGGTGCACTGGCCGCAACTCTCATGCTTGTAGAAATAACTGATCCGGCTGATCGCGCGGACGATATCGGTGGACTTGTCCATCACGATGATCGCGGCGGTGCCCAGGCCCGATCCGACCTTCTTCAGGCCGTCGAAGTCCATCGGGCAGTCGATGATCTCGGCCGCAGGCACCAGCGGCACCGACGAGCCGCCCGGGATCACCGCGAGCAGATTGTCCCAGCCGCCGCGAATGCCGCCGCAATGCTTTTCGATCAGCTCGCGGAAGGGAATGCTCATCTCTTCCTCGACCACGCACGGCTTGTCGACGTGACCGCTGATCTGGAACAGCTTGGTCCCGCGATTGCCCTCGGCGCCGAAGCTGGCGAACCATTCGGGCGAGCGGCGCAGGATCGTCGGGACGACCGCGATCGATTCCACATTGTTGACCGTGGTCGGGCAGCCATAGAGGCCGGCGCCTGCCGGGAATGGCGGCTTCAGGCGCGGCTGGCCCTTCTTGCCCTCGAGGCTTTCGAGCATCGCGGTCTCTTCGCCGCAGATATAGGCGCCCGCGCCGCGATGGACGACGACGTCGAAGTCATAGCCCGACTTGCACGCATTCTTGCCGATCAGGCCGGCTTCATAGGCTTCGTAGACCGCAGCCTGCAGCGTCTCGGCCTCGCGGATATATTCGCCGCGAATGTAGATGTACGCAGCACGTGCACGCATCGCGAAGCCGGCGATCAGCGCGCCTTCGATCAGCTTGTGCGGATCGTGGCGGATGATCTCGCGGTCCTTGCACGAACCCGGCTCTGACTCGTCGGCATTGATGACGAGGAAGTTGGGACGGTCCGGGCGCGGTTCCTTGGGCATGAAGCTCCACTTCATGCCGGTGGGGAACCCTGCCCCGCCGCGGCCGCGCAGGCCGGACGCCTTGACCTTGTCGATGATCGGATCCTGACCGAGCTGCATCAGCGCCTTGGTCTTGTCCCAGTCGCCACGCTTCATCGCGGCCTTCAGTCCCCAGGACTGGAAGCCGTACAGATTGGTGAAGATGCGATCCTTGTCAGCGAGGCTCACGCCTGGTTCCCTTCCGACCGGTTCAGGTTGAAGATGCCGAAGCCGCCGAACAGGAAGCCCAGAATGGCCCAGACCACCCAGGCATCACCCTGGAAGAATTTGAGGCAGGCCAGCGCGAGGAAGATGACGCCCACAACCGGCACGCCAAGCTTGACGGGCTTCGACGTCATTCGCCGCCCCCCTTCTTCTTCGCCTGCGTGGACGCGTAAATCGCCACGAACGATCCCATGAACACCGCGATCAGCGCGAACCAGACGGCGCCGTTCATCGTCCCTTGTCCTTGAAGAAGATCAGGTAGACCGCGACTGCGAGGCCGATCAGCAGCAGCGGCCCGAGCAGCGCGAAGGTCACGCGCAGCACCCAGCCCAGCACGACGAGGCCGCCGATGATGGCGAGGATCGTGACGATCAGGTTCTTGTTGTCGCCGCTCATTACCATTCTCCCCGGTAATCGTGATTGGCGCTCACCATTTCCTTCAGCGTGGTCGCGCCGCCGACCGGCTCTACCGTGTGCCGGCCCGGTTCCTGCGTTCCGGCCTTGGGGCTTTCGCCCTTCGCCAGCGCATCGAGGATCGCGATGGTGCGATCATAATCCAGATCCTCGAAATTATCGTCGTTGATCTGGACCATCGGCGCGGACGAGCAATTGCCCATGCACTCGACCTCGGTCAGCGTGAACATGCCGTCCTCGGTGGTGTGGCCCTTCTTCATGCCGCGCGCCTTGCACGCTGCCATCACATCGTCCGACCCGCGCAGCATGCACGGCGTCGTGCCGCACACCTGGACGTGGAACTTGCCCACCGGGTGCAGATTGAACATCGTGTAGAAGCTGGCGACCTCGAGCACGCGGATCACCGGCAGCGAGAGTTCGCGCGCGACGAACTCGATCACCGGGATCGGCAGCCAGCCCTGCGTATCGGTCTCCGCACCGACCTGACGCTGGGCCAGATCTAGGAACGGGATCGTGCACGACTGCTGACGGCCAGCCGGATAGCGCGACAAGATTTCCTGCGTCTTGGCGACATTTGCCGCATTCCACGCAAACCCGCCCCAGCGAGCGCGCAGTTCGGGGGTATCTTCGAGAGGGGGTTTCTCAGCCATTCACAATCTCGTTCGTCACGCTCGGCTTCGCTTTCCTGCGCAGCACGCGCATCCCGAAAAAGCCAAGCAACAGGACATAGGCGACAGCCATCGCGAGGATAGCGCCGTAGGACATCTCGCTCAGCAGCACGAACGCCAGCACCACCAGCGGCACCGCGAGCAACTGGCCAGCGAAATGGCCCATGAAGGAGACCAGCGTCTTCACCGGATGAACTCCACCCGCTCAACCAGATCGCCGTCGAACGAATAGACGGTCATCACGTCGAACGGCTCGGCGGTGCTGGAGCGGTAAACCCGCTCGTGCAGCACGACGCGGTCGCCCAGCTGGAATTTCTGGAGCACGTCGGCGCGGTTCTCGGGGAATTCAGCGAACACCGCCTTCATGCCCGAACGCACGCCTTCGCGGCCTTCACGCACCACGTCGCCGCGATACATGGCTTCGCTGCCGCCCTCGGCGAACATCTCGGCATAGGCGTCCGCATCGAGCGCGTTGTAATGCGCCATCAGCGTGTCGATCAGGGCGATGCGATCACTCACCGGTCGCACTCCGCATGCCTGCTTCACTATCTTTCCGCTCAAGCCGCTGAACCAACACGATCAGCCAGCAACCCGCCACGAAAGGCAGGGCGGCAAAGACTTCCATGCCAGTTAGTTCGAGCAGATAGAAAGTCGTAACCGCGACAATGACGATGGCAGAAAGGAGCATGAGCCACTTCACCGGTCGCACTCCCCGAATACGATATCGAGCGCACCCAGAATGGCCGTCGTGTCCGCCAGCATGTGGCCGCGCGACATGAAGTCCATCGCCTGGAGGTGGCTGAACGCGGTCGGGCGGATCTTGCAGCGGTACGGCTTGTTGCTGCCGTCGCTGACCAGATAGACGCCGAACTCGCCCTTCGGGCTTTCGGTGGCCACGTAAACCTCGCCCGCGGGAACGTGATAGCCTTCCGAATACAGCTTGAAGTGATGGATCAGCGCTTCCATCGACTGTTTCATCTCGCCGCGCTTGGGCGGGCCGACCTTGCGGTCGAGCGTCATGATCGGGCCTTCGGGCATTTCGGCCAGGCACTGCTTCATGATGCGCGCGGACTGATAGACTTCCTCGACGCGAACCATGAACCGGTCATAGCAATCGCCGCGGGTGCCGACGGGGATCTCGAAATCCATCCGGTCGTACACGTCATAGGGCTGCGACTTGCGGATATCCCAGGGGATGCCCGCGCCGCGGATCATCGGGCCGGAAAAGCCCCATTTGATCGCGTCCTCGCGGCTCACCACCGCGATATCGACATTGCGCTGCTTGAAGATGCGGTTCTCGGCAACCAGGCTGATCGCATCGCCGAACAGCTTGGGCAGACGCGTGTCGAGCCAGTCGCCGATATCGGCCAGCAGCTTGACCGGCGCATCCTGATGGACGCCGCCGACGCGGAAATAGTTGGAGTGCATGCGCGCGCCCGACACGCGCTCGAAGAAGTTCAGGCAATCCTCGCGGATCTCGAACATCCACAGGTTCGGCGTCATCGCGCCGACGTCCATCACGTGCGAACCGAGATTCAGCATGTGATTGCAGATGCGGGTCAGCTCGGCGAAGAACACGCGCAGATATTGCGCTCGCAGCGGCACTTCGAGATCGAGCAGCTTCTCGACCGCCAGCACATAGCTGTGCTCCATGCCCAGCGGCGAGCAATAGTCGAGGCGATCGAAGTAAGGCAGCGCCTGCGAATAGGTCTTGTACTCGATCAGCTTCTCGGTGCCGCGATGGAGCAGACCGACATGCGGGTCGAGCCGCTCGACGATTTCGCCATCCAGCTCCATGACGAGGCGCAGCACGCCGTGCGCCGCGGGATGCTGCGGGCCGAAATTGATCGTGTAGTTCTTGATTTCGACATCGCCGGCTTCCGGCTTGCCGGCGTCGGTGACGCCTTCCAGTTCGTCCAGATACTCAGCCATTGTCCGGCCCTGCCTTCTTCGCACGCGGCTTGCGCGGCGTCTTCACCACATCCGGATCGGCCGGCTTGGGGCCTGCATGCGGACTCGCCTTGCCGATACCGGTATCGGCCGGGCCGTCGCTGGTCTTGGGCGTCTTCGCGCGCGGTTTGGTCACCTTGGGCGCAGGCTCGGCCTTGGCGGGAGCTGCTGCAGGCGGCGCGGGCGGCGGTGCCGGCGGTGTGGGCGCGACGTACTTCTCGTCGCCGGGGAGGATATATTCCGCCCCTTCCCACGGGCTCATGAAGTCGAAATTGCGGAAGTCCTGTGCCAGCTGGACCGGCTCATAGACCACGCGCTTGGCTTCTTCCGAATAGCGCAGCTCGACATAGCCGGTCAGCGGGAAGTCCTTGCGCTGCGGATGCCCCTGGAAACCGTAATCGGTCAGGATGCGGCGCAGATCGGTGTTGCCCGAGAACAGCACGCCGTACATGTCGTACACTTCGCGCTCGAGCCAGCCCGCGACCGGCCAGATGCCCGTCACCGACGGCACCGGCTTCACCTCGTCGGTGGTCACGCGCACGCGCAGCCGGTGGTTCCGGGTGAGCGAGAGCAGCATGTAGCAGACGTCGAACCGATCGGCCCGGTCGAGATAGTCGACCCCGGCGATCTCCATGCACTGCTGATATTCGAGGCCCTTGGTGTCGCGCAGCGCGATCATCGCCTCGATCAGGCGCGTACGCTCGACCGTCAGGTTCACCTCGCCGACCAGATCGGTCGCCTCGATCAGCATATCACCGAGCGCAGCCTTGGCCGCGTCGATCACGCCCTCGTTCGAGGCGTAACGGGGAGCAGAGGTCTTCACCACGCTCACCGTTCGATCGTCCCGGTGCGGCGGATCTTACGCTGGAGCTGCATGATGCCGTACAGCAGCGCCTCGGCGGTCGGCGGGCAGCCGGGAACATAGATGTCCACGGGCACGATCCGGTCGCAGCCGCGCACGACGCTGTAGCTGTAATGGTAATAGCCGCCGCCGTTCGCGCACGATCCCATCGAGATCACGTACTTGGGCTCGGACATCTGGTCGTACACGCGACGCAGCGCCGGGGCCATCTTGTTGCACAGCGTGCCGGCCACAATCATCACGTCCGACTGGCGCGGAGACGCGCGCGGGGCGGCGCCGAAACGCTCCATGTCGTAGCGCGGCATGTTGACGTGGATCATCTCCACCGCGCAGCACGCCAGGCCGAAGGTCATCCACCACAGCGAGCCGGTACGCGCCCACTGGAACAGCTCCTCGGTCGAAGTGACCAGGAAGCCCTTGTCACCCAGCTCGGCATTGATGTCGTTCAGGAACGCGACGTCCGGGAGGGTTCCCGGCGGCGGCGCCTGCGTAAGATCTACTCCCAATCCAGGGCTCCCACTTTCCAGGCGTAGACGAGACCGAGCGCCAGCTCGGCAATGAAGATCATCATCGAGGTCCAGGCGACCCAGCTGGCCGAAGCGCCCAGCTTGAACACCGTGACCGCCCACGGAAACAGGAAGGCGGCTTCGAGATCGAAGATGATGAAGAGGATCGCGACGAGATAGAAGCGAACGTCGAACTGGCTGCGGCTGTCCTCGAACGCGGGGAAACCGCACTCATATTCAGTCAGCTTCTCGGGCGTCGGCTTGTGCGAGCCGGTCAGGCGGCTGACGGCCATCGGCAGAAAGACGAACGCGCTGGAAAGCACGATCGCGACGCCGAGGAACAGCAGGATCGGCAGATATTCGATTAGATCGATCAAAGCTCATCTCGCGAGTGCGGAATCTGACGTGGGCTTTAGGACTCCCTGCCCCGCGAAGCAACGCCTCGGGGAGTGAGAATGACTCGCAATTGGAGTGCAGATACGCAGCCCAAAACGATCCGTGCCGCATCGTCGCGCGGCACGGATCGCAAAAGCCGAAAAGCGCTTTAGCTGGTCTGCTGAACGCAGCGGCGCAGCGCAGCGCGGGCAGCCACAAAACCGGTGACATTCAGGTCGACGACGGTGGCGCCATCCTTGGTCACCTTGAAGCGCCAGCTGTCCGGAAATGCATCGATGGTGGTCGCGGCAGGGAACGACAGCCAATAGCCCGGCATATCGCTATAACCGATCGCGCGACGCTCGCCGGCCATGGTCGGCGGACCCGAGAGCTGCAGCGGCTGACCCGGGCCGTCGGCCACGGTCAGGCCGGGCTTGGCGATCATCATGCCGCCCTGATTCTCGCCGGTGGTGGCGGGCGAAGCGATCATCAGCATGCCCTGCGGCGTCATGAACCCGACCAGACAGTCGCCGCCCTTGCCGCTGACCTTCCATGCGCCGACGGTCTCCATCGGCATTTCCTTGACCTGGGCCTGGGCCGCGACCGGAACGACCGACGCAAATGCGAGCGCAATCAACCACTTCATGACAATTCCCCTTACACCTTTGCGCGGCACGATAGCTTAGTTGCGCGAACGGGCAAGCACTCAGGTGGCGATATTGGTCACGGCGATCCGGTAGATCGGCGTGCCCCGCGCGGGCTGGCCATCCTTGATCGCGCCGGCGGGTCCGTACCGCTCCCACTGCGCATCGCCGACATAATAGAGGTAACCGCCTACCAGCGTGCCGAGCGTCGGTTCCGGCCCTTCGGGCGAAAGCCTGCGAAGCACGGTAACCTGCGTATCCGGTCCGCGGTGCGACGAAGGATAGAGTTTGAGGATGCGCCGCGGACGCGTGCCATTCTGGATCGCGATCAATGCGCCGCCAGTTTGTGCCGCTATCAGACCGTCGATGCCATCGAGCATGATGGGCTGGGCAACGCGAAAGGGCGAAACGGCGCCGGTTGTGGTGTCGACCATCCACAGCCCCGAATCATAGTCGGCAACGTACAGCCGGTCGCCCCTCGGGGAGAGCGCCAGACCCTGCGGGCTGTTGAAGCGCCCGGCGGGCACCAGCGCTTCCAGTTCGGTGCAGCCGGGCCTGCAGCGATGGATCGCGCCCGACACGCTGTTGCTGGCGAACACCGTGCCGTCTGGGGCTACTGTAAGGTCACCGACCATTCCGGGCTTGGGATCGGTGACGGGAACGCGGCGAACCACCTTCAGCGTATCGAGATCGACCGCAATCAATCCCGTCATCCGCTCACCAGTCACCGCCACCTGATCGAGCACGCCGGTGGCAATCCATAACAGCCGGCGCTTCCTATCCACCGACATGCCGAACAGCCCACCACGCGGCGATGCGATCTGGACCTCGTGCCACGCGCCATTCTCGAGATAGGCGAGACGGCCATCGATCACGGTACTGACGAACAGCCTCTTGCGCGCAGCGTCCCATGCGATGCCTTCGACCAGCCGGTACTCGGCAGGCACCGTTGCCACCAGATCCGCGGCGGGTGGCATCTCGACCAGGGCATTATCGTGAAACCTGCTCCGCAACTGCGCGAGCCCGGCGGACGGCTGCAACCCGTACCATGCGCGGGGATCGCCGAGCGTGGCGGGATCGAGCAGCGGCGTGACGCGATCGAAACTGGCATCGGAAAGCGCGCCGCCCATCGCCGCGAGGTCGATCACACCCCGGGTCACCTGTGCGCGATCGCCCGATTCGAGCGCTTCCGAAATCTGCTGGCGTGCGGTGCTGCTGGAATGGGGTGGCGCGGCAGCGGGCGTCGAGGTCATCGGCGGATTCGTCGCGCAAGCCTGAAGCATCAGCGCGGCGGCGACACTCGTTGCGATCCGCTTCATCACCCCTCCTCTGCCCGTTCGAATCATTTCTAGCCGAAATCCACGATTTCCTAAGCCCTTGCCGTCACTATCGTGCAGATGCTCGTCCGCCGCCTTCCCTTCCCCGTCGTCGCAGCAGCCGTTTTCGGGTTGCTCTCGCTCATCCTCGCCTCGCTGAGCGGCGGTCTTTCGGAGAGCCTGATCAATCCCGACGAGGGCGGGCATTATGTCAACGCGCTCTTCATCGGCGACTGGATCCGGGCGGGCTTCCCTTCGCCCATGGCGTTCGCGCAGGATTATTACGCGCACTTCCCGCGCCTCTCGATCGGCCATTGGCCGCCGGGATGGTATCTGCTGGAAGCGCCGATCTTCGCGGTGCTGCGGCCTTCGCCATATGGCGCACTGCTGATCGCGGCGTTCGTCGCAGGACTGCCTTCGGGGGCCATCGTCTGGGCGTTCGACCGGATCGGGCATCGCGCGATCGGGCTGATTCTGGCGCTGACCTATGTCTTCCTGCCGCTGGTGGTCGATGGTGCGCGCTACCTGCTGCTCGACCAGCCGGTCGCGCTGGTTGTCGCGGTCGCGGCGATCCTGTGGGCGAACGCATCGGACAAACCGGGCTGGACCCGCTTCCTGCTGTTCGCGGTCTTCGCCGCAGCCGCGCCGCTGACCAAAGGCAACGGCGCGCTGATCGCGCTGGTGCCTGCCATCGATATCGCACTCACTGACCGCTGGAGGCTGTTGAAGCAGCCCGCTCTGTGGGTCGCCGCGCTGATCACCGTGGCGCTGGTCGCGCCGTGGTACTGGTTCTCGTTCAAGATCTCCGCAGGCGGGTTCAACTATGCCCCGGGCCTCGAATATGCGGGCCTGTCGCTGAGCGCGAACGGTACCGCGCTGCTCGCCAATTTCGGACTGGTCGGGATCGCACTCGCCATCGGCGGGATGGTCTCGGCCTTCCGTCCCGGCGACGCCCGCGAGATGCGGGTCGCGCGCCTGTCGATCGCGGTGGCCGCCGCGACCCTGATCTTTCAGGCTGCGGTCCCCGCCGCGCTCGAGCCGCGCTACGTCACCCCGCTCCTTCCCTGGCTGACCGTGCTGATGGGCCTCGGCCTGCTCAACCTGTGGCGGCTGCACCGCCATGCCCGCTTCGCGACGCCGGTGGCGGCGCTCGCCGCTATTGCGCCTGCCATAGCCGCGCTCTGGGTCCTGCCCGCCAAGCCCGATATCGGCGCTCCGGCACTCGGCCGCACCATGGCGCGCGAAGGCGGGTTGTGGCTGGTCGACGGACGCGCGGGCGGCGAAGGCGCGCTGATCGCCGCGGCTGCGCATGCAGATAATGGCGAGAAGCGCGTGTGGATCAGCCGTGCCTCGCAATGGCTTTCGACCAGCGACTTCATGGGCCGGGGCTATACGCTGACCGCACAGACGCCCGGCGCGGCGCGCAAGATCCTCGACGAGATCGGCGCCAGCGGCGTGGTGTCCGCCGCCGAACTGGACCGCTACGCCTATCCGCACAGCCGCGTGCTGTGGGGCGCGGCCAAGGGCGATGGCTATACCTTCACCGAATGGGGCTTCGCCTCGGGCAAGGGCAGCGTGCTGATCGCGCGCCGCAACCTGCAGGTCGAGCCGAACCTGGCGCTGATCCGCGAGAATTCGGGATCGGTGAATGTCGGCAAGATGAAGACCGCGCTGCGCTGAACGCCGCATATTGCGGCAGGTGCATTATTATCATAACACACCACTTCGAATTGCCGGAGTGACGAAGACGATGCGCGCCCTGCTTGCCTGTTCGCTTGCCCTGACCCTTCCCGCCATCGCTCCAGCCTCCGTGCCGCCCCCAGCGGCGCCCGCACCCGCGGACGCGGTGGAGACGGCCGATATCGCCGGATTCCCTCACGCGAAGCTCTACCGGCTGGCCGGGGAGAAGAAGCGTCCGGTAGTGGTGATCCTTGCGGGTGCGGAGGGTGGCGACGGCGCGGGCAAGCGCTTCGGACCGATCCTGGCGCAGATGGGCTATGCGGCGATCAGCCTGCCTTACTACTCGCCGAACTGGGGCAGCTATGGCCCGCCGCCCGAATATCCCGACCTGCCGGGTAGCTTCATCGACATTCGCGTGGACCAGCTCGCCCGCCTGCGCACCACGCTGGCCGGGATGCCCGGCGTCGATGTCGAGCGGTTCGCCCTGTTCGCGGGCTCCAAGGGATCGGAATTCGCGCTGATCGCCGCGAGCCACTATCCGTGGATCGATGCGGTGGTCGCCTATGCGCCGTCGGATCTGGTGTGGGAAGGCTGGGGCCTGGAGACGCTGGAGGCCGAGGGCACCCGCTCGTCCTTCTCGTTCGACGGCAAGCCCCTGCCCTTCATGCCCTATCGCGGGTTCGTCGAGGGCCTGCAAAAGGGTCCCGCTGCAGACCTGCGCGCGATCCATGAGAATGGCCGTGCCGATCATCCCGGCCGCGAAACCGCCGCGCGCATCCCGATCGAGAATTATCGCGGGCCGCTGATGCTGATCGCGGGAGACCGGGATCATCTGTGGAACTCGGGCCGCATGTCGCGAAACATCGCCGCGACCCGGAATGCCAGGGGGCTGAAGACCGAGACGCTGATCTATCCGCAGGCGGGCCACGATCTGGCCGGCGGATCGGCGGACCCGCGCGAGGATCCCCGCGGTGGCGGCACGCCCGCAGCCAATGCACAGGCGCGGGCGGACTCATGGCCAAAGGTCGTCGCGTTCCTCGCCGGAGCGCTGACGCCCTGATCAGGCGTTGCGGAGCGCGCCTGCCACGAGCTTGTGCAGCTTCGAATGCAACACGTCGTTCGCGGCGAGATACTGGTTGCGCTCGCGCGCCAGATCCTGCCCGCGGAAATCGGTGACGAAGCCGCCCGCTTCCCGGATCAGCAGCATGCCTGCCGCCACATCCCACGGCTGGAGATCGCTTTCCCAGAAGCCGTCGAAACGGCCCGCCGCGACCCATGCCAGATCGAGCGCCGCCGAGCCGAGCCGGCGGATGCCCGCCACTTCAGGCGCGACCGCACCGAAGATGCGGCTCCACTGTGCGAAATTGCCATGGCCCAGGAACGGAATGCCGGTGGCGATCAGCGCTTCGTCGAGATGGCGGCGCGCCGACACGCGCAGGCGCTGGTCCTGCAACCATGCGCCGCGGCCCTTCTCGGCCCAGAAGCTCTCGTCGGTCAGCGGCTGATAGATCAAGCCGGTGGTGATCTCCGGCTTGCCCCCGGCGCCGATCGGCTCCTCGACTGCGATCGAGATCGCGACATGCGGGATGCCGTGGAGAAAGTTGGTGGTGCCGTCGAGCGGATCGATGATCCAGCGCGGCTTGTTCGGATCGCCCTCGATCACGCCGCCTTCCTCCAGCAGGAAGCCCCAGTCGGGCCGCGCCTTGCGCAGTTCCTCGACCAGCGTTTCCTCGGCACGCTTGTCGGCCAGGCTGACGAAGTCGGCCGGCCCCTTGCGGCTCACCTGCAGGTGTTGGACCTCGTTGAAGTCGCGGCGCAGGCGCGGCGCGGCCTTGCGGGCAGCGCGCTCCATGACGGTGAGAAGGCCGGAATGGGAAACCACTTCAATTCTCCAGTTCAGCGGCGAGCGCCACGATTCGGGCGCTGCCTGCCGTAAAGCTGAGTTCGCCCCAGTCACCCTCCAGCGTGAAGCGATCCTGGCCCTCGACATTCATCGCGTCGATATGACCGTAGTCAGGTTCGTCCGAGGCATCATGGGCTGGCGGACGACCGCTCGCGCGGTAATCCAGATCAGCGACGCCCTCGAAAATCAATTTCGAACGTAGATAGCAGTGCTGCTCGCCGGGTTCGGCAGGCCGGTATTCCGGATGTTCGGGCGTCAGAACCGCATCAAGATCGAAGACGATCCGGTTCTCCCCCACATCGAGACCCAGCACCCAGCTGCCCTCGAGATAATGGGAAGAGAACCGAGGATCGTCCTCGTAGCCCACTTAGTCCGCCCGCTTGACGTAGGTCTGCTCGTACACGTCGACCACGATGCGGGTGCCCGATGCGATGTGCGGCGGCACCATGATGCGCACGCCATTGTCGAGGATCGCGGGCTTGTAGCTCGACGATGCCGTCTGGCCCTTCACCACGGCGTCGGCCTCGACGATGGTGGCCTCGATCGTATCGGGCAGCTGCACCGAGATCGCTTCCTCGTCGTACAGCTCCATCACCACGTCCATGCCGTCCTGCAGGAAGGCAGCCGCATCGCCCAGCAGGTCGCGCGGCAGCGTGGTCTGGTCGTAGGTTTCCTTGTCCATGAAAGTCAGCGTGTCGCCCTCGGCGAACAGGAACTGGAAGTCCTTGGTGTCGAGGCGGACGCGCTCGACCGTTTCCGCCGAGCGGAAGCGGACATTGTTCTTGCGGCCGTCGCGCAGGTTCTTCATCTCGACCTGCATATAGGCGCCGCCCTTGCCGGGCTGGGTGTGCTGGATCTTGACCGCACGCCAGATGCCGCCTTCATATTCGATGATGTTGCCGGGACGGATGTCCACGCCGCTGATCTTCATGATCGAGACCTATAGAGCTTGAGAAAGAGCGAAGGCGGGCCTTTAGCGACGGGCGGCCTCTCCCGCAAGCATGGGATAGGGATTGACCGGCTGGCCCTTCCACCACCCGTCGCCCGGCTGCATCCGCGCCACGCCGAAATGAAGATGGTAATTGCCGGTCCCGGCATTGCCGGTATCGCCGACATAGGCGAGCAAATCGCCTTCATGCACCGGCTGACCCTCGTGGAGGTCCGGCGCATAACCCTGAAGATGTGCGTAATAATAGCTCCACAGCCGGTCAGGCGAGCGGACATAGAGGGTGATCCCGCCACCGCCGTTCGAGAAGTACAGCTTCTCCACGGTGCCGTTCGCCGCCGCGATCACCGGCGTGCCGCCTGGCGCCATGATGTCGATGCCCTGATGCGCCCGCGCGCCGGCTGCACGCGATTGGCCCCAGCTGTCGTACAATGCGGATCGCGAGACGCCTTGAACCGGTACCGTCAGCAACGGATGCTCCCGCGACGCGACCGGCTTTCCTTCGGGTGCGGCAGTAACCGGTGCCTCGAGCCGCTGGACCGGGTGCGCAGGCGTCGCAGCAGAGTCCGGCTCGGGCGGCACGACCCGCACCATCGAACCGGCCAGCATCACCAGCCCGCCGGCGACCCCGCCCGCAATCCAGGTGCCGAAGCTCATCGCGTCACTCCTGAAACACCGCCGGTACGCCGGGCTTCACCATCAGCGACAGGCGCGCGACGTCCCAGTTGGTCAGGCGGATACAGCCATGGCTTTCCGCCCGGCCGATGGTCTGCGGTTCGGGCGTGCCGTGGATGCCGTAATGCGGCTTGTTCAGATCGAGCCACAGCACGCCGACCGGGCCATTGGGTCCCGGCGGCAGCAGCACCTTGGGCTTGTGGTCGCTCACGTCCCAGAACAGCTCCGGGTTGTAATGGAATTTGGGATTATAGTCGGCGCCCTGGATCTTCCAACGCCCGATCGGCAGCGGGTCCTTGCCGCTGCCCATCGTCGCGCTGAACAGCGCCACCAGGCGATCCCCCGAATAGACGCGCAGCGTGCGTTCCGATTTGTCGACGACGATCCGGTCGCCCTGCGGCTGGTTCGCGTCGACATTCAGGTCATGCAGCGTCTGCCGCCAGTCGGGGCGGAGGCTTTCGGGATAAGCGCGTGAGGTGGGCAGCGCGTTGGGAAAGATCATCTGCACGCCCGGTTTCGGGGTGCCCAGCCGCGGATTGAGTTCGGCCAGCACCTCGGGCGTGGTGTGGAACATCTCCGCCAGCTTCTCCATCGGATCGCGATAGGCGAGCGTGGTGAGCTTGCCCTGTTCGACCGGATCCTTGGGCAGCGGGTTCACGAACGGACCCGCGACCGCATCTTCGGTAAGGGTGAGCCGGCGGACCGGACGGAGCGCGCGATAGGGATGAAGCGCATGCAGCGTGCGCGCGTCGAGCTTGCCCGTTTCGGGCAGGCCGCGGGTTTCCTGAAATCCCTTCAGCGCCGCGACAAGCGACTGCCCTTCGCGCCCGTCGAGAATGCCGGGCGCGAAACCGAGATGATCGAGGATCACCTGCGCGTGGAGAACACCGAGATCGATCGGCGGCCGGGTTCCCGCCGCCTGCGCCTGAGCAAGACCGGGCGAGGCAAATGCGAGACAGGTTGCCAATCCGAGAAATTTGCGCACGCTTTCAAGCTCCTGCTGTTTCGTATCACTAGGACAACGACACAGCGCTCGCTTGTTTCCGCGTCAGCCGAGCACTCCGGCAAAGGCCTTGACCGCGGCCTCCTCGTCCCCGCCCCACACGGCGTTCGACACCGCGATGAAATCGGCGCCGGCCTTCACCAGTGCTGGCGCGTTCGCAGGCGTGATGCCGCCGATGGCGACACAGGGGATCTCGAACATCGTCGTCCACCACGACAGGATCGAGGGATCGGGATGGTGCCGCACCTCTTTGGTGGTGGTCGGGAAAAAGGCGCCGAACGCGACATAATCCGCGCCCGCCTCGCCCGCTTCCATCGCCAGGTGGCGGCTGTCGTGGCAGGTCACGCCGATCTGGGCCGAGGGACCGAGTACTGATCGCGCCTCGCGCGGATCGCCGTCGCCCTGCCCCAGATGCACGCCATCCGCGCCAAGACGCTTCGCCAGCGCGATGCTGTCGTTCACGACGAAGGCGACGTCATGATCGGCGCAGATACGCTGCAGCGGCTCGCCCAGCCGTGCGGCCTCGTGCTGGTCGACATCCTTCACGCGGAACTGGAACGCCGCGACTTCGCCAGCACCCAATGCGCGCTTCAGCCGCTCGTCGAACCCGCCGGTCACGTCGAGCGGCGAGATCAGGTAGAGCTGGCAAGGCGGCCGCCGCATGTCGCGTTCGAACTGCTCGGCGAATTTGGGGTCGAGCGGGCCCAGCGGGTCTTCTTCATCGATGATCATGACGCTCCCCTACCGCGTCGGGCAGGCCGGGGATAGTTTCGTTCATCCGGCATCTCACTCGCTGCGGATAGACTGGCGTCATGAAGCCGCTCCTTCTCCTGCCACTGTCTTTCCTGACCGCTTGTGCCGCCACGGTCGCTGCCACGCCGGCGCTTCCGGAAGGCCCGGCGCGGATCGGTGAGACGGTTCGGGTGGACGGCCCGACCGTACGCCCGTTGGCGATTGTCGAGGACAGCCGCTGCCCGGTCGATGTGGCGTGCATATGGGCCGGGCGGCTGGTGATCCGCGCCGAGATCGGCACCGGCCGGGGCAAGCAGGAGATGGTGCTGACGCTGGGCGAACCCGTCCCGGTTGCCGACGGCATGCTGACCCTGCGCGACGCGACGCCGGTCACGCGGCACGGTCAGCCGCTAAAGCCCGGCGACTATCGCTTCACCTTCGCGTTCGCCGGCGGCTTCTAGCGGACCAGCGCCAGCACGAACCCGTCCCAGCCTTTCGCACCGACGGTCTGGATCACGGTCGCGTCGATCCGCGGCTCGGCGGCGAGCATCTCGAACGCCGCCTGCGTGCCCCTCACCGAAGGATCGCTGCTGCCGGGATCGAGGATCGCCCCGCCGCGCACCACATTGTCGAGTACGATCACCGTGCCGGGCCGGCTCATGGCGAGCGCGGCCGTGAGATAGGCGGTGTTGCTCGGCTTGTCGGCATCGATGAAGACGAAGTCGAACGGTGCGCCGCCTTCGGCCTGAAGCGCGGCAAGGCTTTCGACCGCGGGGCCGGTCCGCACCTCCGCCTTGTCCGCCACCCCCGCCGCGGCGATGTTCGCGCGGGCGACATCGGCATGGTAGGGGTCGATCTCCAGCGTCACCAGATGCCCGTCCTCCGGCAATGCCCGCGCCAGCCAGATGGTGGAGTAGCCGCCCAGCGTCCCCACCTCGAGGATGTGCCGCGCACCCACCATCCGCGCAAACAGCATCAGCATCTTGCCCTGCGCCGCGGAGACGTCGATCGCGGGTAGTCCCGCCGCTTCGTTGTTCCTCAGCGCCGCTTCCAGCGCGGGATCGCTACCGAGCAGGCGATCGCAGATATAGGCATCGACGCCGGTCCATTCGTCCATCATCGCCGCTTGCTCCCGCATCGTATATGATACACTATATCTTCACAGGAGGCGCACCAATGGCCGGACGTTCGATATCGCTTTGCGCCGCCCTGTCCTGCTTCGTGCTCGCTGCCTGCTCGGCTCCCAATGCGGCGGAGAATCAGGCCGCGCAAGCCTCTCCCGAAGCGAAGGCGCCAGCCAAACCGTTCGTCCCGCTGACTTCCGCGGAAATCAAGAAGCTGCTGTCGGGCCATTATATCGATGAAGGCCCTTATGGCTGTTTCGACGGGCCATTGCGCGTGCTGGGTGACGGCAGTTTCGAAGCCTACAACATCGGAAGCGGCGTGACCGGCGGCACGGTTGAGATCGTCGATGGCGCCGCGATATTCGATGACGGGGCCGGACCCGAGCATTTCCGGCGGGTCCTCATGCTGTTCCGCGACGGCCGCGGCGATCCTTTCTATCGCGCGGAAGGCGACACGGCCGATCCGCGACCGCTCAGGCTGGGCCGCAACGGCGTGGACGAGCCGGTATCCAGCTGTCAGCCCGGGAATGCGTCCGGCTGAGATGAGAAACTTCGCCCTCGCAAGCCTGTTGCTGCTCGGCGCATGCTCGCCGGCAAAACCGCCGCCCGGTCCGGCGACACTGCGAACACCCGTTGTCGCAGCCGAGTTGCAACGGCTCTTGCCCGGCCATTTCATCGATGAGCGGCCCTATCCCTGCGATGCCGGCGCACTGGCGCTACACGCCGACGGGAAATTCGACTGGTTCAGCGGCTGGGGCGGAACCCACGGTACCTACCGGATCGGGGACGGCGCGGTTGCGTTCGAAGGTTATCGCTACAATTCCGCCGATCCCAAGGTCGATTTCAGCGTCACCTTCGCCAAGGACGGCAACGGAACCATCTACTACCGGATCGCGCCGGACCCCGAGCGTGAGTTGCGGCTCGCGAAAATCGACAGGAACACGCCGTTCATCAGTTGCGGCAATGTCGAGGCGCCCCCGCCGCCGCCCGGCAATGGGGGTTAGCCGGCGATCCCCATGCCGCCGACCGGCCGGGTTTCGACATGGGTATCGAAGCCGGCGATCAGCGGCCGCCCTTTGGCGATCGCGGCCTGCACGGCGGGCAGCTTCAGCGAGTCCGCATGATACCCCTTGGTCTGCCAGACCTCGGTGATCCAGATGCCGTTCTCGTCCTTCACGTCTTCGGCGACGATATAGGCAAGACAGCCGGGCATATCGGCGGTGCCCGCGGTCAGCAGGTTGATCAGCTCGTTGCGCTTGCCCGGATGGGCAGTCATCTTGCCGATCAGGCCATAGAGTTCGATCTCTTCCACGCCGCCGAACTCCCCACTGAATTCCCTTGCCAATACGGGGCCGCCCAGTATCGCCAGCGCGAGGCCGGCAAGGACCGGGCGGCGGCCCGTCATGATCAGGCCGGAACCGCCGTCTTGGCGGTCGAGGCTGCGTGGATCTCGTCGATCGCGCCGCCAAGCGAGGCGTTGAACTCGTCCTCGCTCATCTGATGGCGCAGATCCTCGAGCAGTGCGCGGCTGAAGCTGGCGATCATGCCGCGGTTCTTGGCCAGCTCGGCGCACGCCTCGGGACGGGCGAAGCCGCCCGACAGGGCCACGACGCGCAGCACGCGCGGATGATCGACCAGCGCATCGAACAGGCCGGGCTTGGCCGGGATCGACAGCTTCAGCATCACCTTGTCGTCGCCCGGCATCGCGTCGAGCGCCTTGAGCAGTTCGTCGAGCAGGATCACTTCGGCTTCGGCGCGTTCCGGCGACTTGATGTTCAGTTCCGGCTCCAGCATCGGCATCATGCCGTGCGACAGCACCTGCTGGCCCACTTCGAACTGCTGCGCGACGATGGCGGCGATGCCCTCGCGATTGGCGAGGTTGATCACCGAACGCTCCTTGGTGCCGAACACGCCCAGCGCCTTCGACTTGGTCAGCAGCGCGTCGAGTTCCGGCATCGGCTTCATCAGCTGAACGCCATTGGCTTCGTCCTCGAGGCCCTTGTCGATCTTGATGAAGGGCACCACGCCGCGCTCGATCAGCGCCTGCGGGGTCGGCTTGCCGTCGACCTGGCCGTCCATCGTCCGCTCGAACAGGATCGCGCCGATCACCTTGTCGCCGTTGAAGCAGGGCGAGGTGATGATGCGGCTGCGCATGTCGTGGATCAGGCCGTACATCGCGTCTTCGCCGGAGTAGGACCCTTCCTCGATGCCATAGCCCTTCAGCGCCTTCGGGGTCGAACCGCCGCTCTGGTCCAGCGCGGCGATGAAGCCGTTGCCCTCTGCGATCTTGGCGGTCATCTCGGCGGTGTTCATGTGGCGTGATCCCCTTGTTCGAACTAGCGGCACATCGGCCGCGCGAATTCCTTCGCTATTGCAGCGACTCGCTGGAGTTGGAAGTCTGACAACGCTGGTCAGCAAGTGTCAGAAAGGGAGGCGCAGCGTTTCCGCCACGCCTCCCGTCCGTTTTTGCGGAACGTCAGTCCCGCGGCTTGAGGGTCACGAGCTGGTCGAGCAGGCCGCCAAGCCCCTGGCTGCCCGTGTGGACGTCGATCCGGCCGATCTTCTCGGTCACCCGCTCGAGGGTCTCCAGCTCCTTCAGGCGCAGCAGCGTGGGGTTGTCCTCCATCAGCTTCGCCGTGTTGAGCAGGCTCCGCGTCGCCGCGGTCTCCTCGCGCCGGCGGATCAGGTTGGCCTGCGCCACCTTCTCCGCTTCGACGACCTTGTTGATCAGCTCACGCATCTCGCCCGGCAGGATCACGTCCTTGATGCCGAGTTCGGCAACGCGGACGCCGATGTCGCCAAGCTGGTTCCGGACATGCGCGACGATCTGCGCGTCGACCGACTCGCGATCGTTGAGCAGCTCGTCGAGCGTCCGCCCGCCCACGGCCTCACGGACCGCGAACTGGACCAGCTTGTAGACGTGACCCTGGTGGTCCGGGGTCGAGAGCGCCGCCAGACGCACGTCCGTGATCTGCACGAACGAGGTCAGGGTGACGCGCAGCGACACGCGGTCCTTCGTCAGGATCTCCTGTGCGGTAACCTCGACCGGGATCGGGCGGGTGTCGAGCATCTTGGCAGTGACCTTGCGGCCGATCTGCCAATAGCCGTACCGGCCCGGACTGAGCGTCTCGACGAGCTCGCCGTCGAAGAACACCAGACCCGCCTCGGCTTCTGCGACCGAGATGGTCGCGATCACCGCCGGCGTGGCCGGGCCGACCGTCGCCGCCTTCTCGAACGCCACCAGTTCGCGCTTGTCGAGCTTCGGGCGCTCCAGAACGTCGAACGTGTCGACGCGGACGGTATCGAACACCTTCCACACACGGATCACCTGACCCGGGCGCACGATCCACGCCGCGCGCTCACCGAGCCACACGACACAGACCTGGCCTTCGCCCGGCTGCACCGTCTCGAAATTCGCCTGAGCGAGTTCGGGATGGCGCTTTTCCATGATCTCGGCCCAGGGCGAGTTGAACAGGCCGATCGCGTCAACGATCTCCACGCTCTTTCGTCCCAGCCAGTTCGAGATCCGGTGACGACCCGGACCCAGAACATCGATGATGCGGCCATCCTGAATGAGGAGGCCGCGCTGGTTTTCGGCGATAACGAACGTCATTGCCGGTCCTCCTCTTGCTCATCCGCGCGACCTGAGTGTCGCTGCGGGACGGCGCCGTTAGACCGGCATAGTAACGATTGCAACGGTTATTTTGCTGCGGTGCAGCATATAAAGAAATCTGCAAATCCTTATATGTCGTGGCGATGACAAGACGCGTCGATACACGGCGCAAAATCGCGGCATGGAGGTCGGGTTATCTTGGGGGATAGGGTCGGCCGGCGGGTTGTTCGCCGATGATCGTGCGGGCTGGCGATTGAGGCAGGTGCCGGGGCGGTTGCCGTTCGCGCGGACATATCGGGGCCAGCCCCGATCCCGGTACGAACGCCGCACGCCCCTCAGCGCGCTGCCGGTATCCTCGCCGGCGCTGAGCCGGTCACCGACTGCCTCGGGCTGCGCGCGCCGGCCGAAGCCGGAACGCCCTTCCCTCGGCGTGAACACCCTGCCGGCCTTCCCATCAGGAATGGCTTCGAAGGCCAGTGCAGGAGTCGAACCTGCGGAGGACGCTTGCGCGCCCGACAGATTAACAGTCTGCTGCTCAACCACTGAGCGTGGGAAAAAGGAAGGATTCGAACCTTCGCCAGCCCGGTTCCCCGGGTGCTCTACCGCTGAGCTACATTTTCATGTCTGATCTGCGCCGTGGAACACGGTACGGTACGCCGCCCGCGCCCGCGGGGTCTCACGAGCCCCAACGAAACAGCACAATCCAGAGCCGCCCCTTGGCAGCCCGGCTCGCGCTTGTCCAGCATTTATGTTGCAGCGCAACATGAAATCCAGAGCCCGGGATAGTCGCTCACGAACCCATTGGCGGCGATGTGGAGCGTGGCGAGATACGGCCCTTGCGGCGAGTTATAATCGTAGGTGTCGTTCCCCGTGCGCTTGTAGATCTGGGGCAGTGCGATCAGCGTATCGGACTCGACATCCAGCCACGCGACATCGATCGAAGCGGATTGCCCGACGGAAAGTCCCATCCGCTTCAACTGCGGGCAATTGGTCGCAGGCGTGAAGCCGAGGTCGAGATCGACACAATGCGCGACGCCGGTTTGCCGTACGCCATCCAGAGTCCAGCCTTCGGCATCCCGCTCGATCCGGCGGGACACGGGCTTCGTGCCGACAAAGCCGTCGATACGGCCGCGGCGCGTCGACCAATCGGGTTCGAGATCCAGCGCATAGTGGAGGCAGGCCGGCGCGCCTTCGTGGAGGAACACCGCCGTGCCGCTCAGCCGCCAGCCCTTGCCCGCCTCGGCCAGCAAGGCGGCGTCATGTCCTGTCGTATGGAGCGTCTTCCAGAACGCCGTCTCGCCCATCCCCGCTCAACCGGCGGACGGGCGAATGGTTTCAGGCCCTGATCAGCGCCGCGACGCCCGGAAGGTCCTTGCCTTCCATCCACTCCAGGAAGGCGCCGCCCGCGGTCGAGATGAAGCTGAAGTCGCCCGACACGCCTGCCTGATTGAGCGCAGCAACAGTGTCCCCGCCCCCGGCAACCGAAACGAGCGAGCCTTCCTTGGTCAGCGCCGCCGCAGTCTTGGCCAGCGAAACGGTGGCGGTGTCGAACGGCGGCGTCTCGAACGCGCCGAGCGGTCCATTCCACACCAGCGTACGGCAGGTCTTGAGCACATCGGCCAGCGCTTCGGTCGCCGCCGGGCCGACGTCGAGGATCATCTCGTCGGCTTCGACTTCATGGACATTGACTGTGCGCACCGGCGGATTGGCGCGGAATTCCTTCGCCACCACCACGTCGTAGGGCAGATGCACGGTGCAGTTGGCGCGGTCGGCAGCATCGAGGATTTCCTCGGCGGTGCCGGTCAGATCATGCTCGCACAGGCTCTTGCCCACATCCACGCCGCGCGCGGCGAGGAAGGTGTTGGCCATGCCGCCGCCGATGATCAGGTGATCGACCTTCTCGACCAGATGCTTCAGCACGTCGAGCTTCGACGATACCTTGGCCCCGCCGACCACCGCCGCGACCGGATGCTCCGGATTGCCCAGCGCCTTGTCCAGCGCGTCCAGCTCGGCTTCCATCTGACGGCCCGCGAACGCCGGCAGCTTGTGCGCCAGCCCCTCGGTCGAGGCATGGGCACGGTGCGCCGCCGAAAAGGCGTCATTGACGTAGAGATCGCCCAGCGCTGCGAGGCGAGCGATGCTCTCGGGCGCGTTCTTCTCCTCGCCGGGATCGAAGCGGGTATTCTCGAGGATGCCGATATCGCCCGGCTGCATCATCGCCACAGCGTCGCCCGCATCCTGATCGTCGATGAAGCGCACCTGACGACCCAGCACCTGCGAGAAGGGCCGCGTCACAAGCGACAGGCTCATGCTCGGGTTATGCTGGCCCTTGGGCCGTCCGAAATGCGCCAGCACGATCACGATCGCGCCCTTGTCCGACAGTTCGGCGACGGTCTGCACCGCAGCACGCAGGCGCGTGTCGTCGGTCACCGCGCCATCGGCCATCGGCACGTTCAGATCCTCGCGGACCAGCACGCGCTTGCCGGTGATGTCGCCCATATCGTCGAGAGTCTTGAAGTTGCGGCTCATGCTTCGATCCTGATTTCGTCGCCAATGGCGATATGTCCGCCCGAGATGACGCGCGTGCAGGCCCCGCCGCGCCAGTCGGGCTTCAATGCTTGCTGAAGGCCCATATGGAGATCGTCCATCCGGCTGCACGGATCGCATTCGACCGTGACTTCCAGCACGACCTCGCCGCCGATGCGGATGCGGGCGCCCTCGCTCTGCGGCAGGTCCACGCCGTCCACCAGTAGGTTCACCCGGCGGTTCCACCAGTCGAGCGACGTACCCGCTTCGCGCGAGGCCGCCGCCCAGTCACCTGCTTCCATCACAGTGACCTGGCGGCGGTTCTTGCTATTGGGTCTCAGGATGCCGCGACAGCATCCCTCGATCCCGCGCTCCACCGACACCGCGACCGAATCGAGCGTCTCGATCGGGCCTTTCCGCTCGCGATGGAGCGCGATGCCGGCGAGCGTGCCGGTCACCCCAGCTTGGCCATCGCCGAGGCGGTGTCGACCATGCGGTTCGAGAAGCCCCATTCGTTGTCGTACCAGCTGACCACGCGGACCAGCTTGCCGTCCATCACGGTCGTTTCCAGGCTGTCGATGGTCGACGATGCCGGGGTGTGGACGATGTCGATCGAGACCAAAGGCTCGTCCGAATAGAAGAGCACGCCCTTCAGCGGACCGCTTTCCGACGCGGCCTTCAGGATCGAGTTGATCTCTTCCTTGGTCGTGTCGCGCTTCGGGGTGAAGGTCAGATCGACAAGGCTGCCGTCCGGGACCGGAACGCGGATCGCCGAACCGTCCAGCTTGCCCTTCAGCTCGGGCAGAACCTCGCCCACCGCGCGGGCAGCGCCGGTGGTGGTCGGGATCATGCTCATCGCGGCGGCGCGGGCGCGGCGCAGGTCGTCATGGATCTGGTCGAGGATTTTCTGGTCGTTGGTATAGGCGTGGACCGTGGTCATAAAGCCACGCTCGATGCCGACCGTGTCGTTCAGTACCTTGGCGACCGGCGCCAGGCAGTTGGTGGTGCACGATGCGTTGGACACGATCGTGTGACCGGCCTCCAGCTTGTCGTTGTTGACGCCGAACACGACGGTCAGGTCGACATTCTTGCCCGGTGCCGAGATCAGCACCTTCTTCGCGCCCGCCGCGATATGCTTCTCGCACGATGCACGGTCGGTGAAGAAACCGGTGCATTCCAGCACCAGTTCGACGCCGTTCGCGGCGTGCGGCAGGTTCGCCGGATCGCGCTCCTTGGTCACCTTGATGCGCTTGCCGTCGACGACCAGATCGTCGCCATCGGCCGAGACGGTGCCGGGATATTTGCCGTGGACCGAATCGCGCGAGAACAGCCACGCGTTCGACTTGGCGTCGGCGAGATCGTTGATCGTGACCAGTTCGAGGCCGCTTTCCGGCCGCTCGAGAATGGCACGCGCCACGAGGCGGCCGATGCGTCCGAACCCGTTGATCGCAACCTTCGTCATATCCCTGCTTCTCCTGCTCTTATTTCAGCTTTTCGAGGATTTGCGGCACGATCGCCGCGGCCGTGAGGCCAAAATATTCGTACAGCGCGGGCGCCGGGGCCGAGGCGCCGAACCGGTCGATACCGAAGCGCAGCCCGTCCAAGCCGGTATAGCGCTCCCAGCCGATGGTCGTACCGGCCTCGATCGAGACCTTCAGCACATCGGCGGGCAGCACGTCCTGGCGATAGGCCAGGTCCTGTGCATCGAAGCGTGACCAGCACGGCATCGACACCACGTCCGCGCCGATTCCCTGCGCTTCGAGCGCTTCGCGTGCTGCAACCGCGATCTCGACTTCCGAGCCGGTCGCGATCAGTACCACCTTGCGCGCTGTAGTAGCCGTAGCGAGGCGATAGCCGCCCTTCGCAGTGTTGCCGGCGACGGTGCAGAGCTGCGGCAGGTTCTGCCGGGTCAGCGCCAGCAGCGACGGCCCGTTGGCGCGCTTGAGCGATTCTTCCCAGGCTTCCGCGGTCTCGACCGTGTCGCACGGCCGCCAGACCTCGAGGTTGGGCATGATGCGCAGCGAGGTGACATGCTCGATCGGCTGATGCGTCGGGCCGTCTTCGCCCAGCCCGATCGAATCATGGGTCATCACATAGACGACACGGGCATTCTGCAGCGCCGAGAGGCGGATCGCGCCGCGGGCATAGTCGGAAAAGACCAGGAAGGTGCCGCCATAGGGGATCACGCCGCCATGCAGCGCCATGCCGTTCATCGCGGCCGACATGCCGAACTCGCGAATGCCGTAATAGACATATCGGCCCGAATAATCGTCGCGGCTCAGCGGCGTGGTCTGCTTGGTCTTGGTGTTGTTCGAACCCGTAAGATCGGCCGAACCGCCCAGCGTTTCGGGCACCAGCTCGTTGATCGCGCCCAGCGTATTCTCACTGGCCTTGCGCGTCGCGACCTTTTGCGGCGCGGCGAGCAGATCGGCGACGAACGCGTCGAGCGAGAAGCCCTCGGGCAAATCGCCCGCCATGCGGCGCGAGAATTCGGCTGCATTGGCGTCGCTTGCGAGACGCTGCTTCCACTCGGCGTGAGGAACGGCACCACGTGCGCCCGCTTCCAGCCACGCCGAACGGATATCCTGCGGCACTTCGAACGGCGGATAGCTCCAGCCCAGTTCCTCGCGGGCAGCCGCGACTTCGGCACCGCCCAGCGGCGAACCATGGGTCTTGGATGTGCCCTGGAAGTTCGGCGCACCCTTGCCGATGATGGTCTTGCAGCGGACCAGCGAGGGCCGCTCGTCGGCGATGGCATGGTCGAACGCCTTGGCGATGCTGACGGGATCATGCCCGTCGCATTCCACCACCTGCCAGCCGGTCGCGGCATAGCGCGCCGGGATATCCTCGCTCGACGACAGCGATACCGCGCCGTCGATGGTAATCTTGTTGTCGTCCCACAGCACGATCAGGCGGCCGAGCTTCAGATGGCCGGCAATGCCGATCGCCTCATGGTTGATGCCTTCCATCAGGCATCCGTCGCCCGCGATCACCCACGTGCGATGATCCACCAGCGAATCGCCGAAGCCCGCATTCAGGTGACGCTCGGCAATCGCCATGCCCACCGCCATGGCGAGGCCCTGCCCCAGCGGGCCAGTGGTGCATTCGACGCCCGCCAACTCGAAATTCTCGGGGTGCCCCGCGCACGGGCTGCCGATCTGGCGAAAGGTCTTGATGTCCTCCAGCGTCGGGCGCGCATAGCCGGTCAGGTGCAGCAGCGAGTAGAGCAGCATCGATCCATGACCGGCCGACAGCACGAAACGGTCGCGGTCCGGCCATTTCGGATCGGCAGGATCGAACTTCAGATAATTCTGGAACAGCACGGTCGCGACATCGGCCATGCCCATCGGCATGCCGGGGTGGCCGGAATTGGCCGCCTCCACGGCGTCCATCGAGAGTGCGCGGATGGCATTGGCGCAGTCGCTGAAGGATGCGGTCACGTATATTCCCCGGGTAGCTGGCGCGCACGCCTTTGGGACGCATGCGCCGATACGTCAACCGACTCGCCGGACCAGCATTTCTTGGGGCGCTGCAACTTGCCCGCCGCTCGCCGCGAAATCGGGGGATTCGGCCGCACCAATCGCCTTTCGTTATACCTTGTGTCGAATGCGCTATAGGTACGAGGGGTTGCCGCTCGGCGCCGCGGTGCCTAATCCTAGCCTATGGCGGGTAGTTCTTCCGACCGGATCGAAAAGGCCCTGGCTCGAATCGAGGCGGCCGCAGCGGCTCGCGCATTTTCCAGCGAGCGAATCGTCCGCCGCCACGCCGCCCTGCGCAAACGCATCGAAACCGCCGTCGCTTCGCTCGACGAACTGATCGCGCGCGAAGGCCGGAGCGACTGATGGCCGAAATCACCCTCACCGTCGCCGGCCGAAGCTATAATGTCGCCGCGCGAGAGGGTGACGAGTCCCATTTGCGCCACCTCGAAGCGCTGCTGGCCAAGCATGCCGATACTGCCCAGCGCGCCTCGGGCGGCCTCAGTGCCGAGAAGACCCTGCTCTATCTCGCGCTGATCCTGGCCGACCTGCTCGACGAGGCGGAGAAGAATCCGCCCTCCGGCGTCTCGCCCGTCCTGCTCGATCGCATCGCAGATCGTCTCGAAGCCGTCGCCGCTGCCCTTGAGGAAGACAGTGCGAGCGCCTAGATAGGTTGACGGTGGGCACTGCCCGGTACGAGCTTTAGCGATTATCCCTGAGGCGATTCATCATCCATGGGGGTTGTCCCTGCGCAGATCCTGGTCTGTCGTACATGATCCCCACCTGACGTACTTGGCGTCAGAGGATATTCAGGCAAACGGCCATGGCGGTCCCACCACCCCGATCGGACAGATATGATCCCCGATAAACTGGCCCTCCGGGCAAGGCTCCGCGCCGAACGCGACCGGTTTGCGGCCGAATCGGTCAGCGCGATCACAGCACCCGAAGCATTTCTGGAACGGCTGAAGCCGGATCTGGTCGTCACAAGCTATATCGCGCTCGGCAGCGAGGCCGATCCCACCCAGCTCGCGGCCGCGGCGGTGGCCAAGGGCTGCCGCCTCGCTTTGCCCCGCGTCACTGATCGCACCAGCCCGATGCGCTTCCTCGCCTGGAGCCTGGGCGATCCGCTGGTCACCGGCCAGCTGGGCCTGCGCCAGCCCGGTGCGGACGCCGAGGAAGTGACGCCGGACATCATCCTGACGCCACTGCTCGGCTTCGACGCGCGGCTCGACCGGCTTGGTCAGGGCGCCGGCCATTACGACCGTGCCTTTGCCCGCTATCCCGATGCGTGGCGGGTCGGTATCGCATGGAGCGTGCAGCAGGTCCCCGCGGTCCCGACGGACATCTGGGATGTGCCGCTCCACGCCGTGATCACCGAGGAAGGCATGCTGTGTCACAAATAGGACCCGATTCCGGACCGCAGCCGAGCTGGCGCAAGCCCGCGGGGATGTTCGGCATCCTCGTGCTGATCCTGGTGTGGATCGTCGCGGTCGCCAGCTTCTCGGCCGAGATCGGATCGCTGCCGGTGCTGGTGCAACTCGTCATCTATGTGGTGCTGGGCATCATCTGGATCATGCCGCTCAAGCCGTTGCTGCGATGGATGGAGCTGGGGCGGTGGAAATAACCCCGCCGAAGCAGCCCTTCCCGCTGAAGCGCCTGCTGCGCGAATCGCTGTCGCAGGTCGCGCATTTTCTGGTGTGGATAGCCTGTACCGGCGTTGCCACAGCGCTGCTGCAAGGCATGACGTCCGGCTTCGAGATATTTGCCGAGGGTTGGCTTCCGCTGGCCGTACTCGGCAGCATCGCTATCCCTCTCGTGCTGGCGGCACCGATCCTGATCCTCGATTGGCGCAACGCGCGCCGTGAGAAGTCCCTCGCCAGCCGCTGAACCGCCCCCGCGCAATCCCCGCTGGGAAGCGATCACCGTCGCCGCGACCTTTGCGTTCGGCGGCGGACTGATCTCGCTGATCATCGTCGGGCTTGCATGGTTCGCCATCGGCCCCGCTTTCCGCTGGCCGATCGAATCGGGTTTCGTCACATTGTGCGTCATCGCCATGGTGGCGGGCCTGCCGGTTCTCGTGATCGACCGGATCCGTCACCGGGAGAAGCAATAGGGAGAGGATCGCATGTCCGACTGGAAGCACATTGTCGTGCAACCCGGCTGGGCGATTCGCCGCGATGCCGTGTTGCTCGCCTCACGACTGACCATCGGCGCGTTTCTGATCTGGGGCGTGTGGGACAATATCGTCGATCCGGCGCGGATGAGCGAGTTCCGCAACTTCCTCGCCTTTCACGATTTCCCCATGCCGGGCATCGCCGCGCCGCTCTCGGTCTATGCGCAGTTCATGTGCGGCGTGGCGTTCCTTGCCGGCATCGGCACGCGCTGGGCCGGACTGATCTGCGCGATCAATTTCGCGGTGGCGATTGCGATGGTGGACGCAAAGCTGGGCATTCGCGGCGCGTTTCCGTCCGCATGCCTGATCCTGTTCGGATTGATCTTCGCGACAATCGGTGCGGGCCGTTATTCGGCCGACGCCATCCTCAATCGAAATCCCTGATTTCGTGAGCGATGGCGCGAGTGACGGGGCTCGAACCCGCGACCTCCGGCGTGACAGGCCGGCGCTCTAACCAACTGAGCTACACCCGCTTGAACCAGCGAGGAGGCGGGCACTAGACGCGGGTCCCACCCCTGTCAACACGCTTTAGCCGGAATTGTCGCGCCCGGGGGAACGACGGAAGCGGCTGGCAGTGCGATCATGCGTCAGCGTGCCGTGTTCGAACAGGAATCCGGCGATATCCGGCTTGCCCGCGGCGTTCATCACGGTCTGGACGATGATGAGAATCGGCACCGCCATCAGCGCGCCCGGCGTGCCCCACACCCATCCCCAGAAGCTGAGCGAGATCAGGATCAGGATCGGGCTGATCGTCAGGCGGTGACCGACGATCAGCGGCGTCACCACATTCGCTTCGATCAGATGCGCGACGATCATGATCGCGGCCGGCACCAATGCCCAGCCAATCTCGGGAAAGCTCATCAGCCCGCCGATCGCCAGCAGCAGCGCCGCGATCACCGGCCCGAAATAGGGGATATAGTTGAGCAGCGCGACCATCCCGCCCCACATCAGCGGACTGGGCATGCCGATCATCCACAGCGCGGCGGCAACGATCAGGCCCAGCACCAGATTGATCAGCGTGATCGTGCCCAGATAGGCCGAGGTATCGTCGACCACGTCCTGGATCACCCGCGCGGTCGCCATCGCCCCGCCAAAGCTGGAACGGCTGGTGATTGCGCCGCGCCGCAGCCGGGTCCAGCCCGACAGGAAGAAATAGATCACCAGGATCGCGAAGAAGCTCTCGATGATCGCCGACGGCGCCGAGGTGGCAAACAGATCGAGCAGCGAACGCGGCGGCGTAGCGGCCATCACCGCAGGCTGCTTCATCGGCTCGGCTGCGAAGTTCATCAGCGTGCGGTTCACGAACTGATCGAGGTTCGAATAGAATTCGATCAGCGGCGCGAGATTGTTCTGGATCTGCGGAATCTTGGCCGGCAGGTCGCGGATCCACTGGGTCGCCGGCACCACGATCGACGCCAGCGCGACATTCGCCGCGACCAGGAACAGCAGCACGCAGGTAAAGGCGGCGATCGGCGAAGGGATGCGATGCCGCTCCAGCCATTCGAGCAGGGGCACCAGCGCGATGGCGATCACCACCGCACCGGTCAGGGGCAGGAAGAACTCGCTACCGGCCTTCAGCGCGAAAGGCAGCGCGAGCAGCAGGCCGATCCCCGCGAGCAGCGCCAGCGCCGCCATCAGCCGGTCGCGCTGCATCTCGCCTTCAGCACCCGCGGCGGGAAGCATCGGCGACGGCGGCACAGCCTCGGGTGCAGGCGCCGCCGCAGCAGCTCCCGTATGCGGCGTGTTCGCGCCCGTCGTTCCGGCTTGCTCGTTCATACCCTACCCTCGCAGGGGTACGTTAGGCGCGGCAGGGCGTGGGGGCAACAAGTCCCGCCCCGTTTCCACGAGGGGAAAACCCGGCTAGCCTCGATACATGGGAGAGATACTGCTCGTCATCGACGAAGGCACCACATCGACGCGCGCGATGCTGTTCGCGCCCGACGGCACCGTATTGGGATCGCAATCGGCGGCGCTGACCCAGCATTATCCGGCGCCGGGGCTGGTCGAGCATGACGCGGCCGAAATCTGGGAAAAGACCCTCGCCTGCGCCCGCGCGATGGTCGGGAAGGCCGGTGGCGCAGACCGGATCGCCGCAATCGGCATCACCAACCAGCGCGAGACCCTGGTCTTCTGGGACAGGACGACCGGCGAGCCGCTGGCCCCCGCGATCGTGTGGCAGGACCGGCGCAGCGCCGACATTTGCCGCACGTTGAAGGATGCGGGCGAAGAACCGGGCGTGCAGGCGCGCACCGGCCTGCTGCTCGATCCCTATTTCAGCGGCACCAAGATCGCATGGGCCATGGCCAACTGGCCCCAGCTCAAGGAAGCGGGCGACCGGCTGGCGCTGGGCACCATCGAAAGCTGGCTGGTGTGGAAGCTGACGGGTGGCTTGCACGTCACCGATGCCACCAACGCTTCTCGGACCCTGCTGATGGGCCTTGGCAGCGGCGCGTGGAGCGATGGGCTGATCGACCTGTTCGGTGCCCCGCGCCATGCCCTGCCCGAGATCGTCGATTGCGCGGGCCGATTCGGCACCACCAGCCTGTTCGGCGGCGAAATCCCGATCTGCGGCCTTGCCGGCGACCAGCAATCCGCCACCATCGGCCAGGCCTGCCTCGCCAAGGGCGAGACCAAGGCGACCTATGGCACCGGCGCGTTCGTGCTCACCAATGCCGGCACCGCCCAGCCCCGCTCGAAGAACCGCCTGCTGGCCACCTGTCTGTGGCAGCTCGACGGGCGGCGCACCTATGCGCTGGAAGGATCGGTGTTCGTCGCGGGCAGCCTGATCCAGTGGCTCCGCGATTCGGTGAAGCTGATCGCCAATGCGCAGGAGACCGAAGCGATCGCGAAATCGGTCGACGACAATGGCGGGGTCTATCTGGTCCCCGCTTTGTCCGGCCTGGGTGCCCCATGGTGGCAGCCCGAGGCGCGCGCCGCGATCACCGGCCTCAGCTTCTCGACCGGCAAGGCGCATATCGTCCGCGCGGCGCTGGAAGCGATGGCGCACCAGAGCCACGACCTGAAGACCGCCTTCGCCGCGGACGGCGTCGACTGGGCCACGCTGCGCGTCGATGGCGGCATGGTGACCAACGACTGGATCGCGCAGGATCTGGCGGACATGCTCGACGTGACCGTGGAGCGCCCCGACTTTGCCGAGACGACGGCACTAGGTGCGGCGATGCTCGCGGGCGTGGGATGCGGCATGTTCGCGGGACTGGAGGAAGCTGCCACAATGCGCGGGAAGGTCGAGACGTTCACCGCGCAACTCGATCCAGCCACCCGCGACGCCCGCCTCACCGGCTGGCGCAGCGCCATCGAGAACGTCATCGGCCAGCGGGTTTGAGCGGAGTACGCTCCATGAGTTTCCGCCACGCCGCGCGGCACGCTTCGTCGCCATCGCCAGCGTCCGGATCGAGTTCGAACCAGGCGATGTCCCGGATCGCATCGGTCGACAAGCTGACCGGCCAGATCTGCCAGAAGATATATTCCCTGCCTTCGCCATCATAGAGCTGGAACGAGAAAGCGTCGGTGCGGCGGCAGATCGGATAGAACGCTTCATCCGCACGTCCGGTGTCGAACATCGCCCACCGCTCCGCGAAGACCGTCGGGCCATTTTCCGGCCTGACAAATTGCGCCCAGCGCATCGACAATCCCACGAGGAGCGTTGCCGCCAGCCCCGCCACAAGCCCGCTCCGCCTCACAACTGGCGAACCATGCAAGGCGGAGAGTGCCAGTAGAAAGGTTGCAATGGCAGCAAGCGCGACGATCCTGGCCGGCGGCACCGCCAGCGTCACTTCCATATCATCGATGCCGATGCCCACGCCGTGCAGCGAGGCGAAGAACAGGTGCAGCAGCACCATGACCGGCACTGCGACGATAAGCACCCAGCGCACCAATCCCGCCTTCCGCATGACTTCCCCCGCAGTATTCGCCATCCAACGATATCAAACACCGCCACAATCGGAAGGGAGACGGACAATGAGGAGTCCGACCGTCGAACCGCTGGCATAAGTTCAAGGAACATCGCATCGTCGCATTGCCGGTTAAGGAGGGGCGAGGATGCGACACGTTCGCCCGGCGGGCCTGCTGGCGCCGCACTCTGTGATTGCCGATACCGACGGGGGGAAGACGAAGTGAACAATGCCGATGTGATCAAGGCCGAACTGGACTGGCTGGAGGCTTGTATCGGCAGCCGCCTCAACGCCTATGGAGAGGCGGTCGCGATCGACCTGCCGCCCGCGCCGCCATTGGTGGAAGCCGCGCCGGGCTATGCCGGAATCGTCGCGCGCCTGTGCTTGGCCGACGAGGCGCGCCTGCTGCTGATCCTCGCCCTCGCCCCGCATGTCGCGCCGAACCTGCTCGACAGCTTCATGATCGAGAACTCGGCGATCGAGCGCCGCTTCACCGAGTTCGGCGGCTTCATCGATCCGGCGGGCAGCGGATTCCGCCCGACCTGCCAGACCGCCTGCTTCCTCGTCGCGGGCGACGATATCGCGCAGTCGCTCCGCTTCCAGGCCGGGCTGAAATCGCATCCGCTGATCGTCGAGGACCTTGTCCGTTTCGACCGCCGCGACAGTCACGAACCGCTCCTCAGCGCACGGCTGATCGTGCCCGAGGATGCCGCAGAGCAGATGTTGTTTCCCGGCTGATCCGCCACAGACATAGTAGCGAAACGATTCGCGCCTAGCGCCAAGTCATCAGCCGTTGACTTGCATCTCCGGACGCAGGCCCCGGCCAGTGACTGGAGTATGAAGCGTGGACCACAATGAACGCGAGCAGGCGCTGCGCCTGCACGAGAGCCTCGAATATATCGGCCTGCGCGCCCAGGCGACGATGGTCGGCCTGTCGCAGCTCTGCACCGAGCTCGTCGCCGCCAATGTGCTGAGCGACGATGCGGTCGAGCGGATCAAGCTGGCCATCGTCCAGGACATCACCGTGTCGCGCCCGCGCGTGCGCAATCACGAGGAGTTCGAGGCGGCGCTGAAGAACCGTATCGACACGATCTTCCCGCGCCCGGCAGGCGGCAAGCGCAGCGCCCGCGTCGGCCCCTCGACCGACATGGAACGTGCGCTGCAGACCAGCCCGGAGGAACTGCGCGGCGAAGCCTAAACCGCAGCTTCCTCGCCGAACAGCGCCTTCAAATCCTTCTTCAGGATCTTGCCGTTGGCGTTGCGCGGCAGCGTGTCCTTCGAGAACAGCACCCGCACCGGCACCTTGAAGCCGGCCAGCCGCGCACGGACCCAGTCCTGCAATTCGGCTTCGGTCGCGCTGGTGCCGGGGGCGAGGTGGACCACTGCGGCAGGCTCCTCGCCCAGCGAGCGGTGCGGGATGCCGACCAGCGCCGCATCGGTCACCGCCGGATGGGCGTAGAGCACGTCCTCGACCTCGATCGAGTAGATATTCTCGCCGCCGCGGATGATGATGTCCTTGGCCCGGTCGACGATGTAGAGGAAGCCTTCCTCGTCCACCCGCGCCAGATCGCCGGTGCGCACCCATCCGTTGACGAAGGTCTCGGCGCTCGCCTCGGGCTTGTTCCAATAGCCCTTCACGATCATCGGCCCGCGCGCCCACAGTTCGCCGACTTCGCCGACGGGCAGCTCGTCCTTGGCCTCGACGTCCATGATCTTCAGGTCGGCCACCGCCACCGGCACGCCCGCGCTGGTCGGCCGGGTCAGGTAATCCTCGCCCGAATGCTGGGTCACCGTCGCGGTCGTTTCGGTCATGCCCCAGCCATTGCCGGGCAATGCGCCGAACTCGGCATAGATGCGCTTGACCAGCTCCGGCGCGGACGGCGCGCCGCCATAGGAGATGCTCTCCAGCGACGAGAGATCGTATTTCGCCCGGTCGGGATGCTCGAGCAGCTGCCACGCGATCGTCGGTACGCCGCCGGTCATGTTGATCTTCTCGCGCTGGATCAGCTCCATCGCCAGAACCGGATCCCAGCGCCGCATGAACACGATGGTGCCGCCCGCCGCGATCAGCGTCATCATCGCCGCGCTGCACGCGGTGACGTGGAACAGCGGGATCACCAGCAGCGTGGTCTTGTGATCGGGCATTTCGGGCGGCATCTCGCCCCGGCGCAGCATCGCCCTGCCCGCGCTGTACCCGCTCGACATGATGTTGGTCACGAAATTGCGGTGCGTGCCCAGCGCGCCCTTGGGATTCCCAGTCGTGCCGCTGGTGTAGAAGATCGTCGCATCGTCGTCCGGCGCAACATCGGCGTCGGGGAAGCCGATATCCTCCAGCGTCGCCCAGTCCTTCGTGACACCGATCAGCACTTCCAGCCGGCTGGCCGGCGCAACGATCTCGGTCTTGCCGCGCGCCACCACGACGCGCTCCAGATCGGGCATGCGCTCGTAGCAATCCTTCAGCCGCTCGTGCCGCTCGCCATCGACGAAGAGGACCTTCGCGCCCGAATCCTTCATGGCGTATTCCAGCTCGCCGCCGGTCCACCATGCGTTGAGCGGCACCACGATCGCGCCGATGCTCACCCCGGCGAAATAGATCACCGGCCATTCGGGCAGGTTGCGCATCGCCAGCGCGACGCGGTCGCCCTTGGCCACGCCCATCTCGCGCAGCTTGTGCGCCAGATGGCTCACCGCGCGATAATTGGCGTCATAGGTGACGCGCTCATCCTCATAGATGGTGAATTCGCGCGCGCCATAGGCCCGCACCAGCTGCGCCAGCACCCGCAACGAGGGGGGCGCATTCTTCCACACCCGCGTCGGCACCCCGCGAATCTCGACGGTGTCCATCTCGAACTTGGCGCCCGGCGCGGTCATCGCGGCCTGGACTGCCGCTAGGGAAGCCTTGGGCCAGGCAGGGTCCAGCGGCACGATCGGATCGTTCGACAAGGCGGCATCACTCCATTTGTAGAATGTCGGGTTTGCCCCGCGCTTTCTGATTCCTTATCGAACTAGTGTTGATTCAAGCCGCACTCAAGGCAATAGGGGATGCGACGGGCGCGGAAACGCATCGGACAAGATTCGAGTTTAGGGTATGGAGTGGGCATGAAGGTCGCGAAGCCGGAATCACAGGGGTTCGACGCGGCGCGCCTCGCCCGTATCGATGCGTTCATCAAGGCGACCTATCTCGATTCGGGAAAGCTGCCCCACGCCCAGCTGCTGATCGCCCGCAATGGCGAGATCGTCCATTTCTCAAGTCAGGGTGCCGCGCGCGAAGGCGGTGCCGATGTGAACGACTCCACCCTGTTCCGCATCGCTTCGATGACCAAGCCGGTCACCAGCCTCGCCTTCATGATGCTGGTCGAGGAATCGCGGGTCAGCCTCGATACGCCGGTCCATCACGTCCTGCCCGAATTCAAGGGCCTCGGCGTCTATAATGGCGGCGGTGCGGGCGTTCCGTTCGCGACCAAGCCGACCGCCGAGCCGATGCGGATGATCGATCTGCTCCGCCACACTTCGGGCCTGACCTACAGCTTCCAGAACCGCTCGAACGTCGATGCCGCCTATCGCGCGGGCAAGATCGAGAATTGGTGGGGCCACCTCACCCTCGAAGAGTTCGTCGGAGCGCTGGGTCAGATCCCGCTCGAATTCTCGCCGGGAGAAGCCTGGAACTATTCGGTTTCCACCGACGTGCTCGGCCTCGTCGTCGAACGTGTCTCGGGCATGCCCCTGCCCCGCTTCTTCGAGGAACGCATCTTCAAGCCGCTCGGCATGGGCGACACCTTCTTCCAGGTGCCCGCCGACAAGGTCGATCGCCTCGCCGATTGCTGGACGCTGGCGCCGGGCAAGGGCCGCGTGATGTTCGATCGCGGCGCGGAAAGCCTGTGGGCGACCCCGCCGACCCAGGTTTCTGGCGGCGGCGGCCTCGTCTCGACCGCGCTCGACTATCACCGCTTCAACACCATGCTGCTCAGTCAGGGCGAGCTGGACGGCGTGCGCATCGTCAGCCGCAAGACGATCGAGCTGATGACCACCAACCACCTGCCCGGCGGTTCGGACCTCGCCACCATGTCGCAATCTTTGTTCAGCGAGACGACCAATGCCGGTGTCGGCTTCGGTCTGGGCTTCGCGATCACCACCAATGTGGCGCGCACCCTGATCCCCGGCTCCAACGGCGAATTCTACTGGGGCGGTATGTTCTCGACGGCCTTCTTCGTCGATCCGGTCGAACGGATCTCGATGGTCTTCATGACGCAATTCTCGCCGTCCACCACCTTCCCGATCCGCCGGGAACTCAAGACGATGATTTATTCTGCGTTGACGGACTGACTGCCCTCCGGCGAACGCCCATTTGTCCCCACCATCCCCCGGCCCAGGCCGCATGACGAACCCGAAATGGAGAGAAGAATGACCTCCCCCATCACTACCAGCCGCCAGGGCGATGTCCTGATCATCACCTCGGATAACCCGCCGGTGAACGCGCTCGGCGCCGCGGTCCGCCTCGGCATCCAGGCCGGGATCCGCGAAGCCGCAGCAGACGATAGCGTGAAGGCGGTGGTGATCCACTGTGCCGGCCGCACCTTCTTCGCGGGCGCCGACATCACCGAGTTCACCAAGCCGCCGGTCGATCCGCTGCTCCCGGCTTTGGTCGACGAGATCGAGGCTTCGGAAAAGCCGGTGATCGCCGCGATCCACGGCACGGCGCTGGGCGGCGGCTGCGAAGTCGCGCTCGCCTCGCACTATCGCATCGCCGTCCCCTCGGCGAAGTTCGGTCTGCCCGAAGTGAAGCTCGGCATCCTGCCCGGCGCAGGCGGCACCCAGCGCCTGCCTCGCGTTGCAGGCGTCGAACTCGCGCTCGAAATGGCCGCCAAGGGCGATCCGATTTCGGCCAGCAAGGCCAAGGATGCCGGTCTGGTCGATCGCCTCGCTGGCGAAGACAGCCTGCTCGCCGATGCCGTGGCCTTTGCCAATGAAGTCGCAGCCACGCGCCCTCTGCCCCGTGCCAGCGAGAAGACCGCGACTGCCGATCCCGCGCTGTTCGAAACCTTCCGCAAGACCAACGCCAAGCGCTTCCGCGGCTTCGAGGCACCGGCCGACATTGTCGACCTGATCGAGAAGACCACCGGCATGGACTATGCCGAGGGCGTCAAGCTCGAGCGCAACGGCTTCATGAAGCTGGTGATGGGTGTCCAGTCCGCTGCGCAGCGCCACATCTTCTTCGCCGAGCGCAAGGCCAGCAAGATCGACGGCATCGCCGACGACATCGCGCTGCGCGACGTGAAGCGCGTCGGCGTGATCGGCGCCGGCACGATGGGCGGCGGCATTTCCATGAACTTCCTGTCGGCGGGCATCCCCGTCACCATCGTCGAGATGGCACAGGAAGCGCTCGACCGCGGCACCGGCACGATCCGCAAGAATTACGAAGCCACTGCCGCCAAGGGCCGCATGACCGCCCAGCAGGTGGAAGGCGCGATGGGCCTGCTGAAGCCCACGCTCAACTTCGACGATCTGGGCGAGTGCGACCTGATCATCGAGGCCGTCTATGAGAATATGGACGTGAAGAAGGAGATCTTCGGCCGTCTCGACAAGATCGCCAAGCCCGGCGCGATCCTGGCGTCGAACACCTCCTATCTCGACGTGAACGAGATCGCAGCCGCCACGTCGCGGCCGCAGGACGTGCTCGGCATGCACTTCTTCTCGCCGGCGAATGTCATGAAGCTGCTGGAGATCGTCCGCGGCGACAAGACCGCCGACGATGTGCTCGCCACCGCGATGGCGATCAGCAAGAAGATAAAGAAAGTCGCCGTCGTTGCGGGCGTCTGCTACGGCTTTATCGGCAATCGCATGCTGATCCCGCGCCAGATGGAAGCGATGAAGATGCTCCACGAAGGCGCCACGCCGGAGCAGATCGACAAGGTCCATGTCGCGTTCGGCATGCCGATGGGTCCGTTCCAGATGAGCGATCTCGCCGGCGTCGATATCGGCTGGCACCGCGATCCCACCCGCATCGAGAATATCCGCGACGCGCTCGCCGCCGAAGGCCGCTGGGGCCAGAAGACCGGCAAGGGCTTCTACGATTATGACGAGAAGCGGAACCCCTCGCCCAGCCCGCGCGTCGCCGAGATCATCGCCGATTTCCGCGAGAAGACCGGCACCCCGCAGCACGAGATCACCGACGAAGAGATTGTCGAGCGCACGCTCTACACCATGGTCAACGAAGGCGCGCTGATCCTGGCGGAAGGCAAGGCCCAGCGCGCGTCGGACATCGATGTGGTGTGGATCTACGGCTACGGCTGGCCGGTCTATCGCGGCGGCCCGATGTTCTGGGCCGATACCGAGGGCCTCAAGAAGATCGTCGCCGGACTGGAAAAGCACGGCTTCGAAGTCGCCCCCCTGCTCCGCGAAAAGGCCGAAAAGGGCGAGCGGTTCAACTAAAATGACCCGTCACCCCAGCGAAAACTGGGGTCTCAGGCCGCGGGCGCATCGCTCGCGGCACGAGATCCCAGCCTGCGCTGGGATGACGATGGAGTGGAAAATGTCTGAAGACCTCGACCAATTCCGCCTCGAAACCCGCGCCTGGCTCGAAGCCAATTGCCCGGAATCGATGCGCCAGCCCGTCCGCAGCGACAAGGATGCGAACTGGGGCGGCCGCAACCCGAACTTCTCGCATCCCGACCAGAAGCTCTGGATGGACCGGATGGGCGCGCGCGGCTGGACGGTGCCGGATTGGCCCGCAGCCTATGGCGGCGGCGGTCTCTCGGCAGCCGAAACCAAGATCCTGCGCGAGGAAATGGCCCGGCTGAAATGCCGCAATCCGCTCAACTCGTTCGGCATCTCGATGCTCGGGCCGGCGCTGCTGAAATATGGCACCGAGGAGCAGAAGCTCGATCACCTGCCCAAGATCGCCCGCGGCGAAATCCGCTGGTGTCAGGGCTATTCCGAGCCCAACGCCGGGTCCGATCTCGCCGGTCTCCAGACCAGCGCGGACGACGCGGGCGACCACTTCGTCGTCAATGGCCAGAAGGTGTGGACCAGCTACGCCGACGAAGCCGACTGGATCTTCTGCCTCGTCCGCACCGACAAGACGACCAAGCAGGCCGGCATCAGCTTCCTCCTGTTCGACATGGCCAGCGAAGGTGTATCGACCAAGCCGATCCTGCTGATCAGCGGCTATTCGCCCTTCTGCGAGACCTTCTTCGACAATGTGAAGGTGCCCAAAGGCAACCTGCTCGGCACGCTGAACAAGGGCTGGGACGTCGCCAAGTTCCTGCTCGGCCATGAGCGCGAGATGATCTCGGGCTTCGGTCTGGGCGGCTCGGGCGGCGACCCGCTGATCGAAGCCGCGCGCAAGGGCGTCGACCCGATCCTGCGCGGACAGATCGCGCTGTTCGACGTGCGTTCGAAGGCGTTCGGCGCATGCTCCGAAAAGTTCATCGACGAGCTGAAGGCCGGGAAGGCGCATCCTGCCCAGCCCTCGATGATGAAATATTACGGCACCGAGCTGAACAAGTCGCGCCACGAGCTGCTGATGGCCGCGGGCGGCAGCGACAAGCTGGAATGGGAAAGCGACGCCTCGAACCACGGCTCCGCGCCGCGCGCCTGGCTGCGCACCAAAGCCAATTCGATCGAAGGCGGAACGAGCGAGATCCAGCTGAACATCATCGCCAAGCGTATCCTCGACCTCCCGTCATGACCCGTGCTCCGGCGAAGGCCGGAGCGTTGGCCAGCGCGGCCTCACGACAGCCAGCGTTCCGGCCTTCGCCGGAACACGGAGACCTGAAATGCCCCTCTACCTCACCGACGACCAGACTCTGCTCCGCGACACCGCGAAGGACTTCGTCGCCGAACACGCGCCCGTCAGCCATATGCGCGCGCTGCGCGATGCGGACGACGCCACCGGCTTCAGCCGCGATCTGTGGAAGCAGTTCGCCGAACTGGGTTTCACCGGCATGCTGGTGCCCGAGGGCGATGGCGGCCTTGGCCTCGGCCATGTCGAGGCCGGCCTCGTGCTGGAGGAGATTGGACGCAACCTCTCCCCCTCCCCCTTCCTCACCACCGCGGTGGCGGCGGTAGAGGCCCTCAAGGGCAGCGCGGTGCGCGAGCAATATTTCCCGGGCATCATCGCCGGAGATACCGTCGCCGCGCTGGCGATCGACGAGGGCCGCAAGCATGACGGCGCCATCGCGATGAAGGCCGAGCGTGCCGGCAACGGCTTCCGCCTGACCGGCGCCAAGCAGTTCGTGACGCATGGCCATGTCGCCGACCTGATCCTGGTCGCCGCCCGCACTGCCGGTTCGGCCGGCGATGCGGAAGGCATCACCCTGTTCGCGCTGTCGAAGGACGCGGCCAGCCTCACTGCCGATCCGCAGCGGCTCGCCGATGCCAGCCTTGCCGCCCGCCTCGAACTGAATGGCGTCGAAGTCGATGCCGATGCGGTGGTCGGCGATGTCGATCAGGGCGGCACGATCCTCAACCGCCTGCTCGCCGCGGGCCGCACCGGTGCTTCGGCCGAGCTGGTCGGCGTCGCGGGTGGCGCGGCGGACATGACCTATGCCTATCTGAAGGACCGCAAGCAGTTCGGCGTGCCGATCGGCAGCTTCCAGGCGCTGCAGCACCGCGCCGCGCATCTCTACAGCGAGATGGAAGTCGCCCGCGCCGCCGTGCTCAAGGCCCAGCAATTGCTCGATGCAGGTGCGGACGCGAGCGAGGCGGTTTCGGTCGCGAAGGCGATGACCGGCCTTGCCACCACGCTCGCGGTGCAGGAAGGCGTGCAGATGCATGGCGGCATCGGCATGACCGACGAATTCGACATCGGTTTCTACATGAAGCGCGCCCGCGTCCTTGCCGAAATGTTCGGCGACACCAATTTCCACGCCAACCAACTGGCGCTGGCCGCAGGATACTGATGGACGCAACCCCACCCGAACGCGCACTCGATCCCGCAGGGCTGGTCCGTCAGCTCGGCGAACTGCTCGATGTCGAGCGGATCGACACCGATCTCTATCGCGGTGCGCGCCAGCCCGGCGGGGTCGGCCGCGTCTTTGGCGGTCAGGTGATCGGCCAGGCGCTGCAGGCAGCGCAGCGTTCGGTCGAGGATGGCAAGGCGGCGCATTCGCTCCACGCCTATTTCATGCGGCCGGGCGATGAGGATCATCCGATCATCTACCGCGTGGTCCGCGATTTCGAGGGGCGCAGCTTCGCCACCCGCCGGGTGATCGCGATGCAAAAGGGCCAGCCGATCCTCAACATGGCCGCCAGCTTCCAGGCGCCGGAGGAAGGGCTGCATCATCAGGACGCGATGCCCGACGTTCCCGATCCCGACACGCTGCGCCCCGAAAGCGAGCTGCGCGAGGAAATGCGCGATCAGGTGCCGGAGAAGTTCCGCCGCTTCTTCCTGCGCGCCCGCCCGGTCGAGATCCGGCCGGTTTCGCCGCGCAACTGGTTCCGCCCCGCGCCGACCGAGCCGGTCCAGCATAGCTGGTTCCGCGCCGTCGCGCCGCTGCCCGACGATCCGGCGATCCACCGCGCCATGCTGGCCTATGCCAGCGACATGACGCTGCTGGGCACCTGCATGCTGCCGCATGGCGTCAGCTGGATGACCGGCAATATCCAGACCGCCAGCCTCGACCATGCGATCTGGTTCCACGAGCCGATGCGGTTCGACGAATGGCTGCTCTACACCACCGACAGCCCATGGTCTGGCCATTCGCGCGGCTTCAATCGCGGCCGCATCTTCACGCGCGACGGCCGGCTGGTCGCCAGCGTCGCGCAGGAAGGCCTTGTGCGGCAGCGGCGCTAACGCCGCCGCCCTCAGTTCGACTTGGGCCGAACGACCATATTGTACGGCACGTACAGGAACACGTCGGTCAGCCCGACCTGATTCCACTCCACTGGACGATCCAGCCCTCGCAGTTCGACACCGTAATCCGGCCCCAACCGGGCGGAGATTTCCTTGGAATCCTTCGCGATGATGTCGAGGATCTCGCCGCGGAACTTGTCCGGCCCGACAATCGAAAGCGTCAGGTCGTTGTCGCCGCCGCGGATCTCCGCGCGGCCGACCGCAGGCACGGCCTTCAGGAACTTCCGGATCCGCTCGCGCGCCGTAACGCCATCGACATTGGGGCCGAGCTTCACCTTGACCCGGAACGTCACGCGATCGGTATCCGGGCGGCCGTCGCCGGTGAAACCCAGATTGCGATAATTGTCCGTCGTCAGCGGTTCGACCACCACATCGCCGGTCGCCAGTTCCACCTGATGCTTCGGCGCCAGATCGATCGCACTGCGCACCATCGCCAGTATCTCGGTCCGGCGCACTTCGCGGTCGCGCGTATCGCCGACGATGGTCACCTGCAGGATCGCGAAATCGGCGGGGCGGCGCAGCCCGATGACCGGGCGGGATTCGTCGAAGGAGCCTGAAGATCGCCGCGATCCGGTCACCACGACTTCGTCATTGGCATAATCCTGCGCCAGCGCCGGAACTGGCAGCAGGCACAAAACCACAAGCAGGGATCGCAGCAGGAACGACATGGTACCCTCTCCTCTCGACTATATGGAGAGGCTGTAGCGGCACCGATGCCAAGTCAACCGGAACCCCTCATCCAAGGGGGGCTGCGATCAGAACGCGGTCTTGCCGAATTCCTGGCGCGTCACCGGATGGCTGGTCGAAAGCCCGCCATCGACCACCCAAGCCTGTCCGTTGACATAGCTGGCTTCATCGGACGCGAGGAACAGCGCCACGCGGGCGATCTCCTCGGGCACGCCACCGCGGCGCAGCGGGTTCAGCCGCCCGATCTTGTCCTCGACGCCCTTTTCGCGGGCATAGTCGAACGCGCGATGCGTCATGCCGGTCTCGATCAAACCGGGGCAGATCGCGTTGACGCGAACATTCGATCCCGCAAGCTGCTGCGCGCTGGTCTGGACCAGGTTGATCACGCCCGCCTTGGATGCGGAGTAGGCCGGCCCGCCCGCGCCCGAACGCAGCCCGGCCACGCTCGCGGTACAGATGATCGCCCCCTTGCCGCGCTCGACGATCTTCGGTGCTGCATGCTTGATCGCCAGGAAGGGACCGATCAGGTTCACCCGCAGCACTTCGGTCCACAGCTCGACCGAACTGTCGAACAGCCCCTCGATCCCGCCCGAAATCCCGGCATTGGCGTAGAACACGTTCAGCCCGCCGAATTCGGCTACCGCCAGCGCCACCACATCCTCGACATCGCGCTCGGCACCGGCGTCCATCTGCACGGCGATGGCGGTGCCCCCCGCCCTTTTGATCGCCTCCACCGTCGCATGCACGCCGTCGCTCTGGTCCGCGGCAATCACCTGCCCGCCTTCCGCCGCGAACAGCGTCGCGGTGGCGCGCCCGATGCCCGATCCCGCGCCGGTGACGATGATCGATTTTCCCGTGAACCGCGTCATATCGTCGTCCCTCCGTCGATCACGATCGACTGCCCCGTGATATAGGCGCCAGCGCGGCTGGCGAGGAACACCACCGCGCCGGCCACGTCCTCGACCTCGCCAAAGCGGCGCAGCGGCAGCACCGAATGCATCGCCTTCACCCGGTCCGGATCTTCCCACAGCGCGCGGGCGAAATCGGTCTTGATCACTCCCGGCGCGATGCAATTCACCCGCACATTGTCCGGCCCCAGCTCGACCGCGAGGTTGCGCGCAAGCTGCATGTCGGCTGCCTTGGAGACGTTGTACGCCCCGATCATCGGCGATCCGCGCAGCCCGCCGATCGACGAGACGATGATGATCGAACCATCGCGCCGCTCGCGCATCTCGGGCGCGATCATCTGCACCAGCCAGTGATTGGCGAGGATATTATTGTCGAGGATCTTGCGGAACTGATCGTCGCTGATCCCGGCGAGCGGCCCGTAATAGGGATTGGAAGCCGCATTGCAGACGAGGATATCGATCCGCCCGAACAGCGCCCGCGTTTCGTCGACCAATGCCTGCAGCGCATCCTTGTCCGAAATGCTCGCCGCGATCGCGATGGCGGTGCCATCGCCGAACCGCGCGTTTATCTCGGCGGCCACTTCGTCGCACGCATCCTGCTTGCGGCTGGAGATCACGACCTTCGCGCCATGTTCGGCCAGCGCCTCGGCCGCGGCCTTGCCGATGCCCTTGGTCGATCCGGTGATGACCGCGACCTTTCCGCTCAGGTCGAACAGGTTCATTTCGCCCCGGCCTTCACCGCGAACGCCCATGCCGCCGCCACCAGCCCCGGCATCCGCGCCACGGTCGCCGCGGCCTGATCGCTCGACGCATTGCCGTCGATCATCCGCTTCTTGATCCCCTGCACGATCCCCGCCAGCCGGAAGAGATTGTACGAGAAATACCAGTCGAGATCGGGCACGCCGTCACGCCCCGTCGCCGCGCAATATCGCGCCACGATCTCCTCGATGGTGGGAATGCCGGTCTCGGGACCGGTCAGCCCCATCACGCCGCTGCGCCCCTCGGGCTGGGTCACCCAGCTCATCAGGAAATAGGAGAAGTCCGCCAGCGGATCGCCCAGCGTCGAAAGCTCCCAGTCGAGCACCGCGATCACCCGCGGCCCGGCGGCATCGAAGATCATGTTGTCGATGCGGAAATCGCCATGGACGATGCTCATCCGCGTCTGCTCGGGCACGGTGCGCGGCAGCCACTCGATCAGCTTCTCCATCTCGGGCAGCTCGTCGGTCTGGCTGGCCTTGTACTGCTTCGACCAGCGGCCGACCTGCCGCTCGAAATAATTGCCGGGCTTGCCATAATCGCCCAGCCCCACCGCCTCGACATCGATCGAATGCAGCGCCGCCAGCGTATCGACGATGGCATTGTAATGCGCGGTCCGCTCGGCCGTGGCCATGTCGGGCAGCGATCCGTCCCACAGCGTCCGCCCCTCGACCATCTCCATGATGTAGAAGGCCGAACCGATGACCCCATCATCCTCGCACAGCCCATAGGGCTTCGCGACGGGAAAACCGGTCGGGTACAGCGCCGCGATCAGCTTGTACTCGCGCTCCACCGCATGGGCGGAAGGCAGGATCGGCCCGAACGGCTTGCGCCGCAGGACGTACGATCCGCTTGCCGCGTCGATGCGATAGGTAGGATTGCTCTGCCCGCCGGGGAATTTCGCGACGGTGATCGGCCCGGCAAAGCCCGCGACATTCGCCGCCAGCCAATCGCCTAGCTTCGCTTCGTCCAGATCGCTCACGGGAAGATGATCACCGAACGCGCGGTGTCTCCCTTGCGCAGCTTTTCCAGCGCGTCGTTGACGTCCTCCAGCGCGATCCGCTCGGCCACCATCGTGTCGAGATCGAGCAGCCCGTCGAGATACATCTTCACCAGCCGCGGCATGTCGATCGGAAAGCGTGTGGATCCCAGCGACGAGCCCTGGATCTTCTTGCCGCTCAGGAAGGTCGGCCCGGGCAGGTTCACCGTGTTGCCCGGCGCGATCATGCCCAGAATGGTCGCGGTACCGCCCCGGCGCAGGATGTTCCATGCGAGCTCCGCGGTGTTCGAACGGCCCACCGCCTCGATGGCATAATGTGCGCCGCCGCCGGTCAGCTTCATCACCTGCTTGGCGACATCGTCCGCGCCCGCATCGATGACATGGGTCGCGCCCATCTTCGTCGCCAGTTCGCGCTTCTCCGGCACCGGATCGATGGCAATGATCATGCCCGCGCCAGCGATCTTCGCCGCGTTGATCGCGCTTAGGCCAATGCCGCCCGCACCGATCACCGCCACGCTCTCGCCCGGCTGGACCTTGCTGTCGTGGAAGATCGCACCCGCCCCGGTAATGACCGCACAGCCCAGCAGCGCAGCGCGATCCAGCGGCATCGCCTTATCGATCGCGACACACGCATTCTCGTGCACCAGCATCTGCTCGGCGAAGGACGACAGGTTGATGAACTGCGCCACCGCCGTGCCGTCGGGCAGGCTCAGCCGCGGATCGGCGTCGGCCGGGCGCCGGGTCGAGGGATCGACGCACAAAGACGGTCGCCCGCTAACACAGAACTCGCAGCTGCCGCAGAACACGGTGAAGAAGGTGATGACATGATCGCCCGGCTTCAGCCGCGTCACATCGCTCCCCACCCGCTCGACAATGCCCGAGGCCTCGTGCCCCAGCACGGTCGGAACGGGATGCGGCCATGCCCCGTCGGCGAAGTGCAGGTCGGACCGGCACACACCCGCCGCCGCGGTACGGATCACCACCTCGCGCGGGCCGGGCTCGCCGAGCACGACCTCGGTGATTTCCAGCGGCTGCTTCGCTTCTCGAAGGACTGCGGCTTTCATTCCTTACTCCGTCATCCCGGCGAAAGCCGGGATCTAGTGCCGCAAGCGCGGCGCTCGTGGCTCGAGACCCCGGCTTTCGCCGGGGTGACGTGGTGGTTCAGCGCGAAACCCCGACATCCCCCGACGACACCCGGTCCGCCTTGAAGTCGTGATATTTGCCGAACTCGTTGCGGGCGATCGCGCGGTTGTGGACCTCGTCCGGACCATCGGCGAAGCGCAGCGTACGCACGCTCGCCCAATTGTGCGCCAGCTCGAAATCGCCCGAAACGCCGCCGCCGCCATGCGCCTGGATCGCATCGTCCAGGATCTGCAGCGCCATCAGCGGTGCCTGCACCTTGATCATCGCGATCTCGAGCTGCGCCGCCTTGTTGCCGGCCTTGTCCATCATGTCCGCGGCCTTCAGGCACAGCAGGCGGGTCATCTCGATATCGATGCGTGCGCGGGCGATGCGCTGTTCCCACACCGAATGCGACGCGATCGGCTTGCCGAACGCCACGCGGCTCAGCAGCCGCTTGGCCATTGCCTCGATCGCTTCCTCGGCGACGCCAATGGTGCGCATGCAGTGATGGATACGGCCGGGCCCCAGACGGCCCTGCGCGATCTCGAAACCGCGGCCTTCGCCCAGCAGCAGATTCTCCGCCGGCACGCGCACATTCTCCAGCACCACCTCGCCATGGCCGTGCGGCGCGTGATCATACCCATAGACCGAAAGCATCCGCTCGATCTTCACGCCCGGCGTGTCGAGCGGCACCAGGATCATGCTCTGCTGGGCATGTTTGGCGGCCTCGGTGTTGGTCTTGCCCATCACGATGGCGACGGCGCAGCGTGGATCGCCCACGCCAGAGGACCACCATTTGCGGCCGTTGATCACATAATGATCGCCATCGCGAACCATTGCGGTCTGGATGTTGGTCGCGTCCGACGATGCCACCGCCGGCTCGGTCATCAGGAATGCCGAGCGGATCTCGCCTTCCATCAGCGGCTTCAGCCAACGGCCCTTCTGCGCGCGGGTGCCATAGCGGTGGAACACCTCCATGTTGCCGGTGTCCGGCGCAGAGCAGTTGAACACCTCCGGCGCCCAGCCGATCCGGCCCATCTCCTCGGCGCACAGCGCATATTCGAGGTTGGTCAGCTGCTCGCCGCGAAATTCGAAACTGTCGTCGACATGGGTCTGGCCCGAATGCGGCGGCATAAAGAAATTCCACAGCCCTTCCGCCTTGGCCTTGGCCTTCACTTCTTCGAGGACGCGGTTGACCTTCCACCGCTCACCGCTTTCGGCCTCGGCGTGATAGTCATGCTGGCGCGGACGGATATTGGCGTCGATGAAGGCTTTCACGCGGTCGCGGAAATAGGTCTCGCGCTCGTTCAGCGTGAAGTCCATGGCATCGTCTCCTGATCCTGTTTCGAATCGGGCTTAGAGCGTACCGGTTTTTCGGTAAAGGGCATCAGGCCACGAAAATGCGTGGTTTATCGTGTCCCGCAAAATTCCAAAAAACACTTTTGGATCGCACCGAATTGGCTAAACTGGCCGGATGAACGCGCCAGACAAGATTGCAGAGGAAAAGGGTCAGGAAGGGGGAACCAAGCGCTTCCAGGCGAAGCGCGACGCGATCCTCGCCGCCGCCGCCGATGCGATCAACGAGCAGAGCGCAAAAGGCATGACCTTCGCCGATGTCGCGCGCCGCGTCGGACTGAACACGACTTCGGTCACTTATTATTTCAAGCGCAAGGAAGACCTTGCCGCCGCTGCGTTCGAACAGACGCTCGACAAGTTGCGCGAGATGCTGACCGACGCGATGCGAGAACCGACGCCGGAAGCCCGCGTCGCCCGCTATCTGACGATCAACTTCGAACGGCTCGCGGCGATTCAGCGCGGCGAGGAAAAGGCGCTCGCCATCCTCTCCGATCTTCGCGCGATGGACGGCGATCTGAAGCGCGAATTGCTGGCCGGCTGGCGTGACGTCTTCCGCATGACCCGCAATCTGTGGGGCAGCGACGGTTCGCGCGCCGAAACCGATCTGCGCGGCGCCCGCGCGCATGTGCTGCTCGAAAACACCTTCTGGCTCACCGCCTGGATGCCGCGGTACGAGATCGACGAATATCCGCGCGTCCTCGCCCGGCTGATCCAGGTCTTCACCCATGGCATCGCCGCCCCCGGCGCGCAGTGGGAACCGCATCTGCTCGACCTCGAGCATGACGAGCCGGAGCCGGGCCGCGAAGCCTTCCTGCTGGCCGCCACGCGCCTGATCAACGAACTCGGCTATCGCGGCGCATCGGTCCAGAAGATCGCCAGCGAGTTGAACGTCACCAAGGGCAGCTTCTACCACCATCTCGATGCCAAGGACGAGCTGGTCATCGCCTGCTACAAGCGCAGCTTCGATATTATCGCCGATGCTCAGAAGCTGGCCGAGGAACGCGGCGGATCACACTGGCAGCGGCTGGAAAACACCATCGCCACCCTGCTCGACGTGCAGTTCTCCGAACGCGGCCCGCTGTTGCGCACCACCGCGCTGTCCGGCCTGCCCCCGCGCGAGCGCTCGACGATGATCGACCGGTCGAACCGCATCGCCCGCCGCTATGCCGGCATGCTGTCGGACGGGATCGCCGAAGGATCGATCCGCGCGATCGATCCGCTGGTCGCGTCACAGGCGATGATGGCGATGCAGAACGCCGCGTTCGACATGCGCAAATGGGCCAGCACTATGCCGCGCGAAAAGGCGGTGGCCTTCTATGCCTCGACGCTGGCGTACGGCCTGTTCGACGATCGCGTGCTCACGCTCTGATCACTCGTAGCCGAAGGTCGCGTTCCAGTTCACGCTGCCGTCGGGCAAGCATTTGAGCGCACCGCTCTCGCAGGTAATATTGGTGCGGAAGGGATAGCTGCGCAGCCAGCCTCGCGTCGGCGCAACCTTGGCCAGCTCGGCGGGTGTCAGGTCGATCCATTTGCCCGCTGCATCGCGCCGCGACGTCACGCGATAATCGATCTGGACCCATTCGCCGCGGCAATCGATCAGCTTTGCGTCGTGATCTCCATAGGCATTCAGCGCGCCATCGGCATCGATCACCGCTGCGCTCTCCTCGGGTCCGGCCCGCGCCGGCCCGTCGATCGCCTCGCCCGGCCGCTGCAGATCGGCAACCACGCCGCGCGAATGCACCCAGCCGGGGCCGGTATAATTGGGAATATCGTCGCCCAAGCCGTCGGATAGCGGATCGGTGCCGTCGATCTTCACCCAGTCGCCGCGCACATCGACGATCCGAAAGCCCGGCCCGTAATATTCAGGCGGCCCGGGCCAGCGATGGCTTTCCGGGTCCACGACCGACTGAAGCACCCCGAGGATCGCCGACGCTGCATCGGGCTCCGCGCGCACGTTCAGCCCCTTCGCGTCCTGCTCCAGCGACTTGCCTGCCGCCCAGCATCGGGTGGTGAAATGCTCGGCCGGCGGCTGCACGGCGGCGGTCGCGTTCTGAACTACGGCCTCATTGCCCTGCGGCTGTGCGGTTCCGCATGCCGACAGGCTCAGCGCCGTTACGATCCAGAAGCGTCCACCCCCGAGTCCCATATGCGCAACCTATATCGCGCCCATCCCGCACGCCATCGCTTCAACGTGGCGGGTTGGACATCGTGAACTTAAGCCCGCTCTTCGTCTCCAGCGTCACCGGACCGCGCGGATTGCGCGGCAGGGTCGTCTTGATCCGCTGGAACAGGCGGCGCGCATCGCTCGCGCGTTTGGTGATCACGCACAGGGTCACTTCGCCTTCGCGGCCCCAGCGATGGCTGGTGGTACGCCGCACGCCCGCATCGCGGCGAAGCAGCCGCTCGGTACGTGCCAGCGTCGGCTGGTCGATGCCCATGGCATAGCTGCCGAACGCGACGGTCAGCGAGCAATTGTCGGGAACGCCCGACTGGATGGGCGTGGTTGCGGCAAGCGCGGCGAGCAGGATCGAAGTCATTGTCATGCAGGCAGAAAGCGCCCGCGCGCCTTAACCCTGCCTGAGCAGCACGCCCGCCCGCCAGTAATGGAAGATCGCCCAGGGCGTCGCCGCCGCAAAGATCACCATCGCCCAGCGCAGCGAGTCCGCACCCAGCGACGGCCTCAGCATATGGCTGATCGTACCGACCAAAGTCGGCCCCAGCCCCAGCCCGATCAGGTTGATCACCAGCAATGTGATCGCCGCCCACAAGGCCCGCTGCCGAACCGGCGCCAGCCCCTGGATCAGCGCGAAGGTCGGGCCGAGATAGGAGTTGGCCAGCAGCACATAGAGGAAATAGCTGCCGATCGCCGCCACCGGTTCGTCGAAGATCAGGAAGGCAAAGGTGAAGGGCAGCGCCAGCGTCTTGAGCGCCGCCACCATCATGCTCTGCATGTACAGCCCCCGCGTCCGCGCGAACCGGTCCGCCAGCCTGCCCCCGAACACTGCCGACAGCACGCCGCAAACGCCCGCGGGCAGCGCGACGTAGAGCGCGATCTGTTCCTTGTCGAAGCCCAGCGAGCGCTGCATGTAGCTCGGCCCGAACGCGGTCAGGCCATAGCCGATCATCGACGTCACGGTGACCGCCATCACCAGATGGAGTGCCGCGGGCGTACGCAGGATCGCGATGAAGCCGTCGCGCAGCGGGGGCATCGGCGCCGCGCTGGCGGCGGCATGCTGCGGATCGGACAGGCCCCGGCGCGGCTCGACGATGAACAGCCAGACGATCACCGCCAGCGCCACGCCTGGCAGGCCGATGATGAACATCGCCGTCCGCCAGCCATAATGATGCGCCACCAGCCCGCCGATGGTCGTCCCCAGCGCCGCGCCCAGCACCACGCCCAGCGAATAGATGCCCATCGCCCCGGCGCGTTTCTCCGGCGGATAGAGATCGGCGATCATCGAATGGCTCGGCGGCGATGATCCCGCCTCACCGATCCCCACGCCGATCCGCGCCAGCAGCATATGGGTGAAACTCTGCGCCAAGCCGCCTAGCGCGGTCATCGCGCTCCAGATCGCCAGGCTGATCGCGATGATCCCCTTGCGGTTTGCCCGGTCCGCCAGCCAGGCCACCGGGATGCCGAGCGTCGCATAGAAGATCGCAAAGGCCAGCCCCGCCAGCAGCCCGAGCTGCCAGTCGACCAGCATCAGGTCGCGCTTGATGTCCTCCTGCAGGATCGCGAGGATCTGCCGGTCCATATAGCTGAAGAAATAGGTCAAAGTGAGCAGCGCCAGCGTCAGCCCGCGGCGGCGAATGGCGCGCGCATCCGCGTCGCGCTGGTCTGGCGAAAGCTCGGTCATCTTACTCCAACCCGATACCTTGATCCTACCCCGCCAGGGGGAGGTGTCAGCGTAGCTGACGGAGGGGGCGGTAAGCGACGAACGGGCCGGCGTGTGCCTCCCCCTCCGTCGCCTTCGGCGCCACCTCCCCCTGGCGGGGAAGGATGGTCACGCCCAAAAGAAGAAGGGCGCGAACCTCGTGGTCCGCGCCCTCTTCATGCCAACCGGATCAGAACTTGAACCGGCCGGTGATGCCGTAGGTCCGCGGCTCGGCCAGGTAGCTCGAGAAGGTCTGGTTCGCCGTCGCGAAGCTGGGCGATCCGAAGCCCGGCGACGTGATATGCGCCCGGCTGTTCGCGCCCTGGAACGGCGAGTTGAACGCCACCTGCTGGTAGTTCTCGTTGAACAGGTTCTGGCCCCAGATCTCGATGGCCCACTTCTCTTCCGGACCGCGGATGCCGAGGCGTCCGTTCACCACCGTGTAGCCGTCCTGCTCCTTCTCGGGGAACAGATCGGAGCCGGTGTTATAGTCCGACGTGGTGCGCTGATCGATGTAGAACAGGGCGCTGAACCCGCTGTTGCCAAGACGCGGGGTCCAGGCGAACGAGGTCGTCACGACATGCTCCGGCGCGTTCGACAGATTGTCGCCCGGCAGGAGGAACAGCGCGGGATCGAGCGGCGAGCCGGTGTTGCGGCCCACCAGATCCTCGGCGAACTTGGTCTGCGCGTAGGTATAGCCCGCCGAGATCGCGATGTTGCTCGAGGGGTAGAAGGTCGCTTCGAGTTCGACACCCTGCGAGATCACGCCCGCCTTGATATCGCCCGGAGCGCAAGAGCCGGTGGTCGCCGACGGATCCTGATCGGCCAGGCCCAGCGCCGTTTTACAACCGGCGACGTTCTGGACGAGGAAGACCGAACCGTTGAAGGTGTTCAGCTGGAAGTCGCTGAAATCCTGACGGAAAGCGGCGACGTTCAGGTTGAACTTGCGGCCGTTATACTTGAAGCCGATTTCGTAGGCGTTGACCTTCTCGGCGTCGAACTGGAGGTTCGCGGTGCCGAAGGTGGCGCCACGGCCGCCAATGTTGCGAGCGTCGTTCTCGGCGTACTGCGGCAGGCCCAGCGCCGAACGGTCGAGGTTGAAGCCGCCCGACTTATAGCCCTTCGAGAAGCTGGCATAGACCAGCAGCTGATCGGTCGGCTTCCATGCCAGCACCGCGGTTCCGGTGAACTGATCCTCATCGCGCGTGTCGGTGAGGTTCAGGCCGTTCAGGCTGCTCGACGTATTGCCCTGGCAGGTCAGGTTGACCACGCCCGCCGCAAGGCCCTGAAGCGTCGCGGGAAGCGGGGTCGCACCACCGGTCAGATAGGGCGAGAAGAACGCGCGCTGCGTCGGGCAGGCGGTGTTGGTGTTGTTGAAGGTGGCGCTGAAGTCCTTGCTCTCACTGGTGTAGCGGCCACCCAGCGTCAGGCTCACGCGATCGGTGAACTTGATGATGTTGTGGGTGAAGATCGCGAAGTTCGAGCTCTTCTGGTAATAGTTGGCGTCATTGTCGCCGACATTGTTGACCGTGCTCAACCGGTCGAGACCGGCAAGGAAGATCGGAGCAGCAGCACCCAGCGCCGCACCGAAGGCCTGACGGCCGGTGGCACCGCCCAGCGCGACCTGCGGGGTCGTGCCAAGGCAGCCCGGCTGGGTCGGATCACGCAGCAGCGAATTCGGGCTGACGGTCGCGACCAGACGGCACGAAGCGAACGCACCGTACTGCGCACCGAACTTCAGATTGTCCTGAACGTGCAGCTTCTCGTTGGCATAATAGCCGCCGATCAGCCAGTTCAGGCGATCCTCGAACGCCGTGCCCTGGATGCGGAATTCCTGGGTGAAGGTGCGGAACTGGCGATAGCTGTGCCCGTCCGCGGCGCGATACAGGATGTCGACATTGCCATAGTCCACGTCGCCGCCTGCTGCCGACTTATAGTCGCGATAGGCGGTGACCGAGGTGATCGTGACATCGCCCAGATCATAATCGATCTGGCCCGAAATGCCCCAGTCGGTGGTCTTGCCGTCATAGGGACGGTTGGCGTTGGTCGCGATACGGCGGCTGTACGGATTGCCCGCGCTCGGATTGCGCCAGCCCAGGCTGGTCATCACGTCGACGATGCGGTTCGATGCGGCGGTCGAATAGTCGCCCGGAACGCCCGGGGTCGGATCGGTGGTCTCGGCCAGACCGGTATAGACCGCGGCACAGCACGATTCCTTGCGGCTGGTATAGTCGCCGATCAGGCGGACGCTGAGTGCCGAGCTCGGCTGGAACAGCAACTGGCCGCGGAGGAAGTAGCGATCGCGATCGTTGACGCGATCGATCACATTGCCGGCAGCGTCGACATTCTCATAGAAGCCGTCGCGCTTCACATAGACGGCGTCGAGGCGCGCCGCGACGGTCTCGCTCAGCGGGCCGGTGATGCCCAGCTGGCCGCGCCATGCATTATAGTTGCCATAGCTCGCCTCGGCCTTGCCGCCGAAGGTGAAGGACGGCGACTTGCTGACGATGTTGATCAGACCCGCCGAAGCGTTGCGGCCGAACAGCGTGCCCTGCGGGCCGCGCAGCACTTCGATCCGTTCGATCTCGCCCAGTTCGTTCAGGCCGATGCCCGAACGCGAGCGGTACACGCCGTCGATGAAGGTCGCGACCGAGCTTTCGAGGCCCGGATTGTCGCCCACCGTGCCGATGCCGCGGATACGGGCCGAACCGTTCGCTTCCGAACCGGTCGACGAGACCAGCAGCGACGGTGCCACCTGGTTCAGCTGGCGAATATCGGTCGCGCCGGTCCGCTCCAGCGACTCTGCGGTCACTGCCGAAACGGCGATCGGAACGTCGGAAAGCACTTCGGAACGGCCCTGAGCCGTCACCACGATCTCTTCGTTGGTGCTGCTATCATCCTGAGCCGCGTCCTGCGCATAGGCAGGCGCAGCCAGCGCCATCACGAACGCCGGAACAGCACAGGCCGTCAAAAGGCGAAACCGCATCATCATCTTCTCTCCCACCATGGCCGGAGCACTTTGCGGCTCCATACCCTATCCTCGAATAAGCCCGGTTCCCCAGCGCCCGTCAAGCATAACAACCGTTGCAAAGCAGGACGTTTCTCAACTGTTGCAGGAATGTCATATATATCGGTACGGCCGGACCGGCCCCGAACCGTTTTTCGAATCCAACCATTTTGGGTGGAACCTTGGCCGCAAAATGCCGTTCCCCGGCGAAGGCCGGGGTCCAGTGGCCGAACGTTGGCCAATCTGGACCCCGACCTTCGCCGGGGATCAGTCTATCGGGAAAGGATCAGACGCTCAGTAGCCGCCCAGCCGGGCAAAGCGCTCGCGGTGCCAGCTGGCATTGCCCCACATCGTCTCGAGCACCCGCGAACGCTTGATATAGAAGCCCGCATCATGCTCGTCGGTCATCCCGATGCCGCCATGAAGCTGGATCATCTCGCGGCTCACCAGATGCAGCGTATCGCCCGCAATCGCCTTGGCCAGGCTCACCGCCTGCGGCACGTCGGGCCGGCCAGCGTCAATCGCCTCGAACGCGCCTTCCACCGCCGAACGCATCAGCTCCAGCTCGGTGAACATCTTCGCCATGCGATGCTGCAGCGCCTGGAAGCTCGACAGCAGCTGTCCGAACTGGACGCGGGTCTTGAGATAGTCGTTGGTCTGCGCGAACGCCGCCTCGGCCATGCCGAGCATTTCGGCACAGGTTGCGGCCGCGGCACGATCGGTCACCTGCGTCAGCAGGTCCGCGCCGCCCTCGGCCAGCTTCTCGGCCGCAGCGCCATCGAACGTCACCTGCGCATGGCTGCGCGAGTCCGCCAGATGCCGCGTCGCGCGCGATACGCCCGCATCGTCGCCCGCCACCAGATACAGGCCGTCCGCAGCAGCCACCACGAACAGCCCGGCGCTGTCGCCTTCGGCCACGAATTCCTTGGTCCCGCTAAGCTTGCCGCCGGAAACGCTGGCCGCGATCTTGTCCGGCGCAAAGCGCGGGCCTTCGTCGATCACCAGCGTGGCGATCACTTCGCCCGATGCGATACGCGGCAGCCATGCAGCCTTCTGTGCCTCGGACCCGCCCAGCACGATGGCGGCAGTCGCCGCTGAGGTGGCGGCGAGCGGCGTCGCGGTCAGCGTCCGCCCAAGTTGCTCCAGCACCGCGCCGAGCGACACGAAGCCCATTTCCACGCCGCCATGCGCCTCGGGCACCAATATGCCCGCCCAGCCCATCTCGGCCTGCGCCTGCCACGCATCGCTGGCGAACATTTCCGCCGGCGCGCCATCGCGCATCGCCCGGAATGCAGTGACAGGCGATTCATTGTCCGCCCACTCCCGCGCCATGTCGCGGAGCATCGTCTGTTCTTCGGTCAGTACGGCCATTTCTCTGTCCCCGTCATCCCAGCGAAAGCTGGGATCTCATGCGGCAAGCGCACGCTTAGTGTCGAAAGACCCCAGCCCGCGCTGGGGTGACGTTCCTATTGATGATCCAGCATCCCCAGGATGCGCTTCGCGATCACATTGTTCTGGATCTCGCTCGATCCGCCATAGATCGACACCGCCTTGCCGAAGAGCCAGTGGCGGGTGTCCTTCAACGCGTCCTCGTCGAAGCCCTCGCCTTCCCAGCCGAGTCCCGCCATGCCGCGGATCTCGATCAGCAGCTCGGATCGCTCCTGCATGATCCGCGCGCCGACATTCTTCATGATCGAGGTCGCCGCACTCGGCCCCGAATTCGACTTGGCATCCTGCTGAACCCGCCGCAGCGTCAGCGCGAAGGCGCGGATATCCATCTCGTGCCGGATGATCTTGGTGCGCAGTTCGCCATCGGCGATCCGCCCCTCGGCATCGACGCCGATATATTTCTTGGCCAGCGCCGACAGCGGCGTGCCCGCGAACAGTCGCGATGCGCTCGATCCGCCCCCGCCCAGGCTGTTGCGCTCATGCTGAAGCAGGCGCTTGCCGATGGTCCAACCCTGCCCTTCCGGGCCGACGCGATTGGCCTTGGGCACTTTCACATCGGTGAAGAAGGTCTCGCAGAAGGGCGAACTGCCCGAGATCATCTGGATCGGCTTCACCTCGACGCCGGGCGAGGTCATGTCGATCAGCAGGAAGGTGATACCTTCATGCTTCTTGGTCTTGTCGGTGCGAACCAGCGCGAAGCATTTGTCGGCCCATTGCCCGCCGCTGGTCCAGGTCTTCTGGCCGTTGACGATGTAATGATCGCCGGCATCTTCGGCGAACATCTGCAAGGACGCGAGATCCGATCCCGCGCCCGGCTCGGAATAGCCCTGGCACCAGCGCAGCTCGCCGCGGACGATCGGCGGGATATGTTCCTGCTTCTGCTCCTCGCTGCCATATTCCAGCAGGGTCGGGCCGAACATCATCACGCCCATCGATCCGCCCATCGGGTTCCACGCCCCGACCTTGGCCATTTCCTCCTGCAGCACGCGCGCCTCGGCACGGCTCAGCCCGCCACCGCCATATTCCTTCGGCCAGGTCGGCACCGACCAGCCCTTGTCGCCCATCGCCTTCTTCCACGCCGCCTGTTCAGGCGTGTCGTCATTGGGGCCTTCCACCGCGGACATGGAATTGTCCTTGCCGCGCAGATCGGGCGAGAAATTCGCCGCCAGCCAGTCGCGAGCTTCGGTGCGGAACGCCTCCAGCGGATTCGCCGGTGCGTCGATTTCGGGTGCGGTGGCCAATGTCTCTCTCCCGATAGGCCTGAATTCGTTGTTTCGAAAATGCGGTATGCTCGCGCGGACGTCAAGCGGGTGCGTCGCGTCCTGCTGCAGAATCCGCTGTCCTACCGGTGAGAAGTCTGCGATGTTCTCTATATGTTTCCAAATTCCCAGAATCCCTGTACTCCGGCGAAGGCCGGAGCGTTGGCAGTCAGCGGACCGCGCGGCCAAAGCTCCGGCCTTCGCCGGAGCACGGCGCTCTTGCTTCCAAGCCGACCGGTAGGACCACACCCCATTCCTGCGACGATGAGGATCCCACCTCGTGCGCGCACGCATAGCCAGTGTGACTCTTGTGACTTTCGCCCGCCAAAACCGCCGCTAGAACCGTCACCGAACAGGGGGCCGAATGACTTTCCACCACCGTGCCGTGCCGATCGTGCTGACCGCGATCCTCATCGATTCGATCGGGTTCGGCATCGTCATGCCGGTGCTCCCGAACCTCATCGTCGAGCTGAGCGGCGTGACGCTCGCCACCGCGACCGAGATCGGGGTTTGGATGCTGGCCGCCTATGCCGCCGCGCAATTCTTCGCCGGGCCCATCGTCGGCAGCCTTGGCGATAGCATCGGACGGCGGCCGGTGATCCTCTTTTCGATGATCGCCTTCTCGATCGATTATGCGCTGCTCGCGGTCGCGCCCACGGTCGGCTGGCTGTTCCTCGGCCGTGTCGTCGCGGGCCTCGCCGGCGCGGTCTATGGCCCGGCCAACGCCGTCCTTGCCGACGTGACCCCGTCCGAAAAGCGCGGACAGGTCTACAGCCTGATGGGCGCGGCGTTCGGCGGCGGCTTCATCCTCGGTCCCGGCATCGGCGGCATGCTCGCCGATTTCGGTCCGCGCGCACCGTTCATCGCCGCGGCGGTGCTGGCCGGGCTCAACGCGATCTGGATCATCTTCGCCTTGCCCGAGACCATGACGCCGGAGAAGCGCCGCCCGTTCAAATGGAAGCAGGCGCATATCGTCGGCGCGTTCCGACCGCTGGTGAGCGAATCCGGCGCGGCGCGCTGGCTGATCCTTGCCGCCTTTTGCTGGCAGTTCGCGCACATGGTCTATCCCGCCACTTGGGCCTTCTGGGCCGAGATCGCGCTCGACTGGAACCCGAAGATGATCGGCTATTCGCTCACCGCCTCGGGCGTGGCGATGGTGCTGGTCCAGGCGCTGATCACCGGCCGCGCGATCACCCGCTGGGGTGAGGAGAATACGGTGGTGATCGGCATGATCGCCGCGGGACTGGTGTTCACCGCTTTCGCCTTCACCAGCCAGGGCTGGATCGTATTCCTGCTGATCATCCCCAGCGCCTTTCAGGGCTTCGTCCAGCCTTCGATCAACGCGCTGGTTTCGCGCTCGGTCGACGCATCGCATCAGGGCGCGGTTCAGGGGGGCATGCAGAGTCTCGCCGCGGTCGCCGCGATCATGGCGCCCCTGTTGCTCGGCTATTCGCTGGCCATCGGCACCCGCAACGGCTTCTCGGGCGGCAATTTCGTGGTGGCAGCAACCATCGCCTTTACCGCGCTGCTGATCGTTCTTTTCCGGGTGAGAGGGAAACTACTGCCCCGCACGTAGGGCTGTTGCCCGAAGTGCCAACAAAAAGAGCGAAGCGCCCGGTTGCGTAACGAAACGGAGCCACCCACTTCTGCGCCACCACGGAGGAGTTCCCCATGATCGAGCTTTACTATTGGCCCACCCCGAACGGCCACAAGATCACCCTGTTCCTCGAGGAAGCCGGCCTCGATTACGAGATCAAGCCCGTCAATATCGGCAAGGGCGAGCAGTTCGATCCCGACTTCCTGAAGTTCAGCCCGAACAACCGCATGCCCGCGATCATCGACCGCGCGCCTGCCGATGGCGGCGAGCCGGTGACGGTGTTCGAAAGCGGCGCGATCCTGATCTATCTCGCGCTCAAGGCGAACAAATTCTACGGCGAGACCCCGCGCGAGCGCACCGATATCCTGCAATGGCTGATGTGGCAGATGGGCGGCCTCGGCCCGATGGCCGGGCAGAACGGCCATTTCAACATCTACGCGCCCGAAAAGGTCGAGTACGCTATCAACCGCTACACCAACGAGACCAACCGCCTCTACGGCGTGCTCGACCGCCGTCTGGAAGGCCGCGAGTTCGTCGCGGGCAGCGATTATTCGGTCGCCGACATGGCGATCTACCCCTGGATCGTCCCGCACGAGGCGCACAAGCAGGACCTGAACGACTTCCCCAATGTGAAGCGCTGGTTCGAAGCCGTGGCCGCCCGCCCCGCCACGATCCGCGCGTACGAGAAGGGCAAGGAAGTCCAGGCCTATCAGAAGCCGCTCACCGACGAGCAGAAGGCCGTCCTGTTCGGCCAGACCGCCGCGAGCACCGCGAAGGCCTAGATCTCCCGCCCGGGCCTTCTCGACTGACCGATGTCGAGATGCGCCCCGGCATCCACCCGCACGACCTCGCCGACCAGTGACCGGCTGGCGGGGTCGAGCAGGTGGACGATATGGACGGCGATGTCGTCGGCCATGGTCGCCAGCGCCATCGGCACACCCGCCGCGATCCGCTCGTTCAGCGCCGCAAAGCCCGCCGCACCCAGCCGTTTCTCGAACCACCCGGTCCCGACATAGGCCGGCGCCACCGCGTTGATCCGGATCGCCGGCGCCAGCACCCGGGCCAGGCTCTGCGTCATGGTCACCAGCGCGCCCTTCGACGCCGCATAGGCCACCGACGAGCCATGTCCGGAAATCCCCGCGACCGAAGCGATGTTGACCACCGCGCTGTGCGGCCCCTCCCGCATCGCCGGGGCACAGGCCCGGATCATCTGGAACGCGCCCACCGTGTTCAGCCGGTATATGTCGAGAAAGTCGTCGGCCGACAGCGCCTCCAGATCCTCATGATTGGCGAACTTGGTCTTGCCCGCATTGTTGACCAGGAAGTCGATCCGCCCGAACGCCGCGACCGCTTTCGCCGCAAGCTCCCGGCACGCCGCATCGTCGCCCACATCGGCCTGAACCGCGATCCCGCCGGTCTCGCCCGCCAGTGCCTCGGCATCCTCACGGCTGCTCGCATAGTTGATCACGCAGCGCACGCCCCGCGCCGCCAGCATCCGAACCGTCGCCGCGCCGATCCCGGTTCCGCCGCCGGTCACGATCGCAACCGAGCCATCCATCCGATCCGTCATGCCCACTCCATATTTTTCGAACATTGGTTATGGCATTCCGCATGGCGCTCGCCTAGCGGTTGGTTCGTGAGGGTATGTAAATCATGAGTGCCGAGACGATCCTGACGGACAGCTTTGCGACATTGCCGGAACTGATCCGTGCCCATGCCGCCGGGCGCGGGCAGAAGGCCGCCGTCGTCTGCGGCGATCAATGGCTGACCTATGCCGAGCTGGATCGCGGCATGGATCGGGTCGCAGCCGCCCTCCAGCGCGACGGCATTCCCCGCGGCAGCGCCATCGCCATCGCCTCGGCCAGCTCGATCGAATATGCGCAGGTGTTCCTCGGCGCGATCCGGGCCGGCTGCGTCGCAGCACCGCTCCAGCCCTCCGCCACCCCCGAACAGCTCGCCGCGATGGTCGCCGATTGCGCCGCCCCGATCCTGTTCCACGACGCAGCCTCGGCCGGGATCGAGACCGGCGCGCGCAAGATCGCTCTGGACGGCCCAGCCTTCGCCGCCTGGCTGAGCGACGCCACCCCTGCCCCGGTGATCCTTGCCCCCGGTGATCCGTTCAACATCATCTATTCCTCGGGCACCACCGGCACGCCCAAGGGCATCGTCCAGTCGCACGCGATGCGCTGGCAGCATATCGTCCGCGCCCCGCCGAGCTTTGCCGAAGCGGTGACGATGATCGCCACCCCGCTCTATTCGAACACGACCCTGGTCAGTTTCCTGCCCACGCTCGCCTGGGGCGGCACCGCGGTGCTGCTGCCAAAATTCGATGCGCGCGCCTATGTCATCATGGCCGAGAAGCATCGCGCCACCCATGCGATGCTGGTGCCGGTCCAGTATCAGCGGATCATGGCCCTGCCCGATTTCGACAGTTTCGACCTGTCGAGCTTCCAGTTCAAATCCTGCACCAGCGCGCCCTTCTCGCCAGCGCTGAAGGCCGACATCATCGCCCGCTGGCCCGGCGCGCTGATCGAGTATTACGGCCTCACCGAAGGCGGCGGCACCTGTGTGCTGGTGTGCAACATGTTCCCGGACAAGCTCCATACGGTCGGCCGCCCGGTCGAGGGTCACGACATCCGCCTGATAGACGAGGATGGCTGTGAAGTCGGCCTCGGCGGGGCGGGCGAAGTCGTCGGCCGCAGCCCGGCGATGATGTCCGGCTATCATGGTCGCAGCGACGCCACGAGCTCCGCGACATGGCACGATGCGGAGGGCAACGCCTTCATCCGCCACGGCGATGTCGGCCGCTTCGATCCGGACGGGTTCCTGATCCTCATGGACCGCAAGAAGGACATGATCATCTCAGGCGGGTTCAACATCTATCCCTCGGACCTCGAGGCGATCCTGATCGGGCACCCGCAGGTAAAGGACTGCGCCGTGGTCGGCGTGCCGTCCGAACAATGGGGCGAGACGCCGGTCGGCTTCTATGCCGGCGATGGCGACGCCCCCGCCATCCTCGAGTGGTTCAATGCCCAGGTCGGCAAGACCCAGCGCCTCACCGCGCTGGAAAAGGTCGACGAGCTTCCCCGCAGCGCGATCGGCAAGGTGCTGAAGCGCGAACTTCGTGACCGGTATCTCGCATGACTTCCATCACCCAGATCCTCGCCGCCGCCGAACGCACCGATACGGGCATGCGCGCCGCGATTCCCGCCGGATGGCTTCAGGGCCGCACGGCCTATGGCGGCCTGTCCTCCGCGCTCGCGCTCGAAGCCGCGATGGCGATCGAGCCGGACCTGCCGCCGCTGCGTTCGGCGCAGGTCGCGTTCATCGGTCCGCTGGCGGGCGAGGTAACTGTCACCGCCACCAAGCTGCGCCGCGGCCGCAACGCCGCCTTCATCCAGTCGGACATCGTCTCCGAAGCCGGCCTTGGCTATCGCGCGACCTTCATCTTCATGGCGGCGCTCCAGTCCCGGATCGCCCATGACCAGGCCGCCCGCGCGCCGCTCGCCCCGCCCGCGCCTGACGCAAAGCTCTATACCGGCCCGGAGGACTTCTTCACCGGCAACTTCAATTTCTTCGATCCCAAGGAAGCCAAAGGCCCCGCCGAATGGCTCCGCTGGGCGCGACTGCGAGAGCGCGACGGCCTGCATCCGATGACCGAGCTGATGGCCATCGGCGATGCCCTGCCCCCGGCCGCGTTCAAGCTGATCGAAGGCCAGCAGGCGCCGCTCAGCTCGCTCAACTGGCAGATCAACTTCACTACGGCCAACCCGACGACCGATGACGGCTGGTGGCTGCTCCATGCTGTCGCGGATCGGGCAAGCGACGGCTATTCGAGCCAGCGCATGACGATGTGGAACGCCGCCGGCGACCAGATCGCCGAGGCGATGCAGGCCGTCGCGATCTTCGCCTGATTCGTTCCAAATCCTCCCCCGCCAGGGGGAGGTGGCGCGCGAAGCGCGACGGAGGGGGCGGAATCACTGCGCAGCGTTGGGACTCCTCCCCCTCCGTCAGCCTTTGGCTGATACCTCCCCCTTGCGGGGGAGGATCATTCTCCCTGCGACAATTCGCGACACTTTCCTGAACGGCTGACAAACGGTTGCGACAGGCATCCGACAGAAAGGCAACAACGGCGGGGCAGAACCCGGCCGTAGAAAAGCCAGGAGTTCAGCCCCAATGAATACCCGCCCGTTGAAGACCCGATTGTTCGCAGCGGCACTCGCCGCGTCGCTCACCATCGGCGGCAGCGCCTATGCACTGTCCCCCGCCCAGTCCGCACAGGACGCCCCGGCCCCGCGCGGCGGCGGCATCCTGCTGCGTGCCGATACCAACAAGGATGGCATCGTCACCCGCGCCGAGATGATCGCCGACGCCGAAGCCCGCTTCGCCAAGCGCGACACGAACAAGGACGGCAAGATCGGTGCCGACGAGCGCCCGCAGGCCGGCACGCGCGGCCGCCG